>JAGHUA010000024.1 GCA_018065085.1 Candidatus Liminaster caballi | reverse complement strand
AGTCCGAAGTGTTAAAATCTAATATCTATTGATAATCAATGTTTTATCTATGAGTGTTTTTCGTTATTCATGGTTGTTTTAGGCTTCATAAATACAGCCATGGAACGCAAACTCTCCGATGCTAGTCACAGAGTTTGGAATTGTGACAGAAGTCAGACCACTACAGCCTTGGAACGCACGAGATCCGATGCTAGTCACCAAGTTGGGAATTGTGACAGATGTCAGGCTACTGCAGCCAGAGAACGCAGACTCTCCGATGCTCGTCACCAAGTTTGGAATTGTGAGAGATGGCAGGCTAGTGCAGCCAGTGAACGCAAACTCTCCGATGCTAGTCACAGAGTTTGGAATTGTGACAGAAGTCAGACCACTACAATAGGAGAACGCAACACTTCCAATGCTAGTTACCGAATAGACTTCTCCGCCATAGGTTACAGAAGAAGGGATATTCACAGAACCAGAATACTCCTCATATGAAAAATTTGAATCACCGCGATAGGTGACAGAAGCTGTTTTGCTGGAAGAGTAAAAGTTGTACCAGATTCCATCCACTTCAATATCGCTTGCAGTGGCTAAAACAGTGCTGCATAGAGCACAAAGCATAAGAAATAATTTTTTCATGACATATGAGGTGTTTTTGTTATATTATATTATATGATATAGCCACCCCAGATTCAGACACATATATTTAAAACAAAAGACGCGGGTAGCTGATTTGCTCGCTCCCGTCGTTAAGGCCTTCCACAGCCCGATTCCTGAGAACGAACAATGCAGAAGCCCACGTCATGCTATGATTCACCACCCAATACGAGCAGAGCACTTGCCTCGCGGCAAGAACCCGACACCAATAGCGGTGAGGATATAACATACCCATGAACGCCTTCATTGCCTTGTCTCTTGGAATCATTTAATAAGTGGAAGTTTTAACGACCAAGACCAAGACGTAATAGACGCCTTTTACAATAAACTCACATCAACCGTGGTAAAAGCCACCAACTGATGCTACCAACTGCAAGATAGGCACACGTGCCCAATAGCAGCTACAAATGCATTCCCTATGTTGCAGCCATTCCCACCCAAAGTGGGCCTCTGCTATAAAAGAACACATTTTGCGGTGCAAAATTACAAATAATTATTATATTGTCCAAAAAAATTAGAAAAAATTTTTCATTTGGACTTCCCAAGTGTTGGGAAATGCCAGATAAACTTTCATTTGGACTTCCCAACTCTTGGGAAATGCTGGAGAAAGTTTCGTTTGGACTTCCCAAGTCTTAGGAAACGCTAAAGAAAGTTTTGTTGGGACTTCCCAACTCTTAGGAAACACCAAAGAAACTTTCATTTGGATTTCCCAACTCTTGGGAAATGCTAAAGAAAGTTTCGTTTGGACTTCCCAACTCTTCGGAAATGCCGGAGAAACTTTCATTTGGACTTCCAGGTTTCTGGAAATGCCGGGAACAATGTTCTGATGACTTCCAGGTTTCTAGAAATGCTGGGAACAATGTGCTGGCGACTTCCAAGGTTTTAGGAAATGCCGGGAACAATGTTCTGAGGACTTCCAAGGTTTTAGGAAACGCCGGGAACAATGTTCTGAGGACTTCCCGACTCTTAGGAAATGCTGGGAACAATGTTCTGGCGACTTCCAGCTTTCCGGAAATGCTAAAAATAATGTTCTGAGGACTTCCCAACTCTTGGGAAATGCTCAGAACATATTTTTTGGTCTTCCGAAGTCTTGGGAAGAGCTTTTGCTTGGTATTTTGCGTCATTTAGAGTAATATCCGTGCCCAAAACAAGCAGGTCGGATGTGGCTCACGCATTATCTTCAAGTTCCTCGTATGACTGGTAGAGGAAATCGTTGTAAGGGAAGCGCTTGGTGTGGATCTCGCGCACCATGGAATAGAGTTTTTCCTTGAGTTCGTCAATGCCCTGTCCATCACGGGCAGAGATAAAGACGCAGTTGTTCTCAAGACGCGCCATCCAGGTCTGCTTGAGTTCGTCGAGCGAGATGTTTTCGCGTGTGCGAGGAGTCAGATCGTCCTCGTCCTTAGGAACGAAACTGTAGTTGTCAACTTTATTGAAAACAAGGAGCAACGGTTTGTTGTGACCCTGATCCTTGAGATTACGCTCAAAGAGTTTCTTGTCCTTTCGGTTGTAGCCGTTGCGGTCGTCACGGTGATCGTCGCGCACGGTCATGTCGCGGCAGACATCGTTAAGCGTCTGTTCGACAACGCGTATCTGGTCTTCGAACGCCGGATGGGAAATATCGACAACATGGACGAGCAGGTCAGCCTCTCGCACCTCATCGAGGGTCGATTTGAACGACTCGACAAGATGGGTAGGCAACTTGCGGATAAAGCCTACGGTGTCGCTCATGAGGAACGGCAGGTTGTCGATGATCACCTTACGCACGGTGGTGTCGAGAGTGGCGAAAAGCTTGTTCTCGGCAAACACCTCACTCTTGGCAAGGAGATTGAGAAGAGTGGATTTGCCCACATTGGTATAGCCGACAAGAGCCACACGGACGAGCTTGCCTCGGTTCTTACGCTGGGTGGCTTTCTGACGGTCGATCTGTTCAAGCCACTTCTTGCAGAGCGAGATGCGGTCGAGCACGATACGGCGGTCGGTCTCGATCTGTGTCTCACCAGGACCACGCATTCCGATGCCGCCCTTCTGACGTTCGAGGTGCGTCCAGAGGCCTGTCAGACGTGGCAGCAGATACTGATACTGAGCCAGCTCGACCTGTGTCTTGGCTGTATCTGTCTGTGCGCGTGAAGCAAAGATGTCGAGGATGAGCGATGTGCGGTCGAGTATCTTGCAGCAGAGTTCCTTCTCGATGATCTGGAGCTGTTTAGGTCCGAGGTCATCGTCGAAGATCACCATACCGATGCGCGGATCGGGTGGCAGAGGGATGTCCTGCGCCTCGCGTTTGTTGCGGGCGTTGGCGACCTCTTCCTTATAGTCGGCGAGATACTGTTCGTACTCGTCGTTGCGCATTTCGATGAATGCCTTTATCTCCTGCAGTTTGCCAGGGCCGACGTAGGTGGCGGTGTTGGGTGTCTCAAGACGCTGCACGAATCTCTTGACCGTCACGGCTCCCGCTGTATCGGCCAGGAATGCAAGTTCGTCGAGATACTCGTTGGTCTTCTGTTCGTTCTGAGATTTGGTGATGAGACCCACCAGAATGGCATTTTCGCTCTTATTTTTGCTCAATATAAACTCCTTCATGGGCGCAAATATACGCCTAATTCCAAAAAATTCCAAATATTTTTGGTTATTTCTGCTTTTTGCACTATCTTTGTGCCCAATTAAAACAGATATTGCATGGCAAAGCCAGATATTTATAAGTCCAACATCATAGGTCCGATACACAGCCGACGCCTGGGCATCTCGCTCGGCGTGAACCTCCTTCCTGCCGACGGAAAGATCTGCTCGTTCGACTGCCTGTACTGCGAGTGCGGATGGAATGCCGACCACCGCGGCGGACGGTTCCCGAAGGCTGTGGACGTGATGCAGCAGCTCGAAGAGAAGCTCAGCCAGATGAAAGCCGACGGCGAAGCGCTGGACGTGATCACGTTTGCCGGCAATGGCGAACCGACGCTTCATCCCGAATTTGCCGAGGTCATCGACCGCACCATTGACCTGCGCGATGAGTTCTATCCCAACGCCAAGGTCAGCGTGTTGAGCAATGCCACTCAGATCGGCAACGAGAACGTGCGCAACGCCCTGCTTCGCGTGGACAATAACATCCTGAAGATCGACGGTGCGTTCGACGCGACTGTCCGTCTCATTGACCAACCATCGAGCAAGGATTATTCAATCCGTCAGGTGGTGGAGGGCATGAAGGAATTCAAGGGCCAGCTTATCGTACAGACAATGTTCGTACGCGGCGAACACGACGGACAGACCGTGGACAACACCACAGATGAGGAAGTGTCGGCATGGCGTGACCTGATGCGCGAAATCAGGCCTCACCAGATTATGGCCTACTCTCTGGACCGTCCGACGCCAGAGCCTGACCTTATCCGTGTTAGCCGAGAGGAGATGACCGGTTTCGTGCAGCCTCTCATCGACGAGGGAATGAACGTCACTGTTTCCTGACGGCTTATCATCAATAGCACACAATCACAAACCAAAAGAAATTGAGAGCCAGACACACCTCCATATTATTTCTGATCCTGTTGCTGACGGTAACGGCAATACCGGCATCGGCCCGCAAGAAACAGAAGGACAAGCATGAAGCCACACCAGCCGCCGCACCGTTGAGATGCCAGCTCACAGCCGAACAGACCCTGCTGTTCGACTCGCTCTATTTTGATGCCATTGCCCAGAACACCCTCGGCAGGACCGAGCGTGCTCTCGACCTTGTGAGCGAAGCCCTGAAGGTGGACAGCCTCTCTGCTCCTGCCCTATTCTTGCGCAGCCGCCTCTACCGTCTCGGTCAGAATCCGCTGTCGCTGGCCGATGCAGAGAAAGCCGCCGCCATTGACTCGACAAACTACTGGTACGGCATTGAACTGGGCGATCAGTATATGGAACGCGGACGCTTCGACCTTGCCATTCCCTGCATCGAACGTGTGCAGAGGCTCCATCCTCAGAATAGCGAACCATGCTACATGCTTGCCGACCTGTATCTGCGAGCTCAGAAGCCGGATCTCTGCCTGAATATGCTCGACAAGATTGAGGAACTGGACGGAATGAACCAGAACATCACCCTGCATAAATTCGACATCATGCAGAGACAGGGTCGCAGCGACGATGCATTTGCCGAATACAACAAACTCATCAAGCGCTTCCCATACGAAATCTCATATCGCATCAAGCTGGGCGACCTGCAGATGAAATACGGACAGATTCCCGAGGCAAAGAAGACCTATGACGAGGCGGCACGCATCGACGCCGACAATGCCTATCTCTGGATTGCACAGTCGAACTATTACAGCATCACCGGCAACCAGGAGGCAGCCGACGTGCTGGTGCAGAACGCCCTGCTCAATCAGAACCTCGACATCAAAACCAAGATCGACATCCTGACAGAATATCTGAAGAACACACTGGCACTTGTGTTCAAGGAGAAGCAGAACACCAAGGACTCGACTGCCATCAATCTGCCCGGCGTGGATTCGCTCTTTATCTCGATAGCCACGATGCACCCCACCTCGCCCGAGGTTTATGACCTTCATGCCGACTATCTCGGAGCCATCGACCAGGACAGCCTCGCTGCAACACAGATGAAGTTTGCCGTTGACCTGCGTCCTTCCGATCGGAAATATTGGGGCAAATACCTCATGTATCTGGCTCAGGCAGGCGAAAAGGACGAGGTGCTCGCTGCTGCCGACGAAGCCAAGAGCATCGTTCCGTCATTGCCGGAAATATATGAGACAGCAGCATGGGCACATTATTCAAGAAATGAATACCGCGAAGCCCTTGACTGCTATGAAGAGGAACTCCGCAACATCGACCACAACAACGCCAGCCTCATCTCGACGATCTATGGCAACATTGGCGATCTGTACTACCAACTGGGCGACAAGGAGAAGGTCTATGAGAACATGGAACTGTCACTGAAATACAATGATAAGAATTATGGTGTGCTCAACAACTACGCCTACTACCTGTCGATCGAAGGCGGCGACCTCAACAAAGCCGAGAAGATGGCGGCAAAGGTGGTGCAGGAATATCCGGACAACCCGACATACCTCGACACCTATGCGTGGATTCTATATCTCAGAGGCGACTACATTCTGGCCAAGTTCTACCAGCAGCGAGCCATCGACAAGTCTGATGGAGATCTGTCAGACGACCTCCTGAAGCATTGGGATCTGATACTCAAGGCGCTGGAAGAGTGAGTTTATTAATTCAGAATTCATCATTGTAATCAATAATTCATAGTCTATAATTGGCAAATCGCAAAAAAAATAATTGTATGAAGAAAATATCAGGATACATTCTCATCGGTCTCGTTGCACTGATGACTCTGGCAGGCTGCCATTCGTCAAAGAGTGGCGCAGAAGGCGGTGCCGGCAGCAAGGAACTCAAAGAGGCTAAGCCAAGATACGAGACAGTGGTGAGCCAGGCTCCGACATACCAGAGCCTTCAGGCCAAGGCCAAATACACACTGTTCGGCAAGAGCCTGAGTGGTAACCTCTATCTGGAACACGGCAAGCGCATCTGTATGACCATCAACATCCTGGGCATAGAGATGGCACGAATCGAAGCCAACACGGAATATGTGTATTTCGTCAACAAGATGGAGAAGGAATACGCCAAGGTGACCATCGCCGACGCTGCCTCGCGTCTGGGACTTCAGGACGAAGCCAGCTTTGATGCCGTCGAGGCTCTGCTGCTCGGTCAGATATTCATTCCGGGTCAGGGTCAGGCCACAACTAAGGACTTCCGCCGTCTGGCATGGGAAAGCGGCGACAACGGACGTCTCACAGGCACATTCAAGGCTCAGAAATACAACCTGGCATACACCATCGGACAGAACAACAACCTTACGGAGACATGTGTCACCATGCCAGGCAGCGGCGCAACCGTCTCATGGACATACTCATCGCCCGTAACTGTGGGCAACGGTTCCATCCCTACAGTCGAGACCCTTTCGGCAAAGGGCGGCGAACGCAACATCTCGGCTCAGATCTCATTGAGCAAGATTGCTGAGAAGAACTGGAGTTCGCTCCCTCTCTCATCGTACCGCGAGATCAGTTTCGCTGATATGTTCAACAAGCTCAAGAGCCTCGCAGGCAAATAATCCATCATGCGCCGACTGCTGACATACATGCTGACCATGTTGGTACTGCTCACCGCAGTGCCTCAGACAGCGTATGCCCAACAGAAGAAGCCTCAATCGACCTCGAAAACCTCCACCGCCAAGAAACCGACGGCCAAACCAGCCCCCAAGAGCGCGTCAAAGCCTGCAGCGAAACCGGCGGCGAAACCCAAGCAGACCAAACCTGCAGCAAAGCCTGCAGCCAAACCTGCAACGCCGGCAAAACCCTCAACGCCAAAGAAATTGAGCCGTGCGGAATACGAGAAGCAGCAACGCGACCTGCAAAAACAAATTGCCGCCACCGAACAGATGATATCGGACAACGACAAGTCTGTGCTGAGCCAAAGCCGCGACATCAAACTGCGTGAGGACGAGATTGCCAAACGCCGCGCCCTACTCGTGTCGATGACGCTCGAAATTGAGAGCATCAAGGCTGAGGAGGATTCACTCGGACAAGAGATCGCACGTCTGAAAAGCGAATACAAAGGCAAGCAGGACAAATATGCAGCCGCCGTACAACATATATATAAATGGCGCAGCGGATATGACGAATGGCTGTTCATCCTTTCAGCCAACGATATGATGGAGGGCCTGCGCCGTATGCGTTATCTCAGGCAGTACGGAAGCTGGCGTGAACAGGAAGCCCACCAGTTGGCACATCAGCGTCAGGTGACGGAATCCGTGCAGGAGAAACTCGCCCTGACACGCATCGAACGCGAACAGCTGCTCACAGGTCTGCAGAAGGAACGCGACATTCTCGCCAACAAGCAGAAGCAGCAGGAACAGGCTCTGGCAAACCTTAAGAAACGACAGAAGGAACTGAAATCCGCCCTCGCTGCCGACAAGAAGAAACAGGCCGAGATCCAGCGTCAGATCACCAAGCTCATCGAAGAGGAACGACGCGCCTCGCAAGGCAAGAGCAGCGGTGGCAAGACAGGAACAAGCGCATCTCATTCGTCGCCAGAGGATATACAGCTGACAGGATCGTTCAAGCAGAACAAGGGCAAGATGCCTTTCCCTGTCGATTCGAACTTCTCGATACTCAGTCACTACACCCGCGACGGCAACTACAGCATCACCATCTCGACAGCCGTGGGAGCACATGCCTGTGCGGTGTTTGAAGGCACAGTGAAGAAGGTGGTTCGCACATCCGAGGACTGGACAATCCTCATCAACCACGGCGAATACACTTCGGTCTATAGCGGTCTGTCGCTCTGCCATGTCAAGGAAGGCGACAAGGTGAAAATGCGACAGAGCATCGGCGTGATAAAGACCGACGTCGATGGCAAGCGTGCAGAAATGATGTTCTGGATCTATGGCAAGAACGATGCCGAGAATCCTGAACTTTGGTTAAAGAAATAAACGGCTTACAGAGATATGGCTTTAGGCAAGATAATTGAATTCAACAAGATCAGCGATCCTCGCGGCAACCTCACTGTGGCTGAACAGTGGAAGGATGTCCCGTTCGAGATTCACCGTGTCTATTGGACATACGACGTCCCCGGTGGCGAAAGCCGTGGCGGTCATGCCCACAAGACCCTCAAGCAATGTGTGGTGGCAATGAGCGGTTCGTTCACCGTGACGCTCGACAACGGACATGAGCGATGCACCTATCTGCTCAATCATCCGTGGCAGGGACTGATCATCGAACCTGGCACATGGCGCACACTCGACGACTTCTCGACCGGAGCCGTCTGCATGGTATTGGCCAGCGAACTGTATGACGAAGAAGACTACATCCGCGAATATGATGACTTTAAGGCGATATACGGCAAATGATGCCCAGCAGTGGGATGCGTTTGTGGAGGGTTCGCGCAACGGCACCTTCCTCTTCCTGCGTCCGTATATGGACTATCACAGCGACCGGTTTGCCGACCATTCGCTCCTTTTCTTCGATGAGAAGGTCACACTCTTGGCCCTTCTTCCGGCAAATGAGGTCACCGAGGACGATGGCACGCGCCGCCTGTTCTCGCATCAGGGTCTGACCTACGGAGGACTTGTACTTTCGCCCCATGCCACGGCTGCCACGGTGCTGCAGATGTTCGGTTCGCTTTTGGAATATGCACGCGCCGAGAAGTTTGCATCGATCCACTATAAGGCAATGCCGAGCATCTATCATCAGTGTCCGTCGGAGGACGATGAATATGCCATCTGGCGCACAGGCGGAGTTCTTGACCAATGCCTTATCTCGACCACCATCCCACTCATGCCGTTCTGCAAGGTTGAGGTGGAACGCCGTCGCCGACGCGGTGTGACACGCGCTCAGGAGGCAGGTCTGACCATTCAGGCCAATGCTCCGCTTCAGGATTTCTGGCCGATAATGGTCAGCAACCTTCGTTCGCGCTATGATGTGGCGCCAGTCCATACGCTCGACGAGATGCAGCTCCTTCAGCAGCGTCTGCCTGCCAATATCCGCTGTTTCATCATACGCGACAGACAGGGCGAACCGCTTGCCGGTGCCGTCGTATATATATGCAATCGCCGCACAGTCCATGTCCAATACGGACACGCCACGCCTGAAGGCAAACAGCTCGGCGCTCTCGACCTCCTATATCTCTCGCTCATCGATATGTACCGGTCGGAGGGCTATGAATTCTTTGACTTCGGCAACAGCAACGAACAGCATGGCCTCTATCTCAACGAGAACCTCATCGCTCAGAAGGAAGGCTTCGGCGGACGCGGCATTGCCTACAAGACATACATATTTAATATTATATAAGCGTTTTTATTTTATATAAGCGATGAACTACCTCGACCTTCATGCCATCAATGCTCCATACGAACCACAGATCAAGCAGGCGCTGCTTGACGTGGTTGACTCTGGCTGGTATCTGTTCGGAAAACAGGTCTGTGAGTTCGAGAAGGAATGGGCAGCCTACAACGAGGCCAAGCACTGTGTGGCCTGTGCCAACGGACTTGATGCACTGCGTCTGGTGATGAAGGCTTGGATCGAGATGGGATTGATCAACGAGGGCGACGAGGTTATCGTGCCTGCCAACACCTACATTGCCACCATTCTGGCTGTTTCTGACAATGGTCTGTGTCCGCTACCGGTCGATGCGGATCCTCTCAGCTACGTCATCAGCGTTGACAAGGTTAAGGCTTTGCTCAACGAACGCATCGCCAAGCAAGGCAACATCGGTCGCATTCGTGCCATATTGCCAGTACATCTCTATGGCACTCTCTGCGACATGAAGGCGCTTGCCGAGATTGCCGAAAGCCACAATCTGCTGATGCTCCAGGACTGCGCACAGTGTCACGGTCAGCAGGTCAGCGGCACATGCGCCTGGTCGTTCTATCCGGGCAAGAATCTCGGTGCGCTTGGCGATGCCGGAGCCATCACGACAGATGATGAGGCACTTGCCGAAACCATCCGGCGCATTGCATTCTATGGCAGTTCCCGCAAATACATCCACCAATACAAGGGACTCAATTCGCGAATGGACGAGATGCAGGCTGCCGTCCTGCGCATTAAACTCAAGGATCTCGACCGTTGTAACCGTCGGCGTCAGGAGATTGCCATGCGATATATCAATGAAATAAGCAATCCGCATGTAGTCCTGCCGCAGCCCGATTCGGTATTCCACATCTTTCCGCTGCTTTGCGACGATCGTGACGCATTGCAGAAACATCTTCTCTCACTCGGCATTCAGACTCAGATCCACTACCCTATTCCTCCTCATCGACAGGAAGCATACAAGGAATGGGCAGACCTTCATTTCCCAGTTGCCGAACATATCTCAGAGCACGAACTCTCACTCCCATGCCACCCAGCCATGTCCGACGAGGACGTGCAGACTGTGATTGAAGGTGTGATGGGGATGTGGAATGAAGAGTAATGGGTAAGGAGGAAAGAGGAAAGAGGAAAGAGGAAGGAAGAAAGAGGAAGGAGGAATTATTTCCTTACCAGCCTCAATAACGTGATTTCGGGTTTGACACCAATGCGGACTGTCGGGCCTGTGCAGCCAAGACCGGTGTTGACATAGAGATAGCGCGATGCTATTGAATCCAACGAGGTTGATTCAAGTGAAGTTGACTCAAGCGAGGTTGATTCTGACCGATTTTCTGATTCGGAATACAAGCCATCGCACTCCGGATATTTATAACGACTCGGCGACCAGCCGAAAATTCGGAACTGCCATGCATGTGTGTGACCTGCAAGCATCAGGTCGATACGGGTGCGTGGCAAAACTTCGTCGCGCCAGTGACGAGGATTGTGGCTCAATAGGACGGTGAAGACAGAATCTAATGCAGCAATGCCACCGACCTCCTGCATGGCATCGGAAAGACTGCCATAAGTGGTGAATGGAGGTTCGCCGATATTGCCCACACCCGTGATAAGTATGCTGTCCGATCCGCGACTGAACCAAACAGAACGATTGTCGAGCATCTGCCAACCGGCAGCAGTCTGCATCTGTCGGAGTGAATCTACGTCCTGCTGTCGGCGCTCAGGCGTAAAGTCCCACTGATAATCGGCATAGTCATGATTGCCCAGGATGCTATAGACAGGGATGCCACTGTCGCCAAGGCGTTTCAGTTCGGGCAAAAACGGTCGGAGTTCTGCCGAACGGATAGTGACGATATCGCCCGTAAAACATACCATATCAGGCTTGAGTTCAAGGATGCGGTCAATGATGTCATGACACAGCACACGACCCTCAGCACTATTCATGCTGCCGATATGGAAGTCGCTAATATGAACTATGCGCAGTCCGTCCATCGATTCTGGCACACGCGACGAGACAATCTCTGCCTCACGCACCTCCACTTGCAGACGAGTAATGTAATGCCCCCACAATACTCCACCAACGATGAGCACCGCCCAAAACGCCATGAGCGAGAAACGGATGATGTTCGAAAGCCTATGCTCGACGAAAAGGCGCAGCACACGGATGAATATCTGGTCGATTATGGCACAGATGATGAGCAATATGCCCACAAGGATGAGTGGAAAAAGGATGCGCATGTTTATTTTGAGAGTAATGTGTAAGGAGTAAAAGTAAGGAGTAAAAAGTAAGGCGTAACGTCGTTTGCTAAAAAAGGAATAAATTATTACCAGCACTCAATGTCTTTCTGTTCTTCCTCGGGCAGGACGCTCTTGCTGAATGTCGGATCCTTGCCTTCGCTTAGCTGACGCTTGTAGTCCTTGAGCAGATGCACAGCCTTGCCTGAAAGCAGGAAGATGGCCACGAGATTGACGATGGTCATGATGCCCATGCAGATGTCCACGATGCTGAACGCCGTCTCAAGGGCAAGGAAAGCACCTGACAGCACCACAACGCCAGTGAGCAGACGGAAGGCAAAGATTGCCCAACGGCTTGAGGTGACGAAACGGATATTGGTCTCGCCATAGAAATAGTTGGCAATGACCGTGCTATAGGCAAAAAGGAAGATTGCTGCCGTGATGAAGTATCGGCCGGCAACGCCAACCTCTGCCTCAAGTGATCGGGTGGTGAGGATGATGCCGTCGTCTGTGCCGTTATAGAGTCCGGCAATGAGGATGATGAATGCTGTGCACGTACATATTACTATTGTGTCTGAGAAAACTCCGAGCGACTGAAGCAGACCCTGCTTCACAGGATGTGAGGTGTTGGCAATGGCTGCCGCATTGGGCGCACTGCCTTCGCCTGCCTCGTTGGAGAACAGTCCGCGCTTCACACCCATCACGATGGTAGTGCCGATGGCTCCGCCGGCAAACTGATCAAGTCCGAAGGCACTCTTGATGATGGTCATAATGACATCGGGAATCAGCGTGATGTTCATCAGTATCACGACAATGCCCAACAAGAGGTAACCGACAGCCATGAACGGAACGACAATGCTCGAAAAACGGCTGATGCGCTGTATGCCGCCGAAGATAATGATGAGCGTGGCAACACAAAGCACGACGCCAAAGATCAGACGCCACGAGTCAAGGCTCATCGACGAATCGACACAAACCTGTGCCGTGCTGCCAAGTGCATCGCACAGCGTATTGCTCTGCACAATCTGATTGGCAAGGCCGAACGTGATGGTGATCAGAACGGCAAAGAGCACACCCATCCAGCGGCGATGCAAGCCCTGTTCCATGTAATATGCCGGACCGCCATAGAACGATTCCCTGCCCTTGCGCTTGTAAAGCTGGGCAAGCGTAGCCTCGACAAAAGCTGTTGCCGAACCTAACAGCGCCATGATCCACATCCAGAAGATGGCTCCAGGTCCGCCAATGAAGATGGCCGATGCCACACCGGCAAGATTACCCGTTCCGACGCGGCTGGACAACGAAACAGCAAATGCCTGGAAACCGCCAATACCGCCATTGCCGCCACTCTTGCGCAGCTGACGGAGGCTTTCGCCAAACATGGTGAACTGTACGCCTCCAAGCCTGACCGTGAAGACTACGGCGCAGACTACGAGCAGGACAAGGACTATATATGACCAGAGGATATCGTTGGCAGAATTAAGAAAGGATAACATAGAAGCAGAGCCAGAAAATAAAAGTTTGCAAAATAAAAGGTACACACTTGGTCGCGCACCATACGCGTATCAAGAAAACAGCAGAGGACCGTCGTCCCGACGCCCCTCTGCCTTTTCTCTCATTTTATGAAGTTTTTGTGGAATTACTCACGCTGCAAAGATAGCGCCTTTTTGTGTATCTTCCAAATAAATCTCCAACATTTTTTGTTTTTTTAGCAAATAATGCCGGAAACAGACCTAAAAACACGCTGTCAGACGTCTTTAAGCGATGATTATGCCCACAAAATTATGTGATCAGAACTTGTAAGAAAGGCCGAAGCTGAGGAGCTCGGTGAACTGGAAATAGCCCCAGCCGCCAAACTTGGCTTCAGGACTAACTGAGTCGTCGAAACGAAGATGTGTGTAGAGCTTGGTCGAGAAATACTCGTTGAGTGGCATGTCGAAGGTATTCTCCCACTCGACTGTTGTATATACGTTGCCCTTGTACTTACCGCAGTCATAGAGTGGCGAGAAGTATGTAGCCTGTGATGTCCATGTGAGGTACTTGCAGACCTTCCAGTCCATGCCAGCCTTGGCGCTCACACCGAAGTCATACAGGTTATAGTCCCATGCATTCTTCAAACCGAAGGTTGTAGCGTTGATCTTGTGCGAATCCGAACCAGGAGCGCCGACGAAACCATCAGCACCGTCAGATACGCGGGTGTATGGATCGTTCACATACTTCAAGTTGTAGGCCAAAGGACCGAGGAACACTGTCCAAGAGATCTTGTCGGTGCTCTTCTTATAGTCCATACCGAGCGAAACATTGAGGTAGGCAGGGCTGAAGAACTTTGACATCTCCTCCTTCACATTGGTCTTATAGCCAGGGCAGAACTGAGTCTGGCCGATAGCCTGAAGGGTATAGTACCAGTCGCCGGCAGCCTTATAGCCGAACTTTGTGGTGTACTTGATGTAGTCACTGTTGGTCATGTAGTTGTGGCATGTGTCTGAAGGTGTGGTCACGAAGCCGAGCTTGCCCTCAAGACGATTGTCCCATGTGAAGTTC
Organism: Candidatus Liminaster caballi; assembly: GCA_018065085.1. Lineage (GTDB taxonomy): Bacteria > Bacteroidota > Bacteroidia > Bacteroidales > UBA3663 > Liminaster > Liminaster caballi. The sequence continues at coordinate 10,090 of JAGHUA010000024.1, read as the reverse complement.
TCATAGGTGTAGTTGAAGTTGTAGTCGGCTGTACCGAGGAGGGCAAAGTTGCTCTCGCCGCCCTTGTACCAGTTCTTGCTCACAAAACCCTGTGTGAACTGCAATGATGCACTACCATTGGTCTTCCAATGGCTTTCTGCTGCAGGATCCTCTGCGTAGAGAGAAACTGCTCCGGCCAACATGATGGCCATTGTAAAAAGCTTCTTCATCTTTTTGTTGTTTTGTTATTATTTATATTGAATGTTATCTGATATCCTGTCTTTTTCAAACGATGCGTTGATTATTTCAGCTGGATGCTGAACGATACCGAGAGCATGCGTCCAGTCAGGTAGTTCGGCACGGCATACTGCATATTGTCAACCGCCGTGACCCAGTAATATGAGTTTGTATTGTCGATATCAAGCAGATTGAACACGTCTATGCCTGCCGACATCTCCTTGATGTGTCGCCAGCCTCGACGACGCATGAATTTCGAATTGGTGTCGTTCCAAACACGCGATGCACCGAGATCCACTCGCCTGTATGATGGCGTACGGAACACGCCCGACTCTCGTCCGCCCATCGGAGCATAGAACGGAAGACCATCGTTCATGATGCCCTTGAGGAACACCTTATATGAGTCGTTGCCCGGCCAATAGTCGCTGAAGAACACTCCGATGGAATAACGCTGCTCGGTCGGACGCGGCGTCTTAAGTCCGTCGTACGTCTCCTTTGCCTTCATGAGCGAAAGCGAGAGCCATGAATCCGTGCCGGGCACAAATTCGCCGAACAGCTTCATGTCGATGCCCGTGTTGAATGCCTTGCCAGAGTTGGCTCCATTATATCTGATCTGCACGTTATCGACCATGTAGGGTATGTAGTTGCTGATACCCTTGTAGTATGTCTCAGCTGTGAACTTGAACGGACGGTCGTATGCCCTGAACGTATAGTCAGCGCCCATCACCAGCTGCCAGGAGCGCTGGCTGCGGATGTCGGTGTTCATGTGCACCATGCCGTTGCCATGCTCGTCCTTGTACGACAGTCGGTATTCCTTGTAGAACGGCGACTGATAGTAGATGCCCGATGACAGGCGCAAAGACAGGCGACGGGCATCGTTGTTGAACATCTCGGGCGTGAAGCGCAATGACAGACGCGGTGAGACGAGTGTCTCGCCATTGAATGACCAATGCGACAGACGTACGCCACCGATCATCACGAATCGTCCGCCCATGGCATTCCATCCCATCTGATCCTGGACGAACACCGAAGTGCGTGTGGTGGAGCGCGAATAGAACGAATGCAGGTTATAGATTGTCTGCACCATGTCGCCAGTGTGTGGCAGCGTGTAGCCCGATGAGTCGCGGCGTTCCCACTCGGCAATGCGGTCTTCAATGTTCTCGCGCTGGAGTGTAATGCCATACGACAGCTTGCTGTGGCCCACCTGTGAGACTCCCTTGAGCGTCAATGCCATCACCGAGGCGTCAAGATAGTTGCGGGCATGCTCGTGATACGCTCCGATGCCCAGTCCGCTCTGTCCGCCATCCGTGGCCTGATCCAGCCAGTACTCGCCTGAAATATCGTAGGTCACCTCCTCGTCGGTGGCAAATGCCGATGCCATAAGGCTCAGCACCGTACCTTTCAGACCTTTGTACGAGAGTGTTGCCGCACCGAAGAATGTGTCGAACTCGTCCTTCTCATGTCCATCGAAATATACCTTGAACTTATGCACGTCCTCCATCGTTCCGAATGAGGTCTCGCGTGTCTGCGGCACAAAACGGTAGTGGTTCATGGCGATGTTGCCAAGGAACTGGACGTCCCACTTGTCGCCCATCTCATAGCCCAACAGCACCTGATAGTCGGTGAAACGCGGATCGTATTCACCCTTGGTGTCGAGCGATGAAAGCATCGAGGCATTGCGACGATAGCGCAATCCGTGAAGCTGAGAGAAACGCTTGGTGCGCTGTCCGAGCGACGCCGAGGCACCCATAAGGCTGACGCTTGCCGATGCCTCGAACTCTTCGGGACGCTTATATTCGATATCGAGTACAGACGACATCTTGTCGCCATACTCGGCCGAGAATCCGCCGGTCGAGAAGTTCACCTCCCTGACCATCGACGGATTGATGAACGACAGTCCTTCCTGCTGACCGCTGGCGATGAGCTGCGGACGGTAAATCTCTATGCCGTTGACATACACGAGGTTCTCGTCGAACGAACCGCCACGCACCGAATACTGGCTTGACAGTTCATTGTTCATCGTCACGCCTGCCATTGTGCCGAGCATGTCCTCCACGGCGTTGCCCGATGCCGACGGCATGTGCTGTATGTCGCCTGCCTCAAGCTTCTCTGTGGTCGAAACCTTCTGCTGCTGTGCCGTCACCTCCACATCACCGATGTAAGCCTGATTGACGTGCATCTGCACATCCAGGCGTACGGCATGAATCTGTCCGGCATCATGTCCGGCCTTTGTGTTGACCACTCGCTCCACTCGCTTATATCCTATCGATGTGAAGATGACCCTCAGCGTGTCGCTTTCAGGCACATGAAGCACGTACTCGCCCTTGAAATTGGTCATCGTGCCGATGCTCTCGCGTTGCAGGCGCACGTTGACCATCTCCATCGGCTGTCCGCCCTCGTCGGTCACCTTTCCCTCTATGCGCACGTTCTGTGCTGCCATCGTCACCGACAGCATCAGCAATAAGACAATTATATAAAGTCGCGCGCGCATATTATTATTTTGCTTTTCTCTTTACTCTTTTCTCTTTACTCTCTACTCTCTACCTTATCACCACCGTCTTAATGACCTCCGCCCCAAGCTTCTCATTGAGCTGGCGGGCAATCCACGAACGCCTCATCATCAGCTCGGTCTTGAGCGACGGAGACTTCAGATTGACGAACAGGTATCCGTTCTGCAGGAAAATACGTTCCGTCTCGCGTGTGATGTCATCGCCCAATATCGACTGCCACAGTTGGGCAATGCGATCCTCGAAGACCATATTGTCGAGCTGTGTGATTTTCAGATACTGCCTTAGTATCTCGCCTATCGACTGTTCGTTATGCCTCTCCATCGTTCACGCTTTTGGACTCTTGAAACACTCCGTCCTTGACGGTCATCAGCATGTGATCGCCGTTAAGGTGCTCGATTATTCGGTCGATGTACTCTCGGTTGGTGTCGGTGATGAATATCTGACCGAACCTGTCGCTCGACACCAGATGTATGATCTGCTCCACGCGATCGGAATCCAGACGGTCGAAGATATCATCGAGCAGCAGCATCGGGCATGTCTGTCCGTGTGAGCGCAGATAGTCGAACTGCGCAAGCTTCAGGCCCACAAGGAAAGTCTTGTTCTGCCCCTGGCTGCCCACCTGTTTCATCAGACAGTCGCCGATGCGCATCTCCAGTTCGTCCTTGTGCGCTCCGCGGGTCGTATAGCCGAGCGCCAGGTCGCGGCTCCTCACCTCGTCGAGCTGTGGGATGAGCGAACCCTTGCAGAAATGCGATGTGTAGTCGAGACCCACCGCCTCGCGACCCTTGGAAATCTGACTGTAGAACTCCTGGAACACAGGCACGAGCTGTTCGACGAACTGTCGTCTCGCCTCATATATCATCTGACCGTAGAAATCCATCTGCTCCTCCCACACACGGTAGAGGCTGAAGTCAGTGCATGGCGGATCCATCTTCAGCAAGGTGTTGCGTTGCTGCAAGGCACTGTTATAGCGCATCAGGGCGTTCAGATAAGTCTTGTCGAACTGCGAGATGGTGATGTCCATAAACCTGCGTCGCTCCTCGCTTCCGCCCTGCAGCAGCACACTGTCGGCAGGCGTCAGCATCACGATGGGCAGCAGTCCAATGTGATCAGACAGACGCTGGTATTCCTTGCCGTCGCGCTTGAACGATTTCTTACCCTTCAGTCGGTATCCGCAGCGTATCGTCTCAGGCTGACCGTTCAGTTCGTACGTGCCGCTGAGCATGAAGAAATCCTCGCCGTGAGTCACCACCTGACCGTCGGGCAGCGCGTTCGACGACTTGCAGAACGAGAGGTAGTACAAAGCATCCAGAAGGTTGGTCTTACCCATGCCGTTATTGCCCACCAGACAGTTCACGCCCGGCGAAAAATCAATCTCGGCTTCGCGGATATTCTTGAAGTTTGCAACCGACAGATGTTTCAGTTTCATCGTTTTCTTCTCTATTATAGGTTGCAAATATAGGTATTTTATATGAGAAATGAACAAAAAAACCACTTTTTTCAAGAAAATCCTTTGCAATTTCCACAAAAAATGTAAATTTGCACCGCATTAAATGCAATTTAAAGGGATTAACCCTTCAAAAAAGGCAAATAAATTATAAAAAAATTAATACAATGGCAAACAAAACAAATCATCAGCCTGAAGAGGTTCAGGCAACAGGAACAGAGTTGTTCATCCAGAATAACGGCAAGAAAGTTCTCTACGTGGCTGCCGCATTCATCTGCATTCTCGCTGTCGTTCTCGGCATCAAGCAGTGCAATAGCAGCAATGACATCAAGGCTTCTCACTCTGAGGCTCTCATTCAGGCTCAGTTCGACTTCGAGGCACAGCAGTATGAGGCTGCCCTTGCCGGTTTTGAGAGCGTAATCAGCGAGTTCGGTTCTACTAAGTCTGGCAATCTTGCCAAGGCTTACGCAGGTCTCTGCCAGAAGAAGCTCGGCAACCTCGCTGAGGCCATCAGCTACCTCAAGCAGTACGACGGCAACGACCAGGTTATCGCTCCTGCCATCTACGCAGCTCTCGGCGACTGCTATGTTGACTCTGAGACTCCTGACTATGACGCTGCTGCCAAGGCATTCGAGAAGGCTGCCGCAGCTGCCAACAACACAGAGTTCAGCCCACTCTACCTCCGCAAGGCAGGTCTCGTTTACGAGGCTAAGGGCGAGAACGGCAAGGCTCTCAAGGCTTACGAGGCTATCAAGAACAACTGGCCAAACTCTGAGCTTGCTTCAAGCATCGACAAGTACATCTCACGAGTTAAGTAATCCACATTACCCAGACTCCAGACAATAAAAACAATTTCATTTTAGCATCATGAATCCCGATCCTGCGGCGGCGGAATGCCCTGCAAACAGTACAGACGCAAGCGTCGGAATAGTTGTTTCCGACATGCACAGTGAGATAACAGGCGCAATGCTCAACGAAGCCATCGAAGCTTTGAAGCACTGCGGAGTAGAACAGGAAGACATCTATGTGGCACACGTGCCAACGGCTATGGAACTTACGTTCGCTGCCCGACAGATGTCCATCGTACAGGAACCAAGCGCCGTGATAATGCTCGGCTGCGCCTCCAAGGCTGACGACCTGCTTTTCGACAGTATCAGCCAAAGTGTGACACATGGAGCAACGGAACTCAACCTCCACAGCGATATTCCATACATCTTCGGAGTTCTGCTCACACCTACATTAGCCGAAGCCAAGGCTCTGTCTGAAGGAGACGGAAACAAGGGAGCCGAGTGCGCAATATCTGCACTCAAGATGGTCAACATGATGGCCAACCTCGTAAGTTGCTAAAACACACAAACAATACAAGAGTATTGGGTTTTGCACTTGGAGCATTTCGCCCAACAGCCCAATACTCTTTTTCATTTTTTCGCGACATTAGCTCAGTTGGTAGAGCATTGGCTTCCCAAGCCGAGGGTCACGGGTTCGAGTCCCGCATGTCGCTCATTGCAAAGCAATAAGCAATGCCGGACGACCCAAGTCCCGCATGTCGCTCAAATCCAGAAGCGCTGATATATAGTTATATATTTCAGCGTTTTTTGTTTATATACCGCAACAAACATATTAGCAGCACAAACAACCGAGTATCCTATTTTCGCATCCAACACAAAAAAAATACCAGATTTGTCAATACTTGTAAATACATTGGGAGCTATTTACTATGTTTAAAATACAGTCCATATCGCTTCAATTAGAGCTATTTTTGTCATTATATCCGGAAAAAAGTGCAATATATAAACTTTTTTAATAGAAAATGACTAATGTATTAAAATTTTTCTCATCTTTGCAGCGTCTAAGGGCGGGATTCTCGAAAGATAAGACTTATCCTTGACATTAACTAGAAGGCGTTTTTCGCTGTCCACTTGATGAAACCTAGGAAATTTCAATGATGTTGGATTGTGATCAAAACACTTCTCGTTCGACTTGTATATCAGTCAGACTTTTCTCATCTTATAGATGGGGGTCTAATCGTATATAGGTTCGGACGTGGAGTAATTGTTTCCACATCTTTACATCAACGGCTATCCTAGGGCCCCATCAAGAAGGACGTGAGACAAGATTCCACGTCTTTTTTTATATATATACAGGGCCCAGTTTGGGAGTCTAAAGGCAAATTTTATAAAAAAATGAAAAAGTTTCTATTTTCTTTGTGTGCCGCATCTCTTGCCGCACTCAGTATTGCTCAAAGCAGAAGCTACGAGATCAATCATGCCAACACCATCAGTACCATTGCCAATAGCAGCACGCAGTTATTGGACAGTACTGTTAATTACAACTCGGATGATGTTAGAAGTTCAAAAACTGAATATTCATACGACGACACAGGTAAATTAACGCTTGAAACTCGTTACTCCTGGAAGAACAATGGCTGGGAAAAAGGCTTACATATTGAAAGCACATACGATAATAATGGGAAGTTAGTCTTCACGAAAAGTTATTCTGGGAATAACAAACTAGAAAGCGCCACTGAATATATATACAATGAAGACGGGAATCTGAAATCAGAGAAAAGTTACTTTGATGAATCTAAGTTATATGGATCATCTTACGAATATGAATACGATGAATTAGGAAGAAAAACAAGTTCTGTATATATATTACATCAGGAATATTTTGATTTCGGTGCCAGAGAAGAATACATTTATAATGACAACGGAATCTGGATTCAAGATGTTCTATCTTTCATGTATTCTGGAACTTGGGAAGAAACACCGTCAGCAACTCGTTATCATATCTATGATGAAAACGGCTATGAAATAAGATTAGATATATGCGACCTAAAAAAAGGTGGTTATCTTGAGGCAATATGGGAATATACTTATGACACAAATGGAAATAAGATATGTGTAACATTAACAGATTTCGATAATGAAGCTAATAATAGTAAATCCGAATACTCATATGACAGTGAAAACTTACTGTCAAAAGCTACTAGCTATTATTGGGAAAATGCTTCTTGGATTCAAAGCGGCTATTTACTCTATTACTATTCTGAGCACACAGTGGGAATCAGTAACACAGAAAAAATCATCACTGATAGCACCCCACGAAAGATTATAAGAGGAGGCAAGTTATACATTGAAAACCACGGACATCTCTACAATATTTGTGGACAAACTATAGAATAATTCCTTTCCGGAGCCAATTATCTAATACAAGATTGCGCCAAATTTCTATTGAAAACTGGCGCAATCTTTATCGTTTCGTGCTTCCAGTTTTATGGAAATGCTGGAGAAACTTTCGTTTGGATTTCCCAACTCTTAGGAAATGCCAGAGAAATTTTCGTTTGGACTTCCCAACTCTTAGGAAATGCTGGAGAAAATTTCATTTGGATTTCCCAACTCTTAGGAAGCGCTGGAGAAAGTTTCGTTTGGACTTCCCAAGAGTTCGGAAATGCTGGAGAAACTTTCGTTTGGACTTCCAGCTTTCTGGAAATGCCCGGAACAATGTGCTGGGGATTTCCCAACTCTTAAGAAATGCTGGGAACAATGTTCTGGCGACTTCCAGCTTTCTGGAAATGCCCGGAACAATGTGCTGAGGATTTCACAACTCTTAAGAAATGCTGAGAACAATGTGCTGACGATTTCCTAACTCTTCGGAAATGCCGGGAACAATGTTCTGGCGACTTCCAGCTTTCTGGAAATGCCCGGAACAATGTTCTGAGCATTTCCCAACTCTTAGGAAACCCTCAGAACATATTTTGTGGTCTTCCAAACTTCTTGAAAGTGATTTTGCTTAATTTTTTTCGTTTTTTTTGTAATAAATCACTGTTATCTGCGTCTAATAGGTGTAACCAGATTCGAAATGAGTAGGAAATCCCTGCCAAACAAACAACAAAATATGAAAGACGAAAACAAATTCGCACAAATCGTAAAAGAGAACAAGGCGACAATCTATACCGTCTGTTACATGTTCTCGCAAGACAAGGACGAGGTGCAAGACCTCTTCCAGGATACGCTCGTCAACCTATGGAATGGTTTCGAAGACTTCCGTGGTGACAGCAAGACGGAGACTTGGGTGTGGCGCGTAGCCCTTAACACTTGCATCTCGACCGAACGCAAGAAGAAATCACAGGGCGAGAGAGTCCCGCTCACCCTCGACATCGACCTGTATTCCGACAGCGATGAAGCCAGTCTCCTGGTACAGCTTCTGCACAAACGCATCGGAAAGCTCGGACTCGTTGATCGTGCCATCATTCTGCTCTGGCTCGAAAATATGAGCTATGACGAGATTGGTGCCATTGTAGGAATCTCTCCTCAGAACGTAGGCGTGAAACTCTATCGCATCAAAGAACAACTCAAAGCCATGCACGACTAAGCATTATTAACCCACCTAAAGAAAAGACGACTATGGAAGAAAAAGATTTTATGGAGATGCGCAACCAGATCAATCTCCTCAAGAACAAACTCAATCAGCAGGAAATCATCAATAATCGACTGATCAAATCCTCCATGCGCGACAAGCAGCAGGAAATCAATCGCAAAGGTATCAAGACCTCGATCATAGCTGCCATTGCCATTCCTCTCTGGATTGGGGTTCATTATGCCACCGGTATCTCTTGGGCTCTTGCCATCGCCACTTCTGCCATGATGATCTTCTGCATAGCAGCCACTTGGTATTGCCATTATCCTATCAACAAGGCTGGGCTCTTATCAAGCGACGTCAAGACTGTAGCCAGAGCCTTTGCCCAAGTAAAGCACATGTACCACATCTGGATTACACGCTTCACCCCCACCCTCATCCTCCCTTGGCTGGCATGGGTCTGCTATGAATATCAGGAAGTACTGCCAGTACCAGCAGAGCAGAAATATTTCTTATATGCCGCAATCTTGGGTGGCGCATTCATAGGATTCCTCATCGGATATCGCATACACTGCAAAGTGGTGAATGCCTGCCAGGAGATCATTGACCAACTGGAAGAAGTCTGATTACTTTCGCCAACGTGCCTAAAGTCCATAGCAGGACCTTAGGCACGCTCTTGTTTTATGAATTTAGTTTGATCGAATATATTCATCCCAATGTTCGTCATCACAATCGAGAGTCATTCGGAATTTATCGCCACAGATATCGACTTTAAACAATAAGTCATCATTCCAATAGGAGCTTTTAAGCTTCAAGATACCGGAATTCATATCGTACTCATAGGTTGCCTTGTACTCTTCTGTTTCTCTATCATTATCTACGAATACATACTTCACTGTCAAAGTTCCATTCTTTTTGAACGTTATGGTCTCTTCTCGATCAGAATCGTGGTCATAAACTGGAGTCCATACACCAACTATTGGGTTATTTGGATCTTTAAGCTGGTCTTCTGTATCATCGTCTTTACAAAATGAAAAAATCACACTCATCAGAATGGCTATGACCGCCAAGCCAATCATTCTAAATAATTTAATAATCATAAAAATAAAATATTATTGGTTCACTGCTGTCCAATAAACGGACAAAATTATTAATGTTAAACTATTGATATTATTTAAATTGACGATCGAAAATATACCGCGGTGGTTTTGAAAATAATATTTTGCATGAGTTTTGCGTTAAATAGCAAAATGTCAGCAAATGAATTACGGCAGTTATATCTTCAGTCAGCTCTTGAGTTACGTGCCCAAGGATGTGTTTGACAGAATCGTCAAGAAATACAAGGGAAACAAGTACGTCAAAGTCTTTACCTGTTGGAATCAGTTTTGCGTTATGGTATTCGCACAACTGGCCGAGAGGGAAAGCCTGAGAGACTTGGAATCCGTCTTAATGCACCATCAATCATGTCTTCATCACATGGGTATGGGAAATACTGTAGCGAAGAGCACTTTGGCTTATGCTAACATGACTCGAGACCCAGAGATATTTAGAGAGATGG
>JAGHUA010000033.1 GCA_018065085.1 Candidatus Liminaster caballi | reverse complement strand
TACGTCATCTTCTCTATGCTCAATAGCAAGATTGATACCGAGGTCAAGAGCATCCTTGGCCGTGCTGACGTGGTGATCAAGACCAAGACGGACATCTACGTTCTCGAACTGAAGGTAGATGACTCTGTCGAAAATGCCCTGGCTCAGATTGACAGCAAGGGTTACGCCATTCCATTCGAGGCTGACGGTCGGGAAGTAACCAAGTGCGGTGTTTGCATAGCAAGCGAGCAGCGCAACATCACCCAGTGGCGCATCACTGACGCCAAGGGCAATGTGATTGAGGACAAGAACTTTCTCACAAATTATTTATAGAAATCGCCTGCGCCATACAGATCGTCCATCGGAGTCATGTCGGGCTGCCATGTGCGGATTTTGATCTGCGGATTGTCCACGTACATCGGCGCTACGTTATTATGCGTCGAAGCGGCGCTCTCGGTCAGCTGCATTTTCTTATTGTCGGCGACATCGGTTCCTGTGCGCCTAACCTTGTGCGTTGCCTCCTCGAACACCTGTCTTGGCACGGTTGCAGTACTGCACGATAATCCACCTTTCCAACCCTGCTCACAGGAGAATCTGAATTTGAGCCACTCGTTCCTTCCTAATATGACACAAAGAGAGTCCAGTAGCCGCCATTGTCTGAACTGAATTGACGATCCACTGTCATCACTCTGTGTGAACGAAGAAACAAATTTACCTCATCTTCAGATTGCGCACTTCCGTAGATAGGTAATGTAAATATTTTTATCTGCATTATATTGACAGATTATACTTTTTTCTTTATAGTCTTTGCTCTGCTTGTGGTGGTCTCCGACTCACCACCGCCGAGCAGAGACTGTAAATTATTTTTTTTATTCTTTCTTCTCTTGTCTTTTTTCGGGAAAGTTTACTGCGGGGATAAAGCCAAACGAAATCCAATGTGGTCGCTCCGGCTGTAACGAGAGCTGCTGATGCGACCACCACATCGGCAGTACGTAGCGCTGCCGAACCAGCCACCGCCGCGAATCACTCGGTCTAGGCCGGTAGTTGGACCAGTAGGATCAGTCTGAGCATTGCTGCTATAGCTACCATACCAATCACTGCACCATTCCCAAACATTACCGCTCATGTCATAAAGCCCGAGTTCGTTTGCAGTTTTAGTCTTGACTGGATGTGTCTTGCTGCCACTATTATCAGTGTACCATGCAACGTCAGAAATACTGTTGCTTCCGCTAAATTCATAGCCCTTGCTCTTATTGCCGCCTCTTGCAGCAAACTCCCATTCTGCCTCTGTCGGCATGCGGAAGGTCTGACCGGTAAGACTGTTTAGCTTGGTGATGAACGACTGCACATCTTCATAACTGATATAATACGCAGGATATTCATCACCAACTCCGTAGTATGAAAACCAAGAACTGCCAGACGATGTAGGAGAGTAGCCAGTCACAGCCTTCCAAAGAGCCTGAGTGACTTCGGTTTCTCCCATATAGTAGTCATTAGATATTGTTACTGTGTGAACTGGCTTCTCGTTATTGTTTCCTCTTGTTGATCCCATCTGGAATGTACCGCCCTCAACAAGTTTCATTTGGAAGGTGACACCACCGACGGTGAAAGATTTTGTGTCTTTATTTTCAGAATCAATTGCATCATTATTTTCAGAGTCTCCATTATTTCCACTCTGATTATCGTTACCATTCGAATCTCCATCACCTTCATTGCCTGAATCATCAGAGATTATACCTTCCAGATTATTTACCTTATATTCCTTTGTTCGTAAAACAATGCGTTTATCCTTCTTAAAGTCATAGTATGCTAACTCTAATGTAAGAGTCGCCACTCCCTTTGTCAAATAAATAACTGGAGTTGCGCTAATTTTTGCATCTTCATTTTTAGGACATCCAACCTTAAACGCTCTTCGCGTAGTTTTGGTGCTAATATTTGTATATCCATTATCTATGCTTATTACTGCTTCTATTGCAGAGATATCTCTTTCAAACATTTTCTCCGATTTATCTACCATAAAGACAAGGATAGGGACGAAATTATAAAGCTTATAATTTTTGTCATACGAAGGTTCTAACCAATTATTTAGACCATATTTAAATATAAAATCCAATCGAATTGAATCTGGTGCGAATTGCAGCCATAGATCTTCTGCCCATGATTTTTCCGAAGGGGCTATCTTGCCAACTTTATCAAAGGTATAAACATTATTCTTCAGTTTGCCTTTTTGATAAGTCCAAACATCCGTTAAAGTGGATTTCTTAGTATTGTGTTTAAGTGTGATTTGATTACCAGATACAGAATACATTCCTCCAGTTTCGTATGTACCATCACCTTGACCCAATGTAGAGCTAACATATTTATAGGAAGTAACTTCTACAAAGCGGCTATCGTCAATGAAATATATATCTGTAGTCGAATAGTCAACATCCACATAGTCTTCTTCAATAATCATTTCGTCATTAACGAGCTCTGTAGTCCATTTTGTACCAGATAGCAGAGCGGCTGTATTTTCCATTGCACTATCATCTCTATCATCCCTACAACCGAAAGATGTAAGAAGCAGTAATAATGCAATTACTAAGTGATTAATAACCGGGGTCGGTTTCTCTGCCATATTCTTCGAGATGCGAGCCAATCTTGCCACGCATCTCTCAATCAAATGATGTAAAAAAGAGATCATGCTCATAAACATAAAATTTTATATATTTTGACAAATAAAGATCTATCTTAAAGTATTTTAAGCCAGTCAAATTAATAAAGAACAGTTCAAATAAGATTTGTAAATATGTGACCGCATCAGACACAAAAAAAGCGGGGAGACTTTTCAGTCACTCATCCCGCTTAACCAGGCCTTCGCATTGCCCTCTGAGCCAGAACGAGCAACGCAAGCCTCCACGCCGATGTATTGAATGCCTATAATATCCTATATTGCTAAGGCAATACGGGAACAATAGGAGTTACATTACACCCTTGGAAGCATCTACGCTGCTTTGCTCTTTTAGCTCAGATTGAAGTTGCGAAGTTCGGTTAAGCCAAAGACAAAACGTATGTAAACGCTTTTAATATGTCATCCCTCCCCTGCCGACACGCGCAATATACATTATAAATATATACGCGCGTGTAACATCGGCGTGGTTAGGACGGCGCAAAGATATATCAAAAAAATAAAATATCCAAATTTTTACATAGAAATATGAAATATTATAGTGCAAAATGCTTCATTCTATCCCCCAAATAGATAAAATGAATAGAAATATGTCTTTTGCCGCGCAATAACAAAAAGCCCGCAATATCTCTTACGAGGTATTGCAGGCCATCTGTATTTTCTTAAACTTGAATGTATTACAGGAATGGAGTCATATAAACGGGAGCATACAGTATCTGCCCCTCCCGGTCCAAATCTTTTGTGTAAAGTAAATATCTGTTGAGAATGCGACCTGAATATCTCACACAGAAATCATCGAGAGATAAAACTCCTATTAGCATATAGAACAGAGTCAGGTATTACAACACTGCCCGTATATGACACATCTCTAGAAGTTATATCTACGGTTTGGTCTTGCAGAGAAGTTATGTTATAGTAAAAACCATCAGATTCAAAATCGTAGGCATAACTTACGGAAGAAACAAAAACACAGCAAAGAATAAGGAGTATTTTCATATAGTCTCGTTCTTTTTTATAGCACCGCAATCTTTCTGGCACTATTATGTACCTTTCTAAAGGTGCAACCCATTCGCTCTAACATAATATTGAGAGCAGAAACCACAGAATTATCGTTCGAAGGAATCTGGACTTGATATGTTTCATAATCTCCCTCACCTTTCGTATAAAGATTTGAAACCAACAAACGAAGATCCGAGGCAATCTCCTCAGGGATTTCACCAGCAAGAGCAAGTCCTGCCAGTTTTTCAGCCTCTCGCTCCTTGCCACATGTCACTGCAAGATGTGCCGCACTTTGAAGCAAAATAGAAAGACCTGGTTGCGACAACTGCTGCTCAACGGCAAGCATAGCTGCACTCCGTTCTTTATCGAAAGCTGTTAGGAACATCTCTTTGGCTTCTTCATGCTCTCCTTTTTGGAGTTTAATCTGTGCCATCTGAGCTATATCCATAGCCTCATTATGTAAATTTCTAATAGCATCCATGACTTTACATCTTATTAAAATATGCTTTTGGACAACTTAGTTCAACTACTGAAATATAGGCAGGCAATTGAGTATCGTCTGATTGCGTTATCTGCTGTTCCTTAACTTTAATTCTTGCGGCAACACCATTTGAACTTAGATGCATGCCTGCTAAGACATTTTCATACAGGTATTCTCCAATAATCGGAGTAATGCCAGGCATTCCTGTCTTTAATTCATCAATTTGAATCGTTTTCATATCAGCAAGATTACATCTTCAAGAGCACTTAATTTGTTATATATATAATCTGGCGCAAAGATACAGCAAAAAATCAGAACAACCAAATTTTGACTGATAAATATATATTCTTAGATAACAAAATGTATTTCTTTCTCCTAAAAATTATATAGCAAGAAACAAATTAGTGCATAAAAAAACATATATTCATTGATACAACACACATTTGATTCAATAACTCAGATAATCAATAAATTAAAGCAAGCCGATCTTATAAAAGACCGACTTACCCCAAAATCTTTTTGCTAAAAAAACCGTCTTACCCCAGAATCTTAGAGATATTTTATTACTTATGTTATACCAAACTGTCATTTTGACGTGTATATCTGGAATTTGCTGTGATCACTTGTTGCAATTCTGCACAATGGAGTCATTGTATGAAAATATGATGAGGCATACGAATTTCATACATAAACTTGGGGATTTCATACAAGGCAGTTTATATAATTTGGTTGTGCATTTTATTGTCCATATCTTTGCAGCGGCTAAACGGGAAAGGCCATGAGTGACGGTCCGGTTTAACCAATAAGAAATAAAACAATCTCAAATATTTATACAACTTATGAAAACCGGAAAGAAAAGAAATCGTGTCTGGATCTGGCTGGGTATTGCATTGACATCCCTTGTTTTAATAGCCGCAATTGGTGGAAGCTATCTGCTCTATGCCAGACACACAAGTAATGTGCATAACTACAAGACGATAGGCGAAATACCTGTTCCTGCGGGATACGAAAGACTGAATACCGATCAGTCGGGATATAGTGAATTCCTCCGATCATTGCCACTTAAGCCGAAAGGTACGGAAGTTAAGCTCTTTACCGGAGGCCGGGCACATCTGCAGATTCTGAATTACGCCGTAGTTGATTTGCCAATATTGAGCAATTGGGAGCAATGTGCTGACGCCTGTATGCACATGCGAGCAGAGTTTCTATTTCGCAAGGGACGCTTCAATGACATAAAGTTCGAAGACGTGAACCGCGAGGTAATGGCCTATAGTGGTGGCAGTTCAAGGCAGGCGTTCGAGAAATACTTGCGAAAGGTCTATGGAATGGCCAGCACTTATTCGCTGGTGCATGAAATGAAGAAGCGCAAGTTCAAGGATGTTCAGGTGGGCGATGTCTTTGTCTATGCTGCACGTCCAGGACACCGATACGGACATGCCATCATGGTGGTAGATGTGGCAGTAAACCCAAAGACGGGCGAAAGAATGTGCATACTGGCAGAAGGTGCCACACCCGCACGGGACATTCATGTGATACTGAATGTGCGCAATCCATTAAGTTCGGCATGGTTCAAGATCGATCAGGATGCTGATGTCCAGTTCTTGTTCCCATTCCATTTCTATTCAGACGAACTGAGGCATTTCTAATGCATAGTTTCGCAAGTATCGCAGTATAGCTTAATCTATTAACAAACAAATAAAAAAAACACCAAGTATTATGGAAAAGAAAACTTATCAGAAGATGACTGCTATTAGCATCATGACTTTTGTGTTCTGGGTTGCAAGTCTGTTCATCAGCGGCCTTGTCGGCGATCGTGAGTGGATGTCGAAGCAGGCGCAGAATGAGATTGCCGAATCGTGGAGTAACAAGCAGGATTTTGTCGGTCCGATCATCTGCGTGCCGGTTTGCAAAGATTCAACTGCAACTATGCCATACACATGCATGTATGTTCTGCCAGAACGACTCGAAATGACGGCCGACATCCAGAGCGAGACCCTGCACAGAGGCATGTTCGACGCCTCGGTCTATCGCACGAAAGTGAATGGCAAGGGCAGTTACAATCTGTCGCAGATGCACGACCTCGGACAGAATGCCGACAAAGAGAAATCGGTAAAGATTGATTGGAAGAATGCCCAGATTATTGTGGCCATCAAAGACAAGCGAGGCCTGGAAGACGGCATCAAGGTCAACATCGGTGGCAAAGTGGCTGAGCTAAATATGCACTTCAACGACTTTGGCAAATCGAAGATAGCCAGCATCTTTGGCAGCGACATGGAACCAATATGCGCAACCGCCGATCTGAGTGCAATGGTGGGCAGAAACGATGTAAACTTTGAGGTCACAACCGAATTGAAGGGCTCTGGCGAACTGAATGTGGCTCCAATCGGACAAAGCACAGTCCTGACCATCTCTGGCAACTGCAAGGATCCAAGCTTCAACGGTTTCATGCTGCCATCGAGCAGGAATGTGACTGACGATGGATTTGAGGCGACATGGAAGATTTCGAGCCTGAACCGCAACGATGTCGATCAGGTGTTCTATGCCGACAATCGCGAAAAAGCCTTCCAGACCGTTGGCACAAAGCTGCTCATCATGGGCGGTCAATATACAAAGACTGACAGAGCCTTGAAGTATGCCTTCCTGGTGATCCTGCTTTCGCTGGCAGCTGTGTTTACGGCTGAGATGTGTGTGAAGGGCGACATCAACGTGCTCAGTTATGTGCTGATCAGCTGCGCGCTCGTGCTCTTCTATCTGTTGTTGCTTTCGTTTGGCGAATGGGTTGGATTCTCCGCAGCATATTTCATTTCCGCCTTCATGACGCTCGGTTTGATCGGCCTATATCTGAAGGCTATCGTAAGAAAAAATCTACCAGCCATTGCCGTGTGCATGTTTATGGCCCTCGTCAATCTGTTCATATTCGTATTGCTCAGCATCGAGAGCATGGCTCTGCTTGCAGGAACTCTCGGACTCTTCGTTGTTGTTGGCGCAGCAATGTTCTTCTCGCTCAGAATTGTCAATAACAAGCCTGAAAAAGTGCAGGAATAAGATAAAATGAAGGGTCTTGGACACGATTTGAGGAAAGATATTTGATAGTGTAAAGAAAAAATCATAACTTTGCCCGCAGAGTTATAATTATATTTCGACCGCAATGGAATGGCTTAAGATATCGACATCGACAGAACTCGTCAGAGTGCAAGCAGAGGACATAGTCTTTGTCAGCGCTGACGGCAACTACTCCGACATGTATCTGTTCGATGGCAAACCATACAAAATGACTTTCCAGCTACACTATTTCGATGAAGTGTTCAAGACCCTTCAGAGCAATATGTTCGTCCGCGTGGGCAAGAGTCTGATTGTGAATAAGAACTATATCTACATAATCAATCTGACGAGTCAGGAGCTGCGCCTGAACGGACAGAATCTTCGCAGCGAATTCAGGTTAAAGGCATCAAAGGACGCGCTTAAGGAACTAAAGGCTCGCATCGAGCAGGAAGGAGAAAAGAGATGAGCAAGTATATAGATATGACAGAAGAGAAACCTGTAATCATTATTGAGGAAAAGCCGGAGGTAATACCCGGGCAGGGACAGGGCGAAGTGCCGACAATAACAATCGAGAGAGATCACTCAGACAAGGGTTCAGACAATTCAACGAAGAAGAACCCTCATAGATTGTGGGCATGGACGATCTGCAGCATTCTTGCCACCGCCCTGCTCTGTGTTGGAATATGGAGCGGCTGGCGATTCTATCGCGCGTACAATAATTTAGGTGTGCCTATCGCTGTGTCTCCCGACGAAAACATCGGGAAGCTTCAGGCAAAAAATGCGGCAGACGTTACGCCGGAAGTTGTGATGACATCCGACTCGGTGCTGGGTGTGGCTTTGAACTTATATGAGGCACGCGGCTTGCGCGCAGAAATAAGCATGAACGAGCCAGACACGGCCGACACAGATGTATTCCTTTACAGCCGATGCGCTGACTATCATCCGGATTTCTCGATCATCGGCAGCATGGTCATCGACGGTAAAGAGATTGAGACTGCACGTAGCAACCGAATTGGATATTTTGCCGGAGTTGGAGACAACTATGTAATTGGCGTTTCGCGCAGCGACAAGGTCAAAGATTTTGCCGCACAGAACGGCGGCTGTTTCTTCCGCCAGTTCATACTCCTGTCGGCCGGCACTTTACCGCCACACTTCTATCTGCATGGCAAGGTGGAACGCCGCGCCATCGGACGAATGAGCAACGACCGTCTCTATTACATCGAGACACTTCATAAGGAAACGATGTGGGATTTCGCCGACGCCCTTCGCGAATACGGATTCATCGATGCAATCTACATCACCGGCGGCTATGACTATTGCTTCTACCGCACAGCCGACGGCACACGCCACGACATTGGCGATGTTCGCAGATTCCCCCACAAGCACGCCGGTCAGGTGCCTTGGGTGGTGTTCAGGAAAAAATAATTATTACTGTCCGGTAAAATTATAATATAATAATGAACACCCAACCTTTCCAAAACAGATGAAATAAGTAAAAAAACATAATCTTTTGATCTTATTTCTTCACAAATTTGCGAATTCAGAAAAAAGTCTTTATCTTTGCGGCGGATATAAACACAACAGTTATGATTGTTACTTTTGAAGAAGAATACCTAAAGAATATGTACGAAACAGGTATGACAGACAAGAAACATCGCTACCAGCCAGAAATTGTACGTGGATATCAAAAGTGCATAGACTGAATGTTAGCCGCAAAAGATGAAATTGTATTGTCGCGGATTAACTCACTTAATCTAGAAATGCTAAAAGGAGATAAAGCGGGAATCTATTCTGTAAGAGCTAATGGACAGTATAGAGTTGAATTCTCTATCAGGAAAGAGGCCTCTGATAACATCATTTCAATATGCAATATCCTTGAATTGTCAAACCATTATAAATAACATCGCGATATGATTACTTTATCAGGCATTGATCCTAATATGATTGCAAACAATCTGCATCCAGCACAGCCAACACATCCTGGTGAAATTATCAAGGATGAGATTGACTATCTACGCATTTCACAAAAGGAACTTTCCGAAAAGACTGGAATATCGTACACTATAATCAACGAAATCATTCATAGCAAACGACAAGTATCTGTCGAATATGCCATGTTACTTGAGGCTGCATTGAATCTCGATGCGGACATGCTCATCAACATGCAACATAACTACAACAAAGAAATGGCTCTACGAAACAAATCTTTTATGGAAAGATTGAAATCCATCAGAAGAATTGCAGCTTCAGTGGCTCTATAATAATCTTTACTTGACGAAGCTGCGGTTCTGCCAGCGTTTGTTGCGCCAGCGGAAGATGAAGATGAGACCGCGGATGGACTCGTCACAGATGAAGGCACACCACATGCCGACAAGACCGAGGCCGAGACGGATGCCGAGGATGTAGCCGAGAAGGACGCCGACAAGCCACTGGATGGTGATGCCGACATAGAACGGGAAATTGACATCGCCAACGGCACGGAGGACGTTGGTGTAGTAGATGTTAGTGCACTTGCCAGCCTCGACAGCAATATCGACAAAGAGGATCGTTGCGCCGAGAGTGATAATCTCTGGATTGTCGGTGAGAAGCGACATCACATTGCCGCCCACGAAGGCAAGGCAGACGCTGAGCGTCATGGTGGTGATCATGGCAATGCGCAGGGCATACCAACCCAGACGATAGCTGGCGTCATAATGCTTATCGCCGACAAGATGGCCGATGACGATGGAAGCCGCCTGAGCCACGCAGATGCAGAACACATAGACGAACATCGTGGCGTTGATCACATAGACACGTGCGGCAAGCGAGGCAGCGCCAAGGCTGGTGATGAAATATGTGAGCACCAGCTGCTGGGCATTGTATGACATGTTTTCGCCAGCCGACGGGAGTCCGATGCGCAGGAGGTCGCCCATGATCTGAGTGAGTTCCTGACGCTTGGCACTGAATGCCAGACGCAGTTCGCGGACAGAGATATGACGGAAGAAAAGCACACCAAAGAGCGTGAACATGGCGACGCCACGCGAGATGTCGGTGGCAATGGCTGCACCACGCACACCAAGGGCCGGCATGCCCCAATGACCGAAGATGAGCGAATAGTTGCCGGCAATATTGACAATGTTAACAAGGATGACCACAAGCATCGGATAGATGGCCTTATGGTCGGAACGGAGCGACGCAGAGATGGTGAGATGCAGAGCCTGGAAGAACGCAAAGGCGCCAACCAGCTGCATGTATGGAAGTCCGTATTGCATGAGATAATCGTCAAGACCCATCCATCGCAACAGCCACGGAGCGCCAAGCGAGAGGACAAGCGAGAGGATGATGCCGCTGATGAGATTGAGCAGCAGAGCCATGGCCGTGACCTGATGCATCTTATGACGCTTGCCGGCACCGAGATATTGCGAACAGAGCACAGACGTACCCGTGTTGATGATCTGGAAGACGAGAAATGCCAGGGTGATGATCTGGTTGGCTACGCCCACGGCAGCCACAGCGTCATCGCTGTACTGGGCAAGCATGAACGTATCGGCAGCACCCATGAGGGTGACAAGCAGCAGTTCGATAAAGATAGGCACAACCAATGCCCGCATCTGACGGCGGGAATCAATCAAGAGATCCATAACACAAACACAATCGAATAAGCTTATCTGATGTTGAGCACCTTGTGGAGCTGAATGGAGATGCGCCAATCAGGATGAGCCAGGCAATAGTCAACCACCTGACGGACATTTGCGGCATTGCGCTCGGGATCCTGACGGTCGCACGGCTGGAGGAAATGATGAGTGGCTGGGATGTGTGAATACTGCGCCATGTCCTGACCCTCATAGACAACCTTCAGCTCATCGCAACGGCTGATGACAACGGGCTTATACTTGGGCGAGCAGGTAATCCAGTCGACAGCCTCGGGCAACGGATGGGTGCCGTTGGTCTCGATGGCGACAAAGCGTCCTGCCTCATGGAGCATCGCCACAAGCGAGGAGGTAAGCTGGAGCGACGGTTCGCCGCCGGTCAGCACCACATGACGGGCTGGATAGCGCATCACAGCATCGGCCACCTCACGCTCGGTCATCTCGACGCCAGCCTGATGCTGGGTGTCACAGAAATCGCATTTGAGGTTGCAGCCCGAGAAACGCACGAACACAGACGGCGTGCCGGCATAGAAACCCTCGCCCTGGAGCGAGTAGAATATCTCGTTAATCTTCATCCTTCTCGTAGATAGCCATATTGCCCTCACTCTCCTGCACCTCCACCTTATAGCAGTTAGGCAACTGATCGCACACCCAACGGGCGATGTTCTCGGCAGTAGGATTGAAAGGCAGCAGTTCGTTGAGATTGCCATGGTCGAGATAGCCGTGGATCTTCTTCTTGATGTATGTGAAGTCGATGACCATGCCGTCGGCATTCAGGTCGCGCGACTTGCAGTGGACGGTGATGACCCAGTTGTGACCGTGCAGGCTCTCGCACTTGCTCTCGTATGAGAGGAAGAGGTGATGGCTGCCGGAGATGACCATGCGCTTAGTAACGTAGTACATTTATATATATAATAATGTGTGATTGGAAAATCAGGAGTCTTCGTATTCAGTAGGGTCGTCGATGCCAGCCTCACGGAGGGCTTCCTTGCGCTCGACGCACGTGCCGCACTTGCCACAATGCCTGTCGAGGCCCTTGTAGCATGACCATGTCTCGGCATAGTCGATACCGAGAGCCTTGCCGTGGCGCGCCACGTCGGACTTGCTGATGCCGGTGTATGGAGCCTCGATGCGGAGGTGTTCGTAAGTGCCATTGGCGATGGCGTCGCTCATCGAGTTGATGAACGGAGCCGTACAGTCGGGATAGATAGAATGGTCACCGAAGTGGTTGGCAATCATCACACGCTTCAGGCCGTTGCTCTCGGCGATGCCGGCAGCAATGGCGAGCATGATGCCGTTGCGGAACGGCACAACGGTCGATTTCATATTCTCGTCGGCATAATGGCCTTCGGGAATAGCGTCAGCGCCTTCGAGGAGCGACGACTTGAAATACTGCTGCATGAAGTCGAGCGGGATGACGAGGTGTCGGATGCCCAAACGCTCGCAATGCAGGCGCGCAAAAGGGATTTCCTTCTGGCTGTGGTTGGCGCCATAGTCGAAAGTCACAGCCATGGCAATCCGGTCAGCGTACTCGTGCAGCATGGTGATTGAATCCATGCCGCCCGAGACGATTAAAAGAGAGTCTTTTTCAGTCATACGTTTTGTTTAGCAATACTCATCGTTGGCATAGAGCGCATCGTGAGTAGGCATCTTATAGTCGAAAATCTCTTCAGGCTTGAAGAAACGGTTCAGTTCGACCACAGCGTTCTCAGGGCTGTCGCTTGTGTGGATGATGTTCTCCTGGAACGACATAGAGAAGTCGCCGCGGATGGTGCCAGGCAGAGCCTTGCGACCGTTGGTTGCACCTGTGAGGGCACGAACCACCTCGACAGCATCGACGCCGCAGTAGCAGCAGACGATGACAGGCGAAGCCTGCATTGAGTCCTTGATGCGCTGGAAGAATGGCTTCTCAGCGAGGTGAGCATAGTGTTCATTGAGCTGGGCGTCGGTCAGCTGGATCATCTTCATGCCAGCCAGACGGAGGCCTTTCTGTTCGAAGCGGCGGGTGACCTCACCCACAAGGCTGCGCATCACGCAGCTTGGCTTCAGGATTACGAGTGTTTTTTCTACCATAGTAATAAATATTTAGTAATTATGGGTTTTCTGTTTTTTCTTTGCACGGCGGGTGGCCTTTGCCTCGCGGCGGCGCTGGCGGCGCAGCGAGCGTTTGCTGTCGTCTGCCGTCGCACCAGGAGCGATCACGTCCACGCCTTTTGCCCGAACGGCCTTGTCCAATGCGGCGAGCAGGCTGTCGCGATGAACCTCGGCGGGCAGGAAGCAGATGCCTTCAGTATCGTCGAGCTCTCCGCTGAGCACACAGTCGGAAGGCACACACACCACGATGCTGTCATAGCTCTCGAAGAAATCGCCCTCGCCCATGAAATACCACACAGCCACGCTGTCGTGATACGAGCGACTGAAGTCGAAGTCGGGCGTTGAGAACAGGAGTTCATGACCGTCCCACTGTGATGGCAGATCGGGGCAGATGGTCAGGATGGCCGTCAAGGTGTCGAGCCTCACGCCCATCAGCCTTTCGAGGCGGGACATCTGAACGCTGTCAGAGAGTTCGGAGACGTTGAGCAGCGAGTCGGGCGTCACAATCTCGTAGTCGGCATCTTCTAGTTCGAGGTCGTCGAACACCGTTGGGCAGGTCTGCTGAGCCATGACGGGCAATGGGAGACAAAGCCACAGGGCGGTGAGGAACGGCAACAGGCGATGCATGGGAGGACGTCAGAGACAGGCTTTTTCGTGGAGTTACTTCTGCTTGATCAGTTCGAGGAATTCCTGTCGGGTGCGTATCTCATTGAACGCGCCACAGAAATCACTGGTCGTGGTCATGGCATTCTGAGACTCGACGCCGCGCATCTGCATGCACAGGTGGCGTGCCTCGACCACAACCATCACGCCCATCGGATGAAGGGTCTGCTGGATGCACTCCTTGATCTGGGTGGTGAGACGCTCCTGCACCTGCAAGCGACGGGCAAAGACCTCGACCACGCGCGGAATCTTGGAAAGTCCCACAATGTATTTGTTCGGAATGTAAGCCACATGCACCTTGCCGAAGAACGGCAGCATGTGGTGTTCGCAGAGGCTGTAGAAGTCAATGTCCCTGACGATCACCATCTGCTGGTAGTCCTCGCGGAACATAGCCGACTTGAGAATTGCCTCCGGGTCCTGATGATAGCCCTGGGTGAGGAACTGCAGCGACTTGGCCACACGCTCGGGAGTCTTCAGCAGGCCCTCGCGCGACGGGTCTTCGCCCACGAGGCGGAGCATCTGCTCCACACCCTCGCCCATCGGTTTCAATAGTTCTTCGTTGTATTCCATTTCGTCAGTTCAGTATAATCTCAATATCATCCTTCACCACAAACATCTCGCGGCCATAGACAGGGAACTTCTTCTTGAGTTCGCGCATGGCGGCGGTGGCTTCCTCCATGGTGCGATAGTTGCCCACCATCAGGCGCCAGTTGGGAGTGCGGAAGATGACGTATGTCTGCAGATCGGGCAGATACTCGGTGAGCTCCTTCTCGATCTTATAGGCCTCGTTCTTCGATGCTGTCTGGTTGTTGCCTGAGAAGACTCTCACGCGGAAACCCGGCACAGAGAGCACCTGCTGGCCCGACTTGTTGGTCTGAATGCGTGACGCTGCGTTATAGACCTTCTGCTCGCGACTGATGAGAGTCTCAAGGCGCTGATCCTGCTTCAGGGTCACTTTTCCGCTATTGCGAAGATGCTCGCACAGGGTCTGGGCCTGTGCGAGCAATGGCATTGCCAATAACAGCAATATGTTAGCTGTACGATGCTTCATTATTATTTCCAAGCCTCGATGATAGGCATGAATGTGTCAACCTTGAGGGCAGCGCCACCGATGAGGCCGCCGTCGATATCTGGCTGAGCGAAGAGTTCAGGAGCATTGCTGCCCTTGCAGCTGCCACCGTAGAGGATAGAGCAGTTGTCAGCAACCTCAGCGTTATACTTCTTAGCGATGCTTGCACGGATGAAGGCGTGAACCTCCTGAGCCTGCTCGCTGCTGGCTGTAAGGCCTGTACCGATGGCCCATACTGGCTCGTAGGCAACTACGCACTTGGCGAAGTCCTCAGCCGAGAGGCTGTACATTGCCTCCATCTGGCCCTCGATAACCTGCTTGAATGTACCGTTCTCACGCTCCTCCTTAACCTCACCGACGCAGAAGATTGGTGTGAGGCCGTTGGCAAGAGCCTGACCGAGCTTAGCCACGAGGAGCTCGTTGTTCTCGCCATGATACTGGCGACGCTCTGAGTGACCGAGGATAACATATTTAGCGCCTGTAGATGCGATCATGTTGGCTGCAACCTCGCCTGTGTAGGCGCCCTTGTCATGAGCTGAGCAATCCTCAGCGCCGACACCGATTACAGAACCCTCTACTGCCTTAGCAACGCTGGCGACAGAGATGAAAGGAGTGCACACAACCACGTCACAGTTTACCTTCTTGCCTTCGAGAGCTGCCTTGAGACCCTCAGCAAGTGCTACGCCTTCCTGGAGAGTGGTGTTCATCTTCCAGTTACCGGCTACAATTTTCTTTCTCATTTTTTGATTTATTTATTAGGGATTTGATTAAATTCAACGGCAAATATAGCAACAATGGCGCAACCATCCAAAGAATAATCCAAAAAACGCGTTCTTTTCGGTCGATTGGCTGTATTTGCCCATAACTCTGCTCACTTAACTTTGCAGATGACAACGCCTGAACATCGATTGCCGAGAGGTAGGTTTTCCATTGTATCACGCCATCATGCAATAGCATGAGTCCGGGGTTGGAGCGTATCATTGTCTCGATGACCTGCTGGTCGGCAAACACTATCGGGTACTCGGCTCCCGTGCGGAAACGCCAGCGCTCGACGTCGGCATCGTTGCGCAACGTGACGCCATAGAAGCCGTAGCCCTCGGCAATCGAGTACTCATAGAGACCTTCGATGCAGTCAATGTCGTGTTCGCCCGCCTGCGAAATGTCGGGCGAAAGGAGGAGGAACACATAGCCGGTGTCGGCAAGCACCTCGCCGGTCACGTCGTTGTAGTCGGCATCGAACAGCCTGAGGTTTATGCCCTCGGCCGATCGGCTATGAGGCACGGCCGACGACTGTGTCTGCGCCGACGGCTCGGACGTGCGGCGTTCGATAGTCTCGACGAACTCCCACCCCGAGTCCTCGTCAGGCAGGTTGTCGAGCGTAAACTCCTGCTGCTCACCGTCCTTGGCATAGACAATCACATATTCGACCTGAGCAGACGCAGGGGCAATCGGCGACCCGTCGTCCATCCCCGTATCAAGAGCCGACCGCAGCGAGACACCCGGGCGGTATGGGCGGAAGTCGATGTAGGGCAGATGCCACGTGCCGATGCCGGCAAGGATCACACCCACGAGCATCACGCCATAGAAATAGAACGTATGCTGACTGGGCGAGAGCCACAGCACCACCCTCTGGTTGCGCACCACAAGCCACACGGTGGCTGCCAGCAGCACCACGTTCTTGCCGAACGTCTGCCAGTTGGTCAGCACCAGGGCGTCGCCAAAGCATCCGCAGTCGTCCACGGGGTTGGCGATGGCAAGATAGAGCGTCAGCGGCGTGAACACAGCCATCACGGCAAGCGCCAGAGCCACGAACACCTTGCGGTTGCGCCCGAAAAACACGTTCAGGCCTATGGCAAGCTCAATGAGGGCAAGCGCCCACGCCATGGCCATGGTCAGATCGGTGAGCCACGGCATGGAGAAATGGTGGAGATACTCGGTGAGCTTGATGGACGTGCCCACAGGGTCGATGGCCTTGAGAAGGCCGCTGACCACGAATGTCCCGCCCACCAGCAGCTGGCAGATTATGGTGATGAGCCTATTCAGCATGTTCACACACCAGTTTGATGAGTGCAAAGAGCGAGTAGTTGACCATGTCCATGTAGTTGGCATCAATGCCTTCGCTCATGAGGGTCTTGCCCTGATGATCCTCGATCTGCTTGGTGCGCTGGATCTTCATCAGGATGAGATCGACGTAGCTCGACACCCGCATCATGCGCCATGCCTCGTCGTAGTCATGGTTCTTGGCTGCCAGAAGGGTCAGGGCTGCATTGAGCTGCTCGTCGTAGAGCGCCACAACCTCCTCGGGTGTCTTATCGACCGTCTCTGAATAGCCCTGACGGAGCTGGATGATGCCCATGAGGCCATAGTTGACTATGCCGATAAACTCAGGGACAATGCCCTCGCCCACCTTCGACTCGCCCTTGACCTGAAGCGAGCGAATGCGATTGGCCTTGATATAGATCTGGTCGGTGATTGACTGCGGACGCATGATGCGCCACGAGGCTCCATAGTCGAAGGTCTTTTTGGTGAAGACGTCGCGGCAGAGGCCGGTCACCTCTTTAAGTTCTTGCTCTGTGTTATACATAAGTCGTTTATTGTTTGCTGTATTGGTTCAAAATCTTTGCGGCGCGGTTGCGGGCACGGCGCAGCGACACCTCATCGTCGCTCTCAATGCGGTAGTAGTCGGGGTTAGGCAGATAGAGCGGCACGTTCTTCGGCACGTTGTTCGGATCGCCAAGCTGGAAGGCGTTGACGTCGTAGATGTAGCACCAGAATGTCTTGTCGCCATAGACGCTGAGCGCCAGGAGCGTGAGACGTTCGCCATCGGTGAGTATGGCCATGCGCGGCTCTCCGTCTTCGTCGAGCAGGAGCTGTTCGCGTGTCGGCGGCTGTGGCTTGACGGGCGCGGCAGGCTGTGGAGCTGTCTGGGCAGGTTCTGTCGGCACCTCGGCAAGCTGAGGTTGTGTTGCGGCAGATGCCGTTGAGTCCTTGTCGGCCTGCACTGCTTGCGCAGCAACTTCTTCCGACACCTTGTCAGTGTGACAAACTGTCCACCAGAGCATCGTTGCGCCCACCGCAAGTATGCAAACTGTCAAAATGATTGCCGCGAGACGCTTTGCACCTCTGCTGTCGTGTTCCGGCAACTTTTTTTCAGGCTTTGCAGGTGTGTTCACCTCTTCCTGCAACTTTTCTTCAGTCATCGCAGGTGTGACCACCTCTTCGGGCAACTTTTCTTCGGTCATCGCAGGAGCGACCACCTCTTCGGGCAACTTTTCTTCGGTCATCACAGGTGTGACCACCTCTTCGGGCAAAGTTTTCTTAGGCTCTGCCTCAGCGATGACGAATGGCTCGAAGCACGAGAACGGAGCATTCACAGCTTCGCGTATCTTCTCGTCAGGGCTGAACGCAAGGCGACGGAGTTCACCCTGCTGGGCTTCAATCACATGGAACGTGCCGAGGCCGCCCACTGTCACTTCTTCGCCCTTGGCAATATGCTCGAGGATCAGCGAGACCATAGCATCGACAAAAGCCGAAGCCTCATCATCGCTCACCTTGGCCGTGCGGGCAAGGAGCTGTTTGAACTGTGTGGTGTCTATCATTGTCTGCTGTTTTTTTGTGCTTAAACTGTTTGAGCCGATCAGAGTTCCACCTCGCTGTGGAAACGGTATGAAATGCGTGGCGGGAAGAGCACCGACTGTCCCGTTTCGGGATTCTGGTCGATGTATTCAGGATGCTTTGTCGGCACGAACTCGCCAAGCCCCTCAAACCTCACGGGCACGAGCATCGTGGCTTCCTCCACCATCAGTTTCTCGGTTGCCGAAAGCAGGGCCGAACACATCTGCCTGTCCATGCCGCTGCGCTTCTGCAATTCTGACAAAAATTCCTTCTGGGTCATTGCTCAATATTATTTTTCCGCGCAAATATAATATTTAAAAATGACAAAATGGCAAAAAGGCGGGCATTTTTTACTGTTTGGCACACTTTTTGTTATGTTTTGGCAGATAACATGCTATATTTGCACATCAATTTTAGACACTTCGAATGACTAACAGCTACTCAGAACTCGCAAAGAACGCCATACTCACAAGCCGTGACGAAGCCAAGCGCACCAACAGCCGCACCCTGATGCCCGAACACATCCTGCTCGGCATCATCGGCAACAGCCGCACCGCCACCGCACAGATCTTCACCCGTCGCGGTGTGGTGCTCAATGCCCTGCGTCACAGATTGGAGAACTCCATCGCCATACACCAGAACCACGAATGTGCCGAGGCTGGCAGCATCAGCACCACGGCAGCCGCCGCCGAGTGGCTGACGGGTGTCGTGCCAAGCCGCGACATCGACCGCACCCTGATGCTCTCTCAGCTCGAAGCCCGCATGATGCGCCATTCTGACATTACGCCCGAAGACATCGTGCTGGCCATGCTCAAGGACAAGAAAAGCACCGTGAGCCAGGTGTTGCGCATGTTCGACATCAGCTATGACACATTCCACGACTCCGTGCTCGAAATGGAGGGCCGCAAGCCGCTGGCCGTCAGCGATGGTGAGACCGACGAGGAGAGCAACGGGGGCGAGGACGTAGAGGTTACGGACGAGGCATGGGACAATCCGTTCGACAACATCATGAGCGACAGCGACAGCAACAGCCGCCAGACAGGCGCGGCCTCGGTCAGCAACGAGACACGCATGAGCGACACTCCGACGCTCGACCGCTTCGGCTACGACATGACCCAGGCGGCTCGCGAGGGCAAGCTCGACCCTGTCATTGGCCGTGAGACAGAGATCGAACGTCTCGCTCAGATCCTCTCGCGCCGCAAGAAGAACAACCCGATCCTGCTCGGTGAGCCGGGTGTGGGCAAGACAGCCATCGTCGAGGGCCTGGCTCAGCGCATCGCCGATCGCAAGGTCAGCTTCCTGCTCAAGGACAAGCGCGTAGTGTCGCTCGACATGGCAGGAATCGTGGCTGGCACGAAATACCGCGGACAGTTTGAGGAACGTCTCAAAAACATCATGCGCGAGGTGCATGACAACCCTGACGTGATCCTCTACATCGACGAGATCCACACCATGGTGGGTGCAGGAAACGCCGAGGGCTCGATGGACGCCGCCAACATGCTCAAGCCCGCGCTGAGCCGTGGCGAACTCCAATGCATCGGTGCAACCACGCTCGACGAATATCGCAAGACCATCGAGAAGGACGGCGCCCTCGAACGCCGTTTCCAGAAGGTCATCGTCGATCCGACAACGGCTGACGACACGCTCGCCATCCTCCACAACATCCGCGACCGATATGAGCAGCACCATTGCGTACGCTACACCGACGATGCGCTCAAGGCATGCGTCACGCTGAGCGACCGCTACATCACCGACCGCAACTTCCCGGACAAGGCCATCGACGTGCTCGACGAGGCAGGATCGCGCATGCATCTGTCGTCGGCCACGATGCCAAGCTCGTTCGAGGCCCTGGAGAAGCAGATTGAGGACATCCGCTTCCAGAAGGATGAGGCCATACTCGGCCAGCACTATGAGGAGGCTGCGACACTTCGCGACCGTGAGCGTATGCTGGAGGAACAGCTCAACGAGGCACGCCAGAGCCTCATGCAGCACGAACGCGACAACAGCCCCGTCATCGATGCCGGCACCATCTCGGAGACCGTGGCTCAGATGACAGGCATTCCGGTGCAGAAGGTGGCATCGACCGAGGGTCAGAAACTCCTGCATCTGCGCGAGGTGCTCAAAGCCAACGTGGTGGGTCAGGATCAGGCCATCGACAAGGTGGTGCGTGCCATCCAGCGCAACCGTGTGGGCCTCAAGGATCCGCGCAAGCCTATCGGCACGTTCCTCTTCCTTGGTCCGACGGGCGTGGGCAAGACCTACCTCGCCAAGAAGATTGCCGACGAGCTTTTCGCCACTCGCGACAGCATCATCCGCATCGACATGAGCGAGTATATGGAGAAATACGCCACATCGCGACTCATCGGTGCCGCACCCGGATACGTGGGATATGAGGAAGGCGGACAGCTGACCGAGCGCGTACGCCGTCATCCATACTCGGTGGTTCTGTTCGACGAGATCGAGAAGGCCGACAAAGAGGTGTTCAACCTCATGCTGCAGCTTTTCGACGAGGGACATCTCACCGACTCTCAAGGCCGGAAGGTCGATTTCAAGAACTGCATCATCATCATGACGAGCAACGTGGGCAGCCGTCAGCTGGGCGACTTCGGCACCGGCATCGGCTTTAAGGAATACACTCAGGAACAGGAGCAGGCTGCTGCCGAGGGCGTGATCCAGAAGGAACTGAAAAAGACGTTCTCTCCTGAATTCCTCAACCGCATCGACGACATCATTACGTTCCGCCAGCTGTCGCACGACGACATTCGCCACATCGTTGACGTCGAACTGCAGGACGTTCTGCCTCGCATCGCACAGCAGGGCTACGACGTGGAGGTGACCGATGCCATGAAGGATTTCCTTGCTTCCAAGGGCTTCGACCGCAAGTTTGGCGCCCGTCCTCTGAAGCGTGCCATACAGACCCACATCGAGGATGCCATCTGCGAACGTATCCTGTCAGACACCGAACGCGACTCTGCCGACATCGACCGTCATATCGTTATCGACTGCCCGGCATAAAGGAACGCGGAAGAATGTTACTCTGACGATGCCGACTGCATGAAACAAAACCGACGGGGGTGCGCCAAATGAATGACGCACCCCCGCTTAGATTTCTTTGGATGTCTGTGCTTGAATTACTCAGCGGCAGCAGCCTGGCAGCAGCTATCGCAAGCAACTGAGTCGCAGCAGCATGCAGAGTCACCGCAGCATGTAGAATCAGCCACAGCTACTGGTGCCTCCTCTACTGCAGGAGCGTCAGCAGCAGGAGCCTCCTGCTTGTTACCACCACATGATACCATTGAAAAACTAACCATTGCAACGATCATAGCCATTGCCATTACACGAAGAGACTTCATAATACCTTAAATTTTAATTTGTTTATTGTTGTTTTGTTTATTTGTCTTCACAAGAATAGCATTCTTTTGACGCTGCAAATTTATAGCAGTTTCACAACACGGCAAAAAGAAAAATAAAAAATTATTAAAAAACTGAAAATTGCTCTCTTGTTACATTGCGAAATGTATTGCGCACATGACAAAACCGCACATCTTTCCCTGTGCTTGCCTTTGGTCATGAACAACAATCGAAACTGAGAACGACGATCAAAGCAGAGAACAATTATCAGAGCAAAGAACGGATCACGCCTTCCAAGTCGCGCAGGTAAAGCATGTTAGGGCCGTCGCTCAATGCCTTCTCCGGATCGGGATGGACTTCGAAGAAATAACCGGTCGCGCCGAAAGCCTTGGCTGCGAGCGCCATGGATGGGACGAACTCACGGTTGCCGCCAGTCTTGCCTCCTGCGGCTCCCGGACGCTGCACGCTGTGGGTGCAATCCATGATGACACGAGGCACGATGCCGAGCATGTCGGGAATATTGCGGAAATCCACTACGAGATTATTGTAGCCGAAGCTGTTGCCTCGTTCCGTGAGCCACACGCGGTCATCGGCAGGTGTGACAGGGGTTGCTGCCGAGGCATTGACCGTGTCCAGGACTTTCTGCACCGGATACTTCATATCCTGACCCGACAGGAACTGAGCCTTCTTGATGTTCACGGTCTTGCCAGTCTTGGCGGCTGCCACGAGCAGATCGGTCTGGCGGCAGAGGAAGGCTGGGATCTGGAGCACATCGACAACCTCGGCTGCCGGAGCTGCCTGCCATGCCTCGTGAATGTCTGTCAGCAGACGCAAGCCATACTTCTCCTTGATCTGGGCAAGCATCAGCAGCCCCTTTTCAAGTCCTGGGCCTCGATAGGACGAGATACTGGTGCGGTTGGCTTTATCGAACGATGCCTTGAAGATTATGTCTGTGCCGAGAGCAGAGTTGATGCGCACGAGTTCCTGAGCCACCTCTTCGAGGCACTCCATTGATTCGATGACGCATGGGCCGGCAATGAAAACTGGGTTCATGATGAATGAAGGAATATGAAGGGTTTGTGAATGGAGGAATTATAGGATGGGTGAATGCGCTGAAGATTGTATAATCACGTCAGACGCAGGCAAAGTAGTCGATGATGCCGCAGAAATGGTCATTGCGGTCGAGCACGATAAGCGCGTGGATCGAGTTACGCAACATCACATCGGCAGCGGCAGAGATCTTGTCGTCGGCATGAATGCGCTTAGGATTTCGGCTCATGATGTCTGACACACGCAACGAGAAGAATGCCTCGCGGTGTTTCTGCATGGCGCGACGCACATCGCCGTCGGTGATGATGCCTGCCACTTGACCCTCAGCCAACGGAGTGTCGGCATCGGCATCGAGAGCCACAACGAGGCCCTTCTTGCCCTGACTGATGCGGATGATAACATCAGAGAGCATGTCCGATGGCCGGACGGTCCATGTCGGCAGATCCTCGGTGGCCATGAAGTCGCGCACACGTCCCAGCAGACGTTTGCCAAGGCTTCCTCCTGGATGGAAACGGGCAAAGTCGCTATCGCCGAATCCACGCAGACGCATCAAGGCGCTTGCCAACGCATCGCCCATGGCAAGGGTGGCGGTGGTGCTCGATGTCGGAGCAAGGTTCAGCGGATCGGCCTCGCGGCTCACGGCTATATTGAGGTGAACGCGCGAATAACGGGCAAGCAGGGACTCGGGATTGCCTGAAATGCCGATGATCGGGATATTACGTTCGAGGATGAGCGGCACGAAGCGGAGAAGTTCGTCGGTGTTGCCGCTGTAGGAGATCGCCATCACCACATCGCCCTGAGCAATCATGCCAAGATCGCCATGATATGCGTCAAGCGGATTAAGATAGAACGATGGCGTACCGGTCGATGCCAGAGTTGCGGCTATCTTGCTGCCGATATGGCCAGACTTGCCCACTCCTGTCACTATCACCTTGCCTTTACAGTCGAAGATAAGGTTCACAGCCTGCTCGAACTCCTCTCCCATTCGTGGGATAAGATCGAGGATTGCCTGCGACTCAGCGCGAAGGCAGTTTATGCCGGTTTCTAGGATTTCACTCATATTATATATTATATAAGGAGGATGCTGCTCGGTTCAATGCACTCTCAATTACTGGAGCCATGTCATAATAGCGGTATTCTGCCAGACGTCCGCCGAAGATCACATCATGTTCGGCTGCCGCGAGCTCGCGATACTGCGTTGCCAGGCTGTTGTTTCGTTCGTCATTGACCGGATAGTAAGGTTCCATGCCCTCACGGTATTCGGTCGAATACTCTTCGCTCACCACGCTCACAGGACAGTCATAGACCTGCTGGCCGAACATCTCGAAATGCTTATGCTCGATGACGCGTGTGTATGGTTTCTCATGGCTCGTATAGTTGACCACGGCGTTGCCCTGATAGTTTGGCACAGGCTCCACACGTGTACGGAACGAGACCGTACGCCAGTCGAGCTTGCCGAACCGATAGTCGAAATACTGGTCGATGGGACCTGTATAGACAAGATGATGGGCAAAGCGTTGCCAGTCCTTGTATTCCGACGTGAAGAAGTCGGTCGATGTCTTGCACTCGATGCCTTCAAGCAGGCGGTCGATGAGCAGGTTGTAGCCGCCGGCAGGTATGCCCTGATAGAGGTCATTGAAATAGTTATTGTCGAACACAAGGCGCACGGGCAGACGCTTGATGATGAATGCCGGCAGTTCGCTGCACGGACGTCCCCACTGCTTCTCGGTGTATTCCTTGATAAGAATCTCGAACACATCGCGACCCACAAGACACAGCGCCTGTTCCTCAAGGTTCTGAGGTTCGCGTCCGCCCAACGCTGCCACAGCCTCGGCCTTCTGCGACTCGATCTTTGCCATTGCCTCCTGCGGCGTCTGCACCCCCCACAGGGCGTTGAACGTGTTCATATTGAACGGAAGGTTGAAAAGACGGCCCTTATAGTTGGCCACGGGGCAGTTGGTATAGCGGTTGAATTCGACAAGCGTGTTGACAAAGTCCCACACCTCGCGATTGGACGTATGGAAGATATGCGCGCCGTATTTATGCACGTTGATGCCCTCCACCTTCTCGCAATAGACATTGCCGCCAAGATGCGGACGCTTGTCAATGACGAGGCAGCGCTTGCCTGCCTTTGCCGCCTGATGGGCAAAAGTGGCACCAAAGAGTCCGGATCCGACAATCAGATAGTCATACATGGTGTTACTTGGATTGAAGGTTGGCAATGCAGCGGCGAAGCGATTCCGTCCAGTAAGGGACAGCAATGCCGAAAGTCTGCTTGATCTTGGTCTTATCGAGCACGGAGTAAGACGGACGTGTGACAGGCGATGGGAACTCGTTGCTGTGGCAAGGCTGCACATCGCACGATGTCTGTCCGCTGTATTCGGCAATCATGCGCGTGAAGTCGAACCATGAGCACACGCCCTCGTTGGAATAGTGATAGACGCCCGTCTTCGGATAGCGCTCTCCTGCCGGCTGCGACGAGTAATCGTCAATGACAACGGCTATGGCCCTGGCAAGATCGAGCGCATAGGTAGGAGTGCCTACCTGATCGAACACCACCTTGAGCTGCGGCTTGGTGGCTGTGAGGTTGAGCATGGTCTTGCAGAAGTTCTTGCCAAACTCGGAATAGAGCCATGCCGTACGGATGATGACGTGGTCACATCCTGTAGCCATGATTTTCCGTTCGCCATGCAGTTTGGTCAGTCCATAGACTCCGGTAGGCGTGCCTTGCTGATCCTCGCGGCATGGGGTGTTGTACGGTTCCTTGCCGAACACATAGTCGGTCGAGATCTGCACGAGCAGACCGCCCGCTTCACGCATTGCCACGGCAAGGTTCTCTGGCGCTGTGGCATTGAGTTTCTCTGCCAGGGACTCGTTGCTCTCGGCAGCATCGACGTTGGTGTATGCCGCACAGTTGACGATGACATTCACGCCATTGTCAGTCACCATACGACGCACGGAATCGAGGTCGGTGATATCAAGATATGTGGTGGGCAGACCGTCCACCTCGTTTACGTCGGTGAAAATATAGCTGTGTGCCGAAGTTTGCGCCACGATGCGCATCTCATTGCCAAGCTGTCCGTTGGCTCCTGTGACGAGGATTGTCATGGAATGTGAGGATGAATGTGGTTATTGGATTGGATCAATACAACTTGTCGTTGATGTCGAAGTCGAGAACCGAGTCACGCAGGCATGCATGGCGCGTATCCTTCTCGCTCAGAATGGCGTCCTTGACAGGTATGCGCCAGTCGATGCCGAGGCTCTCGTCCAGCAGGCTTATGCCGGCATCTGCCTCCGGGTGATAGAACTCATCACACTTATACTGGAACACCGCAGTCTCTGACAGCACGGCAAAGCCATGGGCAAAACCGCGTGGCACAAAGAACATACGATGGTTCTCGGCTGTGAGTTCCACAGCAACATGCTGACCGAACGTCGGACTGCCCTTGCGGATATCCACAGCCACATCGAGCACGGCTCCCTTGACACAGCGCACCAGCTTGGTCTGGGTGTAAGGCATACGCTGATAGTGAAGGCCGCGCATCACACCGTATGACGACATCGACTCGTTGTCCTGCACGAAGTGGATGGTATGGCCGATGAGTGGAGCCACCTTCTCGTCGAACTCGCGCTGAGAGAACGACTCGAAGAAATAGCCGCGAGCATCGTTGAACACGCGTGGCTCGAAAATAAACACTCCCGGTATGCTTGTTTCAATTATATTCATTTCTTTCTGATTTTGATTCGGCGGTGAAACCATAGTGATGTGACAATCTGCACAGACTGGTTGGATGAGTTTTCATAGGTGTCGCTCTTCATGTCATGGAACATATTGCCAAGACCGTAGTAATAGCGGCCCTGCACCTGCAGACTCATGTCGCGGCTGAGCTTGAACTCATATCCAAGACCTGCCTGGATGCCATAGTCGAACTTACGGTCGAGCGGCATGTCATGATGTGCATAGCGATGGACGGTCATGTTGACCACCATGTCCTGATATTCAGAGTCGGTCTTTGACTTGGTGCCTCCGCCCAGATAATAGCCGAGCTTCGGACCTGCGTCCAACGATATCTCATTGCGCTTGCCCATGTTGAAATAGACGTGCGCCAGGATTGGCACCTCGATGTATGTCAGCGTACGCTCGAAACTGTATTGCGGATATGCATCGTAACGGTCCTTGATGCCTCGCTGCGTCAGGAGCACCTCGGCCTGCAGTCCGAATATCTTCTCCTCTATATAGCGGACGCCTGCACCCATTACGAATCCGTTGGACATGCTCTGTGTGATGCTTGGCTGGAAACGGTATTGGCTCATGTTCACACCGCCCAGGACTCCGAACTGCACCTCACGCGGCACTTTGGGCTGGGCAATGGCCACTGCCGCACAGAGCGTCATCAGCCACGAGAGTATTGCTATGCGATATTCTGTCCTCATTATCGGTTAAGGGTTGTTTGATTATTGTCAGCGCACCTCATGTCGCTCGATGGCTGGATCTGGGGAAAAGTGAATCAGATAGAGGCCGCGGTTCTGCAGACAGCCGTCCTCCTCCATGCGCTCGAAATACATATCGTGCTGCAATGATGTCATCGGCACGTTGACGAAGTTGTCGCAGAAGTTCACGCCATTCTGTTCCAGCTGGGTCAGCAGGAACTTCGACACGTCATATCCGAGCATGCCGTACTTGACCGACAGCGACAGCATCTCGCGCGAGAACCAGTATTTGAAGTCGTCACGGAAATGAAGCACGTTGTCATCGAACGGATTGATATAGAACTTCGAGAACATCCACACGTTCAGGTCATAGAAATACTCCATGAAGTCGTCCGTATAAAGCTGCCACTCAGGATAGCCGAGCATGGCCACCTGACGCTGCAGAGCCACCTCGCGCAGGGAATCGGCCTGCACCGAATCGGCTGCCAAGATATACTGCGGCAGGACCTCGTCGCCCGTTGTGTAGGTGGCGCCGATGGCCTCGGCTGTACTTGGGTTGGCATCGAGGAAGAGCTTGTTCTTCAGACTTGGGAAGAAGCGGCGCAGGGCGTCGCGCTGTGGCGTCTCAAGCACATAGAGCACGTGTCGGCCGCCAAGGTTCAGCACCGAATCCATGCACGACACGCTGTGCGGCTCATTGTAGGTGTATGTGTAGTATTCGATACCGCGGCGCTTGAGTTCGGCTTTCAACTGCACCGGATAGCTGTCGCACTGATTGGCGAAAAGACTGTCGGTGACAAATACGAACGCATGTCCGGCAAAGCGCTTGATGAGGTCACGGCTCAGCAGGTCATAGACCGAGATCTTCGAAGTCTTGAGCTGCAGCAGATGAGGATAACCCGACACAAGTTCCTTGTTGTAGGTAAACGGACTGATCACCGCAATGCCGTGGCTTTCGGCAAACTGAGCCACCTGAGCCACCTCTGCGGTTTCCATCGGAGCAACGATGGCCTGCGCACGGAGCAGGTTGTCGTCAGTAAGGATGCTTGACAACGGACGAGTTCCGAGATCGTATGTCTGTATCTCGATGCGACGTCCGCGCTTCTGTGCCTCATCGACCGCCAGAAGGAAACCCTCATAGAATTCCACCGATCGCATCTGGGTCTTGTCTTCCTCGGCGTTGGCCGATGCCAGGTTGAAAGGAAGGATGACGGCAATGACATCGCTCTTGCTTGCAGAATATGTTGCCGGAGAGGTCTGATATGATGGTGTGGTCTGATGCGATGGTGTGGTCTGATGCGACGGAGCCACAGGAATCACCTCCAACGGAGCAGCATTCGTTGCAGGCTTGCTTCCGCCGAGGGCTGAGGCAGGAACCTCCATCACAGGCTGGATTTCCGATCCGGCTTTTACGTCAGGGGTGCTTTCTGCCGCCGAGGTTACGGGCATCGACGGTTCTTCGGCCACCGCCTTTTTGTCGCTCTTGCCTCCAAAGAGAGGTGTTGACGAGGTTTTTCCGTTGTCCTTCTTGTTCTTCTTTGCAGTCTTAGTCTTCTTGACCGGCTGATGGAACTGTATCTGGGCATCTGCACCACCGATGACGGCAGCCACACAGCAGATGATGAGTGTAATAAGAATTCGTTTCATTGTCAATGCATATATAGTAGCGGGCGCAAAGTTAGCGTTTTTCGATGAATTGACCAAACATTAGACTAAAAAAGTGCACACGCGCGAGGTTTTTCTGATTTTTGCTTGTCCGTTTCAGTTTTTTGTCGTATCTTCGCACCGCATATTAACTACAAAACGACAATGTCCACCATCATATTAGGAATCGAATCATCGTGCGACGACACTTCGGCAGCCGTACTCCAGGACGGAGTGCTGCTCTCCAATGTCATTGCCAGTCAAGCCGTGCATGAGGCCTACGGAGGCGTCGTGCCCGAACTTGCATCCCGTGCCCACCAGCAGAACATCGTGCCTGTGGTGAGCGAAGCTATTCGCCGCGCCGGCATCAAGCCCGAGGATCTTACCGCCATCGCATTCACACGCGGTCCGGGTCTCATGGGTTCGCTGCTCGTCGGCCTTTCGTTTGCCAAGGGTCTTGCCTCTGCGCTCAACATCCCGATGATCGATGTCAATCATCTTCAGGGTCACGTCATGGCGCATTTCGTGCGTGAGGGCGAACGCAAGGAGGACGGCACGCTCTCGGTCACCCCAAAGGACGTTCCTTCATATCCGTTCCTCTGCCTGCTCGTGTCAGGCGGCAACAGCCAGATCATCAAAGTGAAGGCTTACAATGACATGGAGGTCATCGGACAGACCATCGACGATGCCGCAGGCGAGGCTTTCGACAAGTGTGCCAAGGTCATGGGTCTCGGTTATCCCGGCGGCCCTGTCATCGACCGTCTTGCCAAGGAGGGCGACGCCAAGCGCTTCCAGTTTGCCAAGCCTCACATCGAGGGTCTCAACTATTCGTTCTCCGGCCTCAAGACGTCCTTCCTCTACACCCTGCGCGATGCCGTGAAGGAGAATCCCGACTTCGTGCAGCAG
Organism: Candidatus Liminaster caballi; assembly: GCA_018065085.1. Taxonomy (GTDB): domain Bacteria; phylum Bacteroidota; class Bacteroidia; order Bacteroidales; family UBA3663; genus Liminaster; species Liminaster caballi. The sequence goes on along the minus strand of JAGHUA010000033.1, from coordinate 4,820 downwards.
AACATGCCTGACCTCTGCGCATCGCTACAGCGCACCATCGTCGAGATCCTGATGGACAAGATGAAGAAGGCTGTCAAGCTGACCGGCATCAAGGAGGTGGCTGTGGCTGGCGGCGTATCGGCCAACAGCGGCGTGCGCAACGCCTTCACCGAGGCTTCGGCCAAATGGGGCTGGAAAGTGTTCCTCCCTCCTCTCAAGTTCACCACCGACAATGCTGCCATGATTGCCATCGTCGGCCAACACAAATATGCAGACAATGATTTCTGTCCTTTTGACGCTCCCTCTTTCGCTCGCGTTACAGACAAGTTCTGACGATGTCAAACTGCCGTGGGACACAGCCTACATCGACCAGCAGACCTACATCGAGAACCTTGCCGATACCGTGCAGGCATCCGAACGGACCTTCCAGGGTCCGGGACCTATCCTTGTCCATTTCGAGGCCGAAGTTGACCCTGACGTCACCACCTACGTCTCATGGGACATCGCTGAGGATCAGCAGTTCCAGAGTCTCATCGTGTCGTTCCACGAGACCGACATCGACTATACGTTCGACGAGACAGGCACTTACTATGCCCGCTTCTCCACATCGAACGCCGACAACACCGAGGAGACCGAATCGGAGATCTATACCATCCGCGTGACCGAGTCATTGCTCCAGATTCCCAACCTCATCACGCCCGACTCTCCATCGGGCAACAACCGCGTCTTCAAGGTCAAGTACCAGTCGCTTGCCAAGTTCGAGATGTGGGTCTATAACCGCTGGGGACAACAGCTCTACCACACCACCGACCCTTCCGACGGCTGGGACGGCACTCAGGGCGGACGTGTCGTGCCCACAGGCGCATATTACTATCTGATCAAGGCTCTCGGCACTGACGGAATCCACTATCAGCGACGCGGCGACATCAACGTCCTGCGCCTCAAGAAGGTCGATTCCAATTCACCTACGCCTTAACCCCACATTGCAAACCTCATTCACAATGAAAAGCATTCGCACCCTCTCCCTTTTCCTTGCCGGCGCCGTGGTTGCCGGTGTGGCGCTCATGTCGCTTCGCCCATCGCCAAGCCTGCGTCCCGAAATGCCCCAGATGCTGTCGTTCGTCTCGACACCGCGATTCGATCATACCATCGACGTATTCGGACAGAAGATCGACCTCTCGCGCTACGACCGTCACGAACGCTTCGAACGCGAGATGACCAATATGTGCTATGCCCACACCAACACCCTGCTCGTCATCAAGCGCGCCAACCGCCTGTTCCCTATCATCGAACCGATACTCCGTGAGGAAGGAATTCCTGACGACATGAAGTACCTGTGCTGCATCGAGAGCAGCCTCAACCAGCGTGCCGTCTCGCCAGCCAAGGCTGCCGGATTATGGCAGTTCATTGCCGAGACAGGCCGACGCTATGGTCTGCAGATCGACACCGAGGTGGACGAACGCTACAGCATTGAGAAGAGCACACGCGCCGCCTGCAAATACTTCCGCGAGGCATACGAGAAGTTCGGCGACTGGAACTCGGTTGCTGCGTCCTACAACGCCGGTCAGGCAGGCATCTCGCGCCGACTGAAAGATCAGGACGCCACCACCGCCCTTGACCTTCTCCTTGTCGAAGAGACTTCGCGCTACATGTTCCGCATCATGGCCATGAAGACCATCATGTCCGATCCCTACCGCTACGGGTTCGTCATCTACAGCGACCAACTCTATCGCCCCATCCGCACCTCCGAGGTCACGGTCAAGCAGTCGATAACCGACATCACCGCCTTTGCCAAAAAGCACGGATGCTCATACTTTCATCTGAAGGAGTTCAACCCGTGGCTGCGCGACAGCAAACTGACCGTGCGCCCCGGCAAGCAATACACCCTGCTCATCCCCGAAAAGGACGACATGCAGTATGACGGACAGCCGTTCAAGGTACATAACAAAGCCTGGATTGTAGATAAATGATCGAGACGCTCCATTCACTTGACCAACAGCTGATGCTGTGGATGAACTACGACGCCGGCGCCGCAGCCGACGCATTTTGGTGGTACGTCTCCAAGCCGCTGACATGGCTTTGGCTCTACGCCATACTGCTCTGGATGCTCGTTCGGCGCTGTCAGCCATTGCGCGTCAATTGGCGCAACCTCCTGTTGCTCGTCCTCTGCACCGCCCTTGTCGTCCTGCTTGCCGACCAAATCTCTTCCGGGCTCATCAAACCGCTGGTCGAACGTCCACGTCCATCACGTCCTGACAGCGGAATATCCGAACTGATCCACATCGTGCGCAACTATCGCGGCGGACATTACGGATTCGTCTCAAGCCATGCAGCCAACACATGGGGAGTGGCTCTGTGGTTCCTGCTTCTCCTGCGCCATCAGTCAGGCCGTCTGCTTCCACTCATGCGCTGCCTGCTCATTGCCTTTGCCCTGCTCAACTGCTACAGCCGCATCTACCTCGGCGTCCATTATCCTGGCGACATCATCGGAGGTCTGGCAGTAGGCACACTCGCAGCCTTTTTTGTCTATTATGTGCCATATCTACATATCAATAAGCGCATAAACTTGCACAAATAGTCTATTTTCGGCAAATAAGCGACCATTCCTGACCGCATTTCCCGACAGATTGACTATCTTTGCACCCGCAAAAATATATATTAATGCCGCTGTGTATCTATTGAAAGCGTACCACGAGGGTTCTACCTTTGCCCATCCGAAGCCGCTGGATGTAAGAGCATAGCAAAAAACATCAAACAAAATGAAAAAAGGTATTCATCCAGAAAACTATCGTCCTGTAGCATTCAAGGACATGTCGAACGATGTGACTTTCATCTCTCGTTCAACCATCAACACCAAGGAGACAATCGAGATCGATGGCGTCGAGTATCCACTCGTAAAACTTGAAATCACCTCTGCCAGCCACCCATTCTACACTGGCAAGCACAAACTCGTCGATACCGCCGGTCGTGTTGATAAGTTCCTCTCTCGCTACGGCAAGAAGAAATAATTGCAAGACGATTGCACTGAACGAACAACCCACTGTCCTAAAGCTCACGCTTAAGGCAGTGGGTTACTTGTTTTTATTCCTCGTCCCACAGATGAGATCGGAGAGAAGGTGCAGAGAATTCTTCTCCTGGTCCAGTCTCTCCTCCTACTGGAGCAGAGCCACCTCCAGGAGGCAAGCCATCTTTTGAACCACATATTGGATAACTGGTTTCGAGTTCTATTACTCGAACATTTGGCGCGAAATAGGTCACTGGCGATCCATCACGGTTTTCAATCTTCATATACCAACGCTGAGGTTTCAGCGATACGTTCGATGAACCTGCTCGTTTAAGTGCTCCAGAGTTGGTCATAGCATAATACTTGTTAGCATACATTGTTGGGCCATCTACTCCAGTATAAGTGCCGGTAAATGTAAAGAGCTGCTTGACAGTTGAACAATCGATACTACATGAAAGCGCATCACTCAGCGTTACATTCTCAAGTACCATTTCTACATCGCCGATTTCCTTTGCGCGGATCATGTATGGACAGTTTGCTTCTGTGCTTCCAACCTTCATTTTCAGGAAGTCAATATTAGTTTCCTCATAAACACCATCTTCATCTCTGTCATACTGATGGACGTTATAAATCTCTGCTACTTCAAGACCATACTCATCCAACACGCTCACAGGAATAGAGAATGGCACATATAGAGACTGCCATGCCGTGCTTGTAAATGATCGAACATAAACCACCTCATCATAGTACTTCTCCGAGCCGTCATAATATGCCTTGTCCAAAATTGTAGTGCCTTCCGGCTCTGTGCCAGGTATTGGCAAAATTGTTTCCCAATCTTGCCATTGATCTGCCTTTCTATATGTTCTTACTTTTGATCCATTCACATAAAGAGTTCCTGTTTCATACGGAGTGTCTGCAAATACCTCTGTGCCAAGTGTTGGAGGAACAAGTGTTCGGCAAGTCATCTCAGTCAGGTTATGGCAACCAAAGAATGCATAATCTCCGATGCTCTCCACCGAAGACGGAATATCAACTGACGTTAGATTAGCCACACCATAGAAGGCGCGGATGCCAATGCCCTGTACATCGTCTGGAATAGAGGTGTTACTGCATCCTGTTATTAATTCATTTGTAGAAGTAACGATGATGGCATTGCAATTTTCACGGCTATCATAAACTGTGTTGTTAGGATCAACAACAATTGAAGTCAGTAAATCGCAGAACGAGAATGCAGCCTGATCAATGTTCTGGACGCTACTTGGGATTACAACGGAGGTCAAGCTTCGACAACCGCAGAATGCATATTGTCCTATAGTAGCTAGATTACTTGGCAAATCAATAGAAGCTAATTTGAAGCATCCCAAGAAAGCACTTCTGCCAATATTTGTCAGTCCTTCTGGCAAATTAATCGATACAAGATTGCCACACTCTTCGAAGGCTGTGCTTTCTATAAAGGTGAGACTATTTGGAAGAGTGACGGATGTTAAGTTCGCACAATTATAGTTTGTGGCATATATTGATAATCAATGAGTTGCACACAATACGGTAGAAAAGTCCTATCGAGGATGTTTTGAGAATGTAAAATCGTGCAGATTTAACGATTTTAACTTTATTTAAGGCGAAAAGTTGGCTTTTATATATAATAAAGGTGTGTTTTAAAGACTAGATGGAGGTTATGGATATGACTGAGGTGCTGTGTGAAGGGAACATCTGTAATGACATTTTGTCGGACCTGTTTAACAAGGGGGTGGTTCCAAAACACCACCTTTGGATGAAGCGACAAAATGTGTATTCTGTCAAAGGAAGAACGAAGGGTATCGTGAATTGCTATACCCTT
>JAGHUA010000089.1 GCA_018065085.1 Candidatus Liminaster caballi | reverse complement strand
CGTTCACCAGATACTATGTTTCCATTGGCATCCATACGGCCACGTGTCTTAACTATACCTTGCTGTGTCTCGGCAAATGAGAGTGTAGCGATAATTGCTGTCAAGAGTATGCAGAAGAGCTTTTTCATAATGGTTTGTATTTAGTTTATTTCATTGTTTCGATTAATGCGTCTGCCTTTGCTTCAAGTGAATCGAGCCGAACTTCCATGTCATACATCTCGTTTTCTTGCGCAGCCATCATTTTTTGTATCTTATGATTCAGCTCCTCCATCTTGTTTATTTCTATATTTGTCAGTCTTTCATATTCTTCCTGAGACATAGACATAGAGATGGTTGGCAACAATATCCATGATTTAATCATTTCATTGTGCGACTTTCTGCTCTCTTCTGGGAGCAGAGTTATCTCCTGCAAATAAGCGTAGAATATCATATTGACAGAACGCTCATACAATTCAAGACTATATCTTACGCTTTGTATTTCGTATGGTTTGAATGTACGTCTCTCCAGGACTTGTCTCATGGTGCTTGCTATTGTATCAAGGTCGCATACATAACTGTCAACACATAGCGACATGCCCTCAACATCCTCCTTTTGTGAACCATATAATCCAAGTAAAAATGTTTGCCATTCGGATAATTCAATAGAAGGACGAATATGACCTCTTATAGATTCTGCTTTCATTTCTTTTTTCTGAATTGATGAGATCATGTCAGATATAAGATAATCCTTTCGGATGGGAGTGGCTGCAGAATTGTAACTGCTTACAAAAGCCTCCCACTCGGTTTTCAATTCTTCTTCTGTGCCTAGGAGTTCATGAATTAGTCCCATTCCAATGGTATATTCATTAGCAACAGATTTACATATTGGTTTTGAAATCTGCAACAAAGAAAAATAACCTATTGTAGCCATTGTTATGAGACCTGCAATAACACAGGCCATTGCCATTGGTAGTTTGAGCTTATGGGGTTTGCTTATGCAATAGCTTGCTAACCTTTGCATTGCATAATCAAATGTATCATGGCTTGTGGCTGTAATAGCCTGATAATCTTTTAGAGTGTACATTCCTTTGGGCATCGTTTTGGGCCATTCAAATCCAGTGAGCATAATTGGAATGATGTTCTTTTGATATTTGATAGCCTCTAAGACCTCTTTTCTTAGCCAATCTTCTTCATTGGTATCGCCATTTTCATTTGTACAACGGTCAAGTGCCATTTTGGGAAGTACAACGATAAAATCTTTGCACTGTTCAATGACTTTATAAAGCTGCTCATTAAATTTACCAGAGCGCAATGACTCTAAATCAAAAAACACGGAATAACCCATTCCTCTCAGTTTCTCAGCAATCAAGTTCGCTGACTCAAAACCGCCTTCTCTGCGGTATGAGATAAAAATATCGTATTTTTTCATATATGTTAGTTTTTATTATTTTATCAACCCCAGTTTCTTCAAACCGTTAGAGAGATTAGTTCCTTCAGGATATTGTTTCAGGAAGTCGGGAGAGAGTTCAAGAACTTTATTCCACATCTGCAGGGCTTCGGTGTTCTTGCCTTGCATGAGGAAGATTTCGCCTTTGGTGTCGTAGAATGCGATTTCAGTAGGATCAATTGAAATACACGTATCGATTAAAGCTGTGGCGTCATCTAAACGATCAAGTATTATGTAAACAGATCCGAGATTATTCATAACACTTGTATATTCAAGTTTGAATGTTTCAGGATCATTTTCGAACATAATCTTCCTGTTTTCCATAGACAATTTGAAATACTTCTCACAGTTCACCATATCATTATTGTCAAAATATAGGTAACCGATGCTGTTCTGTACGGCAGCTAAGTCTCTTATGTATTTCTCAGGATGCTTATTGAACAGAAAATCATAGTTTTCCAAAGCAGACATCATATATTTTTCACCGTTTGCAAAGTCTTTGAGAGAATCATAGACTTTACCGAGTAATAACTGTACACGTGCCAACTCTATCCTATAAATCATAGGATTCTGTTCGTATAATTCTTCAAATTTCTCTATTGCCAATATGAGGTACTTCTCGCTGTTTGCGTAATCCTTGAGGATGCGGTAAAACTTTCCAAGGTTATAATAATTATCAGACAATTCACACCTGTATTTATCAGGATTCTGTTCAAACAGCACTTCGGCATTATTCAATGCCAGTAGAAAATACTTTTCGCAGTTATCATAGTCTTTTAAGTCACCATAAAAATTTCCATATTCCAATTGCGTTTTCTGCAATGTCTCCCTGTATTTGTCAGGATTCTGTTCAAACAGAACTTCTGCATTTTCCAATGCCAACTTGATGTACTTTTCGGCTGATTCAAAGTTTTTGTTGTCAGTATATAGCATTGCAAGATTTAGATACGATAAGACAAGCGCGTTATGGTTGAACCCGTTTGGATTCTGATTATACTGCTTCTCGCGGTTTTCCAATGCCAGCATATAAAACTTCTCGCAGTTTGCATCGTCACCAATGAGATAGTAGAATGCACCCATACCCTCTTGTGTGGCCGCCAGATCGGTTCTGTATTCATCTGGATTTTGATTGAACAGCTTTTCGGTAATCTCCAACGACAATGAGAAATACACCTCGCATTTGTCGTAATCTTTTAATGCAGCATACAAAACACCGAGATTATGCTGAATAGTTGAAATACCTTTCAGGTTATTATTATTAGTGTATAGGCGCAGGCAGATAAGATTGTATTTCTCGCATTCTTCAAACTTATTCTGATAGTTACACAGTTTTGCATAATCTTCCAATGCTTCCCATCTGGTGGTATCAAGGTCTGCTCTTACTTTCAGGCAATACAAAGCCGAATCCTGCATGAACGACTGCAAGAATATCTCATGACGTCGGTAAAGGTCGTGCGAGAGATCACCGTAGGTCTTGACTGCGCCTTTTTCGCTGATTTCAAGTTTCTCTCGTTCCTTCCTGTTGGCTGCAACGATATTATGAAAGTCTGCAATTCGCTTGGCAATATCGCCCTTGCTGCGTATCATTGAGTCAGCCTTCTGCAGTTCGCCATCCTCGATATACATCTGCACCTGGCGGTTGAAGTCATCCAACAGGTCATAGTCGGTGGTGGCATAGCGCTCAGCCATTTGCTGTACGAGTTGTTCGGATTTCGACTGATCGTCGTAGAGTTTCTGGAGTTGATCCTGATATTCCTTTTCGGTCAGTTTGTTTTGAGCCTTGAGAGCCTCAATCTCTTCCTCGCGCTTGTCGAGCTGTGCCAGAAGGGTCTTTCGTACCTTGCGTGTGGCGGCATTTATCTCTGCCTGACGCTGGTTCTCGTCCTCCATGATGACATAGAACGGATTGGTTGATGAATATGTGAAAGAGCGGTTGGTCAATTCAGGGTCGGCAAGCGTATAGCCCTGTTTCTTTACACTCACCAATGAGAACGACTTACTGGCAGGCACATCGAAAGAGAATGAACCCTGGGCATCACTTATAAGCGGATTGCCGAAGTTAAGGCTGATGGTGGCTCCGGATAATCTCGTGCCAGGCACCAACTGGCCATCGACCATACGTCCACGGGTCTTAACAATGCCTTGCTGAGTTTCGGCAAATGAGAGAGAAACTGAAATAAGAGCTATTAATAAACAACAGATTCTGTGCATATCGAATTATTATTTTATTTCAATGATTGTGCTTTGTGTTGTTGGCATACGGAGAGTGTCGTCAATATGCAAATCAGGAACTTTGATAACGTACATCGTATCCTGTCCAGCAAGTGGCATCGAATAACGGATCATGCCCTCTTCGTCGGCTGATGCTTCGTGTCCGTTGATGGTAACAGCGGTTCCGGGGTATGTCTTTTCAAGATTGACGTTCCAGAGCATGAACTGGATGTTGCCATAGGGCTTAGGGTCGCGCTCAATGTTAAGTGAATTGCTTTCGCCGAGCACCAGAGTGGTGTCAGTCGTGAGCCAGTCACGGCATTCAATCCTTACCTGTGCCTTTTTGCCTAATGCGCTATGAGGGATATTCTTGAAAAGAGCCGGGATGTCGATTGACTCGATTGTGTCGGTCTTTGTATCGTTGTCGATGGTGAGTGTGACGATGGCATCTTTGAGTGGCGGCAGGTTATCGTTGTGTACGGAAGTCTCATGGGTGGTAATCCTCACTTCCACCGGCTGATTGTTTACCCAGACAGTGGCTATGATAGCCAATACAGCCATAATGCCTAATACCCACAAGATGCACTTCTCAAACAGAATGCGCTTATGGCGTTGCCAGATGCTGTCAAACTCAATGCCGAGCAGCTTGGTGATGAGCTGGATGTAGGCGCGTTCGCGGTTTATCCATGGCCAGGGACTAACCTTCTCATGCACGTTGGCGCCGAGTATCTCTGGCAATCCAAGGTTGGCAACAACAGGATTGAAGCACTCGGTTTCCGGATTGCCGCTGTTAGGTATGCCATCGACAATGAAGAAATGAATGTTGTCGGTCCGTCCGAGGGAATGGAAATACTCTATCTCCTTTCCGACCCACTCTGATTTGGCAGAATTAGGCGAACATATTACTATAAGATTACGCGAAGCCTTCAGGCGTTCCTGCAGTTCGGAGTTCAACCCTCCCGGCTGAATGTCGCTTGGCGCAAAGAATACTGGATTGATCGGCTTTCGCTTCCAGCCATGTTCGCTGCACATGGTGGATGGCATACGGTAACCCTCCAGTTTCTTTTGAAGGCGTTTGCCCCAAACGATGTCCTTGGAACTATAGGAAATAAAGGCGTAATACTTATACATCTCTGGCAGTATAATATGTTTGTGAAAATCCCAATAAGAAACAGCTCCTATTGGGATTTTTTATCAATTATCAATTATGAATTGTGAATTAGAATTTTCAATCAATACTTACAGCGTCCATGTAGCGCCGTCCTTGGTGTCCTTAACTGCAAAACCGAGTTCGGCAAGCTTGTTGCGGATAAGGTCTGATGTTGCCCAATCCTTGTTGGCCTTTGCCTGAGCACGTACTTCGAGCAGGAGATCGACAGCGCCCTTGTAGGCATCGTTCTTCGAACTGTCAGCACCGGCTGCGCTCTCGTCCTTCATGCCAAGGATGTCGATGAGGAATGTCTTCATGACGTCTGTGGCCTTCTGGATGCCGGCAGCATCAATCTTAACCTGTCCGTCGATAACCTTGTTGATAAGGCTGACGAGTTCGTAGAGGTTTGAGATGACGATAGGTGTAGTGAGGTCATCGTTCATAGCCTCATACATCTTCTGCTCAAGGGTTTCAATAAGTTTCAGGGTTTCAGAGGTCTCAGGTGAAGTAGCAGAAGCCTTCATGCGAGCAATCGAACCATAGCCTTCCATCATTCGCTTCATGCCCTTCTCGGCACTCTGCAATGCTTCGTTGCTGAAATCGACAGTGCTGCGATAATGAGCCATGAGGATGAAGAAACGGATGGTCATTGGCGAATAAGCCTGCTGGAGCTTAGGGTGTGTGCCCTGGAAGAACTCGTCGAGGGTGATGAAGTTGCCGTATGACTTGCCCATCTTCTTGCCGTCGATGGTGATCATGTTGTTGTGCATCCAGTAGTGAACCGTTGGATGTCCCTTGGCTGCGCATGACTGTGCAATCTCGCATTCATGATGTGGGAAGAGCAGATCAAGGCCGCCGCCGTGAATGTCGAACTCCTCGCCCAGATATTTCTCGCTCATCGTAGAGCACTCAAGATGCCAGCCGGGGAATCCTTCGCTCCATGGGCTTGGCCAATGCATGATATGCTCAGGTGCGGCTTTCTTCCAAAGGGCGAAGTCGCATGCCTCGCGTTTCTCTGACTGTCCGTCCAGTTCGCGTGTGGTGTCGAGCAGTTCGTTGATGTTGCGACCGGAAAGGATGCCGTAGTGGAACTTCTCGGCGTACTTCTTAACGTCGAAATAAACGCTTCCCTCGCTGACGTATGCATATCCGGCATCAAGAATCTTCTGCACGTATGCAATCTGTTCGATGATGTGGCCGCTGGCATGTGGCTCGATGCTTGGTGGCAGTACGTTGAGTGCCTCCATTGCCTTATGATAGCGGTTCATGTAATACTGAACCACCTCCATTGGCTCTTTCTGTTCGAGGCGAGCCTTCTTGGCGATCTTATCCTCGCCCTCGTCTGCATCGTGTTCGAGGTGACCGACGTCGGTGATGTTGCGCACATAACGCACCTTGTAGCCGATGTGCTGGAGATAGCGGAACAGGATATCGAAAGTGATGGCAGGACGTGCGTGTCCGAGATGACCGTCGCCATAGACTGTAGGACCGCAGACATACATGCCCACGTGATCAGGTGTTATCGACTTGAATGGCTGCTTGATGTGAGCCAGTGTGTTGTAGATATAGAGTTGCTGTGTTGCCATAAGACCCTCCCCCAACCCCTCCACAAGGGAAGGGAGTATTTAGTAATACTTGCCGCGGGGGATAATCGGTTTTATTTTGTTATTATTATTTTTTCTTTTGTTATTATTATAAAGACCCTTCTGAGTACTTACTCCCCTCCCTTGTGGAGGGGCTGGGGGAGGGTCTTACCGTCTGCCATTCGGATTATTCTGTCGCTCATCTGGGCAAGACTCTCGTCATGAGTCACGATGACAAATGTCTGGTTAAATTCCTTGCGCAGATCGAAGAACAGACGATGCAGTTCCTGTTTGTTCTGTGTGTCAAGGCTTCCTGACGGTTCGTCGGCGAAGATGACATCGGGTTTGTTCATCAGCGCCCTTGCCACTGCCACCCTCTGTCGTTCGCCTCCTGAGAGTTCGGACGGCTTATGGCGTGTGCGATCCTTGAGGCCGAGAAACTCAAGCAGTTCCTGTCCGCGACATCGTGCCTTTGAGTTCGGAATACCTGCAATCATGGCAGGCATCATGACATTCTCGATGGCTGTGAATTCGGGTAGAAGCTGATGGAACTGGAAGATGAATCCGATATGCTGGTTGCGGAATGCCGACAACTGGCTGTCGGGCAGACGGGTCACGTCAGTGCCGTTGATTATAACCTCTCCCCTATCGGCTTTGTCGAGTGTGCCGAGGATGTTGAGCAATGTGGTTTTGCCAGCTCCCGATTTTCCCACAATCGACACTACCTCGCCATCGCCGATGGTAAGGTCAATGCCTTTGAGCACCTCAAGGGTGCCGAACTGTTTGTGTATGTCGTGAGCTGTGATCATTTTGTTTTTAGAATATCACTTTGCGTCCGTTGCGGATGTAGATCTGTCCGCTGACAGGTTTGCTGACCTTGCGGCCAAGGATATCGTAGATTGGAGCCTCTGCATCGACCGACGAAATGACACCGTTGATGTCGCTGCCCTCGGGGAGCATTGTCTTGATGGTCATCAGGGCATCGGGCGATGTGAGCTTATGCTGCTGAGCCAGCCATTTCAGTTCCCAGAAGCCACGGTTGAGCCATCCGCCCATCACCTGGTTTGTGCCGCCTGTGGTCTCACCGTTGCCGCACTCTTCCGGACACCAATAGTAGATGCCAGTGGCGTTGCTGTGCTGCTTGAGCATTGCAACGATATCCTTGAGCATCTGAGCCTGTCCTGCCGGACTTGTTGGCCATGTAGGGAAGGTGCTGGCTGCGTATGTGGCATCGCTTGGATAGTATTCGTTGCAGTTCCAGCCGATTTCCACGAGCTGCACTTCTTTCTGCGGGAATTTGCTGCCGAGGTCGCTGACCGTAGCTTCGAGCTGGGAGAGTTTGCCGTGCCAGAATGGGTAGTACGAAAGACCGATGATGTCGTATGCATCGTCCGAGAGTCCTGCCTGACGGAGATAAGAGAAATAGTTGGTACACTGGCTGGCAGTGGCTGTGCGTTCGATGTGAATGATGATCTTTGCAGCCGGACACTGTTCGCGTACGGCCTTGCTGCCCTGTCCTATCAGCTGTGCGAGACGTTTCCATGCAGCTTCGCAGTTGGAGTATGCCTGAGCAGGATAAACCTTATCGCTGTTTGAGCGCAACAATAGGCCGTATGATGTCTCATTGCCAATCTGCACGAAGTCAGGCGTAGCGTTGGCGCTCTTCAGTGTCTGCAGCACATCGTTGGTGTATTCATAGACCTTTGCAGCCACAACGTCGTTCGATGTCGATGTAGTGAAACCCCATGACGAAGGAATCTTCTGGCTTGTAGGGTCGGCCCATGTGTCGCTGTAATGGATGTCGAGAAGGAACTGCAAGCCGGCAGCCTTGATACGGGCACCGAGCGCTTTCACATATTCAATGTCCTGGCATGTGCCGAGGTCTGAGTCTTTGGTTGGATCTACAAACAGGCGTACGCGCACTGCATTCCATCCTGCCACCTCCTTGACGTAGGTGATCATGCCGTCAGTGTATGTGGTGTTGATGGGTTTGTTGTCGGCATCGAGCCATACGTGTCCGGCTTTTTCGTATGCAGGAACAAGCGAGAGGTCACCGCCAGCCACGATATTGGTATCGGCCATGGCTGCAGTGCCAAGTGTCATGAGTGCTGTCAGCACAAATGATATGGAGTTTTTCAAAGCGTGTGTCATATATAATATTATATGTATATAATTTGGGCACAAAGGTACATATTATTTGGTAACTGAACAAATTTTAGGTCAAAAATTTTGTATTTCGCAAAAGTTAGTTTATCTTTGCGCGCAATTATGGATTGAAATCACCCATTATAAAGGTCGAGAGCAAGCCGAAATCGCTTCGTCTTGCCCCCTTCAAACGGAAAATTTTCAAACCAGTATTAGTGGTCCCACTTGGGCTTGAACCAAGGACCAACGGATTATGAGTCCGCTGCTCTGACCAACTGAGCTATAGGACCGGTCGGTACGTTAAGTACGGTGGATTATTACTGTTGTTTCGATTTTCCGGCTGCAAAGATAATAAGACTTTCTGAAACTCGCAAATATTTGGCAGAAAAAAATGACAATTTATAGAAAATTCGATGATATTAGTGCAGATTTTACTGCTTGCATCGGTTTCTTTGACGGTGTACATCTTGGTCATCGCTTTCTTTTGAGGCATCTGACCGACGAGGCTCACCGTCACGGCAGGTTGTCGGCGGTCATCACTTTTGCCAATCATCCGCGCAAGGTTGTCCAGCCTGATTTCGATCTCCGTCTTATTGATTCGCTCGACGAACGTCTTGCCAAAATTGCCGAAGCTGGTGTCGATGCGTGTTTCGTTCTTGACTTTACCGAGGAGGTTCGCCAGCTCACGGCCAAACAGTTTATCAGCGATTTCCTTTCGTCGCGCCTTCATGTGCGCGAACTGCTCATCGGCTATGATCACCGTTTCGGACGTAACCGTGCTGAGGGCTTTGACGATTATGTGCGCTATGGCAATGAATGTGGGATGCTTATAGTCAAGGAACCTGTTTTTCAGGATGATGCCCAGCTTCATTATTCCTCGTCTGAGGTGCGCCGTGCCCTTGCTCTGGGTGATGTGGCTCTTGCTAATCGTCTGCTTGGTTCGTTCTATTCCCTTGAAGGTAAGGTTGTGAGTGGTCATCAGTTAGGCAGGAAACTTGGTTTCCCTACTGCCAACATCGAACCTCTGTGTGCCGACAAGATTATTCCTGCCATCGGTGTCTATGCTGCCATGGTTCGTCTTAAGGACGGTTCCTCGCATAAGGCCATGCTCAATATCGGTGTCCGTCCAACTGTCGATAACACAAACAAAATCACCCTCGAAGTGCATATCCTTGACTTCTCAGGTGATTTGTATGACGAAGACATCATGATCAGTTTCGTGTCGCGTCTCCGTGATGAGCGTCGCATGGGCAGTCTCGACGAACTTCAGTCGCAGCTGTCTATCGATTGCAAACGGGCAAGTGAGATCCTGACTTTATAGTTTATGTTACAGGCGTCTCATTGTGTTTTTGTTTGCAATTCTTATGTCTCTGATCACGACATTGAGGTTTTTGTCATGATCCATGTTATTGACCAGCCATTTTCTGAAATCCTTTTCTGACAATTCGCGAGGAAGTACAAGTCCTTCAGAAACCGTAGAATTGCTTTGGCTGTCTCTGGCTTTGGAAATAGGATTTGTAGAGAATACAAAATAGAAACGGTTATATTCGACACTTCCGTCGCAAGTCAGTGTGAGGCCGTTGAACCCTTCCGAGAACTCGTCGTCAGCACCGAAGAACATGTATTCCCTATTGGCATTGATATGCACACTACCGCCATTATCTTCCAACGGGAGCAAGGTCTGCACTATGCCATTGTTTCCTGCAACATAGACAATGAGGAATCCATCTTCTGGAGAATGGAAATATATGAATAGGTCATCGCCTTCCCTGAAACTGTTTTCCTCGTTTCTCAGGTCGGCAGCATTGCGTAGGAGAGCTATTTTCAGGTCAATAGGTGTACTGACTATTTCCCTTACTTTGCCATGTACGGTTACTTTAATGACCATGGTCTTTTGCGACTCCAGGATTTCGGGTTCTTCAAATTTTGGTTTTTCAATATCCTGTATCCAGATACCTTTAGATATACTGCTTGACAACATCTGAAAATTATCAATCTCCTGACCGTCAAGAGCCATCACATCGCTGAACATGTGTGATGAAATAATTTCTCCAAAAGCTTCTGTTATTGCTTCAGTCTTTGCCTGTTCGATAGCTGCACGTTTAGCCTCCTCGATAGACATGTTCAATGGTGCATAGAATGAAGTCTCGTGCTTCACATTCTTTGTCTGCTGTGCGGCAATCATTGAAACGTGAAGTAGTGAAAGCAATACAAGTGTCAGTCTAAGAAAATAATTCTCACGCATTGGGTATCTGTTTATGTTGAATAATTATCATTTTGCAGGACAAGGTAATCTCATCCTGCAAAATGACGTTTTATAAAGTTACTTCAGTTGGAGTTTTCGCCATGAAGTTTGCATGCTTGAAGATGATGTCACTGTTGGGTGCTGAGGTTTGTTTACCTCCTTCAAGGCTGTTTGTGCTACGCTGCGACTAACATTGTCAGAGAGTGTGCCGAAGTCTATTGTTCCCTGTGTTGACTGCATGTTCTTCAAAAGGAAATATGTGAAAAGACCGTGGTTCTTTTCTCTGTAAGGGTGAGCAGTCTCGTTGTCTCTTGTTGCTGAGAATACGACTACATTGCCCTTAGGCGCTTCGATTTTTGTTTTCAGTGCGACGCCTCGGGTAGAAGCCATGACTTCACCGCTGCGTGATGCACCGCTAAAGCATGCGTCAAGCAGAACGATAATGTTTTCTGATGGCATCTCGCTCAATGTCTCGTACAATTCCGAGAGCTTGTATCCGCTATTGAAGTCAGAACTTGTGCCATCGATAGGCAACAGACAAGCGTCTTCCTGGTTGTCGCCAGGCATACCGTGGCCGGCATAGTAGAGAATGAACTTAGCCTTACCGCCAGTTTCCTGTGCCATCTGTTTCATCCAGTTGATTTCAAATCGCATGTTATTGAGTGATGCGTTTGGACGAAGATGAACATTCTTCTCTGGCAGGCCGAGTGACTTTGTGAAATAATCCTTGATAGTCTGTCCGTCGTTGTATGCGAATTCTACTTTCTTCTCGTTCTCGTAGTTTTCGTTTGAGATGATAATCGCATAGACATCTTCCTGGACGATTTCGGTCTGAGGAATGTTGACATCTACGTCTGATCGTCCGTAAGTCATATTTACGGTCGAGATTGTCTGCTTCCCTCTCTGGTGGTTCATGTTTGATGCGCTACCGTCTATTTCGATAGCATCAAATGAATAGTCAACATTTGCCACTGTATAAACCAAAGAACTCTGGTTACTATATTTATAAGTGTGGCCATTAGACATGGTAAATGAATATTCTGCCAAGCCGAGTTTGTCATTTTCCACGAAGAATGAAGGCGTTTTCCTAAGGCTGCTGAACGAGGCTTTGAATTCCTGAGCATCGTCTGTTGAGACGTTTACAAGCAAGTCTTCATCGCTGTAAGAACTCTTAATTCTATAGGTCTCATGATCAGGATCGTATGAACCTACGATATAAGGATTATCGGCTTTCAACTGAGACTGGCTTTCCTTGACGTATGCGGTTTGTGCCTCCTTGGTCAGTGAATATACCTTTTGCTGTCGTGTGTCTGAATTTACTCGCAGCTTCCAGTTGCTTTCTTTCTCAAACTCACCGCGCTTCTGCCAGTCATTGATAACACGTTCCACATAGTTCTGTGCAAAGAAGCTGAATTTCGAACGCTTTGCGCTTTCTTCTGCCAAAGATGATTTAAATACATTGTCATCAGATGAAGCAAGCTGCATGGCTTCAACCTTTGTTTTATGGATATTTACCTTCTTCTCATACTTCGATACCTTCTTGAAAACAGCATACGAGTCTTTCTGTTTTCTTGGTACAATCTCATTGCCTGCAAAGTCGATGGCGCCATAAGCTTTATATCCATCCTTTATGACGATATAGTTATTGTATTCAGAATATTCATAGTCGTTGGCTGTCACCATTGGGAACATTTCCTTTCCGTATAAGGTGATTGCGCCAAGCTTTCCGCTGCGTTTGGCAATAAAGAATTTGTTACCTGCAAAATATGTGAGATCGCTATATTTGCAAGGTATCATCTCTTCGCCATAGATGCTGCAGATGCCCTTTCCTGATGAATTGGCGACTTCAAAATAAGTTCCTCTATAGATGTAGCTGTTGTACTTTCCTGTTGGAATGTATGGAATGCCAGTCAAGCCATAAAGGCCGATTGTCGATGCCTTGTCGGTTGTTTCGATATATGATGCATTGGCAATATCGACTGTTCTGATCTTTTTGAACTGGCTTGGAAGTACAACAATACCGCTTGCATTATAAAGACCGAGGTTCCCTTCCTGATCCTGTGTCTGGAAGAAGCTTGTTCCGCCTAATGTGGTTTCAGTAATTGATGCGTAGTTGTTTGGCAAAAGATTGTCTCCTGACTCAAAGTCAACTACACCCCAAAGGCCTCTGTTTTGAGTATGAAGAACCAACTTCTTGTTGATTCTTGCAAAGTTTACTTTCTGGAATTGGCATGGATACAACTCCTGGAAATCTGAGGTATATACGCCCCAAAGATTGTTCTTCTTACACAGATAAAAACCGTTTGAACTCTGGAGTTCATCGAAGTCGCATGGCATAATTTCTTTGCCTGTCAACGAAAGAAGACCAGTCTTTCCGTTCTTTTTTACTATCAATCGGTTGCCATCAACAGTGATATTTGAATATTCGCACGGAACGATGGTCTTAGCCTTGGCATTGATTACGCCATAGCCACCATCATTGATGATGTATTTGTCTTGATCGTATGTCGATTTCAATACCTTTGTTGAGTTTCTGCATGGCACGACCTCATTGAAATATACGTCGATCAAACCGTATTTCCCATCACACATAACATCGGCAAAGCCTTCGCTCTCTGAAATTTTGTCATAGTCGATGTATGAATATTTGTCAGGCTGCATGTAGTTGGCTTTCTTCCAATAGTAGCCGTCGCTTGGTTCTGCTGGAAGTGTTGGCTTAGGGTTATAAGGCTCAGAAGGACCTACAGTCAGTGATCTTTCTGCTAAAACCTGTTGCTCAAATGGCTCGTATTTAACACTGCTTGCTGCTGCTGCAACGCTGAATCCTCCGGCAATGCTACCCAGCACGGCGCCCAGGATGCTGTTGCCGCCGCTGCTCTGCATCTGTCTCTGCTTGGCTTCATATTCTGCCTGTGCTTTCTGTATGGCCAGCTGTTTTGCATTTTCATATCGACGGTTGGCCTCGTCTTTGGCAACTCTGACCTTCTCTCGGTATGCGCTTAATTCACCCTCATATTTAGTTTTGACTCTATTGTAGTTCTGGAGGTCGATTTCATATTGGCGCTTGTCGATAATCCATTGATCATGAAGCTGCTTTTTCTCCTGATCGAGGAGATAAAACTCACCATATCCTTTATGCAGTTTATACTTTGTAGCCTCTGAAACGATTACGTTACCTTTATTGTCGGCTAATCCGTACAGTGTGTTGTTGTCTTTCTGGTAGCTGAGAAAATACCAACCACCGCATTCAGGATGATACTGGACAGAAGTGTATTTACTTCTTAATGATGACATGATGCTTGCATCCTGACAGATAGCAGGCATTGCAAAAAGCATCATTAATAAAACATAGAGTATTCTTTTCATAAAATTGAGGTTTGATGATGATTAATGATAGGTTTTTTATAATTGCGCCGCAAAGATAACGATATTTTTTTATATTGAGTCGTTTTAGTTGCTTTTTTCTTTATTTTATATGTTATATTTTATTTTTTTGTTTACTTTTGTATTTAAAATGACAAAATGCCATGCTCGTCTGAGCATGGCATTTATCATAATTGCCAAAATTTATCAATCCCAGTCATCATCGACGGCATCCATGGCCGAGATGTTTGGCAGGACGCCGCCGCAGATGCTGATCTCGCGCTTAATGCTTTCTTCGAGCGAGATAAGAGTCTCTGTTGAGACTACGCCGTCGATACCCTGAATCTTGTTGTTGAGCAGATCCATGAGATGCTCATTGTCGCGTGCATAAACCTTGCAGAGCATGGTGTATGGACCGGTGGTGAAGTGGCACTCTACAATTTCTGGGATTGCCTCAAGGAACTTCACAACCTCGCGGTACATGCTGCCGCGTTCCAGACGGATTCCGATGTATGTGCATGTCTGGAAACCAAGAATCTTAGGATCTACGTTGTAGCCTGAGCCCACAATCACTTTGAGTTCGATAAGGCGTTGGATGCGCTGATGGATTGCGGCACGTGATACTCCACATTCTACGGCTACGTTCTTTGAAGGGACTCGAGCGTTGCGTGTGATGATGTCGAGGATCTTTTTGTCAAGTGCATCAATTTTTTCCATAGTTTCAGATAGTTTTTTCTGTTTGTGTGTCTATATAATTTCTGTAAATTGCGTTTATTGGTGCTGCAAATATAGTTGTTTTTTTAACAACAAACAAACAAAATCACTTAAAATTTTAGCAATTTGCTGTTTTTTGTCGTTTCAGGACAAGAAAAACGATGTATCTCGTACGAAATACATCGTTTTTTATGGCATTGTCTGAACAAATTGCCAGACTTGCTATTACTTTCGAGTTGACTTCTTTTCAGCCTTGTTAACCTTGAGGAGCTCAACTTCGAACTGGAGAGTTGAACCGCCTTCGATCATCTGGCCAGCGCCGCGATCGCCATAAGCGATGTCTGAAGGCATTGTGAGGATTGCCTTGCCGCCTTCCTTCATGTTCATAAGACCTTCCTTGAAGCCCTTAACTACGCCGTTGCAGCTGAACTCAACACTGTCGTTTTCATCGAACACTGTGCCGTCAACCAATGTACCCTTGTAGTTGACGAGAACCTTATCAACATCTTCTGGAGAAATGCCTGTACCGGCAACAACATGCTCGATCTGGAGACCTGACTCAAGGCAGATGACGCCATCCTTCTTTGCATTCTCAGCCATGAAATCAGCGCCCTTGGCCTTGTTTGCGTCGATCTTCTCCTGACGCTCAGCCTCAATCTTCTTGCGAAGCTTGTTGTTGAACTCCTGGAGGAACAGATTTGCCTCTTCCTGTGTCATCTTGAGAGCAGATGAGTCACGTGTGATGGCTGTGAAGAAACCGTCGAGGAAATAGTCGAGGTCCATTGTCTCACCTGGAACGACAACGCCGCTGTCCTGGAAGTTTGAATACTGTGTGCCGAACATAACGCCATAGGCATAGCCAAGTGTGTCGAGGTCACTGTGAAGGCTCACTGATGGAACTGAGTGACCGCATGACGAAAGACCCATCAAAGATGCAACTGCGAGAGCTGCGCAATAGAATAATTTCTTCATAATTGTATTTATAAGTTTATTTTTTGCGTTTTGCGGCTGCAAAGATAATGATTTTATTGGAAATATGCACTATTAAGTCCGTTTTTTATATTTTTTTTTCAAATCTTTCGTATATTTGCACCCGTATATTACTTTTTGACTGACAATGAAGCGAATTGTTTTTCTTACAGGTGCCGGCATGAGTGCCGAAAGCGGAATATCTACGTTCCGCGACAGTGATGGTCTTTGGGAACAGTACAGCGTGGAGGAAATCTGTACCCACGAGGCTTGGCTAGCCCATCCTGCCAAGCTGCTGGATTTCTATAATATGCTGCGTCGAAAGTATATGAACTGCAAGCCTAACGAGGGCCATCGTCTGATCGGTTCGCTCGAAGATATGTTCGATGTCTATGTCATCACGCAGAATCTCGACAACCTGCACGAACAGGGCGGTTCGAAGAAGGTGCTTCACCTCCATGGCGAGATGATGAAAAGCCGTGCCGACGGCGAGGACAACGGCATCCACTACCCTCTCGATCCTGCCAATCCTGACATCAAGATTGGCGATTGCAATGCTCAGGGCGTTCAGCTTCGTCCGCATATCGTGTTCTTTGGCGAGGCTGTGCCTAATTTGGAAAAAGCCGCCGAGATTGTCTCGACGGCCGATATAGTTGTTATCATCGGAACTTCGCTGAACGTCTATCCGGCAGCAAGTCTGATTACCTATGCACCGGGATCGGCTTCAATCTTTGTCATCGATCCTAAACCGATCCGTTCGCCTTATCGCGAGTTCACACAGATTCAGAAGGGAGCCAGCGAAGGCATGCGCGAACTGATTGATCACTTCTTATAAGCAGCGATATTGTTGTTCAGCTTGGCAATGATGTCATTGATCTGGCTGTCGTTCAGTGTCTGATTGGCAATCTTCAGATGCTGGATGGCCTTAGGTCCGTAGTTGAGAGTGGCACGCTTTGTGGCTGTCTGCATCTCTGCGTAGTAGTGCTGAGCGTTCTTGGTGTCGCTCTTCTTTGCGTTGTATGTAGCCTGTGCGTTTGCCGTAATCTTCTGGATGGTGTTGTAGAAACCATAGCCGAGAGCCTTATGCACGTCGGCATCATCAGGAGTGATGGCAAGAACCTTGTCGTAGTAAACCTCGGCTGAATCTGCCTGATTGAGGTTCAGATAGAGCTGTGCTGCATACTTATAGTACTTGATGTTGGTAGCCTCATCGTTGTTTGGATCCTCAAGCACGCTGAGGGCGCACTTCAATGCGTTCTCATTATCCTTTTCCTTCACGTAGATGAAATAGAGCTTACGATCCATGGCGATGGTCTGTGCCGGGTTGGCAGTCTTGATGTCGATGTAGCCCTGCTTAACCAGTTCTGGCTTACCGGCAGCCTCGTATGCATTCTTCATGTTGGTGATGACGGCCTGGTCGAAGTTGCCTTTCAGCAGGCTTGCCTTGAATGCGTCGCCGGCCTTTTCCATCTCGCCGAGCTCAGAGTATGCGCTTGCCATCTGGAAGGCTGTCATGAAGTCGGTGTTATCTACGTCGAGTTCCTGAGCCTTGAGATAGTTGTCGATGGCTTCCTGATAGTTCTGTTTGTTCATGGCTGCATCGCCTGCATTGGCGTAGTCAGCCAGTGTCTGAGCCTGCATGACGCCTGCCAGTGCGATGCCCATTGCTGCGAGTGTGAAGAATTTTTTCATGTTCTTGTGTATGTGATTAAGTTAATTTCTGATTTTTTGACTGGCGGTCAGCCGTAAGGTTTAATCATTCGTGGCGTGAAAGGCGTTCCCATGCCAGCTGTTCGAACTTTGTGCCCGGACGTCCGTAGTTGGCGTATGGATGGATGGCGATGCCTCCGCGTGGCGTGAAGATACCTGTCACCTCGATATAGCGTGGATCCATCAGCTTGATAAGATCCTTCATGATGATGTTGACGCAATCCTCATGGAAGTCGCCGTGGTTGCGGAATGAGAATAGATAAAGCTTCAGCGACTTTGACTCCACCATCTTCACGTCTGGGATGTAGGAGATGATGATGTTCGCAAAGTCGGGCTGACCTGTAATTGGACAAAGACTGGTAAACTCAGGGCAGTTGAATTTTACCCAATAGTCATTCTCTGGGTGTTTGTTGACGAATGTCTCAAGCACCTCAGGAGCATAATCCTGCTTATATACAGTCTTTTTATTGCCAAGCAATGTGAGTGTTTCTTCTTCCGAACGTTCCATGCTGTATTCTTTTTATTGACGCGGCAAAGGTAGTATTTTTCTTTGTATTATGCAAGTAAATGGTGAGAAAATGATTATTATTCCATGTTTCTTAGGCTTTCAATCTTTTCCTTTGTGCTTTTCTTAAGTTAATTCTACATTCGTTTATATTTGAATACTGCACCATAATAGCCGTATTTGAAGGCATTTTGGGCAAAATTGTGTGGTCCTGAATTACGATAGCACACCATTTCGAGGAGACGGGTGTTGGAAAATGCATAATTCCTAACGGTTTCGACCTTTTGGGGAAGTTCGATATCTGTGAGCAGGCGGCAGTTGTCGAATGCTCCGTGACCAATAACCGTTGTGTTCTCCGGAATTTTTATACTGCGCAGATTTTCGCATCCAGCGAACATATAAGATCCGATAGCTCCCGACTCTACATAGCAGTGACGGGTGCAGATCCCATCGTTAAACGTGATTAATTCGCCTTCACTCTTATTCATATCAACGGCGCAATACTCCCTCCAGTCGGTAACGGTCATATTGTCGAAATCATAGTGTCTGATATCTATTTTTTTCCCGTTTTCAGTATTCCACCAGCTTGAACCACCATCACCGTGCAACACCTCCTCTCGATAAGTAGTTTTTTTGTCGGTCTTGAACTTTGCCTGTCTCAAATCGAGTTCCTGCAGCTTGCCGATGGGGAGAAATAGGTTGTCTTCAACAGTAGCACCTAACATCTGTCGCAACACCTTCACATCGTCATTGCCGAGGATGCCAATCAGGGTGAGCGAAGTTGTATGGAGCAGTTGGTCGGTTGTGAGTTTGGTTCGTAGGGTGTTTGCTTTTTCAAGTTTGATGGTCAGTGAACGGTTGTCATTGTCGTGGGTTGGTTCGATTCCGATGATTACGTCTTTAAGCGGATATTTTTCCTTGCTGCCCTGAACGAAGGGCATGCGATAATAACCGTTGCAGTGGCCTCCCCACCCGAGATTGAAGTGCAGGTAATCGCCATAAGCTCCATCAGCTACGTAGGCGTGCCCTTCGTCAGAGACAATCGCTGGACGTCCTGCATCAAGTTCTTGTCGGATGAGACCAATGATGGTGTCAGCATTGTTTGTTTTGCAGTGTCGGCAGGAGATGGAATAGTCCCAGAAATGTACTAATGCAGACTTAATATTTGCAATTTTGGCAGATGTAAACTCATCGCCGAATTCGGCACCTAACGAAGCCGATACTGCAGTGACGAACTGGCTGGCAAACATTTTATGCATAGAGTCGCATGGCTGGGTATAATCTGGCATCCAATATTTCGACCAGTCATTTTTAACCTTCGAAAAGTCCTTTGTTATGATGTAACTTTTTTTCTTATCCGGATATTGGTAGATTCCTCTTCCCTCGGCTGGATAACGATAATGGAACATGATTTGTGCGCAAGCGATAGAAACGCAACCCACAATTGTTTTATGGCCATCCAATTCAGGACAGAGTAGGTTATATGGATCTCTCTGGTTGAGGCGTATCCCTTCCAAAATCGGAGAGACAATAGGACGATTTGGAGTATAGACGGTAGCAGATGTGTCGGCTGGAATGAGCAATGCACCTTCGTCCAAGGCCGTTAGCTGCTCACTATAATATTTGAACATTTTCCGCGACTTATCGATTTTCCACATCAGCGATTCCGTGGTCCAATAGAGCACGGGATTATCAAGGACTGCATGGAAACGGTGATTGGCTATGAGTACTGAGATTTTGTGACGCCTGTCGTTGAATAGCGTCATGTTCTCGTCCTGATCAGATAAGACCATCTTGCAGGTATCGAGGCCAATACCCACCTCTTGCAAGAAGTTGCCGACAGCTAATAATTCCATCTTTACGTGGTCGTCTCTCTCTGGTGAAACATCACCATTGCCATCGTAGGCTACGCCAGCGTTCTTAGCATTACCGATATTCACGCTGGTTATAGCCAAGACTACTGCAATTAAATGAAATATAAATCTATTCATAATTTTTGAAAATTCGTTGCAAAGATACACTTTTATTATCAAATGCGAACAATTTTTTTCGAAATTTCTGAATAATAGGTACTATTTTATCCAATTGCAGACGTTAATAACCGCTATTGATAGCATTCTTCCACCTTGAATGTCATTACTGTGCGTATGGTTTCCCCATTTGGTTTTCTTCCTTGAATGATTACCTGATACTTGCCAGCCGATGACGGAACAGTCATCTTTAATTCCTTGTCCTTGACTGCTGGCAGCCACAAAAGATTGTTGCTTTCCGAACCTGAACTGCTTACATAATCAGGATGATCCTGAGGGAAGGCATAGGACATAAGACGCTCTCCGCCTTTCAGCTTATAATTGGAGAGACGGCCGTTACGTGTTATGAATGAGATAACTCCACAGCAAAAGCTGTTTCCAAAATTGAATATACCAGAATAAACCTGAACATATCTAATAAGGTGTGCATCGTAGTTTAATATCTCATTGATATCATAGACAGGCATTCCATCGAGCAGTACCAATGCAGCCCATTTGGCAAATGATTTCGTCACAGGGTCATAGGTGTAGAGCTGGTTTCTGCCATGCCGTTTCTCCTTTTTGACGCCTTTTATGAATTCCAAGAGCATTTCGTTGACATCGTTCATCTGCGTGTATTCGTCCAGATCATAGAAACGATCAGGCACGGCAGACATGAAATATAAGGAATAAGCCAGAGAATCTGAAGACAGCGATTCGCTGACCAATGCCTGCTTGCGTGCTGCCATTGCACGGCTTCGCAACGCATCTTCCTGGCAATGGACAGTGAGCCTTGGCAGATTCTTGGGCAACAGAGACAAATATGGCGAGGTCAGTTCCATCGGAATGGTCTGTCCTGTACTGTCGAAAGCATTGACCATAACTGGCATATTGCCGCTGATGCCCGATGTGAAGTATATGAAAGAGCCATCTTGCTGGCGCTTGCCGTCATAAAGAGATGCCGTCTTGCCAATAAGAGCGAGACGAGTCATCCAGACATCGCTCGTGTTCCCATCAGCGACTCTGGCTCTGACGATATGTCCCTCAATCTCAGGATAAACCGGGACAGATGAATCTTCTGCTGCGGTTGGAGACAATTTGTATTGGTAGGGAATATCGGCAGTAATTCCTTCCTTCTGTACGGATATGCAGCATCCTGAGGCATCAAATTCCGGCAATGGGAAGCTTATCGTCTCTCCCACCTTATACCATTTATGCTCATTGACGTTCATGCAACTGTCAGGCGGAAGGATGATGATGTCATCCAGACGTGAGAGTTTATCAGCATTTATCACACCTATGATTGAGCGATGAATAGCATCCAAGCCATATTCCTGAGACACACGTGTGTATGCTGCCAACTGATAGCAGCCGCTGTGCATAGAGGTCGGCAATGCAATCTCTGCCCATCCCTGTCCATCTTTCAGACAGACCATGCATTGGGCATACATCTTGTGCGTATCTGCAATCTCCACGTAGGCCACACGGCTTGGCGATGGCTTGCCGTCGATCAAGGCATCAACGCGCACACAGATTCGTTCGCCGGCAAGGTATAGGTCTTTGTCCGTATAGGCAAAGACGGATTCTGCCGGTTGCTGTGCAGAGACAGCAACCCAGAAGGAGAAGAATAATATGAAACACAACAGTCTGTTCATCTGTGCCTTTTCTATTTGTCATTCCAGAATTCTGGACGCTCCATTGCCTCCGAGCCGCCCCAATGGTCATCCCTGTAGTCGATGCACCATCTGTAAGTCCAGATAGTTTCGTACTTGTTCGGATCATGACTGAATATGCCGTAACCATTGTTCACCATCCACTGTGGAGAACCGACCATTTTTTCCGGTATTGTTTCTGCAACATCCATGCTGTGATAGTCAAAGTCATGGCGGTTGACATACATTTCCTTCGTGCTGACATGTCCCCTGACGCCTATATATCCGATGGCTTTCCTGTTACCTAAAGACCTGATGTTGGTAGGAAGTTCCGACGGCATCTTTGAGAACAGGCCGCCTACGTCTGTCCACTGTTCTTTCATCATGTTTCGGTATTCATATTCCTCGCGGGTTATAGCGATCTGCCTGACACGTGTGCAGCAGCGTGTCTGAAACCGATGATCGAAATTCGGACGCTGGCAGATACATCTTTTGCTGATTGCTCCCAAGTTGTAATCGTGATTTGTGGCAATGGCACTCAGTTCGATTGAATGACGCCAGCCGTGATTGGTGTACTGATCAGGGTCAATCATCACAAAGCTTCCCTTTGGGTTTATGGAATATGGATCTTCACCCGGGTCAAACCTGTATTCCCAACGGCTCGTAAACGGAGTGTAAATCTCATAGTAGTCATCGACCTGCCAAAGCAGATAGACGGGTTCTTTCGGATCTTCGGTCGAGATGACCATGTCAATCTTCCTGTCTGCCCTCGGTTGTTCGTAATACAGTTCCGTGAGCTCTGGGGCATCGAGTGGCTGCATCGGTTCGCTCTCGAAATCTCCGTATATTGTCGATACATGAACATAATACTTTTGCGACGGATCAAGCTTGCCCACTGAGACGTTATACTGTCCTGTGGATCTGCCTTTGGGCTTTGCTTCAAAGATTTGTCCGTCCGTGCCTTTGACTGTAACCTTCGCATCATCGATATACGAATACATCTCCAATTCTCCGGTTAGTCTTGATGTGCTACGAAGAGTGAAGATACAGTCAGTCTCGCTCACAATCTGACCGAATATGACCACCATCGGTTCTGTGTCAGAATCGGGAATTGTATAGTCATCAATGCACGAAACTGCAACAATCAGCATCAGATTATAAAGTAGTATGTGTTGGATGAAATGCCTCATAATTAGAATTTGATGTTGTAGTTGATGTATGGAATTGGAGCGCCGAAGATCGATAACTTATATCCTTTGATATTGTATTTGTTTCCCTCGAAATAGATCGAGTAAGCATTGCGTCGTCCCAGCACATTGTAAATTCCTATTGTCAGCCAGCTGTGGGTCAGAGCTGTCAGGTGATGACTTGGTTCTATATTGAATGACCAATCCATGCGGAAATAGTCTGGCATGCGCAACTTATTGCGCTCTGAGTAAATAGGTACGGAATATTGGCCTGTGCTCTCAGAGGGCATTATACCGATTGGGGCTGTAAATGGACGTCCTGTGCTATAATCGGCATTGAGCGATGTGCTGTATCTGCGAGTGAACTTGTAGTTGCATACCAGTTTTAGATTGTGTGGGCAGTCATAGTCGGCGGCAAACCAGCGGCCTCCGTTGATCGGTTGCTGTCCGCCATTTCCCTCCTGTCGAAGTTCTGTTCGCGAGTAGGTATAGTTAAGCCATCCGTTCAGGCGACCGTAGAGTTTGCGTATCTGTAGCTCGATGCCGTATGCTCGTCCTTTGGTCCCGATTACATCCTTATGCAGGTTTTCGTTCATCACCAATATGGCAGCACCTCGGTATGTCAGATAGTTGTTCATGCCCTTGAAGTATGTTTCGGCTGAGAACTCGTATATGCCATTGGCGAACTGCAGATAATAACCTGCTGAAGCCTGCCATCCTGACTGAGGCTTTATTGCCGAATTGCTGAGCATCCAAGTGTCTGTAGGCGACATGATGACGGTGTTCGATACCTTGTGTATATACTGGTGCAAAGTGTTGAAGCCTGCCTTCACCGAACTGTTGTCATTGAGCATATAGTTAGCCGAGAGACGGATGTCGGGACGGACGTTGAACGTCGCCAGATTCTTTTTGAACGACTTGAAAAGATTTAGGCGGAGACCTCCTGTCACGCTCATATCGGGCCATAATGACCATGTGTCTTCAATCCATAATGCACTCTCTATGGCCTGATCTGTGTCAAGTTTGCGTCCAATGATATATGAATATTCGCCGTATGGCTGGTGGCTTCCCGGCATAATGTTATAGTATTGACCATGTATGCCGCAGTTAATAGTGTGCTCCTCGCATAGATTATACGTTGCATTGTATTTGGCAAAATACTGGTTAAGGCCGAAAGACAGCGATGATGCCGAGGTTGGGTATTCTGTGTCCAGATTTGTGTAGCCGTAATGGTCATAACCGGCTGACAAAGATGTCGAGAGTTGGTCTTCGTAGTGGCTGAGCAGTTCTGCCGAGAAGTTCATATTGCTGTAGGCATACTTTTTATCGGCAGTCAGTGAGAATCTGTCATGACTGTAATATCCGTTCACACGCAGGGTATGTTCGTGTGAAAGGATTGTGCTCAACGTGCCTCCCATATCCCAATATCCGGCCTTTCCGTTGCGATAGCTGTCTGTGTTGCCGATGTTTGTTCCGCCATCGACCAGTTCCCTGTCTTTCTTTGCCTTTATTTTAGGTATCAGTTTCAGCATCCAGTCTGAATAGGTGGCTCGTCCTCCTAAGAGCAATGACATGCGATCTTTTATGATTGGTATCTCTGTCGCTGCTCTTGATGTAACCATACCGATACTTGCAGAACCATGGAACTCCTTGCGGTCGGGCATTTTTCCCTTGATGTCCATTACCGACGAAAGACGACCTCCATATTGGCTTGGGATGCCACCTTTATAAAGTTCGGTCTCTCCAATCAGGTCAGAGTCAAAAGCCGAGAAAAGTCCGAACATGTGCATCGGATTGAATATGGTGTTATTATTATAGAGCATCAGAGTGTGTTCTGTGGCACCGCCGCGCACATTCAGACCGCTTGCCACCTCTCCTGTCGATGCAACTCCAGGCATCTTCAACGCAATCTTCAGCACATCGCTTTCGCCCATAACCATAGGAATATTGCGCAACAGTGCCGGACGGAATGATTCTACACCACTGAACTGTTGCGACAATTTGCTTTTCATTCCCAGAACCTCCACTTCTTTGAGGCTTTTGGGCTCTTGCATATTATTGATTGGTGTTATTCCTGCGATGCCTGTATCGGCAATCTCTTCATCGTCATATTCCAGTCGGGCATTGCTGTCGGCTGAGTATGCCAAGTAGGCAGGAACGTGCTGTAGCTCGTCAGATGCGTCAGTCGCAATGATGCCGGATGACATGGTTGCTGACAATGTGTAGACGGTGTCGTTGACCTGCACGTGTGCGGCCTCATTGTTCATCAGCCAATTAAGATGCTCTGTACATTTCTTGAGACTTTCAAATCTGGCAGTTCGCCAGAAACCTAAATCGTGTGAACGGCTAAACTGTCGCAATTCATTCCTGTATTCAGGCACAGCCTTGCGAAGAGATCTTATTCCCTTGACTTCATGCAAGCTGCCGTCCTTCAGTCGCAGATAATATCTATCTACCGTCACTATCCGACGATAGATGTGCCGGTCAATCTCCACTTCTCCGGCATATTGTTTTGTCTTATTAAGTAGAAGGGTTATGTTTTCTCCATGATATTCTTCACGCATTAACCAGCCATTCTCCCTGACATATTTTATGCCATCCAGTTCAAACCAGTTTATCTTGTCCTGATGCGGAATGACAGGCAACTTGCCGTCCGGAGTTATGACGGCAAGTTGATTTGTAAGAATGTTGTAGCGTATTGG
>JAGHUA010000007.1 GCA_018065085.1 Candidatus Liminaster caballi | reverse complement strand
AAGTTAAACCTTGTAACGCCGATGGTACTGCCAAAGCGGGAGAGTAGGAAGCGGCCACCTTACAGAGAGGCTCGACCAGAGATGGTCGAGCCTCTTTTTTTATGATTGGGCTAATAAGGCTAATTGGACTAATAGGGCTAATTGGACTAATTGGTCTAATTGGTCTAATTAGTCCAATTGGTCCAATAGGATCAATAAACCTTATAGAAAATTATAGAAGAAATAGATTCAATTGATAATATGTCTGCACAATATTGATTAAGCCACGGGATTCTGTCTCGTGGCTTATTATTTCTTTAATTTCTTAAATTGTTTTGATTGTTTTATTCCAATGTTGCGTATAGTTCGTATGGGGAAGCTTCAATAATGCGGACTTTGTAGAAGTCGCCGATTTTTAAGTCTATTGGCACAAATGAATTGTCGTCAAAACCAGATTGTGTTGTTGGGAGAGAATCAACAGCAATGAGAACTTCCGGATCGACTTCTGGACTGTCAAACTCTGTGCGAGCAACATAATATTCTCCATCCAGACGGTCGATGATGACGTTCATAGTTTGACCGACTTTCTGTTGCTGAATGTCATTTGATATCTCCTGCTGTAGAGCCATGATTGTGTCAAGTCTCTGTTGTTTGACTTCTGAGTCGATGTTGTCTTTGTAGTGAAGAGCAGCATAAGTTCCTTCTTCTTCACAGAATGCAAATGCACCCATACGCTCAAAACGCTCTGTTTTGACAAATTCACAAAGATCATTAAAATCTTCTTCAGTTTCATCGCAGAAACCGACCATGAGAGTGGTGCGCAGATGGATGCCTGGTACACGTTTCCTGATTTCGGCAAGAAGATTGACAGTTTCCTGACGAGTGATTTTGCGTAGCATCTTGGAAAGTACATGATCTGCCGAATGTTGCAAGGCGATGTCAAGATACTTGCAGATATTCGGGTATCGGTTCATCACGTCCAAGAGTTCCAGCGGGAAATCATTCGGATATGCATAATGCAGTCTAAGCCAATCCACACCCGGAACCTTAGCTATTTTTTCAACCAGTTCGGCAATACAGTAGCGTCCATAACGGTCAATGCCATAGCCTGTGAGATCCTGGGCGATGAGTTGTATTTCGCGAACACCATTCGAAACGAGGTTTTCGACCTCCGATATGATGTCCTCGATAGCGCGGCTTTTGTATTTGCCCGTAATGATAGGAATGGCGCAGTAAGCGCACATTCTGTTGCAGCCCTCAGATATTTTGACGTATGCGTAATGACGTGGGGATGTCTGAATTCGGTGGCCTCGCAATTTGTCATCCCAAGAATGACCAAGGTCGGATAGAATTTGTTTCCAGTCGTATTTGCCGTAGATACGATCAATCTCAGGAATTTCCTCAAGCAGTTCCTTTCGGTATCTCTCTGAAAGGCATCCCATCACGAAGATCTGTCCAATCTTACGCTTCTTTTTCAATTCGGTAAGGCCCAGAATTGTGTTGATTGATTCCTCCTTGGCATCGCCGATAAAGCCACAAGTGTTGACGATTACAATCTCGCCCTTAGGGTCTTCCGGGTCATGATGCATCTTATAACCGCATGCAGCGAGCTGACCCATGAGACGCTCGCTGTCAACGAGGTTTTTGCTACATCCGAGAGTGATGAGGTCTATTCTGTTCTTGATCATAATTGGCTAAAGGAACGAAAACAGATTTGTTTAGAACAATGATTCAACGAAAGCCTGAGCATTGAATATCTGCAGGTCTTCCATGCCCTCGCCTAGACCGATGTAGCGGACAGGAGTCTTCAACTGGTCGCTGATGCCTATCACGACGCCTCCCTTGGCTGTTCCGTCGAGTTTGGTGACTGCGAGAGCGGTAACATCGGTTACCGCAGCAAACTGCTTAGCCTGTTCGAAGGCATTCTGACCTGTCGAACCATCAAGTACAAGCAGGACTTCAGGCGAAGCTTCCGGAACAACCTTAGTGATTACCTTGCGGATCTTGCCGAGCTCATTCATCAGTCCGACCTTGTTGTGAAGACGTCCGGCTGTGTCGATGATGACAACGTCGGCATTCTCCTTAACGGCATGGCTGACAGCATCAAATGCCACAGAAGCCGGGTCGCTGCCCATCTGCTGACGTACAACGGGAACGCCTACGCGGTCACCCCAAATCTGGAGCTGGTCGATGGCGGCAGCGCGGAATGTGTCAGCCGCACCGAGTACGACCTTGTTGCCGGCCTTTTTGAACTGGTATGCAAGTTTGCCGATGGTTGTGGTCTTGCCAACGCCATTGACACCCACTACGAGAATCACATACGGACGATGCATACCCTCTCGAACCGTAAATCCATCAAGTTCCTCACGCTGGTTCTGAACGAGCAGGGCTGTGATTTCCTCACGCAGAATGCGGTTCAGTTCGCTGGTGCCAACATATTTGTCCTTATGCACGCGATCTTCGATTCGTTCAATGATGCGCAATGTAGTTTCAACGCCCACATCGCTTGTGACAAGGGTTTCCTCAAGGTTGTCAAGCACCTCGTCATCGACAGTATCTCTACCGGCAACGGCGCGGGCAATCTTCTCGAAAATGCTCTGCTTGCTTTTTTCAAGGCCCTGGTCGTATGTCTGTTTGTTCTCTTTTTTGAAAAAGTCAAAGAATCCCATTTATCCTAAAAATTGAGATGAATATCCTTTGTTATCCTAAAGTTGTGATTTCGCACATTTCACTTGTGACGTGTGCGACGTGAAGAACCGCTCCACGATTTCTTGCCTCTAAGGTTTGCAGCTTTCGGATTGACACCTTCGACGCGGCGTTCCTTCAGGTCGTGAGCTGGATTCTTGAGTTTGCCTACAGCCTCGGCGAAGCTCTTCGGACGGCGGTTCTCCTCGCGCAGAGCCTTCTTCTCCTCAATCTGCTGAGGTGTCAGTGGAGCATTGCTTTTCCCACTCGTTTTCTTTGCAGCATTCAGGCCGCCATGTCTGAGCAGTTTGCTCTTTGGGTTGAACTTGGCAGCCTCAGCCTGAGCCTGACGACGTTCTTCGCGCTCCTGCCACCAAGGCTTTTCTTCCGATGCGATAAGAGCATCAATGCTGATAGCGTTCTTAACTTTGTTGTTAGGGTCAACTAACTGTCCGTCCACATAAACTTTGTCGTTCTCCGTGTCAATCTGCATACCGATGCGAGCCGGCTGATGATTGACCTCCACGCGACCTGTCTCGATCAGTTCATCCACCTCACGGCGTGAACATACACCAGAATCGCTCAAATACTTGTTAATTCTTTCAAGTTTCTCCATAATTGTCCGTAATATTTATCATTTGTTTAAATTTGCGCGCAAAGATACACATTTATTTTCGAAAAAGCATTATCTTTGCGCCGAAAAATGACTTTGTCATTCAAAAAGGTGTCGTAAAATCAGTAAATATCACCCGCTATGTGCAAAAAAATAATTATTTATTTCATTTTTGTCCTGCTCTTTGCCGTTGGCAAGTTCGGGTTTATCCTCTATCACGATGATGTGTTCGCACAATATACAATCGGTCAATGGTTTGATGCCATCTGGCATGGACTGCCGCATGACCTGACTTCCGCAGGCTATCTTATGGCTCTGCCTGCAGTGGTTCAGTTGGTTTATATCTGGTATAGCCGAGGCCAATGGCATGGCACATTCATGCGCTTTTGGTTGCGGTTGAGCATACTTCTTGTGCTCATCAATTACTTCAGCGACCTTGTGCTGTATGGCTATTGGGGCTTCCGTCTTGACAGCACTGCATTGTTCTATCTGCTCGACAATCCGGTTGAGGCGCTTGGGCAGGCCGAGTGGTGGATGCTGGTTCTTGCTCCTATTGTGATTTTTGCGTTCTGGTATATGCTACAGAAGATGCTTTGCATGTTCTATCCGAAAGCGGGTTCGCATTTCGAGAAGCCTGTTTCAGCAGGAAGGAGAAGCCTTCAGACTGTGGCTGCCCTGATGCTTTGCGGTGTCTGTTTCGTTGCCATCAGAGGCGGCGTGACAACATCGACCATGAATGTCGGACGAGTTTATTTCAGCACAGAGATGCCACTCAATCATGCCGCCACAAATCCTTTCTTCAGTTTCTTCAACAGTCTGAGCAAAAAACAGAAAGACTTCAAGAAGCAATACCGGTTCATGGATGCTGCGGAAGCAGAGCGTCTTTATTCTCAGATGAACACCGGCGAGGTGACATCAGCATCAATGGATACGTTGCTCAACGTGTCTCGTCCGAATATCGTGCTCATTATCTTCGAGAGTTTTTCCGGCGCTGCTTGTACGGGAGTCTGCGAGGATGCCGATCCGACGATAATGCCTAATGTAAACCGAATGTATTCCGAAGGCATCGGCTTTACGAATCTCTTTGCCAACAGTTTCCGAACAGATCGCGGTTGTGCGTCAATTCTGGCATCATATCCTGCACAACCTACATACTCGGTGATGAAGGATCAGGATCGTTGCAACAACCTCCAGTATCTCGGCAAGCGTCTGAAAGAGAATGGCTATGACCTTCACTTCATCCACGGCGGCGATGTCAACTTCACCAATATGAGAGGATTCCTGACCACAGGCGGATTTGAGCATATCACGGGCGACACAGATTTCCCGATAACCGATCGATTGTCAAAATGGGGAGTGCCCGACGGCCCGATGTTCAGCTATCTCTATGATGAGATCGCCTGCGAGGAGTCGGCCGACAGCCCATTCCTGAAAGTGATGCTGACCTTGAGCAGTCATGAACCTTTTGACGTCGATTATCATCATTTCGACAACCCGTACGTCAATAGTGTGGCTTATGCCGATAGCTGCTTCGGCAGTTTTATTGACCGCATCCGACAGACCCCGGCATGGGACAATCTGCTTATCATCGGAGTTGCCGACCATGCCTTTGCAAGATATCCCGAAGGAATTCAGAATCATGAGACATTGCGTTATCGCATCCCGATGTTCTGGGCAGGCGGTGCTGTAACTACGCCAAAGACCATCTCAACCTATGGCAGCCAGACCGATCTTGCTGCGACCTTGCTCGCGCAGATGGGCATCGACCACACGGATTTCAACTTCAGCAAGAATCTGTGTGACAGCACAATCGGCCATTATGCTTTTTATACGTTCAGCGATGGTTTCGGATTGGTCAATGATACGGCGTGCTATGTGCAGGACAATTCGCAAAACGGCAATGCCCTTTCTGGAAGCAGTGATCCTACAGGCATTGCCGAGAGTTATGGGAAAGCCTATCTGCAGACCCTTTACGATGATCTTGCTGGCAGAAAAGGCTGTAGTGAAATAACAGTAAAAGGAGAGTGATCAGTAATCTCTCACCACTTGAGTGAAACGTGCTTGATCATGCTTGCCGAACTGCCGACCGAACCCGTATGCTGCATACAGAAGCCTGTAGCGTCTGTTTTCGCCACGGTAGCCTTCAGCGACACCTCTGTCTGAAGCTCTGGAGATGACGGCGCAGGCATCAGTCCTGATGTGATGGCTGTAGCTGTGAGAGTTGTGCCTTTGAGCGAGACTGTTACCGTGCATGTGCTGCGGTAGCATATTGCTGGCTGGGCGTCGCTGATTGGTTTGGCGATGCCTTCTTTGTATTCCATCAGTCTGAATGAACAGGCATTATCATAATCCGGCACACGTTCGATGCGCAGGGCATAGCCAGATTGTGTCGAAGGATCATACTTGATGCAGATGTCGAGGTATTGGCCTGTAGCCGAACCGAATCCCTGTCCTGCAGTTTTTGCAGGATTGATCTTGACGATTGCCTCCATGTTGCCAGCCTTGTCGCGTGCGGGCAGATAGATGCATCGTGCGCCGCGAGAAGCCTGAAGCAGACCCATCTGAGTGCCGCATCCATCGACGCCCATGCCATAGAACCAAGATTTGCTCTTGTCCGCAGTCCAGTTATACGCATCAGTGTCGGCTGGTTTATTGGTGTCGAATGTCCAGATGCCCTGACCGATGACAGGCTGATAGCCGACAGGCAGGTTGTGGAAATCCGTGTTCAGCGACTGTTCGTCAAAGATGATGTTTGGCATTGAGCGAACGGTGATAGGTTCTGTATATTTAGCCAATGCCGGTTCGCCCATCCTTGTGTTTGCATAGCATGGAGTGACCTTGGCAAGAATATGCTTGTCGCGGTCAGCCTTGCCGATAACATAGACGTTCTCGCTCTGGGTTGTACCTTGTCGCACGGCGATGGTGTCCGACAGATCGTCGTTGGTATATCTGTACCACACTATCCGGGTGCGGTCTTCCTTTCCAGCCGACAGTTTGTAGCTAACCGTGATGCCGCGTTCCTTCTTGTCGTAGGTCAGCGTAGGCTGTTCGGTGAAGGTCGGAGCCTCGTCGAGTTTAGGCAGGACCTCACATCTGCATGTAGCGGCGAGACCCGAAGGCAGAGACACGCGGATGGTGGCTTCAGCCTTTGTGCTCATGACGTTCTGCGATGTGGCGTTGGCCGAAAAACCTCTCGGATTGGAGATCTTGATGACCGATGTCGCGTTCCATGATGCCGTGCCTGAGATACGCCGGGCGTTTGCCATATCAGCTTCGTATCCTCCCCAGTGGCAGAATTCTATGTTCAGCTGACGGCTATCGTTCTGTGGTTCGAACGTACCGGCGCCTGTAATTTTGATACATACAGGCAGGTCAAGGCAGTCAGCCTCGGTCGTAGCTCTCAGGTCGAGCGGATCCCACTTGTCGTCACCGGCCAGAAGGTTCGGTATGTTAAGAGCGTTGAGCAGCGTGCGGTCGGTGATGTCTGTGGCGTCGCTGATGGTCACAGGCGCGCCGTTGAGAGTCACCTGGCTGTAATAGCTTGAGGCATTGGTCTTGCCGTAGCATGGCTTGATGCTGATCTTCTGTCCGTTGGTCTGTCGGATGTCGGTGCGCAGCAGGATCACGCCGCCCGAATCCTTGATGAAGTATTGGGTGTCGGTCACGTGAGTGTCTATCTTGCAGTCCAAGAACACGGCTCCGTATGAAGGCGTGCTGTAGAAAGGCTTGCTTGAGAAGAACTCGAAATGACAGTTGCTATAGATTGCCGAACCCGCCAGAGCGTCATCAGTACACTCGAAATGGCAATCGGTGAACAGCGAGCGGCGTGCGCCGACAAACGGACAGAGATTCAGACGTCCGATGAAGCGGCAGTTCCATGCAAACATGCGGTCGGCGTTGGTGATGGCAATCTGAGCCTGTGTGATGGCGTTGCTGCGACGAGGACGGCTGAGCGACTTGTTGCGGTCGTAGTTGAGGTCCACCGAACAGAAGTTGCCAAACGTGATGTTGCTCACCTCGATGCTTGTGCTGTTGAATCTGAACATCGTGAAATTGCCCATGGCGCCTTGCATCTGGCCTCGGTTGCCGGCCAACACTACATCGTTCGGGTTGTCCGATAGGCCGTTGAGACGTACAATCGGGCAATCTATAACGAAACCGTATGGAATATCATAGCCCTCAGTAGCCTGACGGATAGCAGGGTCATCTGGGTCGTCAATCCAATAGACACCGGGAGCGATGTCGAGTGTTATTGTGTCGTTGGGAGTCAGTTTGCCGGCATTGTTCAATGCAGACAGCGCCTCCGCTACCTTGTTGAACAGGTAAGGAGACGCAGCAACTTCCTGCTCATTCAGCGACTGATCCAGCAGGAAGTGTTTGTTGTCATAACTGGCTCCCGCTGCCCATTGTGCAAAGAATGCAAAGACGAGAAAAAGTGCGGGATGCTTCATATATTAAATAATTGAGTTATCGTCGGAATGATTTTCTTCGGCCGGTAATCCTGTAGGGTTCTTGAGAAGTTCGAACTGATCTACGAAGATTTCAGTTACATAGTGGCGAGTGTTGTTCTGGTCGGTCCATTGTCTTGTGCGGAGTTTGCCCTCCAGATAGACCAGCGAGCCTTTATGCACTTGGCGTTCGATGCGCTCGGCCACGCCCTGCCATGCCACGATGTTGTGCCATTCGGTTTTCTCCGGCACTTCCTCGCCGGTGCGCTTACGGTAGGCACGCTCTGATGTTGCCAAAGGGAAAGATGCACATACATTGCCGTCGTCCATGTGTCTTACGTCTGGTTCGCGGCCGACATTGCCTAAAAGAATTACTTTGTTTACTGCCATAGTATAGATTTTTAAAATGTGTACCTGTGCGTGACATGATACACTGGGGTTATAACAAATATCCGCCACAAAGATAACGCGTTTTTTTGTTTGATGCAAATTTTCAAATCATTTTTTATCATAACAATGCAATTTTTGATGAAAAAGTCACATCTAATGTGCCAAATATAGGCAAATCAAGCAGAAAGATGTACTTTTTTCAAAAAAAATCAATGCAAAAAGTTGGAAATTCAAAAAATAGCACTATCTTTGCAACCCGATTTCGAGGATAAATGAAATCTGAAGTGTATTAAAGAATATAAAGATATAATAATTATGACAAAAGCAGAAATCGTAGCTCAGATTGCCAAGAAGACAGGTCTCGACAAGGATGCCGTTTTGACCGTTGTTGAGCAGTTTATGTCGAATGTTAAGGATTCGCTCGTAGAGGGCGAAGCTGTGTACCTTCGTGGTTTTGGTAGTTTCATCGTTAAGCAGCGTGCTACAAAGACAGCCCGTAACATCAAGGAAGAGAAGTCACTTATCATTCCAGCACACAATATCCCAGCCTTTAAGCCAGCAAAGAGTTTCGTTGCTCGCGTAAGCGGTGATGTAGTTGTTGAGGAGGATTAATATATTTGACAATAAAGTTTAACCTATTAATATTTTACTGCTATGCCAAACGGTAAGAAGCACAAGCGTCACAAGATGGCCGTGCACAAGCGCAAAAAGCGTCTGCGCAAGAATCGTCATAAGCACTAAGACGTTATGACAAGGAGTCAGGGGGCGCAGTCATTGCGCCCCTTTTCGTTGAACCTCTAATCCCTACATTCCAAAATTATCACAATGACACGAGAAGTAGTCATTGATGTGCAGCCGAAAGAGATCACTATAGGATTGCTCGAGGACGGGCGCCTGGCTGAATATCAGCGAGAGTCGCAGAATGCCTCGTTTTCGGTGGGTAACATCTATCTGGCCAAAGTCAGGAAACTGATGCCTGGTCTGAATGCTGCCTTTGTTGATGTCGGATGTGAGAAGGAGGGATTTATTCACTATCAGGATCTTGGCCTGCAGTTCCGCACGTTGGCCAAGTTTGTCAAGCAGCAGTTATCTGACCGCAAGCATCAGCTCCCACTCGACAAGGTCAAGCGCGAGATGGACATGCCCAAGGATGGCACCGTCAGCGATGTGCTCCAGCAGGGGCAGGAGATACTTGTTCAGATAGCCAAGGAACCAATCTCGACAAAGGGTCCGCGCCTGACCAGCGACATCAGTCTTCCTGGCCGTTTCATGGTGCTGATACCTTTCCAGGACAAGGTTTCGGTGTCCGCGAAAATCAAATCGAGCGAAGAGAAGTCACGCCTCAAGCAGATCGTCAATGCTGTGCGTCCAAAGAACTTCGGAGTCATTGTTCGAACATCCGCCCAAGGCGTTCAGGCCGAGGAGATCGAACATGAGATGACCTCGCTCATGCACCGATGGGACGAGTCGATGCAAAAACTCATGAAAGGCCAGCTGCCATCACTCGTTTATGAGGAGACAAGCCGTGCCGTGGCATTACTTCGCGACATCTTCAACCCCTCGTTCGAAAATATCTGGGTCAATGACCTGGCTACATTTAATCAGATAAAGGAGTATGTCCATCTGATAGCCCCTGAAAAGGCGGGTGTAGTAAAACTCTACGAGGGCGAGCTCCCAATCCTGGATAAGTTCGATGTAACCCGACAGATCAAGTCCTCATTGGGCAAGACCGTCTCATGCAAGTCGGGCGCATACATTATCATCGAACATACCGAGGCGCTGCATGTCATTGACGTCAACAGCGGCCACCGAAGCCATCAGGCCGACGACCAGGAGGAAAATGCCCTGGCTGTCGATATGGCAGCGGCCGAAGAGATTGCTCGTCAGATGCGTCTGCGCGATATGGGTGGCATTGTTGTGATTGACTTTATCGACCTGGCCAAGGCCGAAAACCGCGAAGCTCTCTTTCAGCACATGAAGCAGCTGATGCAGGGCGACCGAGCCAAGCACAACATCCTTCCGCTCAGCAAGTTCTGCCTGATGCAGATCACCCGCCAGCGAGTTCGTCCTGTCATGGACGTTCAGACGGCCGAGTCCTGCCCGGTATGCGGTGGCCGACATGTTGTCAAGCCATCATTGCTGTTCCCTGACATTCTCGAGTCTAAGCTCGAGTATCTGACAGGCGAACTGAAAGTGAAGCGATTCCGCCTGCATGTTCATCCGTTCATTGCAGCTTATCTGAAGAGAGGCTTGTTCTTCTCTCGCCTCTGGAAGTGGAAGATGAAGTTCGGTTGGGGTATGCGCCTCATTCCCGACCAGAGTCTCGAATTTCTTCAATACAAGGCCTTCGATGCCGATCGCAATGAGATCGACCTGAAGCAGCCTATTGACAGTCAAGTATAGTCATAAACATAAAAACAACTTGCAATGTCAAGGATTGTACTTAACAACGCATTAGGCAGAATGCCGCAAACAAGAATGCTCGCGCCCGTCAGTTTTACACTCGACGAGGGCGAGCATGTCGCTGTTATAGGCCCCAACGGTGGCGGCAAGACCTGCCTGATGGATCTTATCACCGGCAAGAATCTCTTGCTTCAGGGCACTCTCGAATATGATTTCGGTCCTGGCGTCAAGCCCACGGCCTATGGCAACATCGTGCAGCTGACATTCGAGGATGCCCTTGGCAGCGTCGAGAAACCATATTATTTCCAGCAGCGATTCAACTCGCAGGACCGTGACGAGAGTCCGCTTGTCTCCACCATCCTCAAGCGAGCCCTTGCGTCGGGCAATGTCAGCGCCACCGGACTCACTGCTGACGAGGCGCGCGCTGCCGGTCACGGCCTGACCGAAAGCGATGCACGTGCGGCAGGAGCCGAGGACGATGCCGAGTTCCTTGCCAATCCGCTGCTCGATACGTTCATGATGCGTCCGCTGCTCCAGAAGCGCATGGTGCTCCTGTCCAGTGGCGAGATGCGCCGCTATCAGCTCTTCAAGTATCTCATCAAGCGTCCGAAGGTGCTCATCGTCGATAATCCGTTCATCGGTCTTGATGCTCCTATGCGCGACCAGCTCAATCAGTTCTTCAAGGCGTTGGCTGAGGGCGGCGAGGTGCAGATCATCATGGTCCTGTCCATGTTCAGCGATGTGCCTGAATACATGTCGCACGTCGTCTGGGTCGATGGCATGAAGGTCGGCGCCAAGCAGACGCGTGCCGAATATCTTGCCAGCCTTGATCGCAATGACGCGACCGTTCTCGATCCTCAGTTGCGCGATGGCATCCTGTCTCTGCCACATCAGGAGATGGCATGTCTGACAGCCGACGGCACACCGTCCGACGAGATTATCAGCATACGCAACCTCAGCCTTCCTTTGCCCGAATCCGATCGCGTGCTCTATGGCGGATTGAACTGGACCGTGACACGCGGCGAGAAGTGGGCGCTGCAGGGGCGCAACGGATCCGGCAAGAGCACACTGCTCAGCCTTATCTGTGCCGATCATCCTGCCGCCTACGCATGTGACATCTCGCTTTTCGGACGTCGTCGAGGCACGGGCGAGAGCATCTGGGAGATAAAGAAACACATAGGATTCGTGTCTCCCGAGTTCCATCGCGCTTATAAGGAGAACCGTCCTGCCATCGACATCGTGGCATCGGGTCTGCATGACTCAGTGGGCCTCTACAAGCGTCCGCGTCCCGAGCAGATTGGCGTCTGCCAGTTCTGGATGCGTGTCTTTGGCATTGACCATCTGCAGGATCGCCTTTTCCTGACCCTGTCGGCAGGCGAGCAGCGACTCTGCCTTCTTGCCCGAGCCTTTGTCAAGGATCCGGCGCTGCTTATTCTCGACGAGCCTCTGCATGGACTCGACACCCGTCGCCGTCAGCTTGTTCGTGAGGTGATTGCCGCTTTCTGCCAGCGCCCCGACAAGACTTTGATCATGGTCACCCATTATGCCGAGGAACTTCCTGCGCAGATTTCCCAAAGCATCGTACTCTGACACCATATTTGAAAACAACATATAATCATTCCCTCCAATAGCCTAATCTTATGAAAATTCGAAACATCGCATTCTGTCTTCTTGCAATGCTTTCGGCACACGCATCGGCCGACACAATCACTCTTACCGACGCTGATCTGACCTCGGCCTACGTGGCCAAGAATCCGTCGCGCACCAGTGTACACGATCCGTCCGTCTTTATGGACACAGTGTCTTCTCCGGGCAAGTGCAAGTATTATGTCATCGGTTCGCACCTCGGCTTCACATCGTCCATGAATCTCACCTCGTGGGCCGGTTATTTGGGAGGCGGAGAGTCGGCAGGCTGCACTCTTTTTGCCGATACCCTTGGCAACAGAATCGGCTTCGAGAATGCATATTCGGTGCAGAAGGTTCGCCGCGTGCGCAACTATCAGGGCACGATGGTCGATTTCCCTAACTTCGATGCCCATGCCTGGCAGTCGAGCGGCTTCAGCGTGCGCGGCAATCAGTGGGCTCCTGATGTCGTGTGGAATCCCACCATGCAGAAGTGGCTTCTCTATATGTCGGTCAATGGCGATGCCTGGTGTTCGTCCATCGTCTGCCTTGCTGCCGACAAACCTACAGGCCCGTTCGTTTATCAGGGACCTGTTGTGGTGAGCGGTTTCTCAGGCCATTTCGATCATAATTCGGTCAGCAAGACCAACGACTGGCAATATACCGATCTCGCCATCGCCACAGGCTGCACCTCTCTGCCATCGCGTTATAATAAGGATGCCGCAGCGTGGGGCGAAAAGTGGGGCGATTATTGGCCAAACTGCATCGACCCGTGTGCGTTCTATGACGAGGACGGAAAGCTCTGGCTGTCCTACGGTTCATGGTCGGGCGGAATCTGGCTGCTCGAACTTGACGAGACAAACGGCCTGCGTGACTATACCGTTGAGTATCCTCTCATCTACAACAAGGCCAACGATGCCAAGGAGCTGATCAGCGACCCATATTTCGGCAAGAAGATTGCCGGCGGCTATTATGTCTCGGGCGAGGGTTCGTACATCGAGCATATTGGCGATTACTATCATCTGTTCATCTCCTACGGCGGATTTGCGCCCGATGGCGGCTATCAGATGCGCGTGTACCGTTCCGAGCAGCCCGATGGTCCATATTACGATTGCAACGGCTTTTCAGCCATTCAGGGCGACCGATATGAGATGAACTACGGCCCTAATGCCACCTCGTTGCGCGGTTCGCTGCTCATGGGCGCCTATCAGTGGGAGCTGATGCCAACTGCCGAGATCGCCCAGGGTCACAATTCCGCATTTACCGACCGCGAGGGACGTTCGTTCGTCGTCTATCACACTAAGTTCAATGACGGCACGTTCGGCCACACCGTGCGCGTGCATCAGCTGTTCCAGAACGAAGAGGGCTGGCTCGTGACCAGTCCTTATGAGTATGGCGGCGAGACTCAGACACAGGACAGCATCGCCACCACCGAGAGTATCGGCAATGACGAGATTCCTGGCACCTACGACCTCATCATCCATAATTACAAGCAGAGCTACGAGAACATGTCATACGTCAAGCCTGTCACCGTCGAACTCAAGGCATCTGCCACCGATCCGTCGAGCGGCACAAGCACAGGTTATGGCAATGGCACATG
Source organism: Candidatus Liminaster caballi (assembly GCA_018065085.1). Taxonomy (GTDB): domain Bacteria; phylum Bacteroidota; class Bacteroidia; order Bacteroidales; family UBA3663; genus Liminaster; species Liminaster caballi. The sequence continues at coordinate 6,755 of JAGHUA010000007.1, read as the reverse complement.
GCGTCGCATTCCAGGCACGGACTTCATCGAGATCACGCTCTACAATGTCACCTACAAGGGCGTACTCACTCGCCAGACCATCGACTATTCCAACATCTCTGCCGTCTGCTTCACCGCCGTATCATCGTCGAGCGGAACCGTTGGAACAAGCCGACAGCGTCACATCTGGGGCTCTAAGGCAGATGCCCGTGGTGCATTCAAATACACGCTCAATGGCCTGAACATCTCATTGCGCGACGGACAGACTGTCAAGAACAATCTGACACTCCCGACTGATGGCAAGATGCACACCACCGTCACATGGCGTTCTTCCGACACCTCTGTGCTCACCAATTCCGGCGTTGTCAAGGGTGACGGCTACGTAACGCTCACCCTTACCCTCACGCGCGATAATTATAAGTATGAGAAGGTCTATAATCTGACCGTTGGCAATGCTCAGGGCATCACTTCGCTCTCTGCCGATGAAGACGCCGATTCTGCTTCGTTCTACGACCTCTGTGGCCGTAAGGTCACAACCCCGGAAAACGGTCATCTCTATATTCAGAACGGCAAGCGTGTAATGTATCAAAGATAATTCCTTTTGAATTATCGGACATAAACTCTCGAGAACATTTTATTGGGACTTCCGAATCTTTCGGAGGTCCCAATATTTTAATCTAACCAAATAACATATTTTGATTAGTTCCCAAGACTTAGATCTAACCGAGAACATTATTTTGGTTAGTTCCGAAGACTTGGTTCTAACCGAGAACATTATTTTGGTTAGTTTCCAAGACTTAGTTCTAACCGAGAACATTATTTTGGTTAGTTCCCAAGACTTTGTTCTAACCGAGAACATTATTTTGATTAGTTCCCAAGACTTAGATCTAACCGCCAAACTTTTTTTTGTTAGTTCCCAAGACTTAGTTCTAACCGAGAACATTATTTTGATTAGTTCCCAAGTGTTAGGAAGTCTTTACTAGTCTTTTTGAGACATTTCTTGTCATGTCAGTAAAATATGACTCAATATTTTGACATTTTAAGGTTCCATTATGAATGGAAATATTATGTTTTTATATGAAGAATGAAATATTCTGCTGCATTTCATTCTTTGTTTGAAATTTTTTTGCAAATTTTGCACTGATTTTCCAAATCATTTTCTTGTAGGTGCATCATATTTTTTGCTGTTACACAAAGCAAGGAATGATAGAAGTCCACGCCGAGCTGCAACATGCGGTTGCTACATCAATTGTTGAAGCGGGTTTTGGGCGGGAGATTACGACATATTGAAAGGCGTTTACTTGACGCTTGTCTTTGGCTATCCAGAATCTCGCAAATTCTAATCTCAGTCATAGATAAAGCAACGGTAGATGCTCTCGGGTGTGATTTTTCACAATCGTGCATGGACGTGCAATGGGATATTTGTACCCTAAGGGTATGATTTGTTTCATATGTGTGTGCTCCATGTTGCGAAGTGATATTTCATACGGCGTGGGCTCTGACGTTGTTCATTCTACTGAGATTGGGCAATGCGAGAGCCTTGGATAGCGGGATGAACAACAGGTAGGTTCTCCACGCTTTTTTTGTGCCGTTACCATACTCTCACATATATTGACGTTTTGGGGAACAGCGTCTAGAATAAGAGTATTGATGAACCGTGCTTTATTGAAATATTTACCATTATTGGTTTCTTTGTTGTCTGCGTCTTGCACAAAAGACATAATAGATACATCGGGAAACCTTGTGGGTGTTGTTAGTGATTCTCGCACTGGAGCATTTCTTCCAGGAGTGTCTGTTTCGTTAAATCCATCAGGAAAATCATACACTACGGGTGCTGATGGCAAATATGAATTCCGCGATATCGAAACGCAGGAATATTCTGTTTCGGTCAGTAAGTCTGGGTATAAGTCAGACAAGAGAACTGCATTTGTTCAGGCAGGACAGGATACCAATCTAGATTTCCAACTGACCCCAAACACGGGTGTTTTGAGCATATCTCAGAATTCGTTGGATTTTGGTAACGAAACTTCTACACTCATTTTTGATGTAATCAATGTTGGAAGTGCTCCTCTTAATTGGCAAATTACAGAGGATGTTACATGGATATCGTGCAATCCTACTTCAGGAACTACACAGGATGGAGAGAAGAGTTCTGTTGTGGTAACGGTCAACAGAAATGGATTGGAACGAGGAAACTATGCCCAGACAATTGCCGTTTCATCAGATGGCGGCAGTTCTGTCATCATCGTCAACATGGCTGTGCAAGGACTTGCCGTTAGTCTTTCGCCCGAAGAACTTGACTTTGGCTCCATAACCACCTCAATGGAACTGAACCTGACAAATACTGGTAGTGGAAGTATCTCTTATACGATTACCCCATCTAATGATTGGATTAAGTTATCTCGCACTACTGGTACATTTACAAAGACAGAGAACATCACAGTAAGTGTAAACCGTGGTTCGCTTTCCGAAGGCAATCATTCTGGCTATCTCACTCTTGTTGTGGGTGAAGAGAGACTTACTATTCCTGTTCGTATGAATATCCCATCTAAGGAGAAGCCAACCGTTTCCCTTCAGATTATCGATGATGTTACATTCAACAGTGCACATTTCAAGGGAGGCATCGTGACCATAGGTAGTGCCAAGGTTACAAAATATGGTTTCTGCTGGTCGATGATGGAAGATCCTACAACCGGTTCGTTCGGTGTGTGCAATCTTGGTGATAGCGAAAGGGCTATAGATTTCACATATACAGCAACCTCGCTCGAACCTAACACAACCTACTATGTGAGAGCATACGCAGAGAATGAGGAGGGTGTCAGCTACAGCAATCAAATGAAGTTTCAGACAAAAGGCACTCCTCAGCTTGCAGGTGTAACAACTGGTGAGGTAAGCAATATTCAGGCAACCCAAGCTCAAGTGTCAGGCAATGTGCTCAATCTCGGCAACACTGAAAGCCTTTCACAATATGGTCATGTATGGAGCACAATGCCGAATCCAACCACAAGCGATTATAAGACCCAGCACGGTACAACATCCAATACAGGAAGTTATACTTCTACACTCACTGGACTTTCTCCAAGTACCACATACTATGTACGTGCTTACGTCACCAATTCTGTAGGTACAGCATACGGTGAACAGATAACATTTAGAACGGGTAGCGTTGTGTCAATAGACAAAGATGGCTACGGCAACGATAGCAACTGGAACAGATAACCTATTATAATAAATATGGTATTATGAAGAAATATGCATTAGCACTCCTGCTTCCCGTGATGATGTTCATGATGGGATGTCAGAACGAGAATATCATAGAAGAGGAAACACAAAACACAACGGATGTTTGTAAGCTGATAATGAATGCCAACTTGGAAACATTCGATGGACAATCTACAAGAGCAGGGTCAGGTTCTACCTGGAACGATGGCGATTGTGTCTATCTTGTGTTCCATGCCAATGGCAACAAAGTAAAGGGACGTGCCATCTACGATGAAACCAACGACGACTGGACTCTCTACTACGATGGTATTCTTACTAACGGTAAATACAGCGGAAAGGCAGTATACATCGAAGGCGTATCAGAGAATGTCAGCAAGATAACGCTCTCTCATCGCAACTCCGTTTTCATCGCAGAAACTATTGAGTGTGAGAAGACAACAGAGATGATGAGCATCAATGTTTCGTTGAAACCACAGACGGGACGCATCCGTTTTCTTGGCACTCCAGGACGCGAGTTTGAACTGACTGGCGTATGGTGTTACAAAACATTTGAAACAAGCGACTGCCAGCTATCGCAGGATGAAACAGAGCAGATAATTCGTATCAACGAGGACGGCTATTCTGAATATGTCTATTGTGGATTCCCTCAATTGTCGCGAAACTTGTCTGTCTCTTACGACAACTATATCTATACCACCGTTTGTGAGCATCCAATCCTCGATGCTGCTCAGTCGGGTTATATGGAATTGCCAACCGAAGCAAAACATAATGGTTGGAACATGACGGTCATCACCCTACCTACACTCAGCAAGGTCACTACCACTTGTGTAGAGAATGAAGGTACAGTATCCTTCTCTGCTGAAGTCCTGTCTGCTGGCAATGGCAACCTTCGCGAATGTGGCTTCGTATATTCCAAGAACGAGAATCCAACCATCAGCGATGGTAAGGTGGCATGCGATGACAAAGAAAAACTCTCCGCAACCATCAATGGTTTGACCGTAGGTGACAAATACTATGTCCGTGCCTACGCCATCAACCAGATTGGTACTGCTTATAGCGAACAAGCCTCATTCATCGCAGGTGGCGGACGTCCACAGGATGGGGATATTGATAGGCCGGTGTTGGCGAAGAAACGTTAATAATTGTCTAATCATGAAATATCTTCTATTATGATATTGCCTACATATAATTGCTTACAAGAAAAGAGAGACATTTTTGGAGACAGATATAGGTGTATAGACAAATGGACTGACCTTGAAGAATTACTGTCTTGTGATAGTGAAGGTTTGCTGTTTAGAGGCATGTGCGAGGCTAAATATAAGAATTACACATCAGTTCAGAGATATTACATAACTAATGATTTTGAGAATACAGGAATAGAAATTAAGCAAATCATACAAAAGGAAGTTGAATCACTTCTCTCTTCAGATAGTAATTTGAAGTCATACTATGAAGCCTTGGGCATAGAACCTAATTGGTTTCTACTGAATAGTTTCTTGCAACATTATGGTGGTGCAACTCCTTTATTGGATTTTTCTCACAATCCATTAGTTGCTTTGTATTTTATGCAGAATGAAATAATAGACTCGTCTGAAGGGAAAGAAGATATCGGGAATTACTCTTCTTTATATTATATAAAAGAAGATGATATTGAATGCATTAATTCATTAGTAGAAAACGCTTCGGGGAAATTAGTAAAAGGAACGAAAAAATATTGCGATAAGATCAAATCTATAGATAAAGAAACGTTCAACAAAATCAGCCAATTTTCTCAAGATGCGGTAACAGATCAAATGCGACAAAGTGCAAGAAATCTTATAGAATCATTCTTTTCAAATGCATTCTATAATTCATTCGAAGATATGGTTCCCTATTTAGAGAAAGAAGAGGCATCATTACTTTTAAGTGATAACGTGTTGTCTCTGGATTATCCTGAAATTGGTTGTTCAAAACGTATTGTAACAACCACGAACTTGAATAGTATTGCCCAAAAAGGTATTTTCGTATTGAGAGGTGGGACGAACCCACTTGAAGGTAAGTATGTTCATTGTTTTGATATTCACAAGTCTTTTATCCCTACGATTCGTGAACGATTAAAAGAAAACAATATTACTAAGGAGAATCTGTTTCCACAGGAAGAATTAATCGCTAAACAAGCTTTTGAGCTGAGTGTTGCCTCAAATATTAAATTACACTGATAGATTAAGAATTATGAGTAAAATAAGATACATAATAACTATTGTTTTTGTTACTATATATTCTGCTTGTTATGCCTATGATTTTGAAGTAGATGGCATATACTATAATGTGCTTGATTGGGCAAATGGAACTGTTGAAGTCACACATTGTGGAGTTTTGAGTAGCGAACCATATTGGTATTATGATGGCTATGGCACAAAAAGAAATTCGTATTATTACTCAAATTATGAAGGTCAAATTATAGTGCCTGAAATTGTTTCATATTTAGAACGAGAATTTGTTGTGACTCAAATTGGTCGACATGCTTTTGCAGGAAGTAAAGTTACGTCGTTGACATTACCGAAAACAATAGAAGATATAATATATTCACAAATGATTGCCTATAATGGATATCAAAATAGGATTTTTTGGTCATGGATTAATGGATGCGAACAATTAAAGAATGTTTGTATTGGCAATTCATATTGCTTAAAAAAAATTCAAGAAACAATACCACCATTTACTGAGATATATTTATACGAAGGCCTTGGCCAACAAGGTGATCAAGTTTGGGGAGTAAAACTTCCGTCAATTTCGAAGCTGACTATTCTGCAAGATTATATTTCTTCGGAATGTTCGTATTTCAATGAATTGGCAAATATGGATACTTTGATTTCATTATCGCCAACACCTCCATTAGTAGATAATAAATCTTTTACCAACGAACAGAAGATGAACTTAATTTTATATGTACCAGAAGAGTATATAGATAATTACAAACAATCTGAAGAATGGAAGGATTTTTTGAATTTGAGGGCAATGAAACTGCAATGTCAAATTTCTCTAAGTGATAGTAACCTTATATTACCACTTAACGGAATGGCACAACTAATTGCTGATGTCTTTCCTAAAGAAGCGTATGACAAATCTGTAATATGGTCAAGCAGTAATAATGCAGTAGCGCGTGTTGAGAACGGCCTAGTAACAGCTGTTGCAAAAGGCGATGCCGTCATTACAGCGACAGCTGCAGATGGCAGTGGTGTGTCTGCATCATGTAATGTGCATGTAGTTGACTTAGCAAACTCTATTTCTTGTAAATTTGTCGATGGAATCCTAACCATCAACTGTGACGAGCCTAACGCTACGGTATATTACACAATTGATGGAACAACTCCAACTGTGAACTCTACCAAATATGAAGGACCGATAGAAATCAAACGTAATTGTACTGTCAAGGCATTTGCAATATACAAGAATTTTACGCCATCAGAAGTTGTGTCGTACGTTATTGACGGATTGAAGGTCAAGACTCCAACGATTAATTTCATTGACAGCAAGTTCGTTATTGACGCTGAGCCTACTGAGGCCACTATACA
>JAGHUA010000017.1 GCA_018065085.1 Candidatus Liminaster caballi | reverse complement strand
AAGAAGAAGCGCGAGGCGTTCTACAAGCTGCTTATCTACGTCATCTTCTCCATGCTCAATAGCAAGATTGATACCGAGGTCAAGAGCATCCTTGGCCGTGCAGACGTGGTGATCAAGACCAAGGCAGACATCTTCGTACTCGAATTGAAGGTTGATGACTCCGTCGAGAATGCTCTGACTCAGATTGACAGCAAGGGTTACGCTATTCCTTACGAGGCAGATGGGCGTAAGGTAACTAAATGTGGAGTTCGCATATCAAGTGACCAACGTAACATCACACAATGGCGTATCACCGATATTAGGGGGAATGTTATTGAGGACAAGGATTGTCTCAGTAAGTAAATAATCGCGGTTTCTTTAATAGTATGTATATCGTCGGGATGGGCAAAGTAAGCTCAAAGATTGGCACCATTGAAGAATACAAAAAAGCAAATACGCACGAAGATAACTGGTATTCAGAACCGTTATTCGATGGTGATTAAGAATTCCTTATCTTTTCTCCTCTCCCTTTTCCGCATATCTTTGCACCCATACAAGCAAAGCTATGCGGAATAATTTCAAACTGTCCAAATGAAGAATTTACGATTAATTTTCCCTTCAAAATTTGCATTTCTCAAAATTTTCATCCATATTTGCACCCGAAATCTAATTATATCATTATGAAAAAGCTATCTATTTTACTTTGCGCACTCGTTGCCATGACCGCTTGTTCGACAAAACAGAACAATGCGGACACTACTTCTACAAAGAGTTTGATCGTTTATTATTCACAGACACATGCCACGGAACAGGTGGCAAAGACATTGCAGAACATGATTGGTGCGGACATCGAAGCCATTTCTGCCGTTATGCCATACGATGGCGACTTTCAGCAGACCATTGCACGCTGTCAGGAGGAAATGAGTGCAAATATATTGCCAGAACTCAACCCGATGCAGAAAAACATTGCAGATTACGACACAATCTATCTTGGCTACCCAGTTTGGTTTGGCACTTTTGCTCAGCCAATGGCAGCACTGATCGGCATGAATGATTTTGCAGGTAAAGTGGTGATCCCATTCTGCACTTTCGGCAGTGGTGGGTTGAATACGACAAGCGATCAGCTGAAAGAGAAACTGCAGAATGCAACTATCCTGCCTGGCTATGGTGTGCGCAATGCACGCATCGCTGCCGCAGAAACTGAGGTTAGGCAGTTCCTTATCAACTCAGGCATTATTGCAGGTGAGAAAGTCTCTCTCCCAGAATTTGGAGAATCGCAGGAAATCACAGAAGAGACTAAAAAGATATTCGATGCAGCCTGTGGCAGCTATCAAATGCCATTAGGCACGCCTGTTACATTCTCAAGCCGTTCAATCGAGAATGGAACAGAATATCTTTTCAACGTAGAGATGAACGGAACTGCTTCAGGTCGCATCTATGTCACAGCAATGGATGGTGCAGAACCGGAATTTACGCAAGTCGAGCGATAAAAAAACAAATACTTGTGAACCCGTACGGAGTCGAACCGTAATCGAAGGAACCGGAATCCTTTATTCTATCCATTGAACTACGGGTCCAAGTGTGGAATGCGGCGGCAAAGATACAGCAAAAATTGGAAACTGCCAAATTTATTGGCAAGAAAATGAAATTAAAACGATAAAACAGATAAAAAGCAATGACTGTAAAGATAGAGGAATCATGGCGCAAGGTGTTGCAGCCTCAGTTCGACAGTGCGTACTTTGAGTTGCTCACAGACTTCGTGAGACGTGCATATCAGAGCAATGTGATTTATCCGCCCGCAGGAAAAATATTCGAAGCCTTCAACCGCACGCCGTTCGACAAGGTTAAGGTAGTTATCATCGGCCAGGACCCATACCACGGCCCAAACCAGGCACATGGACTTTGTTTCTCTGTGCAGCCGGGAGTGATGGTTCCGCCATCGCTTGTAAACATTTATAAAGAGCTGTCGGAAGAATATAAGATGAACTACCTGGTGCGCAACGGAGACCTGACACACTGGGCCAATCAGGGCGTGCTGTTGCTCAACGCCACACTGACAGTCGAAGCCGGACATGCAGGAAGTCATCAAGGTAAGGGCTGGGAGACATTCACAGATGCAGCAATAGCTGCCCTATCAGAGCAGAGGGAACATCTGGTGTTCCTGCTCTGGGGCAGCTATGCGCAGGCTAAGGGCAGAATCATTGACAGGAGTAAGCACCTTGTACTCGAAGCCCCTCACCCATCTCCGCTCTCAGCCTATCGCGGTTTCATCGGTTGCGGACATTTTATGCGCGCTAACCAATACCTCACCGAGACAGGCCAGGAGCCGATTATCTGGTAACAAGCGAGATTACTTTACCTGCCAGGTATCGCCTGAGAGAAGAAGGTCGCGGAGTGTGCGCTGTGGTTTCTTACCCTTTACGTCCTCGATCTGTTCGCTGACACACTGGTCGTAGGTAGGAGCCTCAACATCACGAATCACGCCAAGAGCAATAGGCAGATCATCGTCAGCACCGGCATAGCCGTATGGTGAATAGCCCATCATGGCCAGCTTGAGGTGGAAGGTAGGATCGGCCTTGTGTGCGTCATGTACGAGCAAATCCTTCTCTGTGATGCCATTCTCGCCAATGGTCACTGACTTGATGTCCCAACCATCGAGGATAAGACCCTTGTTGCGATCCTTACCATAGATCATCGGTTTACCATGCTCAAGGAGGATTGTCTTGTCGGCACGGACTGCTGAATCAGTTACAAGCTTATGAATGCCATCGGCAAAGATTACGCAGTTGCAGAGTTCCTCAACGACTGCTGCGCCTTTATGCTTGGCAGCTGCAACCATGCAAGCTACAGAGCCCTTTATGTCGGCATCGATGGCGCGTGCGAAGAAGTTGCCACGTGCGCCAAGACAGAGTTCGGCAGGGCAGAATGGATCTTCGACAGTGCCCCATGGCGACGACTTTGAGACAAGGCCACGGTCTGATGTTGGACTGTACTGACCCTTGGTGAGTCCGTAGATCTTATTATTGAAAAGGATGATATTGAGGTCTATGTTACGACGCATCGCATGGATGAAATGGTTACCGCCAATGGCAAGGCAGTCGCCGTCACCGCTGACATTCCACACTGTGAGGTCTGGGCGAGCTGTCTTGAGACCGGTAGCGATGGCAAGGCCGCGGCCATGGATGGTGTGCATGCCGTAGGTGTTCATATAGTATGGCATACGGCTTGAACAACCGATACCTGAGATTACGGCTGTCTGTGATGGGGCAATACCAAGTTCTGCCATTGCCTTCTGCATTGATGCTGCCACTGCATGATCGCCACAACCTGCACAGAATTTGAGAGGCTGATCGCTTTTGAAATCTTGTTGAGTATACATAGAGTTTAATGTATTATCGTTGATGTTTATGTTTCTCTCAGAATTTATTGAGTGAACCTTAACTCTGTGAGAGGAAAAAAATTACTATGCGAACCTAAGAAATCACAGGGCCTTGATGGCGGCCTCGATGTCGGAGATCTGGAATGGCTGGCCTTTGACCTCATTAAACTGCTTGACGGTGAGACCTTCGATCTGAGAACGGAGATAGCCGGCGAACTGACCGTTGTTGAGCTCGCAGCAGAGCACGTTCTTGTAGCGACGGAGCACCTCAGCAGTGTTCTTTGGAAGAGGAGAAATGTATGTGAAGTGAGCCTGTGCGACCTTCATGCCGGCAGCACGACAGTTCTCGACAGCAGCAGAGATATGGCCGTAGGTTCCGCCCCATCCGATCACGATGGTGTCAGCATCCTCATCGCCAGTGACAGAAAGTGCAGGGATGCAGTTGGCAATATAATCGACTTTCTTCTGACGGTTGGTGACCATGAGCTGGTGCATGTTAGGATCGGTGGTAATGGCGCCGGCAGGAGTCTTCTCCAAACCGCCAAGACGATGCATCAGACCCTCTGTGCCAGGCACAGCCTTGAGACGCACGAATGTCTCGCTGTCACGTTCGAATGGCTTATAGTCGATGGTGCCCTCGGCAGCAACTGCAGGCTTGATCTCAGGCATCATATCGATATCCTCGATGCGGAACGATGACGAACCATTGCCGATAAAGGCATCTGTGAGAAGGATGACAGGAGTGTTATGCTCAAGTGCAATCTTCGAAGCCATGTATGCCGATGTGAAGCAATCAACAGGCGAAGAAGCGGCAATGACGACAGCCGGACATTCGCCGTTGCGGCCATACAGACACTGCAGGAGATCGGTCTGCTCGGTCTTGGTAGGAAGACCGGTTGAAGGGCCGCCGCGCATCACGTCGATCACTACCAATGGCAACTCAGCCATCACAGCAAGGCCGATAGCCTCAGACTTCAATGCAATGCCAGGACCGGAAGTGGAAGTAGCAGCCAGAGCGCCGCCAAAGGAAGCACCGATGGCTGTGCAGATGCCGGCAATCTCGTCCTCTGCCTGTACGGTTGTAACGCCAAGGAACTTAAGCTTAGACAGTTCATGGAGAACATCGGTGGCAGGAGTGATAGGATATGAACCAAGGAAAAGCTTAAGACCGGCCTTCTCGGCAGCGGCAACAAGACCGTATGCAGTGGCTGCGTTGCCCTTGACATCGCAATAAATGCCAGGTTCGGCAGTCTTTGTCTCAATGCGGTAAGTGCTGACCGAAGCATGAGTGTTGGCGCCATAGTTATAACCATCGGTGATGACCTTGATGTTGGCATCGAGCACAGCAGGTTTCTTGCCAAACTTGGAAGTAAGGAACTCGATGGCCTTCTCGATTGGACGGTTGAAGAGCCAGAACACAAAACCGAGGGCAAAGATATTACGGCAACGGCCGATAGACTTGGCGTCCATGCCGCTGTCAGCAAGCGAAGCCTTGGTTGACTCGGTGACAGGAACCGGGAGAATCTGCATCTTGCCGACAAGTCCCATCTCTGTGAATGGATCGTCTGTTGTGAACTTTGCCTTTTCAAGACCGGAAGCCACGAATGTGTCCTGATCGTAGATGAGCACACCGCCTTTCTTCAGATACTTGGCGTTCTGCTTGAGTGCGGCAGGATTCATAGCAACAAGCACATCGCACTCATCGCCAGGTGTATAGACCTTCTTGCCCACATGCACCTGATATGACGACACACCGCCGAGCGAACCGACTGGAGCTCGCATCTCGGCAGGGTAATCAGGGAATGTGCTGATCTCATTGCCAAGGATGGCGGCAACTGTAGAGAAGATGGTTCCGGCCAATTGCATGCCGTCGCCAGAATCGCCCGAGAAGCGTACAACAACCTCTGGGGTTTCGATAATCTTTGGATTCTCCATGTTTGTTTTGTATTGAAAAAAATGAATTAGTTGATTACGTGATTAAAAAAGATGAGACCGCCACGGATGGCATCACATGTCCAAAAGTTGCGACGCGAGTTTCTCGGCATTGATGTGGATGTCGGCCTTGTTCTCAAGATGTGAAGCATTGAACGTGAGCGAAGCCTTGAGATAGAACGGCTCACGCCATGCCAACTGCTGGCGTATGAATTGCAGAATCTCATCATCGCTCTTGTCGGCCAGCAGCGGACGCTTGTGCTTGCCCTTGATGAGACGCTTGAGCAGCACATCCTCAGACGGCTTGAGATAGACCGACTTTCCGGCAGCATTGACCACATCCATATTGTCGAAGAAACATGGTGTGCCGCCGCCAAGGGAGATAATGACGTCTTCAAACTCGGAAACCTCATGCAAGGCATTGCGCTCGATCTGACGGAAACCGTCCTCTCCCACCTCGGCAAAAATGTCCTTGATGGTCTTGTGATGACGACCCGTGATGAAGTCGTCAAGATCGATGAACTGCAAGTTCATGGTTTGTGCCAAGGCCTTACCCAAAGTGGTCTTGCCGGCGCCCATATAGCCAATGAGGAAAATACGTTGCATACCTTAAATAATTATTATGTGCGCAAAGATACACGTTTTAGAGTATTTGTCCAAATAATTATGCGATTTTTGAGCAAATGTTTGGAAAATTCAAAGATTTTTGCTATCTTTGCAGCAGTAGTTTTACAAAAAACTGCATATAACACACACTTAATAGTAATGAAGGCCAATAAATACTACGTCGTATGGAAAGGATACGCACCCGGCATATACGATAGTTGGGAAGAAGCGGAGATACAGATTTCCGGTTATCCGGATGCCACCTTCAAGGCATTCAAAACGCAGGAAGCAGCCATCGAAGCCTTTCGCGAGGGCTATGACAAAGAGGGGCTGATACAGGAAGTGAGCCGTCAGGTCAGCAAGATGCGAGAAGAAGGCCACAAGATTGAATGGAAGCCCTGCGCCTCGAACGCAGCACCCACAGCGAAGCCTGCACGCACATCGCCCCCGGCACAGGCACCGACCCAGACACCATCATACATGCTCGACACGATTGCCGTGGATGCAGCATGTTCGGGCAATCCTGGACCGATGGAATATCAGGGCGTGCTGGTAAGGACACGCCAGGTTCTGTTCAAGATGGGTCCAATGGAAGGCGGCACCAACAACATAGGCGAATTTCTGGCCATCGTCCACGCCCTGGCATTGCAGGAGAAACAGGGTACACACCTTCCAATCTACAGCGATTCGGTAAATGCACAGCTATGGGTAAGGCAGGGCATCTGCAAGACAAAACTCGAAGAGACGGCGGCCAACGCTCCAATCTTCGACCTGATACGACGCGCAGAGTCTTGGCTGCGTACGCATACGTTCCGTGTACCTATCTATAAATGGGAAACAAAACAATGGGGAGAAATACCCGCAGATTTCGGCAGGAAATAATATGAAAATTATATGCGTCGGCACAAACTATGCCGTGAGTAACATGGAAGTGAACGGTTCGACTATCATCCCGTTTCTTAAGCCAGACACAGCCTTGATACACAACGACTGGCCGTTCTATATTCCTGATTTCAGCAAACAGGTGGATTTTGAAACCCAGCTGGTGGTCAAAATCAGCCGTTTGGGCAAGAGCATACCTGCACGGTTTGCACACCGCTACTATGAAGAGGTGACTGTGGGCGTGGACTTCACCGCACGCGATCTGCAACACGAACTGATGGACAAAGGTCTGCCTTGGGAGATATCGAAGGGCTTTGACAGCAGCGCGATATGCGGCAAGTTCGTCAAACTGGACGGTCGCAACATCCAGGATCTCCGCTTCGAGATGGATCTGAACGGAGAAACCCGTCAAAAAGCATGGACAGGTGATATGATTCATTCCGTGGATGAAATCATCGAATACGTTTCCCGTTTCTACATTCTCAAGACAGGCGACCTCATCTTTACCGGAACTCCAGCAGGCTGTGGCACTCTTCAGGAAGGCGATCTGATTACGGCACGGCTTGAAGGCGAGCAGCTATTGGAATGCAAAGTCAGATAATCATTTCCTAAGACTTGGAAATACGAAAAAAACTTTCGTCGGCACTTCCTAAGAGTTGGGAAGTCCAAACAAAACTTTTGCCGGCACTTCCTAAGAGTTGGGAAATCCAAACGAAACTTTTGCCGGCACTTCCTAAGAGTTGGGAAATCCAAACGAAACTTTCGTTAGCATTTCCTAAGACTTGGGAAGTCCAAACGAAACTTTCGGCAGCGTTTCTGAAGACTTGGGAAGTCCAAACGAACGTTTTTCAAGCATTTGCAAAGACTAAATCAGGAAAAAGTAAAATTCCCTGCATATCCACAAAGGATTTGCAGGGAATAATTCTATTTTGACTGACGTCACGTCATGCAGCAGAAACGCTGCCAAAGACTTAGGCGTCAATGTTGGCGTATGTGGCATTGCTCTCGATGAACTCGCGACGAGGAGCAACATCTTCGCCCATGAGCAGAGAGAATGTCTGGTCGGCTGAGATAGCATCCTCAATGCTGACCTTCTTCAAGCGACGGTTCTCAGGACACATTGTGGTGTCCCAAAGCTGCTCGTTGTTCATCTCACCGAGACCTTTGTATCGCTGAACCTTGATCTTGTTCTCGTTGCCCTGACCGTACTTCTGGAAGAATGCACGCTGTTCGGCATCATCCCAGCAGTATTCCTCGACCTTGCCGATTGAGCACTTGTAGAGAGGAGCCTGAGCAATATAGACGTAGCCGCCTTCGATAAGTGGACGCATGTAGCGGAAGAAGAGCGTGAGAATCAATGTTGCGATGTGAGCACCATCGACATCGGCATCGGTCATGATGATCACCTTGTGATAGCGAAGGTTAGTAATGTCGAGAGTCTTATCTTCACGCAGGTTGACACGGAACGCACGGAACATGTTCTGAATCTCCTCGCTGTCGAGCATCTTGTGGATCAATACCTTCTCTACGTTAAGGATCTTACCACGCAAAGGCAGGATGGCCTGGAACTGACGGTTACGGCCAGTCTTTGCTGTGCCACCGGCCGAGTCACCCTCGACGAGGAAGATCTCGCACTCCTCTGGATTCTTGCTTGAACAGTCGGCGAGCTTGCCAGGAAGACCGCCACCAGTGAGACGTGACTTGCTCTGAACCTTCTCACGTGCCTGACGTGCAGCAATACGTGCCTGGGCAGCAAGGACGACCTTCTCAATGATAAGATGAGCCTGCTCTGGATGCTCCTCAAGATAATTGTCCATGGCGTTGCGCACAGCCTTGTTGACGGCAGGACGAACCTCCACGTTGCCAAGCTTGGTCTTTGTCTGGCCTTCGAACTGAGGTTCAGCCACCTTTACGCTGACTACAGCCGAAAGACCTTCCTTAAAGTCCTCTGCCTTGACATCGACCTTTGCCTTCTCAAACATCTTCTCCTTGTTGCCATACTCCTTGAGCGAAGCGCCAAGGGCATTACGGAAGCCATCGAGGTGAGTACCACCCTCGTGAGTGTTGATGTTGTTGACAAACGAATAGATATTGTCGCTATAACCGGTGTTGTAGGTCAAAGCGACCTCGACTGGCACACCATCGCTTTCGGTAACGAGGTGAATAATGTCCTGAATAAGCGGAGTACGGCTCTCGTCCATCCACTTGACGAACTCCTTCAGACCTTCGGTGCTGTAGAATTCCTGATGACGTGGCTTACCGTCTGGCTGGATTGCCTCCGGACGCTCGTCGGTGAGCGAAAGGCGGATGCCGGTATTGAGGTAGCAGAGGTCACGCAGACGCTCGGCAAGACGATCCCACTCATAGACAGTCTCAGTGAAAATCGATGCATCCGGATGGAAGATGATGGTTGTGCCGGTGTCTTCAGCATCGCCGATGATCTCGACTGGTGTCTGAGGCTTGCCAAAGGCATAGTCCTGACGGTAGATGTGGCCCTGACGGTGAACGATGGCAGTAAACTGGTCAGAAAGTGCATTTACGCAGCTGACACCCACACCATGAAGACCGCCCGAAACCTTATATGTGTTCTTGTCGAATTTACCGCCAGCGTGAAGCACTGTCATAACGACCTCAAGAGCCGAACGGTGTTCCTTCTGGTGCATATCAACAGGGATGCCTCGACCATTATCCACGACCTTGATGGAATTGTCTGGGAGGATGGTAACCTTGACATCGTTGCAGTAGCCTGCAAGAGCCTCGTCGATACAGTTATCCACAACCTCACTTACCAAGTGGTGCAGACCTTTGATGCTTGTGTCGCCAATATACATTGCAGGACGCTTACGCACGGCCTCAAGGCCTTCGAGCACCTGAATGTGACTGGCATCGTAATTATTCTGAATTTCTGACATACAATATTTATATATACGCGTGCGCGCGTGAAAACAAAATTACTACCCCACTATGCCCTTTTTAGGACAAGTGGGGAAGTTTACTTTTAACTACAAAGAGTATTAGAGCTTGTTAACCTGCTTAGCGAGCTTGCTCTTGAGGTTAGCTGCCTTGTTAGCGTGGATTACACCCTTCTTAGCAAGACGGTCGAGCATAGAGCTTACCTTTGGAAGCTGTGCTGTTGCCTCTGCCTTGTCAGTTGTTGCACGGAACTTGCGAACAGCGTTACGTGTGATCTTACCATAGTAACGGTTGCTGGTGTTACGGGTGATAGTCTGCTTAATTCTCTTCTTTGATGACTTGTGATTTGCCATTGTAGTATTTTTCTTTTATCGTTTTTTATTAATTTCGTTGCTTCTGCACAAAGGAATCCGGGGACCTATCTGGCTCTGCGCCGCCAATTGCTTTAGCCAGCCTTGCCTGCACACGTAGTCAGGACTTTAAAAACGACTCTACTTTGCGCTTTTGCGGGGGCAAAGGTAATAATTTTTTCAATTCGAACAAACTTTTCATAAGTTTTTTTTCAAAAAATTTGATTTTTAGAAAGGAAGTTGTTATTTTTGCCCCCGAAAATGACAAATTCAACTAACAAAACCAGAGGATTGGTACTGACGACAATACCTTACAACGACAGTACTCAATTTGTTCATATCTACACAGAAGCATTCGGCAAGATCACATGCCGGCTTTCGGTTGGACGCAGAAAGAAAGGCGCTGCCCAACGCAGTCTCTATGCGCCGTTCTCCGTGCTCGACATTGTCATCGACCGTCAGAACTCGCACGGCATTGCGTCGATTATCGAAGCCTCGCCCGTACTGTCATCCTACATGCTCAGTGCCACCGACCCGGCTAAAGCGGCACAATGTATGTATATGGCTGAACTGCTCGACAAGACCATTGGCGAAGTGGAGAACAATCCGAAGCTCTGGCAGTTTGTCTCACACTCGGCCGAACTCCTTCAGCTGACCACCGAAGGTGCTGCCAATTTCCATCTGGTCTTTACTACAAGGCTCTGCTACTATCTTGGATTCCACGTTGACAACTCGGCCTATCGCAAAGGCATGCAGTTCGATATCAGCGAAGGTGTTTTCACCGCCGAACCCATCTATCATCCATACTATCTGACCGCCGAATCCGCCGGATGGCTCCATCTGCTGCTCGACACAAAGTTCAGCACTCTCCCATCCCTAAGACTGACCCGGAAACAACGCGACACATTGCTCGACATGATGCTCACTTTTCTGCGCATACACATGCCCGAAGCAGGAGAACTACGCTGCGTTGATGTGCTGAAAGATTTATTTGTATGACCAAAACATACGCGTTTGTGCAAAAAACACAAATTTTCCGGCATTTATGGCACAACATTAAAAAATAATGCGTACCTTTGCGCGCAAATCAACAAAAAGAAATCTCAATGAAAAAACGCAGCGTCATATCCACTTTTGCTTTTGTCGTCATGCTGATAGCCCTTGCATTCCAGTCGTGCAAGAACAGCGAGACCGTCGAAATCATATTCGTCCACACCAACGATACCCACAGTCAGGTGGACGGCATCTATCTGGACGAGCGTCCGGTGGGCGGTGTTGTGGAACGTGCAGCGATTCTTGAGATGATGCGACAGGAAGACCCTCAGCTCGTCTATCTTGATGCGGGCGACATGGTTCAGGGTTCTCCTTATTTCAACGTGTGGAACGGTCAGATTGAGATGAAGGCCATGAACCTTCAGGGACTCATCGCCACGACATTCGGCAACCATGAATTTGACAATGGCCTTGACTTCCTTGACAACATGCTCAACTACGCGTGTTTCCCAATCCTTTCGTGCAACTACGATACGCACAACACTCCCATTGAGAAATATGTTCGTCCGTCGATGATCATCGAACGCAAAGGCGTGAAGATCGGCATCACCGGTGTGACTGTCGACCCGAACAACCTCATCTTCGACAAGAACTGGAAGGGCATCACTTTCACCGATCCGTCAGTGGCAGCCAACCGCGAGGCCCGTCGCCTCAAGGAACAAGGCTGCGACCTTGTGATACTGCTCTCTCATGTCGGTTATTTTGCAGGCGACTCGGTTGGCGACCGCCGCATTGCCGCCATGTCGAGCGACATCGACATCATTATCGGCGGACACACCCATACGAACCTTGAGAACGGCGAGATTGTTTACAATGTCAACGGCAAACCTGTGGTAATCACACAGACAGGCGCCAAGACCTCGCCAATGGGCCTGGTTCGCGTCAGCTTGCAGGCAAAAGGCAAGCACACAGACGGAACGGCTGCGTACGTCGTCGATGAGATTGCATGCAGCAAGCTCCATCCCGATCTTTATGACCTGCATAACTACGGACGTGTGATGAACGACTTTATCACCCCTTACCGCGACAGCCTCGACTTCAAGATGAACGATGTGCTCGGCATTGCCGCACACGACTTGCCTCGTTTCCGTCCGCAGAGCCCTTTGGGCAACTTCACGAGCGACGCTCTCCGCACCGTCGGTTCACGCTTCTATGACGACAAGCCTATCGACGTGGGCGTCATGAACGTAGGCGGTTTGCGCAACGACCTGCTGGCAGGCAACATCCGTCTGGGTGACATCTATCGCATCTTCCCATTCGAGAACACGCTCTGCATACTCGAACTCAAGGGCTCCGACCTCATTGAGATGGTCAACCAGTCAGCCGACAAGAAACTCGAAGCCTTCTCCGGCATGCAGGTCACAATACAGAACGTTGAGGAAAAGACCAAGATTGTCGACATCAAGGTCAACGGACAGCCCATCGACCCCAAAAAGACCTACAGCATAGCTACGATCGACTATCTTGCAGAAGGCAACGATGGTCTCCGCGCCCTCAGGAACGCCACGATGAACCTCAACACAGGCCTCCTTCTGCGCAACCTTATGGTAGATTACATTAAAGAACTGACCCGAGACTTCAAGCGCGTGGATTCAAACATAGACGACCGCGTCATCGAACTCACTGAACTCTGATATGAAGAAGACATTTCTCCTTCTCCACTCATTATTTATTATATATATAAGCATGTCCGCACAGAACATGCTTCATAGTGTTGACACAACCCTCATGAACCGATGGGTGGATAGCGTCATGCTCACACTTAATGCCGACGAACGTCTCGGACAGCTCATCATGCCCATCGTTGACAGTCGCGACGACGATGCACATCGCCAGATAATACGCCAGGACATCGAGACATACCATGTCGGCGGTTTGCTTTTTTCAAAAGGCACCATCGGCGTTCAGGCAAAGACCACAAAATATGCGCGCAAACTTTCGAAGAAGGCTCCACTCTGGATTGCAATGGATGGAGAATGGGGAATTTCCATGCGCATGACCGATGCAATACTCTATCCGCGCAACGGCGTTCTTGGCACAATTAATCCAGACGTACGCGACTCGATAATGTATGCCTACGGACTTGAGACGGCCCGTCAATGCCGCCTGTTGGGCGTGAATATCAATTTCGCACCCGTGCTCGATATCAATTCCAATCCTGCCAATCCCGTCATCGGCAATCGCAGTTTTGGTGCAACCGTCTGGGACGTCATCCCACCCGCATTGAGCTACAGCCGAGGCCTTGAGGACGGCGGAATAATGGCTGTGGGCAAACATTTCCCGGGTCACGGTGACACTGACACCGACAGTCACAAGACATTGCCTTTGCTGCGTCACGACCGACAGCGTATGATCGACTTTGAATGCATGCCTTTCCGTTATTTTGCCAAAGCCGGTTTCGGCGGTATCATGGCTGCACACCTTGAGATTCCTTCGCTCGATTCTGTATCCGGTCTTCCGTCATCCCTCTCCCATGCCATACTCACTGACCTGCTCAAGGATCAGTTCGGATTCAGCGGACTTGTCTTCACCGACGGATTGGCAATGAAAGGCGTCAACAGCATACCCAACTACAGCGTCAAGGCGTTGCTTGCAGGCGTCGATGTACTGCTCGACCCTGTGCCACTCAAACGTGAATGGGCAAGCCTGAAGGCTGCGGTCAAGTCAGGCGAATTACCGCAACAGCTAATCGACGAGAAATGCCGTCGCGTGCTGCAATGGAAATACGTTCTGTGTGTCTGCAACGCCGAGGAGATCGATGTTGATGGCCTGAAGGAACGCATCAACACTCCTGAGGCCAAGGCTCTGCTCGACCTTATGAACAAAGAGATAGAGAAGGCTAAGAACGACACTACACGCCGTCAGCATACAGTCAAGCCAGATAATTTTGACCGACTCATCGACCCTACCGAACAGGGATTGCCCGACTACGATCCGACGGAACAGACCCTGCCAGGCTCTGCTCCAATGCCCGACGCTCCGCAGCCCGTAAACAACCCGGCATTCCATCGCATCGACAGCCTTGTGCTCGACGCACTTGACCACAACGCCTTCCCTGGCTGCCAGATACTCGTTGCACAGCATGGAAAGATCATCTACAACAAGGCTTTCGGCTGGCTCGACGAACATCGGTCAGAACCGAATTCCCTACTCACACGCTACGACTTAGCATCGGTTAGCAAGGCATCGGCCACACTCCCTGCCCTCATGCTTGCCATGGGTCAGCACAACATCAAACTCAACGACCGACTTGATTGGCACATCCCGCAGTTGCGCAAGACGGGCAAGCAGCAGTTGACCCTGCGTCAGACATTGCTCCATGAGACAGGTATGCGCGACGGCTATAATTTCTATGCCATGACCATCGACTCTGCGTCAGTTGACGGTCGCCACTACAGCGGCAAGAGCATTCCGCCATACACCGTACAGCAGGACAAGCGTTGCTGGTTCCACAAGAATCTGCGTTTCGATTCCACATGGATCTCATCGCGTCAGGACACCGCTTATTCGCTTCAGGTGGCACGCAATATGTATATCCGTCCGCAATTCCGCGACAGCATGCTCCAGAAAATTATCGACCTGCCTCTCAAGGGTGTGGGTCAATACCGCTATTCGTGCCTCAACTTCGTTTTGCTTCGCATTCTGATCGAAAATGCCACTCAAATGAGCATGGACAGCTATCTGGAACGCGAGATGCCGGAGTTCTTCGGTGCCGAACATCTTTGTTTCAATCCGCTGCAACACGGAGTTGATCCGCGCCTTATTGCACCGACGGAGAACGATCAGGCATTGCGCCATCAGCTGCTCAGAGGATACGTTCATGACGAAACCGCAGCATGGAGTGGCGGCGTGGAGGGAAATGCAGGACTTTTCGGTTCGGCCACAGATTTATATCCTGTCCTGCAGATGATGCTCAACGGCGGAGAATATGACGGCAAGCGCTACATCGATGCCGACATCTGCAAGACATTTACCAACACCAAGTCGCGCATATCACGTCGCGGCCTTGGTTTCGACAAACCTGAGACAAATCCGAAAAAGAGGAATCCATGTGCCGATGAATGTTCGCCAGCTACATGGGGTCACACCGGTTATACTGGCACATGCTTCTGGGTCGATCCGAAGCTTGAACTCGTCTATATTTTCCTCTGTAACCGTGTCTGTCCTCACCGTTGGAACACCACATTGACACAGGAAAGTTATCGCACACGCATACAGTCGTTCATCTACGAAGCAATCAAATAATCGGTAGAAACGAACGTCAAAATAGTCAACAGCCATTACAAACCCTATAAAAACAGACATACGAACCTAAAAATTTCAAAAAAAAATCGCTCATTTTTTGCAAAAGTGAGAAATTTTCTTTATTTTTGCGCCCGTAAAAAATTAGTTATTTAAGATATTCAATCAATCATGGAAGAATTAACACCTATGTCCCAAGCTCTCCTGCTGATGATTATCGGCATGGGAACGGTATTCGTGATTCTCGTCCTGATCATCAACCTGTCAAAGCTGATGATTATGACGATCAACAAGTTTGCCCCTGAAGAGGAGGCAGTAAAGAAAGCACCTGCAGCAGGTCCTGCTCCGGTCGCACCTAATGTAGAGGCCGCAATCAAGGCTGCCATCGCACAGGTAGCACCAGGCGCAATGGTCACCTCTATCAAGAAAGGCTGATCTTGCGACAACCGAGCAACAGATTGCAGAATCGCAAATACAAACCTCAATTCGTCAAATAAATAAAAATCCGTAATAAAACTATGGCAAAAGAAGTAAAGTTAAGTTTGGTCTTCCGCGACATGTGGCAGAGTGCTGGCAAGTACCAGCCTCGTGTTGACCAGCTCGTTAAGGTAGCACCCAAGATTATTGAGATGGGTTGCTTTGA
>JAGHUA010000076.1 GCA_018065085.1 Candidatus Liminaster caballi | reverse complement strand
AGGCGTAGCCATTGACAGAGCAAAAGCACTTAGGGAATTCCAGAATCCTTCTTCTAATATTTATAAATTGGTGGAGATTCTCAAGGATAAACTATAATATTGTTCTAAATTGTTAATTTTGCAATGCCGGCAGCTCATAATCGGGTATAAATGAGCGCATTAAACAAAAGAAATGGCACTAACCCAAAAAGTTAGTGCCAAGTAGTATATTATTGCCATATTTTTTTCAAAATCGTCAAAAATTGATTGTTTCGCCAAACTTTTGTCTGTAGAGATACCAAAATACTCGCGCACACATTAATAAATGGTACAATTGTCACTCATATCTGCCAAACGATGATTCTTATCGCATTTGAGATAGAAAATCTGGCGTTACAACTCGGCAGAACTATTCGTTATCTTCTTCACTTATTCAGAACACAACGCCTCTTCAAAAAAATAGCCGTTAATCGACACGCTAGAAATAAATGGATCGTTCCAATGAGGACAAATGTTCACAAACTTGATTACCCAAAGACCTCTTCTGTTATCCTCTGGGAATGACAACGACTTGACATTATCAAGATCCATTGACTTCAATGCTTCAATGTCGATAGTGAAACGTAAGGAGTCTTCTCCCATGAGATGCCATACGGTCGAGTCCTTGGCATTGCATTTCGTCTTGATATCCAAATTGTGGAAACTCGTATATCCACCAGGAATTACCACCTTGCCATCGTGTGTGAACTGTAGATTTGGTCCAGAAGGTTCTTTATCTTCTGCCACTTTGAAAGTTTTATACAAAGGCACATCACTATCGACATATTGACTGATGGATTCCCAACTGTACAAGTTTTTGATATAATTCAGATCTCCACGCAATGACTCTGCCTCGTCGCATGGAATGCTAGCCATATACTTGTCATAGTCATTTTTCTGCAAAGGTAGGTAGGCTGCGGGATGACATGCAAAAAACTCTTCAACACGATGCATAATCGTATTGCGAGATATAGTGCAGAAATTGACAGGAAGGGCAGAGGTGAGCAAATATATTGCAGCGAAAGAAAGCGATATCCAATTGATACGGCGGCAGCGAGTCAGCCAAAGTCCGATGCATACGCCATAATACCAGATGTTTAGTGCAATGGTGTAGAGACGATTCAAAGTGACTCCATAATCACAGAAACGGCGACCGATAGCAACTGTCATGAGGACAAGCTGGGGCATGATGAGGACCGGTAGCCACCTCACAAGCTTCTTTTCGAAAGGCTTGGCTCCTGCTTGGATATGTGGATATAAGAGAATTTCTATGCCAATGCATCCTGCCATAAGTACATGAATGAGATAGCAGACTCCGCCTTTCGGCAACTCCATCGCGAGCAGAATCTTCAGGCCATAGACATAAAGAACTACAAGGTAGATGGCAATGATAGGAAGGAAAAGATAGCGAATAAGTCCGATGAGGAACTTGAATGAAACTGCCTCGCGATTGAATTTTGCCTCTCCTTGAGGTATGCGAGACAGCCAAAGCGACGGCGCTGTTCCGACAATTAGGATTGCCGCAAAAGTGCCAAACCACGAAACATTGACATGAATGCCAAACAGCATGTCGAGCGAATGAATCAGCAATGCCAATGCGCCATAGACTATAGCGCACGATATATAGCATAATATCGCATATAAGAACATGCGCACAGCAAAGTTCCATGATGCCACATCATTTTTCTCGCGGAAAAATGGCAGGAATATGCCTCCAATGATCAATGCCGTGCAGAACGACCCATGTGCCAAATAAAGTTCAGTGTTGAAGCTTCCTTCAGAAAGTGTCCAGAGATAGATTGCATCAAAAAGAAGCAGCAGATGTGCCATGATGCTAGCTATGTGAAAATTCCTTTTGTTTCTTATTTCCTCTCCCCACACATGCAAAACTGTGCTGAGCAAGAATCCTATGGTTAGGTAATAAAGGATTGTGCCATACTGGATGTCGGTCACATGAATCCATCCGTCCTCATGGCGATTCCAATTTCTGCCAACAAAGTCGATTAAATCCCATGCATCCATTATATACCATATCATGAGCAATGCGAGGAAACACATTGCCTCAGGAAACCGTGCTGGTAGTGTCATCAGAGACTTACCCAATTCTTTGATATTAATCTTTTTCATTTTCGAGGTGTTTGTTCTTTGCCCGCAAAGGTAGTTTTTTTATTCTGATTTGTATGTATTCTTTGTCTTAAATTCAGAAAATTCTCCGTAATAGATTATGGTAAGTTTATTTTTGGCAACTTTAGATACGTTTCTCTAATAGTCATGCATGCAATCGTTGTGTTACGAGCTGAATACCTATTAGCAATGCTTATTAGTGTTGGTAGGAAAATTAATGGAGAAGAGGGAGCAGTGTCGGAATTGTAGTGTATCTTTGCGCCCAGAATAGAGGGGAAGAGACTCTCTATGGAGATGTTTAACAACTAAAACACTTAGGCTTATGAGGAGCATTACGAAACTGGAATTGCAGTATGCGCACAGATTCTACAATTTCCAAGGCGAGGCACAGTATCTGCATGGACACACCGGAGTCCTGACCATTGAAGTTGAGGACAATGTCACACCGCAGGTCAATATGGTCTTTCCGTGCAATGAGATCAAGAAGATTGCGTGGGATGTCCTTCAGAACTTTGACCATGCGCTTATCTTGCGCGAAGATGATCCGCTTCTTCCTGCCATTCTCGGTGTGTATGAGAAGCAGGGAATCAAGAATGGTCATAAGTTGAACACTATGAAGGGCGAGGCTTTCAAGACGGAATGGGCAACGGCCTATCCTGACTGCCGCCTGGTGGTGACCAAGGAGACGATGACCGTCGAGGGCATGATCAAGATTGTCTATGACCTGCTCAAGGACAAACTTCCGATTGCGAAACTCACCTTCAAGAGTGGAGCAAACAAAGCTTCGCAAGAGTTCTGTCCTGAGCATCATTTCGAACGCTGTCCTCTCTGTGGCGTCAAGCTCGACGAGAAAGGCAAATGTCCGAAGTGCGGATATCAGAAGAAGTGAAAGGTATTATCTTCTCGCAAAATACGAGGTCAGGAGGGTGGCTAAACCGATGCCCATGGGGTAAAAGAGGAATGGAATGATGCTGGCAGGGCTGAATGGCTGATCGGTGAGCTGGGTGACGAGGTTGGCAGCGAAAAGGAGCTGCACACCGTAGGGGAGGAGACCTTGTGTGAAGCAGGAGATGGTGTCGAGAATGCTGGCTGCGCGCTGGGCTGGGATGTTATAGCGCTCGGCAATGGTGCGGGCAATAGGGCCGGCGGTCAGGATTGCCACGGTGTTATTGGCTGTACAGATGTTGACGAGGCACACGAGCGAGGCAATGCTAAATTCGGCGCTGCGGCGTGATGTGATGCCTCGTGTAAGGTGGTGAAGCAGCCAGTCGATGCCTCCGTTGTGGCGGATGAGTTCGAGCAATCCGGCGGCAAGCATGGCCATGAGGATCATCTCGCCCATGCCGATCATGCCGGTGCCAAGGGTGTCGCACATACCGAAGATGCCCGAATCTCCGAATGCGCCGCGCCAAAGGCCGATGGCGCAGGTCAGTATGATGCCGATGAAGAGAACCATCATGACATTAACACCGATGAGCGAGACGATGATGACGGCAAGATAGGGGACAACGAGCAGCAGATCGAGCTGACGGGGTTCCTGTAGTACCATCGTGTCGCGTCCCAGGATGTAATAAATGACGAGCATAATCAATGCCACGGGCAATACGATCCGGAGATTGGCCCTGAACTTGTCGTGCATGGCACAGCCTTGTGTCTGAGTGGCGGCAATGGTCGTGTCGCTGATAAACGAAAGGTTGTCACCAAAATAGGCGCCGCCGACGACAATGGCCACCATCAGGGACAACGGCACGTCCGTCTTGAGTGCGATGCCCACGGCTATAGGTGTGAGCTGAATGATGGTGCCGACTGAAGTGCCGACGGCGAGAGATACGAAACATGCTGCCAGGAAGATACCTGGCAGCAGTAGTGAAGGCGGCAGGAGATGGAGTGTCACATCGACTGTGGCTTCGATACAGCCCATCTGCTTGGCACAGTAGGCAAAGGCTCCTGCCATGACGTAAATCCACACCATGAGCAATACGGTAGGACTTCCAGCTCCGGTCGAAAACCTCGTGATGCGCTGGTCTATAGGGCCTTTGGTGATCGAAATGGCATAGATCGATGCGATGAGAAAGGCGATGAGCGTGATGGACGAATGTGAGAAATCGTTGCCAATCACGCAAAGACCGAGATATGAGGCGAGGAAGACGATGAGGGGCGAGAGCCTGTACATGGTGGTGTGTCTGTGGTCAATAATGTGGGTTCAAAATAGCTTCTAATAATAACTTCCAAGATTAGAAGCAGACACCCATGGTGATGTAGTTGGCGTTGAAGCGGCTCTTGTCGTTGCCAACCTTGATGAACTTCCAGAAGTCAACCTGATACTGCCAGCCGATGTAGAAGTTCTGGATGTTGGCACCAACGCCGAGGTTGCCGCCGAGCTGGAAGATATTGCCGCGATATTCCTTTCCGCCCATATCGTCTTTGCTGAGCAGGTTGAGTGACTCGTCGCCATACTTGTCGCTTGCGAGCATATTAACCTTGAGGTTGAGACCTGCGAGAGGGGCGATAGAGAGCTTCTCGTTAGGGCAGATCTTATAAACCACGTTGAGAGGAATGGCAGCAGTCATGTGGTTGAACTTGTGATCGTGCTTGTCATCATTCATGTGGGTGTAGCCGAGATTGACGCCGGCCTCAAGGAAGATAGGCTGATAGTTGCTCATGCTGAGACCCCAGATCACACCTACGTTTGCGCCCTTAGGCTTGATGTCATCAGGGTCGGTGTTGGTCATGTGTTCAGCCACCCAGCTGATCTGGAAGCGGCGATAGTTGTCTGTGCTTTCCTGTGCGGAAGCATTAAAAGTGATGGCTGCCAGTGTGGCGATTGCCATGATTGTCTTGAAAATTGTCTTCATAAAGCTATGTGTATTGATTATATGACGTGGCAAAGTTATAGCAATAATTCAAAAAAAGCAAATTTTCGGGCATAAAAGTCCGATATTAACCAAAAATGTATAAATTTGCGGCTCGTAAACCGAAAAATATGAGTCGAATTTGGGCATTTATACGAACCTGGACCTTGCCGATAGCCATGCTGACGGGTGTGGCAGAGTATTTCGTGTTCGTCTGGCTGCCGTTTGGCGCAGAGGCCCATCGTGTGACATACGATGCTGTGGCTCACTACATTCAACCGCTGTTGCTGTTCGTGATGCTTTTTCTGTCGTTCATCAAAGTAAGTCCCAAGGAGATGCGTCCGCATTGGTGGCAGTTGTGGGTGCTGCTGATACAGGGTTCACTGTTTGTAGCCACGTCGTTGCTTGCGATGCTGATGCCCGACGAGGCAACTCGGGTGCTGTGTGAGGGTGCCATGCTTGCGTTCATCTGTCCGACGGCAACGGCTTCGGCTGTGATTGTGGGCAAGCTGGGCGGCTCGGTATCGGGTGTAGTCACCTATCTGATGATGTGCAACCTGATGGTGTCGCTTCTGGCGCCGGCGTTATTGCCGTTGGTCGAACCCTCGGAGATGACGTTCTTCTCGTCGTTCCTTATGATTTTGTCGAAGGTGTTCCCGTTGCTTATCTGTCCGCTGGTGCTGGCATGGTGTGTCAGGTTCTTTGCCCGACCGCTTCATCGCTGGCTTCTCAGGTTCAAGGACCTTGCGTTCTACGTCTGGGCCATCAGTCTGTCGCTTGCCATCGCCGTCACGGTGAGGAGCATTGTCCACAGTTCGGTGGGCGTCCTGACCCCCGCAGGGTTGGCTCTGATCTCATGCGTGTGCTGTCTGGTTCAGTTCTATGTGGGCAAGCGCATCGGCAGCAGGTATGGCATTGTGGAGCGCATCACTGCAGGGCAGGCATTCGGACAGAAGAATACCGTGTTCGTCATCTGGATGGGTCAGGTGTTCCTCAATCCCGTCACCTCGGTTGTAGGCGGTTTCTACAGCGTGTGGCATAATATTATCAACTCATGGCAGCTCTATCGCAAACAGAAGGAATGATGAACATCAATGAGTCAATTATGGCCAATCAGGAATCAATCATGACCAAGAAGGACGTCAGGCGACTGGTGCGCCAGCGTATTGCGTCAATGACCCCCGACCAAGCGATGGCCGAGTCACAGCAGTTGTGCGATAGAGTGGCAGAAACTGAAGAATGGCGAGAAGCGTGCAATGTGCTGATGTACATGGCGCTGCCGGATGAGATCTCGCTGATGCCGCTTGTGCGCAGGTCGTTGGCAGAAGGCAAGCGAGTGTGGATGCCGGTGGTGGATGGCGATGAACTCCGCATACGCCTTTATGACGAACGGTTCATGCTGCCGGTGCCGCCGTTTGGCATAATGGAACCGACCTCCGCATCGCAGGAACTGATTGCAGTCGATGAGCTTGACCTCGCTTTGATTCCAGGGCGCGCATTCACTCGCGACGGCATCCGAGTGGGGCGAGGCAAAGGCTATTACGACCGATTGCTGACGCGGCTTACCTGTCCGTTGTGGGGCGTTGGCTATGAGTGCCAGATGTTCGACTGTCTGCCTTCCGATCCTTGGGATGTGCGTATGACCTGCACCATTCCCTGATGCCGCATTCCCCGCATTTCGGATTCCTTGCCGTACAGACGTAGCGGCCATGGAGGATAAGCCAGTGGTGGGCACGCGGAATGAGTTCGGCAGGAATATTGCGCGTGAGTGTCTGTTCGGTGGCGAGCGGCGTCTTGCTATTGTTGGTAAGGCCGATGCGGTTAGCCACGCGGAACACATGCGTATCGACCGCCATGGTGGGCTTGTTGTAAATGATGGCCGAGATGACGTTGGCGGTCTTTCTTCCAACGCCTGGCAGATTCAGCAGGGCATCATAATCCTCTGGCACCTCGCCATTGTGCAGGTCAACAAGCTGCCGGGCCATGCCCACCAGATGCTGCGCCTTGTTGCGCGGATACGACACACTCTTCACATATTCATACACCTCATCTGCGCTCTGCTCTGCCATAACCTGTGGAGTGGGGAAGGCCTTGAACAGCTCTGGAGTGACCATATTCACGCGTTTGTCCGTACATTGTGCCGACAGGATTACGGCCACCAGCAGCTCGAAGGGTGTGGTGAAGTTGAGTTCGGTGTCGGCATTCGGATTGTGCAGCTTGAAGTATTCGATGATGCCTGCGTATCGTTCTTTCTGGGTCATGCGTCAATGAGTGTTTTATCTTTCATGAGTTTCTTCGGGCAATCTATCTTTCCCTTGCAATCCTGCTCAGTCGGCCATCCACGAACTCCAGCACACGGCGCTCTTGATAGTGCCATCGTTCAATAAGGCCGCCTTTCGATGTCAGGCGTTC
Organism: Candidatus Liminaster caballi; assembly: GCA_018065085.1. GTDB lineage: Bacteria > Bacteroidota > Bacteroidia > Bacteroidales > UBA3663 > Liminaster > Liminaster caballi. The sequence goes on along the minus strand of JAGHUA010000076.1, from coordinate 5,958 downwards.
GAAGCGCTGTGGCCGTCCCCATGACAGGCGCACTTCCTCGATGGTCATGCCCTGATGTATCTGGTTGCGGCAGATCATCTCCCAGTCCTCACGCTTGATGTTCGGATAGTTGAGATACGGGTCCTTCACAGACAGGAACTTCTGGATGGCGGTCGATGTGGAGTTCTCGCGGCTGTTGGGCAATGACGAGAGGAACGATGTGGAGATGCCTTGCGGATGGGTGAACCACACACGGAGCGGTGCATGTTCGGTGCCAGTGGTGATCGAATCGACCGTGACCCTGACAAACTTGTCGATGTGAGTGGAGTCGGTTCCAGATACGCGCTCGTCGTTGATCATCAGATAGAATTCCTTGCCCATCATACAGATGTTGGCAGCCGTGATCGGATCCTGTGCCACCATGCCTGGGATGGCGGGATGATAGTCCTTGTCGGCGAGCATGTCCATCGGACGTCCTGTGGCAAAGCGGTAGATGCGTCCCAGCGGCGAACGGAAACGCAGCGACATGATCTGGCGTCCCATCCAATCCTCTTCCGAAACCACTCCCTCGAACTCCCAGCGCGTGTTTTTGTAGCAGAGAGTGTCGGCATTGAGGTCGGGCGTCTCGGGCATCAGAGTTTGGTTGATGCGGTCGTTGAGATAGACGAAAGGCATGCCTGTGGCCCACTCATCAGGACTCGGCAGGGTTACGCCGTTGAGCATTGACTCGACGGTGATTTCGGGTGCTTTCTTCTTGCGTTTGGCCGATGCCGAAGTCGCGCCTATCAGCAGTATGAGCAGCATCAGCAGACACTTGTGGCAGAGCATCAGCAGCTGTCCCATTGCAGGATGAGACGTGCCTACGATGTAGGTGCTGCCACCGTCGCGGATGCCGGTTCGCTTGCGCAGTTCATCGGCAGAGAGTGTGCAGTTGCGTGTGCTGATATTGGCTTGAGGCACACGTCGCTTGAGGGTCTTCAACAGTTTGCTCGATAGGGTCATTGTCTCGTCGGTTTCAAATATTCTGCCGGGGAAGTCGCTCACCAGTCGGTCAGAGACATACAGATGGCTGTTGGTGTCGATTTTCAGCAATCCGTATCTCTCGGCTGGCAGACGGAAGGCTCCGGCTTTGAGCAGGGTCACGTCGGGTTCGTAGAGGTAAAGGCTTCGGCCCTCGCCAGTCGTCACGTCCGCCGCATCTGCCATTTTTGCCCTGGCTTCCTGCTCCTCGTTCAGCGTGTATTCAAAATGTATCTCATCGCCCGATCTGAAATCCACGCAATGGATTTTCGTCGCGCCCTTGCCGTCGGTGCTTTGCGTGGCATTCATATCCTTGCGTTCCATCACCACCAGCACTTCCTTGCATTCGTTCCTTACCGCCACCACATGCACCTCGGACGCTTCGGGCAGTTGTTCGAGTACACGTGTGATGTCTGCCATTGGCGAGAGCTTGATGATGAGGCGATGGCAATGCTCCAAGAGCTGATCCTTCCACGTGGCGACGTTCGGTTCGCAGTCGGCAATGTCATACACACGACTGCCGTCATGGGCGCGTCTTGCCGGGTCGATGTAGATGGTATCGACGTCGGGGATTGGCAATGACTGTCCGTCGCCCTCGCGTACATTTATATTATCGGCGCCGAGTGCCGCGAAGTTGTGACGGGCAGCATCGCACAGATGTGGCTGGCGTTCGGTGTAGATGGTTTTCTCCAGGCCTCGGCTCATGTAGTAGCTGTCAACGCCCATGCCTCCGGTCATGTCGCACAGCGAGCTGCCCACCACGAGTTTCTGCTTGTAGCGTGCTGTCTGTTCGGAGCTGCATTGTTCGGCAGGAATGCGTCCGCCCATGATCAGGTCGTCGGCCTTTGCCCACCATTCGGGCAGCTTGGTCCGGATCTGTCTGCGAGCCATCAGCTGTTCTGCCGCCCATCGCACATCGATGTCGGGATAGCGTCCTGCCGCGAGCAGCAGTTTTGTGGGGTCGTCGTCACTGTGTAAGCGCAGAAAAGAGCGCATTTCTGGGGTTAAATTCATCGTTAAAGCAGAAAAATCGCACAAAAATAACAACTTTTTCTGAATAATTGACCACTATTACGAAAAAAAGATTAATTTCGCACCGCGAAAGATCAAGAAATGACCTAAAACCCTACCTAAAACATCAAAAAATGACAGAATACTGGAAGTGTGAAGGCGGTTTTAAGCAGTTGCCGGAATGGGAGGCTGACTGCTGGATTCAAGTTACGGGACCTACACCAGAGGAACTCGATGACTTGGAGCGTAGGTTCAATGCGCCAATGGATTTCATTCAGGACGTTGAGGATAACGAAGAGCGACCACGTACCGACAGCGAAGGCGGTTGGCTCATGACCCTCATCCGCGTGCCTAACAAGGAGGTGGACGAGGATGGCGATTCGATCTACAGCACCATCCCAATGGCCATTCTTGTGCACGGCGAGGTGTTCATCTCGATATGCTATTACCGCAACGAGATGGTCGATGACTTCATCCGTTGGACGCGCCGCAAGATGATCGAGAGCCGTGAGCGCTACGATCTGATGCTTTCGCTTTTCCTTTCGAGCTCTGTTTGGTATCTGAAGTACCTCAAGCAGATGAACATCATGATGAAGGCTGCCGAGGAGGCTCTTGAGGAGTCGATGGACAACGACCGTCTGCAGCAGATGATGCGCATCGAGAAGTTCCTCGTGTATTTCATCACATCCATGCGTGGCAATGAGGTGGTATTGGTGCGACTCAAGAAGCATCTGCGTCACCTTCCTTACGATGAGGATCTGCTTGATGACGTTGAGGTCGAACTTCAGCAGGCCTACGCTACGGCCAACATCTACAGCGAGGTGCTTGAACGTCAGCGCGACTCATATTCGAGCATTATCAGCAACAACCTTAATGCCATCATGAAGCGACTGACCACCATCACCATCATCCTGATGATCCCTGCCGCTATCTCCGGTTTCTATGGCATGAACGTGCCCAACGGCTGGGAGGAGTTCCCGATGGCTTTCCCAACCATCCTGCTCTCTACGGTCATCATCATCATCATCTGTGTGCTTGTCTTCAAGAAGAAGAACCTGTTCTAACCTGCATCTTATCTCCTACGGAAAGTCAATATGACAACGATAATGTGTCAACGACACAATTGATTTTTCTAAATCATAGTATATTTTTATAACAGTAAAGACATGCGCAGCATTGTAACACTGTGTATTCTTTTGCCGTAGGTAATAATATGTATAGTCGGTTGAATGTCTATGTGCTGAGCCATAGGTATTTTGAAAGTGAATTCTGTTGCAAATTCATTTCTTCCTACAAAATTAGCATAATCCGTAAATGCTCCCAAATGATATAATCTTCGTTCATATTGCGTATGCCCATAAAGAGGGAATGCTTGTCGTTTATCTGCCAATTGGCACCACACACCGCAATGGCGAGTGGTAAATTGTCCTCTTCGATGTTGGAGAACGTCTGCAGGTCATCAACAAGTCTTTCGTCTCTGGTCTTTGCAACGCTTGTCGTAGCAGCCTCCAATGAGAGCGACTTGCCAATAGGCAACTCTGCATTGAGACGCAACAGGTTTACGAAATTGCTTTCACTGAAGTTCGTCTGAAGTTCTGTGGTATATTCCACGCCAACAGTTTGTGCATTAAGGTGGAGGCCGCCCGTCATCAGAGTAGCCATCACAAGAAGATTTGTAACTTTCATCTTTCATCTTTTTTCTTGATAAGTTGAACATTGTTTTTAATTGCGAGTGCAAAATTACTAACAAACTCTGAAATACACCGTTAGAGAATCATTAGAATGCTATTAGAATACTGTTAGAATACGTTTGAAAGCAAATTTTTGAGGCATAAAAGCAAATTTAACATAGAAAGTTGCAGTTGTTTGTAGAAAAATCAGTATCTTTGCCGCGGCAAAGTCTGTAAACAGGGCTTGCTACAGTTACATAAAGTCAAACAATTTAATCCAAACAGATTAGTCTTTGCCTTAGAGCATTGACGCTACGAAACAGACATAACAATTAGCAATCATGAGGACGGTACACCATGCGTGCAGCCACTTCACCAACGTATTAATTAAACTCAATTATTAACTACGAAGGTGAACCTGAACCGAGAGCAGAAGCAATGCTTGCATTGATTATGCCGAGGTGATGGTTCAGCTTGCCGAAAGGCAAGCTGATGCGACAACCGTCCGACACTTAAAATATACTTGAGCAAACTGCTCTTGTTCTCTTCTTCTCGAAACGGCCAATTTCAATGCGATGAGAATAAGTTGCGGTGGGTTCACGCTCTATGGGGCGTGGACTTCTCCGTACTTGTCTATCGCAAAGGTTACTTGGCCGTGCCTGAGAAGAAGGATAAGCGTCGGGAAGTTCGCGCTCCTTCTTTTATTCTTTCAAACAATATGAAATCAAACAAACTTTGGAGCATTCTGATGATGCTCGTAATGATACTTGGCACAACCATCATTTTTTCTTCATGCAGCAAGGATGATGATGATTATTATACAGAACCATCGTCAGAATATCAGCTTGTAAAAACTGTGAACGCGTTGCGTGTTGAGAAATCAAAAGGTTATCCAACAAAAGTGAATATATATAAAAGATCTGGAACTTTAAAGTATTGTTGTCCGACAGGAAAATCTGACATAAAGGTAATCCAAAACAACACATGGAATAGTTGGCATGGAGTTTCTGTAAAAGGTTATAAACATTATTACGATGGCACGTATAAGTACTTCTTTAACTATTAAATAATCAGAATTGAATAGCGAGGATGATACTATTGTCCGCTCTAAACCATTTCATCCGCAAACATCGGTTCACTTGCGAGTTCGAAACTACTCCAAGAATCTAATGTTTGCGGATTCTTGTTTGTACAAAAATCTGGTAAATTACTCCCCCTCCCTGCACTAACGGAAGGGGGTAAGGGTCTTTTATAACCACTTTCCACCAAATCTCTTGATGTACCACATCTTGATTATCTGAGTCAGTACGCAATAGCTCAGGAGTGTAGCGATGAGCCAAGGGAAATAGCTCAGTGGCAGTGGCATAAGTCCGATGTAGCTGCCAATCGAGGTGAATGGAATGGCGATGCCGATAGCCATAATCGCGAAGGTCATGAGCATGAGTGGCCAAGCCGCATTGCTCTGGATGAATGGGATGCGACGGGTACGAATCATGTGTACGATGAGCGTCTGTGAGAGCAAGCCTTCGATGAACCATCCGCTCTGGAAGAGTGTCTGCATCTCAGGGCTCTGACATCCGAATACGAACCACATCAACAGGTAGGTAGTGATATCGAATATGCTCGAGATAGGACCGATGAACACCATGAAACGCGAGAGGTCAGAGCTGTTCCAACGACGAGGTTTCATGAGGAACTCCTTGTTCATTTTGTCAAACGGAATGGCTGTCTGCGAAATATCGTAGAGCAGGTTCTGTATGAGCAGATGGATGGAGAGCATCGGCAAGAATGGCAGGAAGGCAGAAGCTGCCAGCACAGAGAACATGTTGCCGAAGTTTGACGAAGCGGTCATCTTGATGTACTTTATGATGTTGCCGAAAGTCTCACAACCAGACAATACGCCCTGTTCGAGCACCATCAAGTCCTTCTCCAACAGAATGATGTCGGCACTCTCCTTGGCAATATCTACAGCCGAATCGACAGAAATACCGATGTCTGACTGACGGAGAGCCGCTGCATCGTTGATGCCATCGCCGAGGAAGCCGACGGTGTTGTCCTGCTCCTGCAGCAACTGGATGATCTCGGTCTTCTGATGCGGTGTGAGTTTGGCAAAGACCTTGTTCTCGCGCACTGCCACCATCTTATCGGGGTCGCTCATCTTCTCGAACTCAGGGCCAGTGACACAAGGAAGCTTGGCTCGCTGATCATCTACGGTGGTAAAGAGACCTACCTTGGCTGAGATGGTGCTAACCGCGGCATCATTATCACCACTTAATAC
>JAGHUA010000002.1 GCA_018065085.1 Candidatus Liminaster caballi | reverse complement strand
AAAGCAATCAGACTTAACTTGACGTATAAAAATTTCCGAAAAAAAATGAACTGTACGGATGAAATAATTTATGAACTGAATTCTTTTTTGCTAAAGTATATACTCCCCTCCCTTGCGGAGGGGCCGGGGGTGGGTCTATCTACGCCTTGACATCAAACAGGATGCGGCATTCACGGACTTGCTTATGCATCTCACGGACGCTGGAGAAGCCACACTCCATGGCTACGGTGGTAAGCGGCTCGTCGGGATAGAGGGCACGATAGCGCGAATAATGCTCGACACGCTGGATCATGATGTACTCCTCGAACGTGATGTGATAGACAATGCGGATCAGACGATCAAGAGCACGACGGGTGATATTGAGCGTGGAAGAAATGCTGTAGCGACAGAAGCCTGGCTCAAGATACGACTGACGTTCGCGCATCACCTCCTTGAACTCGTCACGGAGATTGAGCGTACGATAGGAATCCGACTCGTCGTCTTCGTTGTCATCGAGCTGACGGCGACGGAAAACGAAATCGACAGGCATGTCATCGAACTTAGGACGACGGTGAGGCTTGGAGAGATAGGCAGCCGGACGCTTGAGATGAACGCCAAGATAGATGTTGATGCCTGCAAACACAGCCATGCCGATAAAGAGGACTACAATGGCAGTAGGATCGTTCAGAAGGTCAACGCGACTGTAGAACAGACGGATGGCCGAGAAAATGATGAAGAGATAATAGAGCAACACCTCAAGATGGAGCAGACGGATGGGACCGCGCATGAAAAGGAAGCGCAGAAATACGGACGGAGTGAAATCCGAGCGAAGAAGCAAGACAAAAGTGAAGACGATGCTGATGAGCATGCTGACAGCCACAACTATATTATAAAGCTGACCGGAGACGAAAGTGCAGATGCTATAGAAGATGCGTTCGGTATCGTCAATGTCCGGCGGGAGCATGTTATGGTGCAATATGAAGTCAGCAGCATTGTCGAAGCCGACAAGGGCAAAACCAACAAAATCGATAAAACCGAACGATGACGGAATGAGGAAAAGAAGGAGCAGCTTCTTGTTGTAACGCTGAGCGCCCGAGAATAACGACCATGCGAACATCGAGTAGCACAACGGCAATGCCGGCACGACGAATGCCATGGCAATGTAGCAGAACACGATGAGCAATGGATCAGAATACGGGAACAGCACAAGGGCATCGCACAGGAAATAAAGTCCTGTGGATGACGCCGTGACCAGAAGATAGCGCTGGGACAGCGTCTTGTTTTTGTGTCCGTAGAGCAGCGTGCAGAATATGCAGCACACCACAAATGGCATCAGAAGCGGAAGGAGAAGAAGCATCCTGGGATTTACGTTTTAGCAATTAACGATTTACAAACTAACGATCTATGATTGCAGCAACCAGAGAATCGAAATTAGCGGCAAGGTCAATCATGCTGTCGAAAACAATGTCGGCACCGGAATCGAGCAACACAGATTTGTCAAGCGGACCGGTATTGACCGCAACGGTATAGATGCCGGCAGCATGGGCAGCCTCGACACCCATAGGCGCATTCTCGACAACGATGGCTTCGGACGGAAGCAATCCGCCAAAGCCCTCGGAAGGATCGGCTTTCTGCCAATCGAGAGGCTCAAGTATGCCTGCAGCCTTGCGCAAGCCAAGAAGATATGGATCAGGATGCGGTTTGCCATGACCGATAGGACATTCCTTGCCCCAGACAATGGTTTCGGGAGTGAAGACTCCGGGATAGGCATCCTGAAGGCGACCGATGAGCGATGGCTGTCCGCTGCCAGTCACAAGGATGCGCTTCAAGCCCCTCTCTCCTACCTTGCGCAACACATCGGCTGCTCCGGGCATCGGCATGGCAAGGCCAAGACTTGTGAAGACCTGCGACTTCTCGGCATAGATCGTTGAAATCTCATCCTCGGTGGCATGACGGCCTCGCTGCTGGACGAAGAAGGCATCGATGGTCTGCTGACCGGTCGAGCCCTCATAGAGATAGAAGACGTCACGGTCGCACGTAAAGCCATAATGCTCGCCCATGACGCGATACCATGCCTCGGCGTGATTCTTCATCGAGTCGAAGAGCACGCCATCCATATCGAATAGAAACGCCTTAAGCAATTTAATAATGTTATTTACTCCATCAAAGGAAATCAAAGAAAATCAAACGGCGTTGCAATATCAGCGCTATAATATATGATTTCTTATGATTTCCTTTGATGGAGATTATTATCTGTTAGGGATGTATAGACGATTACTCAGCAAGACGAGCCTTGATGGCCTTTGTAGCCTCCTCGTAGCCTGGCTTCTCAAGCAGAGCGAACATGTTCTTCTTGTAAGCCTCAACACCTGGCTGATTGAATGGATTGACGCCAAGGATGTAGCCAGAGATACCGCAGGCACGCTCGAAGAAATAGATGAGCTGACCGAGGTTATACTCGTCGAGCACAGGGATGGTAACCTTGATGTTAGGCACACCGCCATCAACATGTGCGATCTGAGTGCCGAGCTCAGCCATCTTGTTGACGTCATCGACACGCTTGCCGGCGAGGAAGTTAAGGCCGTCGAGGTTCTCCTCATCGAATGGGAAGAGCACGGTCTTGTTTGGCTTCTCGACAGAAACGACGGTCTCGAAGATTGTACGCTCGCCCTCCTGGATCCACTGACCCATAGAGTGAAGATCGGTGGTGAAATCGACAGAGGCAGGATAGATGCCCTTGTGATCCTTGCCCTCAGACTCGCCGAAGAGCTGCTTCCACCACTCCATCATATAGTGAAGCTTAGGCTGATAGTTGACGAGGATCTCAGTCTTCTTGCCATACTGATAGAGGCAGTTGCGGATAGCTGCGTACTGTGCAGCAGGGTTCTCCTCGTAAGGGACATCGACGCCTGTGGCCTTCTCCATGTCCTGAGCACCCTTGACGAGAGCCTTGATGTCGTGACCAGCGCAAGCGATGGCGAGCAAGCCTACAGGAGTGAGCACAGAGAAACGACCGCCTACGTTGTCAGGGATTACGAATGTCTTGTACCCCTCCTTGGTGGCGAGCTTGCGTGCAGCACCCTTCTCCTTGTCTGTAACGGCAACGATGAGGTCCTTGGCAGCAGCCTTGCCAACCTGAGCCTCAAGCTTGGTCTTCAAGAGACGGAAAGCGAGAGCAGTCTCGGTGGTGGTGCCAGACTTAGAGATGTTGATGACTGCGAATGTCTTGCCTTCGAGCAACTCCATGAGGTCAGCGAGATAATCCTCACCGATATTGTTGCCGGCATAAACCACACGTGGGTTGTTGCCATTGAGACCGAATGTGTGATCGAGAGCCTCATTGACTGCACGTGGGCCAAGGTAAGAACCGCCGATACCAGCCACTACGATGATCTCGGCCTTTGAGCGGAGAAGATCGGCTGTAGCCTGAACCTCAGCAAGGAACTCATCGGTGATTGACGAAGGAAGGTGAACCCAACCAAGGAAATCATTGCCAGCACCCTTGCCACTCTCAAGGAGTTCGTTGCACGATGCTGTCTGTGCTGCTACTGCTGCAAGTGAGCCAGCAGGAACAAAGTCTTTTGCTTTACAGATACAAAGTTTCATATTCAAGTATGATTAAAATGATAATTCTTGATACTTAATTAGCGGAGCATATCAGAGAGCAGCTTGATCTCGACGAACGGAGACATGCGCTTATAGAGGATATTATACATGGCATCGACGATAGGGATGGAAATGCCATACTTCTGGTTGATCTCCTTGATACACTTCGTGCCATAATAACCCTCAGCCACCATCTCCATTTCGAGCTGGGCAGACTTGACGCTGTAGCCCTTGCCAATCATGGTGCCGAACATGTGATTGCGCGAGAATCGGCTGTAGGCAGTCACCAGAAGGTCGCCGGTATAGACAGACTCGGAAATGTGACGCTCGCCACGCTCGACAGGGTCATAGCCATTGATGAAACGCTTCATCTCGCGTATGGCATTGGCGACGACCACGGCCTGGAAGTTATCGCCATACTTAAGACCCGAACAGATGCCGGTGGCGATGGCGTAGATATTCTTGAGCACGCCTGCAAGCTGGATGCCGACAATGTCCTTTGAGACGGTGGTGTGGACGTAGTGATTCTGGAAGAAATCGGCAACATCATGAGCCACGGCAAGGTCTTTGCAACCAACGGTGAGATAGGTCAGACGCTCGTATGCCACCTCCTCGGCATGACTCGGACCGCTGAGAGTGGCCATCTGGCTGTCAGTGATGTTGAGCTTCTGCTTGAGATAGTCGGAGATAAGGATATTGTCCTCCTGCACGATGCCCTTGATGACAGAGATAACCACCTTGCCCTCGCATGAGGCTGTGACTTTCTCGACATGCTGCTTGAGATAAGGCGACGGCATGGCGAAGATTACCATCTCGCAGTTCTTGATTGCCTCGTTGATATCGGTGGTGAAGCGAATGTTCTCGACATCGAACTTCACGCTTGAGAGGTATGCAGGATTGTGAGACGACTGCTTGAACTGATCGATTCTGTCCTGACGGCGTATGTACCAGTACATCTGAGCGCCGTTCTGCTGGACAATCTTTGCAACGGCTGTGGCCCAACTGCCACTGCCAAGGATTGCGACTTTATTTGGAAAACTCATAATTGTTAATTCAGAATCCAGAATTCTAATTCAAAACCAGAATTCATAATTCACAGTTAAGAATTCTTAATCATTCTCCCAAAGCCTCAATCCATGATGTGACATCCTGAAGAGATGGATTCTGGAGGTCGGCAAGGAACTCCTTATACTTCTTCTTGATGTCGATCATCTCCTGCATAAGCTTGCCAGGCTTCACACCCTTAAGGCTATCGACGGTATTGTAACCAGCCTTCTGGATCACCTGTACCCACTCGGCAGGAACACCGATGGCAACGTACTTCTCCTCCTTGTCCTTAGGTGTGACCTTCTCAGGCTTCATGGTTGGGAAGAGCAGCACCTCCTGAATGGTTGGCTGACCCGTCATAAGGATGCAGAGACGGTCGATGCCAATGCCGATGCCCGATGTCGGTGGCATGCCATACTCAAGGGCACGCACAAAGTCATGGTCGATCACCATTGCCTCGTCATCGCCCTTGTCGGCGAGCTTCATCTGATCGACAAAGCGGTTGTACTGATCGATAGGATCGTTGAGCTCGGAATATGCGTTGGCCAGCTCCTTGCCATTGACCATGAGCTCGAAGCGCTCGGTAAGACCAGGCTTGCTGCGATGCATCTTGGTGAGTGGCGACATCTCGACAGGATAGTCGATGATGAAGGTTGGCTGGATAAACGAGCCCTCGCATGTCTCGCCGAAAATCTCGTCGATAAGCTTGCCCTTGCCCATAACCTCAGTATCCTCAACGCCATATTTCTTGGCAACCTCGCGCATCTCGTCCTCGGTCATGGCCGAAAGATCGTAACCGGTCTTCTCCTTGATGGCATCGAGGATAGGCAGACGGCGGAAAGGAGCCTTGAAGCTTACCACATTGTCGCCAATCTTGACCTCAGTGGTGCCATTGACAGCCAGACAGATCTTCTCAAGAAGGTTCTCGGTGAAGGTCATCATCCAGTTGTAATCCTTGTAGGAAACATAGAGTTCCATGCAGGTGAACTCAGGGTTATGGCTGCGATCCATGCCCTCGTTGCGGAAGTTACGGCCAATCTCATAGACGCCCTCAAAACCGCCCACGATGAGACGCTTCAGATAGAGCTCAGTGGCAATGCGGAGATAGAGATCGACGTCGAGGGCATTGTGATGAGTGATGAACGGACGAGCCGAAGCACCGCCGGCAATCTGCTGGAGGATTGGAGTCTCAACCTCGGTGTAGCCAGCCTCATCGAACACCTGACGCATGGTGCGGAGGATTGTGGCACGCTTCTCGAACACCTGCTTCACGCCATCGTTGACCACAAGGTCGAGGTAACGCTGGCGGTAACGGAGCTCAGGATCGTTGAAGCCGTCATAAGCCACGCCATCCTTGTACTTGACGATAGGAAGCGGACGGATGCTCTTGCTGAGCACGGTCAGAGTAGAGGCATGCACAGAAATCTCGCCCGTCTGGGTGCGGAACACATAACCCTTGACACCGACAAAGTCACCGATGTCGAGGAGCTTCTTGAACACGACGTTATAAAGCTCGGTATTCTCAGGATCCGGACAGATGCTGTCACGGCTCACATAAACCTGAATACGACCCTTTGAATCCTGGAGTTCCATGAATGCAGCCTTGCCCATGATGCGGCGGCTCATGATACGGCCAGCCACGCTGACGTTGCGGCTGTTGTCGGCAGTAGCCACGGCAGGCACGTCCTCGCCAGCCTCATTCTTGACAGAAGGCAGATCGACAAAACTGTCGCGGATCTCGGTCGAATATGCGTTCACCACATATTCAGCAGCTGGGTAAGGTTCGATACCCAGGCGTCGCATCTCGTCCAACGAATTGCGACGGATGATTTCCTGTTCACTTAAATCGAGTACAGACATAATGATTATATTTTTTTATTTAATTTTTTCTATATTTAAAAACAATTTTGCAGCGGCGAAAATAATAAATATTATCGACACTGCAAAGCATTTTTTCGAAAATTTAGTTTCTCTGACCCGATTTCTCGCCAACGAAGCGCCGCAAGGCATATCTATCTGTCAATTTAAGCTTTCCTTCCGACACCTCAAGACACCCTCGGTTCTCAAGCATCGACACACATCGCCAGAAGTCAGAAGGCGAAAGCTGAAGCATGTCGCACCAGTCGGGTTCGCGTGCCTCGATGAGTATGTTGGTGGCAGTTCGGTCGGTAAAGGCGAGCATCCATGACGACAGACGGAGCACGGGATCGCTCTCGCCAGAGAAGTCCATGGCAAGATGTTGTTTCTGGGCATGGGTTGACAGCATGTTCATCACATTGAGCAACATGATATCGTTGAGCTGGAGCATCTCCATGAACCGCATCTTCTCGACCTGCATCACACCAGCCTGAGTGACAGCCCGGAGTTCGCTGAAATGGCGTGTCTCGGCGCCGAACATATAGTAGAACGGCATGGTGTGAGGTCCGGAGAAATCCTGAGCTATGAACATGCGTCCGGCAAACGTGGGCGTGACGAGACGAACGTCGCCATTGAGGATAAAGGTCACGCTGTCGCACTGACGACCCGCCTCAAGGATCACATCGCCGGCATTGAAACGCTCGAAACTGAACGGGATTTTCTCGATGATGGCGGTCAGCTGATTATTGCTCAAGCCCATGAAGATGGGCAGCTGCAACATCTTGTCATACATGCTCATCGTTGTTCGCCCTTCTCAGTCATTATGTTCAGAATCATATTATCGACCTCGATCATCGCATCACGGCCGATGCCGGCGAGATTGTCGATACTGCGGTCAATATCCTCCTCGATAATACCGTCGGTCGAAGCCACACAGATGCCCTCCATGGCCATCATGGCAGCCTGGAATGCACTGCTGACAGCCGAACTGAGCTTGAGCGTACAGCTTGGCTTGGCACCGTCGCACAACATGCCGGTGAGCGAAGCAATCTGGTTCTTGATGGCTGCACAGATTGCATCGAAATCGCCATCCATGAGGTATGTGATGCCACATGCGCTACCTGTGGCAGCCACAACGCAACCGCAATGAGCCGAAAGACGTCCGAGAAGCTGCTTAATGTAGATGACGGTCAGGTTGCTCAACGCAAGAGCGCGTATCAGCTTGGCTTCGGAAGCCTGGACATCCTCGGCAAACACAAGCACAGGCATCGAACATGCAATGCCCTGATTGCCGCTTCCGGAATTGCTCATCACGGGCACTCGGGCACCGCTCATTCTCACATCACAGGCTGCACAGGTGTAGCAGACAAGGCGCGGCATTGTGCTATGACCCACCATTCGTTCCTCGAACACACCCTTACGCAACATCTTGCCAAGGTTAAGTCCGTAGTTGCCCTCGAAAGCCATCTGAGCCACGTTCTTGTTCATTCGGGCACCGTCGAGAAGGAAGGAAATCTGTTCGAGCGGCACCTGCATCGCGAAGTCATAGACCTTCTGCATGTTGAGCCATGACTCATGGTTGCGGTCATGCTCCTTGGCAAGCGTGTGACGCTCGTCAACGATGGTCTGATCGTCGAGCTTGAGGTAGATGTAATGTGTGTGCTCCTTGGCAATGATCACCTTGGCACGGTGACCGGCTGCCTCAGCCTCGATATCGATGTAGAGGATCTCGAACGTATTGCGAGCCTGACGGATATCGAAACGGCGCTCCTCGATGAATGTCTTGGCCAACTCCAGATCTGAAGGCTGCACATCGCGCAACACCTCAAGGTTGAGTTCAGCCTTGCCAGCCACTGCGCCGAGAGCAATGGCAGCCGGAAGACCCACCATGCCGTCCGAACCTGGAATGCCGACACCCATGGCGTTCTTGATGATGTTGCCGCTGAGTTTGGCCGACACATGTTCAGGAGTGCATTGAAGCAATTCGCGGCACTTCGCTACAGCCAGAGCCACGGCCATCGGCTCGGTGCAACCAACTGAAGGCACGACCTCATCGTGGAGGAGCTTCAGTATCTTGTTTATTTCAATTCTGTTTAATGTCATGGTGCAAAGATAGTCGGTTTATAGTGCAAAGTGAATTTTAATTGAAAAAATTTGCATTTTCATCGGTCAAAAATCTCATTTCGTGCGATTTTGACAAGACCAACAGCTAGTTTTGTCATCTGAACAACAGACGGAAGGCCTCGTCAACCCTCTTGACCGCACACACCTCGATGGAGAGTTTGCTGCAATCGATGCTCTTCAAACTGTAGTCAGGAATAAGGATACGACGGAAGCCAAGCTTCTCGGCTTCGAGTACTCGCTGTTCGAGACGCGACACCGGACGTATCTCGCCCGAGAGTCCAACCTCACCCGTCATGCACGTATCGCCGGGAATTGGAAGGTTGAGATTGCTCGACATGATGGACGAGATGACGGCGAGATCCATGGCAGGATCAGACACACGCAAGCCACCTGCAATGTTGAGGAAGACGTCCTTCTGCACCAACTTGAAGCCAACCTTCTTTTCGAGCACAGCCAGAAGCATGTTCAGACGGCGGCTGTCGAAGCCGGTGGTGCTGCGCATCGGTGTGGCATAGGCTGACGACGACACGAGAGCCTGTGTCTCGATAAGGAAAGGACGCACGCCCTCGATGGCAGCAGCTATCGCCACTCCGCAAAGGTCATCGTGACGTCCCGACAGGAGCAGTTCGCTCGGGTTGGTCACCTGGCGCAATCCTGTGCCAAGCATCTCATAGATGCCGAGTTCGCTGGTCGAGCCGAATCGGTTCTTGATAGCACGGAGGATACGGTACATGTAATGCTGATCGCCCTCAAACTGGAGCACGGTATCGACAATATGTTCGAGCACCTTTGGTCCGGCCAGCGAACCCTCCTTGGTGATGTGACCAACAAGAATGACAGGCGTTCCGCTCTCCTTGGCAAACTTCAACAGGCGTGCGGCACACTCCCTGACCTGGCCGACAGAACCGGCACTCGATTCGAGATCGTCGGTGGCAATCGTCTGGATACTATCGACGATGAGGATGTCGGGCTGGATATTGGCAGTATGGACAAAAACCTCGTCAAGGTTGGTTTCGCACACCACATAGACATTCTCATTCTCGCCGCCAAGACGCGTGGCTCGCAGTTTCAGCTGATAGGCGCTCTCCTCGCCACTGACGTAGAGCACCTTATGGTCGCGCACGTTCATGATGGTTTGCAGGAGAAGGGTGGATTTGCCAATGCCGGGATCGCCGCCCAGCAACACCATCGAGCCAGGCACCAAACCGCCGCCCAGCACTCGGTTGAGCTCAGGATCGCACATATCAATGCGCTTCTCTTCGGTTGCCTCTATGTCGCGTAGCAACTGCGGCTTCTCTTTCTGTCCGGGCAATGACAATGCTCCCGAATGAACCCTGCCGCCTTTGGATGACGGTTTCACGGCCACGGTTTCCTCGACACATGTCCCCCACTCACCACACGACGGACATCGACCGAACCACTTAGGTTCCTCACATCCGCACGAACTGCAAAAATATGCTGTCTTTTGCTTTGCCATCTTTGTTTATGTCTTAGTATTTGATATGAATGCCCTTGACTTTGATGTTTTTGTCTTTTGTTTTATGGTCTTAGAATGCGCAAAAGTACATTATTTTTAGATAACAGACAACTTTTTGGACGTTTTTCTTGTTTATTTTGCCATAATTGATTATATTTGCGCACCAAATCACTCATTCACACACACTGACCTATGACCATGACCCGTCTTTTACGTCCTGTCGTCTGCCTGCTGACCATTGCTGCCACACTGTCGTCTGCCAATGCACAGAGCCAATCGCACACATGGGATCCGAACCTCTCAGGAGGCATGTACCGCAACCCAATCATCGACGCCGACTACTCAGACCCTGATGTTTGTCGCGTGGGCAACGATTATTATATGACATCGTCGAGTTTTGCCTGTTTCCCAGGCCTTCAGATTCTGCACAGCACCGACCTCGTCAACTGGGAGATTATCGGACATGCGCTGGATGACGACTACCCTGTCCTGCCAGAATATGCAGGATCGGACATCGACTGGCACAAGCGCATCCAGCATGGCAACTATGTGTGGGCGCCTTCGATACGCTATCACGACGGATGGTTCTATATCTATTGCGGCGATCCGGACCAAGGTCTGTTCATGACCAAGACGCAGGATCCTGCCGGCACATGGGAGCCAATCGTATGGGTGAAGCGCGGCAAGGGACTGATAGACTGCTGTCCGCTTTGGGACGACGACGGCAAGGCATATCTCTCACATGGATGTGCAGGTTCGCGTGCCGGAGTGAAATCTGTGCTTTTCGTTGCTCCGATGTCGGCCGACGGCACTCACGTCACAGGTCCATCGCGCATCGTCTATGACGGACATGAGGAACAGCCTACCATCGAAGGTACGAAATTCTATAAGCGCAACGGATATTATTATATAATGAGTCCTGCCGGCGGCGTGAAATACGGTTGGCAGACAGAACTCCGCAGCCGTTCGCCTTTCGGACCATACGAAGAATATGTGGGCATGGCTCAGGGCAAGTCGGCTGTCAACGGTCCTCATCAGGGCGCATGGATTGACACCCAGAACGGAGAAGATTGGTTTATCCACTTCCAGGATAAGCATGCTTACGGACGCGTGGTTCACCTCCAGCCTGCCCGATGGGTAAATGACTGGCTCGTCATCGGTGAAGACAAGGACGGTGACGGTTGCGGCGATCCCGTAGCTAAATGGAAGAAACCGAATCTCCCATCATCGGGCAGTTTCCAGCCATCGGAGGACGATGAGTTCGACTCAACGGAACTCGGTTTGCAATGGCAGTTTGAAGGACCATGGAGCCACTATTGGTATTTCTGCGATGCTGCAAATTCGCGTCTGCGTCTCTATGGTGTACAGCAACCAGAAGACTTCCACAACCTCTCAGACATTCAGAACGCCCTGTTGCAGAAGTTCCCTACTGAGAATTTCACAGTCACATCACGCCTGCGCTTCATCCCAAACCCTGACTATAAGCCAAAGGGCGAGGAAGCTGGTTTTATCATCAAGGGCATGGACTATGCTGCCCTAAAATTTGTGAGCACGAATGACGGCGTGGTGCTGCGCCACGTCACCTGCCGCGACGCAATGAAAGGCAAGCAGGAAACCATCCACAGCGAGATTGCCCTCGACTTTGCTCCAATGACTCAGCCTGCCACCGTACAGTATGCCGTCGATGACATTCCGCAGCCACGTTCTGCCACACCTTATATATACGTACGCGCAAAGGTATGGAGCAAAGGCATCGGCAACGGCATCCATTCGTACGCCCAGCTGTCATACAGCATCGACGGAAAGAAGTTCCACGACGTGGGCGAACCGTTCGAAGTGAAGGAGGGCAAATGGATCGGCGCCAAGCTCGGTTTCTTCAATTCGCGCCCAACCGTCAAGAACGACGGCGCAATGCTCGACATCGACTGGATAAGATTTAAGGGCAAATAAGGCCAATAGGACCAATTAGACCAATTAGGCTAATTAGACCAATTAGACCAATTAGGCCAATAAGACCAATTAGGCCAATAAAACTTAGGCGGGTCGCCCATCTGGGCAGCCCGCCTAAGTTATTGTCAGAGTTTTGAGCCTATCACATGATAACCTCGACAGTGTGCTTGCCTGGAGTAGCCTTCACGATGTTGCCCTCAATTGGCTGACCATCGACGATGACACTCTTGACGCCCTTCTGCACGCCATTTGGATTCTTGACGGTGATGTTGTACTCAACGCCACGGAGCACGCGCTTCACGCTATACTCGCGGATGTCGGCAGGGAGACATGGATCTACCTTGATGCCATCGTACGTAGGCTTGACACCAAGAAGGAACTGGCTGACAGTGTACCACATCCATGCGGCAGTACCTGTGAGCCATGAGTTCTTGCCCTCGCCCGGCTTGGCAGCGTCCTTGCCTGCCACCATCTGACAGTTGACGTATGGCTCAACCTTGTGGAGCTGCTGATCCTTAATATACATAGGACAGATCTTGCGGAACAGTTCCCAAGCATCGTTGCCACGGCCCGCAACTGTCTCGCCTATGATCATCCAAGGATTGTTGTGGCAGAAGATACCTGCATTCTCCTTGTATCCGGCAGGATATGACGAAATCTCGCCCATCTCGACATGATATGTGGTGTAGGCAGGATTGTTCAAAACCATGCCATGCTCGCAGTCAAGGTATTTCTTGCATGAGTCAATGGCCTTATCGACCATGCCATCCTCAAGACCGATGCCCGCCATTGTGCAGAAGCCCTGCGACTCGATGAAGATCTTGCCTTCCTCGCACTCGTTCGAGCCGATCTTATTGCCATAGAAGTCGTAAGCACGGAGATACCACTCGCCGTCCCAGCCATGCTTCTTGACAGCCTCAACCATCGAATCGATACACTTCTGGGCGCGGTCAGCCTCCTCGTTCTTGCCAATCTGACGGCAGAGCTCGACATAATCCTTGCCGGTCACAACAAAGAGACCTGCAATCATCAATGACTCAGCCTTAGAGCCGACAGAGTTGTTCTCAGTTGTCTGGAATGACTCGTTTGGATCCCATGAGAAGCAGTTAAGGTTGAGGCAGTCGTTCCAGTCGGCACGACCGATGAGCGGCAGCATGTGAGGACCGAGGTTGTCAACAACGTGGTTGAACGAAATCTTGAGATGCTCGAAAAGCGAAACCTCCGAACCCGGTTTATTGTCGAAAGGTACAGGTTCATCGAGGATTGAGAAGTCGCCAGTCTCCTTGATGTAGGCAACCGTACCGAAGATGAGCCAGCATGGATCGTCGTTGAAACAGCCACAGATGTCATTGTTGCCATGCTTGGTGAGAGGCTGATACTGATGATAGCAACCACCGTCAGGGAACTGTGTCGAAGCGATGTCGATGATACGTTCGCGGGCACGGCTTGGCACCTGATGAACAAAGCCTACGAGGTCCTGATTTGAATCGCGGAAGCCCATGCCACGACCTACTCCACTCTCGAAGAACGAAGCCGAACGAGAGAAGTTGAACGTAATCATGCACTGATACTGGCTCCAGATATTGACCATACGGTTGAGTTTCTCGTCAGATGACTTGACAACATACTTGTCGAGAAGCTGATCCCACATGAGAGCAAGTTCGCGGAAGGCAGCATCAACAGCCTCAACTGTCGAGAAACGCTCGATGGTTGCCTTGGCTTTGGTCTTATTGACAAACGTTACGTCAGAATCCTGCGATGTGATGAGTTCGCCTGACTGCTTGCGGGCAAGATCCTCCTTGCAGAACTTCTCGTCCTGCTCGTTCTCGACATAACCGAGCACGAAGATATAATCCTTGCTTTCGCCCGGCTTGAGAGTTACCTCGATATAGTGCGATGCGATTGGCGACCAACCGTGAGCAAGCGAGTTTGAAGACTTGCCAGCGAGGACGCACTGAGGATCGGCAAACTCGTTGTAGAGACCGATGAACGACTCGCGGTCGGTGTCATAACCGTCGATCTTGGCGTTCGACACAGCATAGTAAGCATAGTGGTTACGACGCTCCTTGTACTCAGTCTTGTGATAGATTACCGAACCGTCGATTTCCACCTCGCCCGTTGACCAGTTGCGCTGGAAGTTCTCCATATCTGTGGCAGCATTCCAGAGACACCACTCTGCGAGAGAGAAGAGCTTGATGGTCTTTGTCTCGCTGGTTTCGTTGGTGAGAGTGACCTTCTGAACCTCGGCCCAGGTCTTAAGAGGAACGAAGAAAAGGACGCTTGCCTTGATGCCGTTCTTGCTACCGGTGATGCGTGTGTAGTTCATACCGTGACGGCACTCGTACATGTCGAGCGGAGTCTTGCAAGGCTTCCAGCCTGGGTTCCAGACCGTACCGTTATCGTTGATATAGAAATAGCGACCGCCATTGTCCATCGGCACACCATTGTAACGATAGCGTGTGATACGACGGAACTTTGCGTCCTTATAGAAGTCATAGCCACCGGCTGTGTTCGAGATCAAACCGAAGAAATCCTCGTTGCCGAGATAGTTGATCCAAGGGAACGGAGTGGCAGGATTAGTGATGACGTACTCGCGAGCAGCGTCATCGTAATGTCCGAATTCCTGATTCATAGTTTAATGTATGTGTATGTATAAATATTAATGATATTCTGTTGTTTGCCAAACATGGACAATCGCGCATCATTTTTTCCATTTCTCATACCATTCCATCATGGTAGGAGTCCAATGCGAGTAATCGACATGATGACCGTAATTGCGATAGATGTGATACTGCTTTGGAGTGGTGACAAGATTGAATCCAGAGAAATTGGTGTGCGGCGGACATGTGACATCCTGCAGGCCGATGGCCATATATACAGGACACTCAATCCACGATGCGAGATTCTTGATATCGAAATACGAGAGTGTGCGGTACAGATCCTCATCGCTTATACCAAGTCGCTGCTGCTCCTCATGTATGGCGCTGTATGGCCATGAGACAATCTTGAAATAGTCTGGGAAGTCGCTCATGAAGGTGATGTAACATGCCACAGCCGTCACACGATGATCGAGCGCTGCACAAGCCATCGAATATGCTCCACCCTGGCTGCCGCCTTCGAGGAAGATGTTGTCTGTATCGGCCTGAGGCAATGTCGAGAGGAAGTCAATGGCTCGACTGCAATCGAGATACGCTCCGCGATAATAATAAGTGTCAGGAGAACTGAGGCCGAAGCGCACCCAGTCGCCGAAACGGTTTGTGTCGTTATTGCGACCTTGTCCGCGACTGCTCACAATCACATTGATCCAACCGTTGTCAGTAAGGTCGAGCGGCCAAGGCTTGCTGCTATAGCCCATATTGATGATATGTATAGGGAACTTGCCCTCGCGGTTTGGCACAGTGTAGTCAATCTGCACAAGATCGCCATTGAGGCCTCTCACCTGAGCCACGAACGCACGCTTCTCGCCTTCGCGATCCTTGAGTTCGGTCACCACAGGCTTCATCGGTGTGGCAGCAAGTTCGGCACGTGCCTTATCCCAGAACTGCGCGAAATCAGGCTGAGCATCAGGAGCTGAAATCACCTTCTCAGGAGCAACGCCGATGACATAGTGGTCAATGTTCATCTGAGTGCCGTAAACTTCGGTCACATTATTGACAATGTCCTTGCCGTTCACCTTCACGTAGATGTGATAGAAACCAGGCTCCAGGCACTTGCTGCCATCAGCAAGCTCTGTGTTGGCAATAACCTGAGCAAAATCAAGAACATCGATATCAGCACCAGGATTGAGCATGTTCAGACCGTTGAATGTATGAGTCAGTACGGATTTGCCCGTATCGTGAGCAACGATGACAGATACAGAATCGACCTTTATGGGCACGGTTCCGCTGTTGCATACATTCACCTTCAATTTCACGGTCTGACCCTCTTCCCAGACCCATGTAGGTTCATTGGTTTCGAGAGTGCAGGTCACACGTGTGTTCATCTCCTTGATCATTGCCAAGGTAGTAGTGTCACACGCAAAGACAGAGTTCAAACCCTGCTCCTCCTGTGCCGGATCGCATACATAGTCATCGTAAGGTTGCCAGATGACGTTCTTCACATTGGCATAGCCACCCCAGCCCCAGAAGTTACAGCCTGCAATCTTGCCTGACTGACGGATGATGTCGAACACATAGCGATAATATGCATCACGACCCTTGGTCGATGAACCAGGAGTGAAAAGGAATCGGTCGCGTGGATAACCGAACTCCTCAAGCACCACAGGACGTCCGGCTGGCTGCATATAACTGTATGCCTCGTCAATATAGGCAAGAGTCTTCTCGCAGGCAATGCCCACATTATCGACAATAGGATCAGGAGCACCCTCAGCAATGGTCTTATCAGAGTCATAGTTCTGGTTGAACTTACCGAGCCAGCCCCAGTTATTCGGCCAAATATGGATGCACGCATAGTCGATGTTAGGAAGAGTGTGAATGGCTGTAAACAGATCCATGTCCTCCTCACAGCCGTTGCGGCCTTCGCTGCCAGTGGTCACAAGGTGGTTAGGGTCAAGACTCTTGATGAGCGAAGACTGCTGGTCAATCCACTCGACGAACTTAGCCTTATGCAGTGAGTCGTTGACAAAGCAGCGAGGCTCGTTGGCAATCTCCCATGACATGATAGCCTTGCTCTCAGTGTATGGACGTCCCGTGACAGTGTTGACACGAGTCACCATGTTCTTCACATGGTTGGCGGCAAGCGCCTTTGCCGAGTCATTGAGCACGAAATTGCCCACATACTGCATATATTCATACCAGCCCTCAAGACTTGGCACTGGTGTACGGTCGAAATGCTTTACCAGACGACCCTCAGCATCAGGTTCGCCCTTGTCATCGCTCGAATAGACATCGCCCGCGAAGCCGACCCAATCGAGATAGGCTCCATAACCGCCGCTCCATTCCCAAGCGTTGTTGAAATAGAGGACAGCCTTCATGTCGCGCTTCTCAAGTTCTGCCATAAGGTAGTCAAGACCGAGAAGGATGGTGTCGTTATACACTCCCGGCTCAAGCTGTAGTTTTGGAGAGATATGGCTTGGGATGCCCTCTCGACCATCGCCACCAATCAGCACGCGCACATTGTCAACGCCATTGCTGCGCATCAGATCGAGTTCGCGAATAAGACGTTCACGGTTGCCGCCTCGGCCCTCAGAAGCGAGGATGGCGCCATACCAGAAATTCGTACCAACGTATCGGTACTCTTTGCCATTAAGTTCGAAATGACCGTCGCGGACAGTCACAAAGCCGCCGTCAGTCTCCTGCTTGGTGCAGGCCGACAATGCGAACAGCATCAGGGCGAAATATATCAGCTTTTTCACGTTTTTTCTGTTTTGGGGTTATTTTCGGATTATCGAGATTTGGTTAATCGCGATTAACAAAAAGACTTAGAGATTCTCGACCACAGGGAAGAGATGCTTATAAATCAGGTTAACCTCGGCCTGAAGATCCTGAGATTTGGCGGTGATGGCGATGACTGCATCATGGTCAGGCAATACATAGATATACTGACCGAAAGCACCGTCGGCACGATATGCATTGTCGATGCAGCGCCACATCTGATAGCCATAGCCAAGAATCCAAGCGCAGTTTTCCTCGGTCAAGCCCTTTGCCTCAACCTCATCAGGACGAGTACCGGCAGGAACCGATGGAACCTGATATTTCGAAGCCTCCTCGACCCATGCCTCGCTTACCAGCTGCTGGCCGTTCCACTTGCCCTTCTGGAGGAAAAGCTGTCCGAACTTAGCCATATCCTCGGTCTTGAGATGCAAACCCCAGCCACCGAGGTTGATGCCCTGTGGATTCTCCTGCCAGAGCGGAGTCTCGATGTGGAGTGGTTCCCAAAGGCGTGTGGTAAGATAATCATTGACCTTCTGGCCTGTCACCTTCTGGACGATAGCCGAAAGCATGAATGTACCGATGCTGTTATAGCAATACCAAGTACCGGGCTGCTTTGTTACAGGATGAGCGAGGAATGTGCTGATCCAATCAGGATTATTGTCGATATCGGCAGCCACGACGCGGATGTTCGGTTCTGTCTCATGGCCGCAGTTCATGGTCAGCAGATCGCGCACGGTCATTGCCTTGAGATTGTCAGACACCTCGGCAGGCAACTGATCAGGGAAGAAACTGATGACAGGATCAGAAAGTTTGATCAAGCCCTCGTCGATGGCCATGCCGACGGCAGTGGCACAAAACGACTTGCTGACCGACCACATTACGTGCGGTTTGTCTGGCGCGGCATCGTTGATCCAGTTCTCATACACAACCTTGCCGTGTTTGAGCACCATTACGCTCTCGAAAGTCACGACTGGAATGCTGTCCGATTCTGCCAGCATTGCTTCGGCAGCGGCCTTGACGGTTGGAGCAACTTCGGCACGAGGCAGATCGACGATCTCGGCCTCCTGCTGTTTCTGTTTAGGTGAACATGCAGCGAATAATGCTGCTACCAGCAAAGCTGGGATGAAAAAAAGCTTTCTCATAGTCTTCAGGTTTGGTTTAAAACGGTGCAAAGATAATCTTTTTTGAATTATCCTTGCAAATAATCATCGAAAATCTTTTGTCTTGTCCGTAAAATATGTATCTTTGCAGCGTAAATCGCAGTTTTTTCATCAAAATTCGTATGCTTTATTATCACATCGGATCTGGCGCAGAGGCTTTTACTGCCGGACGCAACGACCAACTTCCATACCACGTCATCCAGGGACATCAGATTCACAAAGACCATATTGCCGTCATCGAACGGCCTGACACGACACGCGAAGAACTGGAAGGATACGATGCCTTTGTCACCCAGTTGCCTGACTGTGCCATTGGCGTGAGGACTGCCGATTGTGTACCGGTGTTGCTCTACGATCCCGTGCGTCGTGTCGTTGCCGCAGTCCACAGCGGATGGCGCAGCACGGTGCTCCGAATCTCACAGAAGACCATCCAGCTGATGACCGAACGATTTGGCACCTCGCCGTCAGACCTTATTGCCATTATCGGCCCATGTATCTGCCATGACTCATACCAGGTCGGCAAGGAAGTGATTGACGCATTCATCGAGGCAGGCTTTGACGCTCATTGCTGGACGAAGGACAAACCCACTGCAAGTAATTGCTGCAATGGTCAAAGCGAAGGAAACGACGTGAAATATCATCTCGATCTCTGGATTGCCAACACAGACGTACTCATGGATGCCGGCGTCGAACTCCATAACATCCGCATCGCAGGCATCTGTACGTTCACCGACGAAAACTATTATTCCGCCCGCCGTGAGGGGAACCAACACGACAAGCGGAACATAAATGCCATCAGACTGACAGTCTCAGAATGAGGCTAATTTCATAGAGTCAAGCCGATTACTTGAAGATCAGCTGGCAGAATTCATTGAGACAACGACGCCATGTCAGCCATTCGTGAGCCGTACCCTCAGACTCGTAATAAACGGTATGGATACCAGCGTCATTGAGTTTCTGATTGACTGTCTTGCTGCCAAGATCCTCTTCTGTGCCAGTGCCGATAAACACGGTATGCACTTCCTTATTGAAACGGTCGGCATTGGCAAACACGCCGTCATAAACAGTATTGATGTCACTGCCGGCAAGCATGAAGACAGCACCGCTGAACGAACCGATATGAGCGAATTTGTCAAGGTTAGGCATGACAATGTTGAACGACTGCCAGCCGCCCCATGAAAGACCAGCCATTGCACGGTTGTTACGATCGGCCTTTGTGCGGAATGTATTGTCGATGAACGGGATGATATCCTCGACTATCACACGGAAAAAAGACGAACCGAACTCACTTCTGTCCTCACCCTTCTTTGCTCCGAAACCATAGTCACAGTTGCCATTGTCCATCACCACAATCATTGGCACAGCCTTACCCTGAGCGATGTTATTGTCGAGGATATTGGCCATCTTACCCTGAGTGTGCCAACCGGTCTCATTCTCGGCCATACCATGCTGCAGGTACATTACAGGATAACGCTTCTGTGGGTTCTTCTCATATTCGGCAGGCGTATAGACATAGCACTGACGCTGACGGCCCTCCACCTCACTCCAATATTGGCACAGACGCACCTGACCGTGAGCCACATCCTTGTTGAACGTATAGTAAGCAGCAGCCTCGGCAGTCTCAGGCACTTCGAAGATGCTCATATCCAGGCCACAGCCATAGACCGTACGTGCACCCGGGTCATTGACACGAACACCATCAACCACAAGCGCATAGTAATGAGGACCAACCACAAGAGGCTCGGTCTTGCCACACCAGAAGCCATTCTCATCGCGGGTCATAGGGAATTTCTTTCCACAGATATCCACAAGAACCTCCTTTGCGTCAGGAGCCATGAGTCCGAAAACGCCGCAACCGTCCTCAGTGATACGAGGGAACTCTGCGCAAGGCACATTCGTTGACGATGGCACGCCTTCATAAACTTTCTCAACAGCAGCAGATTCATCCTGCTTAGGTGCACTCTCATTCTGATCATTTGCGCATGAGCAAAGGATCAAGCTCGCAATGGCGAGCGATATATTCACCAGTTTCATATTTATAAAATAATTTGTTTTCTATGGTCCAGACTTGATCTGTGTATTGCAGGGCCAAGTGACGGTCGTGAGTCGAGAGGAGTACGGCCTTATGCTGGTCGTGCGCCACAGATCGCAGTAATTCTAACAGTTCAATGCGGCTCTCATAATCAAGAAATGCCGACGGTTCATCGAGCAGCATATACTCAGTTCCCTGAGCCAATGCGCGGGCAATGAGTCCCTTCTGTTTCTCACCGTCGCTCAGCCGCATCACGTTGTTGTGTTTCAAATGACCGAGTTGCATCTGTTCAATGGCATGGTCGGCAATGTCATAGTCTTCATCTTTCAGATGGCCTAACCACGACGAATAAGGCAGTCGTCCGTATGCCACGAACTCGCGCAGCGTGGTGTTCGGCAGGTCTGGCAACTGAGTCAGTACGAGCGACACGAGGCGCGACAGCACCTGTGGAGAATAGCTAGTCAACGACCGGTCGTTGATAAGCACATCACCGCTGCGCAGAGGCAGCAATCCCGCCATCGAACGTATCAGCGTGCTCTTGCCCGAACCGTTACGGCCGATGAGACAGACAAAATCGCCGGCATTGAACTCGGCATTGACTGTCTGCACCACCGTGTGGTCATAACCTATGCTCACATCGCGCAACAGCATCACTTCGAGATTAGCGCTGTGTGGCGCTCATATAGTCGAGGTCACGCTGGCGAGCCTCGTTTATCCACTTCTCGGGCATCATCGTCCAATCGCCACGCTTAGCAGGAACAATGGTCTGCTTCTCGCGTATGTAGTTAGCCACATATCGGCGCACGTCGATGGGCGTTGTGTCAATGGTACGGTCAAGGAGCGTAGCCTTGTCCCAGCCCAAACCCGAGGTAACGAAGTTTCCGCCACCGGAATACTGGTAGCTATTGATTGCCACGGTATAGAGACGGCTTTCGTCGATAGGCGAACCGTCGCTCATGCTCACGAGACGCACACGCTGGCCAATCGGTTTGGTCAGATCCACCACATATCGCATACCTGCCAGCGACGTATAGTTGAACGTCATACCCTTCAGACGGTTTGTGCCTTCCTGGAAGGCGAGCACATGGTCAGAAGGCGAATGCATAGTCTCAAACTGCATCGAATAGCCGTATTCAAGATATCGACGGATCTCATCGGCAGTCATACCGATGGTGAAGAGCAGATTCTCGTACTTATAGAGCGTGAAGAGATGGCGCATGGTGATAGTGCCGGCTTTCACCTCATCGTGAGGCGAGAGAATGGCGGCAAACGACACATCGGCATTCGTTGCCCAGAGCTGGGCCTCATGAATGAGCGACATAAATTCCGACTCACCGAACATGGCGTCAATGCCTCGCAAATCGCCGGTCAACTCACCGACAGGAGCATCGACATAGGCATTCACCTCATCGACAACCTGCTGGAACTCGGCATTGAACAGCGAATCCGGTTCATAGTCATACATATCGACGAGAGTCTTCTTGATAGTCTTGCGATATGAGCCATCGTCCTTGCGGCTGAAGTGGATATCCACACGGCCCACCTTACGAGCAGCAGTCTGAGCATCGAGCATTGCAACGGTATCGCCTGCCACGTTGATCACCTCGAAGTCACGGATCTGATGATCATGACCAAGCAGACAGAAGTCGAAGCCTGGAACCTTCACGGCAGCAGGAACGGAACCGTTCTCATTGCAGTATGTATCCATGTCATTGCCATTGACCGTATAGTCGCCACCGGCATGGAAAAGGCCGATGAGAAGATCAGGCTGCTCCTTCTTCTGAATGACAGGCACCCATTTCTGAGCGCATTCCACCATATCCTGGAATTCAAGATTCGGCCACAAAGCCTTAGGCAGCCATGCGTGGATATTCGGTGTGATCAGACCAAGCACGGCAATCTTCAGACCCTGACGCTCGAACACGGCGTATGGCTGGAACATCGGCTTGCCCGTACGCTGGTCGATGGCATTGGCACAAAGCCAAGGCATCTCGAACTGTGAAGGCAGACGACGGGAATAGACGTCCTCACCCGGTTCGATGTCATGATTGCCCACGCCGAGCGCATCATATCTCATATAATTATATACACGCGCGCATATATGAGTGTCTGTCGTATCTACAAAGTTATAATAATAGATGGAAGGCTGGCCCTGCAGGAAGTCGCCCGTATCGAACAGCAGAGTAGATGACGGATTTTCGGCACGCACCTCATTCACGTATGTATAGACGTTTGCCAGACTTGTCTTGGCAGGCGCGTTGTACTTAAAATCAAAGCCAAGGCAAGAACCATGGACATCAGTGGTATAAAGAACCACCAAATCGGCTTCAGCCGGTTTGGTGGAACATGAAGCAAGGCCTAAAGCAGCAAATGCCATGGCTATGATAGCAGAATTTTTCACAATTTTGATTTTTTTAGCCTTTCATTTTGATAACCTCAGCCATAACGCTGTCGGCAGTCTGCTGGGCAAGTTCCTCAGTGGCAGCCTCAGCATAAACACGGATGATAGGTTCGGTGTTCGACTTACGCAGGTGAACCCAGCGGTCAGGGAAATCGATCTTCACACCGTCGATGTCAGTAATCTCGGTGTCAGGCTGCTTGGCATACTCAGTCTTGACTGTGTTGAGAAGCTTATCGATGTCGATATCCGGAGTCAGGTCGATGCGCTGCTTGGCAATGCAGTAAGGAGGGTATGTGGCACGCAGCTGGCTTACGGTCAGACCTGGAGTCTGCTGGCGAAGGTGCGCGAGGTTGGTGAGGAAGAGAGCGATGCCCACCAAAGCGTCGCGGCCATAGTGGAGCTCTGGGTAGATCACACCGCCATTGCCCTCACCGCCGATCACAGCGTGAGTGTCCTTCATCTTAGTGACAACATTAACCTCGCCAACGGCAGCAGCATTATAGACACCGCCACGGGCACGGGTCACATCGCGCAGAGCTCGGCTTGATGACAGGTTAGAGCATGTGTTGCCCGGAGTATGCTGCAAAACGTAGTCGGCACACGATACGAGGGTATATTCCTCGCCGAACATCTCGCCGTCCTCGCAGATGAGAGCCAGACGATCGACGTCAGGGTCAACCACAAAGCCTACATCAGCCTTACCCTTCTTCATCTCGCCTGAAATCTGGGTCAGATTCTGTGGGATTGGCTCAGGAGTATGTGCGAACTGACCGTTAGGAGTGCAGTTAAGCTGGTGAATCTGTTTAACGCCGAGTGCATTGAGCAGAGCAGGAATCACGATGCCGCCGACAGAGTTCACACAGTCGATCATAACGCTGAAGCCAGCCTTACGGATAGCAGCAGCATCGACGAGCTTCAGTTTCAGCACCTCCTGGATGTGATAGTTGGTATAATCCTTCTCGGTCACATGACCAAGCTTATCGACTGGAGCAAACGAGAAGTCTGCGCTTTCGGCAATGGCAAGCACACGCTCGCCTGTAGCCTTATCGAAGAACTCGCCCTCGTTGTTGAGCAGCTTCAGGGCATTCCACTGTATTGGGTTATGGCTGGCAGTAAGGATAAGGCCACCGTCGGCCTTCTCTGCAGTCACGGCGATCTCGGTTGTAGGAGTTGTGGCGAGTCCGATGTTCACTACATCGAAGCCCATGCCGATGAGAGTGCCCGACACACACTGGTAGAGCATCTCGCCCGAAAGACGGGCATCACGTCCAACAACGATTTTTCCACGCTTGCTCTCGCCGATCTTCTCACGGATCACGGTGGCGTAGGCAGCTGTAAACTTCACAATGTCGAGCGGGTTCAAACCCTCGCCCTGGAGGCCTCCGATAGTACCACGGATGCCCGAAATAGATTTAATGAGTGACATTCTGATAACTTTATTGTGGCAGATAGTTCGGTCTTGTGTATCGAACGATGCCGTAGTAGAAAGTATAGTAATAACTTGAATATTGGGTTTCTACAAGCGAGAACGGACAGATGAGCGACACCTCGCTGTCTTCCCAAAGGAAACGCACAGGGAAGCCAAGACCGCCGCTTGTGCATTCATAGTTCGAACCCGAACCGTACTGGTATCCATAATATGTCGATGAGTAGTAATTTGGATTCCAGTTGTAGATAATCAGGAAGCTCAACGGATCGAGGTTGTCAATCTTGCTGTTCTTGTCAGGCTGGTCGTAGTTGAAGTCGTTGAGCAGATAGAGGCTGTCGAAGCGCACCAGGATGTTACGTCCGTTATAGAACTTCTTCTTGTTGCGCATAGCCTTTTCATATTCCTCGTCTGTCGGAGTCTGCCCCTTCTGTCGGGTTGTGTCCAGGCCGTCGCCCCAGTTGCGGATGCAGAAATAGAGACGTTTGAAGTCGCCGTCCGAGAGGCTGTACCATTTATTCAGCTCGATGCCGAGTTTTTCAGGATGGATACTGTCGGTAAGCACCTTTTTGGTCACCGAGTTCACCCAGTCATCGTCCCTTGACGAGATGCTGCCGAAATCGCCACCGTAAGGGTGATATTTGATCCAGTCGCCAATGTATGCCTTCTCGTTGTCAACGAGGTCGGCGTATGTTTCCGTGTCGCGGCACGATGTTGAGAATATGCAAAGCAGCACGAAAGCCGCAATTGTGTAGAACAGTTTATTCATTTAGTACAAAAAAATATACGGGCGCAATAAAATACGGGCGCAAAGATACAAAAAAATATCTTTACGCCCCAATAAATTTAAAGAAATTTATCGAAAATAGGCAAAGCTTTAACAAAAAGTTGCTCAGCTTGCTCCAAAGTGCCTAAAAATTCGCCTCCAGCCGCATTTCTGTGTCCGCCTCCGTGGTAGAATTTCTGGGCCAGCAGATTGACCGGATACTCGCCCTTCGACCTAAGCGAAACCTTGATAATATTCTTTTCCTCGCGGAAGAAAGCGCTCACCATAATGCCGCTGATGTCCAATGGCATGTTGACGAAACCCTCCGAGTCGCCCTTCTGATGGTTGAATCGTTTCAGTTCGGCCTTGCTGAGGCTGAAATACGCAGCCTTATGTTCACGCACGATCTGAAGTTTCTGTTGCAGCACGAAGCCCTTGAGTCTTGTGCGTCGTTCAGGTTCAAGCACGAGATCACGGTGAAGCTGCTCCTTGTTGAAGTCCTCCTGCAACAGTCGGGCCACGATCATATAGACCTGCGGACGGTTGCTGGCAAACACAAACTGACCCGTGTCGGTCATCATGCCGCTATATATCTGCGTGGCGATGGTCTTATCCACCAAAGCATCGTCGCCCATCTGCAGGATGAAGCTATAGACCAGTTCGCTGGCAGCCGATGCCTCCGGGTGGGAGATCACCACATCGAAATCCGTCTCGCTTGGGTTGAGATGATGGTCGATGAGAATCTTCGGAGCCTGCGAAGCCATAACCACCGAACCGAGGTCACCCAGACGGCTTGGCACATTCAGGTCAGTGATCACGAAACATTCCGCTTCCTTCACGGCCTTCTCAGCCTCTTCCCTCGTGTTGTTGGCAGGCTGGCATTGCGGGTCATAGACCATCTCATTGGCAATGCCCGGAATGAAACGCAGGTTATCGCCCGGCATATCGTTATATATCACCACTGCATTCTTACCCTTCTTGCGCAGGTAGCCGACCATGGCAAGACTCGAACCCACAGCATCACCGTCGGGCGACATGTGCGTACATACCACTATATTATTATAACGGTCAATCAGATTGCGTGCAGCCTCGATGAGGTTTTGGTCGATAGTTCTCTCAATTGCTTCTGTTATCATTTTCATATTATTTTTTCACGTCGCAACGTCGTTTTTTGTGGTTTCTGCGTGCAAAGATAGTGCTTTTTTCTTACAATATCAACAAAAATGCAATAAATTTCAAAAAAAGTTGCAAAAAAATTTGGTCAATAAAAAAAATACCCTTATCTTTGCACCGCTTAAAAACAGAAAAGCAACCTAATATGGCGCTTTCATCTAGCGGTTAGGATACCGGCCTCTCACGCCGGGTACACGAGTTCGAGTCTCGTAGGCGCTACAAAACAAAACCTTTGGACTTTTCCAAGGGTTTTTGTTTTATAATAACATTACTCAAGTTCGACATGAAAACATTTTCGATTACAACCCTTATCCTGCTGTGTCTCTGCTCGGTCAGCAAGGCACAGGTCTCATTCGGCAACTCCAGTCTTTGGAACGAAGGCTGGCTGTTCACCCTTGCCGACGACTCTCTTGCATCTCATTCCGACTATCCTGCCGATGCCACATGGCGTCAGGTCACACTTCCTCATGACTGGTCCATCGAGGCCACCCCATCACCCGACCTTGCCAGCTGCACGGGCTATCTGCCTGGCGGCATCGGATGGTACCGTAAGCATTTCACGCTCCAACGCAACCCGTCACGCAAGCAATATATCTATTTCGAAGGCGTCTATAACCGTTCTGAGGTCTATCTCAACGGACATCTGCTTGGCCGTCGCCCGAGCGGTTTCGCTTCGTTCTGCTACGATATGACCCCGTACCTCACCGACGGCGACAACGTCATTGCCGTGCGTGTCGATCACAGTCGTCATGCCGATTCGCGCTGGTACACCGGTTCGGGCATCTACCGCGACGTGTGGCTGATCGACAGTCACCGCGACCATCTCACCCAATGGGGCACCGGCTATGTCTGCACCTCGCTGACCGACGACGAGGCCACCATCGAGGTTGAGACCTCGTATGATGGAGTCATTGAAAAACAGGTAAGCATCAATGCCCAGCTACGCGATGCCAATGGCAAGGTGGTGGCAAAGGCTAACAATATCTTGGTCGGACTCCCTGACCGAAAGGTGAAGTTCGAACTGAAGGTCCAAAATCCTAAGCGTTGGGATCTTGACAGTCCGTATCTCTATACCTTGCACGTCGAGCTCATCAGGAATCTCAGCAAGGTGGATGAGACCGATGTCACCGTCGGTCTTCGCCAGCTGGAGTTCAATGCCGACAAGGGATTTGCGCTCAACGGCCGCTGGATGAAGGTCAAGGGCGTGTGTCTGCACCACGATGCCGGCATACTCGGAGCCGTCGTTCCTGAAGACGTCTGGCGTCGCCGTCTCACGGCACTCAAGGCCATTGGCGCCAATGCCATCCGCTGCGCCCACAACCCTCAGGCGCCTGTGCTCTATGATCTGTGCGACCAGC
The DNA here is from genome assembly GCA_018065085.1 of Candidatus Liminaster caballi. Lineage (GTDB taxonomy): Bacteria > Bacteroidota > Bacteroidia > Bacteroidales > UBA3663 > Liminaster > Liminaster caballi. The sequence goes on along the minus strand of JAGHUA010000002.1, from coordinate 97,995 downwards.
TCGGACTCCTTGTCATGGACGAGGCTTCTGACGAGTGGGAATTTCCTAAACGCAAATGGGTGAAGGGCTGGAACGTCGGAGAACCGTCGTTCGATGGCACCTACGACTTCTTCGAGGAGTGGATCGACCGCGATGTGACCGACATGGTGCGCCGCGACCGCAATCATCCGTCCATCATCCTTTGGAGCATCGGCAACGAAGTCGATTATCCTAACGACCCATATTCTCATCCCGTGCTCAATGGCAAGGACTCAGCTTTCAGTCAGCCTATATTCGGTGGCTACGACCCTAAACGTCCTAATGCCGAACGCATCGGAAAGATTGCCCGACGCCTTGCCACATGCGTGCGCAATGTCGATACCTCGCGTCCTGTGACCGGTGCTTTGGCCGGAGTCGTGATGAGCAATGAGACCGAATATCCCGATGCCGTCGATGTCGTTGGCTATAACTACACCGAGAAACGCTATGACACAGATCATGCCACCTACCCTACCCGCATCATCTACGGATCGGAGAACGGCGTAGGCTATGACGCCTGGTGTGCCGTGCGCGACAAAGAGTTCATCTTCGGACAGTTCATCTGGACTGGCACCGACTATCTTGGCGAGTCAGGCAAATGGCCGTCGCGCGGACTTCACACAGGCCTGCTCGATTTCGGTTCTTTCCCCAAACCACGCGGACATTTCCGTGCCGCACTCTGGTGCGACAATCCCGTCTGCTACATCGGCACCTACATCGACCGTCCACGTCGCAACGATCAGCGCGGACATCAGCTCCGTCTGTCAGCCGAGGCTTTCGACACATGGAACTATAACCACAACCAGCGCGTGCGTGTTGTCTGCTATACCAATCAGCCTCAGGCTCGTCTGATGCTCAATGGCAAGCAGGTCGGCGAACTGCGCAAACCCGATCCGAAGTCAGGCATCATCCATTGGGACGTCGATTATCAGCCAGGACACTTAATGGCCGAGGCGTGCGACAACGATGGCAAGGCCGTGACCAGCTACTGCATTCACACATCGACCGATGCCAGCTCATTGCAAGCCACGGTCGATGTCGAACGACTCCCTGCCGGTCAGTCGCATGTTGCTCATGTCATCATCGAGGTGACCGACAAGGACGGGCACATCGTCAAGGATGCACGCAATGCCGTCACATGCCACGTCGAGGGTCCTGCCCGTCTGCTCGGACTTGAGAACTCCGACAACTCAGACATGGGCAATCTCCACACCGACACCCAGCACGTCTTCCATGGACGTCTTCTGGCCTACATCCAGACCACTGGCAAGGAAGGAACGGTGACTCTCCGTCTCACATCGCCCGGACTGAAGGACACCAGCGTAAAAATCAAAGTTAAACCATAACAATCTATGTCAATAACATTTGTCGATATTATCGATTATCTCGGCACCTTCGCCTTTGCCTTGTCCGGCATTCGACTGGCATCGGCCAAACAGTTCGATTGGTTCGGAGCCTTCATCGTAGGCATGGCCACAGCCGTTGGCGGCGGCACGTTGCGCGATGTGATGCTCGATCAGAGTCCGTTCTGGATGACACGATGGGAATATTTCGCCATCAACGGCTTCGCACTGCTGCTGTTTGTCTTCTTCCGCAAGCAGATCAATAATATCGGCAATACCATCTTCCTCTTCGACACCATCGGCCTCGGCCTCTTCACCGTCGTCGGCATCCAGAAGACACTCGATGCAGGTTTCCCGATCTGGACAGCCAACATCATGGGCATGTTCACCGGCGCTGCAGGTGGTGTCATCCGCGACATTCTCATCAACGAGGTTCCGCTCATCTTCCGTCGCGACATCTATGCCCTCGCGTGCTTTGCCGGCGGACTCTTCTTCACTTGGGGCTATTTTGAGGGACTTCCACTCGAAGCCTGCACCATTGGCTGCGCCATGGCGGTCATCATCATCCGTCTCATGGCCGTCATGTTCCATTGGCAGCTCCCAATCCTCCACGATGCCGATAATAAGGAAGACCAGACAACTGACGAATAATACTCGTTCAAAACCTTTATCCAACCCACCGATATGAAAACTATGCAAGTTCTGTATTTCCTCAGCACGATGTCAGGTTTCCCCGGCAGACGCGGATTTATCTTCCGAAATACAAAATACAAAAGAACAATAGCACGCTAACAATCATAACCAAACACCCAACAACACATCCTGGCGATTCAGCATTCTCCATTGCCTCAATTTCGTCATCATAAGGAAATTCCATAAGCTCTCAAATAAAGTGTTTCACAGTGCAAATGTAGAGATTATTATCCAATTCTCCAAATATTCTGCCTAAAATTTAGGTGCTGTCTGCATCATGCGCTGGAACCTTCTCACCACTTCCACATCGGCAGGCAACCACTTGACGCTATCCAACTCTTCCCTCGTGAGCCAACGCGCATCTTCATGTTCCAGGAGCGAAAGCTCTCCGCTGATTACAGAGCACAGGTAGCAGTGCATAGTCAAGTGAAAGTTCGGATAGTCATACTCCACCGTCGTAAGCAATCTGCCCACCTCAATCTCGGTTGCTAGTTCCTCGCAAATCTCTCGTTTCAGCGCATCTTCAGGCGATTCCCCAGCTTCCATCTTTCCACCGGGGAACTCCCACCAGTCCTTCCATTCGCCATACCCACGTTGGGTGGCAAATACCTTACCATCTCGAAGGATGACAGCAGCAACGACTTCTATTGTTTTCTTTGATTCTTTCATTATGATTTGCGTTGCAACATTTATTTGCAGCGCTGCAAAGATACGAAAAAGATTTTAAAAATCAAGGCATAACAGCCTTACAACCTACATTTTATGCCAGTTTTATATAGTTTTAACCATAGTTGCTTACGAATGTGCACTATTGTCCGTTGTATAATAGTAAAAGGCTTAGTACTTTTGCACACAAAAACATTCGGTTTACCATGTCACTACAAATAGATTTTGGCATTGCCATTCAACGGCTTCGCAAGCGACGAGGGATGTCTCAGGAGCGTCTGGCTCTTGATGCAGACATTGATCGTCGCTACATGAGTGATGTTGAAAATGGCAAACGAAATATCTCTCTCGATATCATGGAGCGTATCGCTTCGCAACTTGGTATCGAGGTGAGCGAACTCATCCGTCATGCTGAGGAAATCAGCAAGACGCCACTCACCATTGACGCGTTGAAGGAATGGTTGTGCAATAGCGATCATGAAGATACCATCGTGCTTGAATCGCCCGATTATCTGTCGGCAATCATTGGCATTACTGAAGAAGGTCGTCTCATCTATTCTTACGATAAGATGGTGGAGCACCTGATGCGCGAAGATGGCATGGATACCGAGGAAGCAATGGAATTTATCAACTACAATACGATTCGTGCCCTACCCTATGCGGGAGAAATGGCACCAATAATACAATATAACATAGAACTCTAATCCATAGAAGACATAAACCGACATACATAACTGACCGACAGTAAGTCATCATTCTTTGTTGCGCTGATCTGGACAATCACAAGTAATTACTCAAGGAACTGATGCATTGACGTCCCACTGTGAACCGAAAATCATAATTCACAGCGTGGAGGTCTATTGCATAATTCTGAGTAAGGTTTGTCCAGAACCGGCGCAACTGTTTTATGTGTAGCCTCCACGCTTTTGTTCTAAAAAAGAGTGATGGCAACCTGCAACAATACTATTGATACACAATACAATTCTTATACAATAGATGAATTTCTATCTATTGGGAAAGACAAGTTCCTGAGTGATCTGACAAACAAGTTTTTCGATATAGACCATAGCGAACTTGCAGGCACTCAACGTAATGCTTGGAGCAGGGAATATGACGATTTGATTGAGTGCCTCCAGGGAAAGAAGGGACGTATTGTTTTTGAATACAACATTCCAAGCCTCTCCAAGACGATTGATGTTGTATTGCTACTTGAAGGTAAAATCTTTGTTCTTGAATACAAGACAGGTGATAGCAAGGAAACTAAATCGGCGATCCGACAGGTGGAGCAATACTCTCTCTTGCTAAAGTATTGCCATAGCACAAGTAACGATAATTGGATAATACCCATACTTATAGCCACAGGTGAAGAAGCACAAGAAAACACGTATACAGGAACTGAAGAAGATATGGTTTACAATACTCTTGTTGCAAATACCTCAACTCTTCCTGAAATTATAAATAATGTGTGTAGAGAACTCCCTTTCAATGGAACTAACGAATGGGAGCGCACATGGGAACATGGCATTTACAAGGCAAGTCCCACGATAATCGAGGCAGCAAAGAACGTGTGGAGGGAGAATAATGTTGAAGGATTCAAGAAAGGTGAATCTGACGAGTCGACACGTCTTTCTGCGGAAGACTTTATCAAACAGGTTATTGAAGAAACAAAAACACGCCCTGAAGGCCATCGGCATTCCATTTGTTTTGTTACAGGTGTACCAGGAGCCGGAAAGACCTTGGTAGGTCTTAATCTGTCAGTTGCCCTTCAAGAACATGGTGCAAGTATGCTTTCAGGCAATGGTCCACTTGTAGCTGTAATGTCTGCTGCACTCAGTCGTGATTACCAAAAGTATAAGCGTGAGAAGGCATCCCTAAAAGATGTTGTATCTATAGATGCCATAATACGTGATGCATACGGATACAAGAAAGAGATTTTTGAGAAACGACTTGAATACATCGTTGGGGAAGGTACTGTTAAGCTTAAAGAAAATGCAGACAAGGGTAGTCAGCATATTATTATCTTCGATGAAGCTCAACGTGCTTGGACACAACGCAAGATGATTAAACCAGGACAAGCGGGCAAGAAGTATTGGCAGGAAGAGCTATTTCCTTTCTCTGAGCCAGGCATTTTGCTTTGGGATATGAATCTGCGCGATTGGGGCGTATTCGTGTGTCTTGTTGGTGGTGGACAGGAAATACATGACGGCGAAGCAGGAATCAACGAATGGTTACGTGCCCTTAAGAATAATGACGAACTGAAGGGTTGGCATATTTATCTGGCAGACGAACTGAAGGGAACTGAGTATAATCGAGAAGACGAAGATAACTTTACGATAGAAGATTATCGCAAGGTGTTCATAGAATCCAAACGTCTGACAATAGATAAGTCTCTGCATCTTACAGCCTGCCAGCGAACTCCTCGAAGCGAAAAAGTTTCTGAGTTCATACAAGAACTACTTGAGTGTAAGAAAGAGCATGCAACAGAACTTTATTCTGAATTGAAGAGCAGATACATGATTTACTTGACACGAGACATTGAAACTGCCAAAACAAAGCTTCGCGAACGACATGAACAACTTACACCTATGAATGGTGATAAAAACGAGACGCGTATGGGCATGCTCATGTCCTCAAATGCCGAACGTTTACGTCCTTATGGTTATGCATCAAGTGGAGCGAGCAAGAGTAACAGTAAGGTTGCCAGTTGGTTTCTTGATACAGACGAGTATGTTTCTTCTTCAAACTTTCTTGAGATTGCCCTTGACGAATTTTGCGTACAAGGTCTTGAACTTGACCTTGATGTAGTGATGTGGGATGGAGACTTCCGCTATAATCCAGAGACAAACAACTGGGATTACTATAAGTTCAACGGAAAGGTGTGGAGTCCGGTGGATAAAACCAAGTCCAATTATGAACTTCAGCAGTTCTACATGAAGAATGCCTATCGCGTTCTGCTAACCCGTGCCCGTAAAGGTATGATTATTTTTGTACCAGATGGTGATTCCAAAGACAAATCACGTGCAAAGGACGTTTACGACTCAACATTCAACTATCTTCTTTCACTTGGGCTTCAAGAACTCTAACACTTAAGCAAATATGTATAACGTTACAGGAACCAAAATCATAAGCGCACAATACGGCATTGGCACTATCATCTCTATTAGTGACACAAAGGTTATGACTATCACATTCCCTGAGGTTGGCGAAAAGCGTTTCATGTACCCAGACGCATTCTGCAAATCAATTCAGTCAGAAGACACCATCATACAGGAAGAGGCTGAAGCCGCATGGCTTGTTAAGTTGGAGAAGAAAAAAGCAGAAGAAGCTGCTCGGAAAGAGGCAGAAAGTCAAAAGAAACGAGAATCCAGGAAGACTCTGACTCCCGAAGAAATAGAATCAAAGAAAGCTGAACTGCAGCACATTCTCGAAGGCATTAACAACAACGAGCAGTTTACGGAATCTACAAGTCGTATTTTCATCGTTCACCAGGGCAAAACATACTTTGAAGAATACACAGGTAGTTATATCTGGGCTCCGGCAAGCGGCATTCATCATCATGAAAGAATGACAGACATCCGCAAAGGCGACATCATCGTCAACTATGCAAATGGTGCTGTGCAAGCCATCAGCGAAGCCTTATGTGATTGGTTCTATTCTCCCCGTCCATCCGAACTCCATGGTTATGGATGGGATAATGCAGGTTATCGCGTTCAATTAAGGTATCAGAAGCTATCAAATCCTGTCAAGCTTGATGTTATTCAGGACAACATTATTAACCTGAGAGCCAAAATATACTCTTCATTTGACTCTGCTGGCAATGCTTGCCAAGGATACTTGTATGAGTTAGAAACAAGCATCGGCAAACTGATAAAAGGCCTGATTCTGCAGAAAGTCCAATCTGACGGAGTTTTGAAAGTTATGAATAGATTCTAAAAAACTTGTAAACAAAGACTAAAAGAATCTATTACACACCTTTTTCCCGTTTCGTTTTTTTCAACTCCAAATCCGCCAACACAACAGCAGTTTCCTTCTCTTCTTTCGGAGCATCCTTTGGCTTCCATGCTACTATAAAGCGTACTTTGGCGCCTTGTACTTCGTAACCCTTCGCTTGCCACTCTGCCAATGTCTGCTGCATACGAGCGGAGAGCATGGCGATAGGATAACCGGTTGTGGCATCGTGCAGGCAATGGTCGGCATAGGTCAAGGCGGAACCTCCACGAAGGGCGAGCACTTCTTTCTTGCGTGACTTGAAGAAACTGAGGTTGACGTCCTTGTGAGTCATTTGCAAGACAACCTCTTCTGGCATCTCGTACCGTTGTTGACTGACGAAGTGCTTATCCACTTGAATGCGGTCAAAGACAGAACTATTAGTATGTATGAACAGGCGTTTCTTGGCACGCGTCATGCCCACATAATACCTTCTCATCAGTTGTTCATCACGGGTGTAACCATCTGATATCAGCATATAAACATCATCAAACTCACGGCCTTTGGCCTTGTGAATGGTTGATACAATTACGTCCGTACCTGAATAGTCGCTAAAATCCTCAATTGACGATTCAAAGACATACTCCTTGAAATCACTCGCATATTTTGTTTTGTTGGTCGCCTCAAATAGTTCCACGCATCTGCGAACGTACATCAGCGACTCACTATCTGCATACAGCGTGAAGGTCGATTGCTTTGCCGCTTCCCACACATCATCCGTTATTAAAGGCGTCTTGACGCGCTGGTCAATGTATTTGAGGAAATAACGCATTTCTGCCAAGTTCCAGAAGCGAATGCCATCCATCGACTGCACCAGTTTGCTTTGGACTCCATTCTTGCGCAAAAGAGCCACAAGAATAACAGCTTCCTCGTTGGTTTGCGTAAGGATACAAGATGTGCCGTTACAACGATTGTGAATCAGGTCTTCCACCAAAGGTCCGTAAATAAATGCCGTATGGTAATGAGTCACGCTAACCCAACCATCTTCATTACTCTTCGAGTGAATAGGTGTCTGTTTCAAGCGGTTTCGAATGTAACAGGCAAAGCGATTTGCAACATCTACCACATGGCGCGAACTACGATAGTTGTCAGTCATCTCCACAAACCGGCTACCTTCCATCTGTGACAGTTCTTGCATGTATCGTGAATCAGAACCTCGGAACTCATAGATGTTCTGATCATCATCGCCAACTGCTACGACTCGCATCTCCTCGTTGGCTGTCATCAAAGCCCGTACAAGCGCATACTCATCGGCACTCATATCCTGCGCTTCGTCAATGACAAGTACCGTCTTGCCAATACGATTAGGTTCCACCTCGCCTTGGGTGATCAGTTCGGCTGCCTGAGCTACAACATTGCTGGCATCCTCAAGGTTGCCGATACGTCCGAGCAAGTCAAAGCAATAAGAATGGAACGTCTTTATCTCCACGAAATGGGCAGCATTGCCAATCAACTCCATTAGTCGTTGTTTGAACTCCGTGGCTGCTGCACGCGAGAATGTCAGCATAAGTAATTGTTCATGCTTCACATCTTCAAGCAAAAGCAATGATGCGAGTTTATGCACCAGCACACGTGTCTTTCCACTTCCAGGACCTGCTGCCACCACGATGCAACGCGACTCCTTGTCGCTAATGATTTGCATTTGCCGTTCTGACAAACAACCAAACAATTGTTCGTATTTGCCCGGAGTAAGATTACGTTGTATCTGACTTTGTCGTTCTCCCTTAAAATATTTGGAGATGAACTGCTTGTAATCCATCTGAAAGTAATCCTGGACATACCTAAGAGCAGCATCATAATCGCGCACCATCAGATTGGCATACTCACCAACAATGTGTACTTGCTGAATCTTCTGCTTGTAGAATTCGTTGAGCATGCGGTAGTCATCCTGCTTGTATCGCAATTTATTGTCCTTGATTCTGCGAATTTCCATCGCATTATAGAGCACGAGAAAACCACCCTCCAATTTCAAAGCCCCAATCTTCGACAAGTACAATAATGCTTCTTCCACATCTTCCAACTGAAGGTCAGCAAACGAGCTAAACAACAAACTTCCTCTTTGTTGCATTTCCTTCAGCAATTCCACGACAGAGAACTGCACGGCAATCGTCTTGCCATCTTCCTTCGCTCTTTCCTGAGCCAGATTGTAGAGCCATTCCACCACAAAGCGTGACACATCTATGCGCTTCTGGAATCGGGCAAGAGTAGCCTCTCTATCAGCTTTACGCGTCACCTCCATGTTGTGCGCTCCATCCTCTTTCTTGCGAGTATAGCCCTTGATGGTCAGAAAATAAAGCAACGTACGGATATCCTTCTCTCGGGAGGTTGCAATACCATTGTTCACCGCATCGTCATTGAGTTGCTTGCACGATATTTTCAACGAGTCGTCAGGTATGCGTTCAAGGATGTATTGTTCCAACTTGGCAAACCTATCGAGTAATGTACGCGACTTACGTTCCGTATCACCATCGATGAGGAATGCAGAAATGTCCTTTGTGTCGGCAAGAATACCTTCCTGACGCATGCGTTCTACAGACGACACTACCTCTGCTTTGGTCAATCCGAGTATGTCTGCCAGATAGTCAATGCGCGATTCTGCCTCAGCATCCTGCGCCTTAGCGATACTCTTCTGCGAAATAAGCGACTTGATGATACGGACAGCCATTTCCACCTCTTCACTTTCAAAAAGTACGGATTCGGTGATACGCCTACGTGCTTCATCCATATTTTTCACCGTGATGCCAGTTGCATAGACATGTGGCACATTGTTTCCTCGTTCCAGATAGCCACCTTGTTCAAGAGCTGAAATGGCAGTACGAACTCGCGTTTCTATGTCAGAAACGGAATCATCCCATCCGGCTTTTCTTGCTATCTCCAGGGCAGAACTGCATACTTTTTCGCGATGGCGTGTCAGTTCTTTGACGGCTTTCCATATCTGCTGAATCTCGCTGATACTCAGTTTCGTCTGATTGAGCAGGACGAAGTGTTTGTCGAGATCATTGTCGCTATAGAGAACATAGCACCGAGCATTTAGATGCGGATCACGACCAGCGCGTCCCGCCTCCTGCACATAGTTCTCCAGCGAATCAGAAATGTCGTAATGCACTACAAGACCCACATCGCTCTTGTCAACACCCATGCCAAAGGCGGATGTCGCCACAATGATGCGCACCTGATCGCTCATGAAGGCTTCCTGATTGACTACTTTCTCATCTGCATCCATCTTTCCGTTGAACGGCAAAGCCTTATAACCGTCACGCGTAAGCCTCTGGGCAAGTTCATTCGTGCGTTTTGTGCGTGACACATAGACAATGGTCGGACAATCACTTTCTGCAATTAGCCCACGGAGTTTTTGGTATTTGTCATCATCAGTATCGGCATGTATCACGGAATAGCGAAGATTGGTACGTGATGCACTTGAGGCGAATAGTTCCAGCGTAAGGCCTAATGTTTCCTTGAAATAATCGCAGATGTCCTGCACCACCTTCTGCTTTGCTGTGGCTGTAAAACAAGAAACAGGAATCTGAGTCTTTAGTCCCTTCTTCTCTTGATACTTTCGGATAAACTTGCCTATGTAGAGATAATCAACTCGGAAATCTTGCCCCCATGATGAGAAGCAATGGGCTTCGTCAATTACAAACCGCACCACATGTCTAGCCAAAAGTATACGTTCTATGGTGTTAGAACGAAGCATCTCAGGGGCAATATACAACAACGAGGCATCACCATCCATCACGCGCTGAATGGCAAGCGAACGTGTGATAGGATCTAACAATCCGTTGATGGTTACGGCATCGGTAATTCCTCGATCTGCAAGATTATCGACCTGGTCCTTCATCAGCGACTGCAGAGGTGAGATGACTACTGTAAGGCCATGCACGCTTCGCCCTTCCATCAAAGCTGGCAACTGGAACGTGAGTGATTTGCCTCCACCTGTCGGAAAGATAGCCAACAATGATTTGCCTTCCACAGCCGCTTTTGCCGCATTCTCTTGCAAGGGTTCGCCGTCGTATGTTCGGAACTGGTCGTAGCCAAAGAATGCCTTCAGGTTCTGATGCACGTCTAGCTGACTGTTGCAATAACAGCAACCATCGTTACATCTCGTGTGTCGTAACAGCCGAACCACATACTCCACCGCAGGATAGTTCTTCAGCACCCAACTCGGAGTGATTGAGCGATGGTCGCTCGTATCAATAAGTGCAAGTGCATACGCCAGCTCTATGGGATGTGAATCTACGAGTGCCGTTAAATTTGCATTCTCGCAAATCTTGCCCTTGTATGTTTGTCGGATGAGTTCAGACAATGCCTCATTCTGCAAGTTATCAAATTCCTTGTCCTCTATAAACTCTACAAAGCCTGCAAACTCCACTTTGTCGCGCAACAATGCTACATAAATCCTCTGCTTTTCTTGTGGCAAACGTCTCCATGCAGACACTTCGTCCATCAACAGGTCACGTGCTTTTTGGCAGTCATTAACAGGATTGTTCAGTTCATCCGTCTGCAACTTCTCGTCCTTCAGCAGTTTGTGGTAAGGACGTTCAGGAAACAGCAAAGGGGATACGTACAAAGTATCAATCAACTGCCATCTTTGCCCATTCTCACCGAACAGATACTTAGCATCATGCCGTATGATATTATGTCCGCATAGATAGTCAACCTCCTCCAGGAACTTCATCAACTCACTTTTCGATGCTCCATGATACACGGCCCCATCATGACGTAACGCCCCAATGTCATGCACCTTATGGTCACGCACTCCTACCTCGGTATCCACAAAAGCATAAAGCGAAGCATCCCGCCTCTGAGCACGAACAACAACGCCCTCAGAAGCATTTACCTCTGTGGTTCTCATCAGTTCCTGTATTTTTTCCCAGATTGACATTTCTTTACTAATGCAGGGCAAATATAATGATTTTTTCGTTACGATGGTACTTTTAGATGAAGATTTTTGCTATTTACTACAAGAATAACGATATTTCAAGGCAATTTAGTGACAAAATCGCAACAATAATTTGAAGAAATGGCACTCATTTTCAGCGTGCAGATAGTCGCATTTGGAAGCACTATAGTGCGCACTGTAGTGCTGGTAATTTAAATAAAATATTTTTAAATAAACTACCGTTAGTACCTCTGACGAGGTGACCGCTGCGCTCTGTATGGAGAAAGTTACCTATCAGGAGTCAAGCAAAATCGCTTCCCAGGTCTTGGGAAATGCTCGGAACAATGTGCTGAGGATTTCCTAACTCTTGGGAAATGCCGAGAACAATGTTCTGACGACTTCCTAACTCTTGGGAAATGCTGAGAACAATGTTCTGAGGACTTCTAGGTTTCTGGAAATGCTGAGAACAATGTTCTAGCGACTTCCTAACTCTTGGGAAATGCTGGGAACAATGTTCTGAGGATTTCTAGGTTTCTGGAAATGCTGAGAACAATGTTCTGAGGACTTCCTAAGTCTTAGGAAGTCCAAATGAAAGTTTCGGCAGCGTTTCCTAAGTCTTGGGAAGTCCAAATGAAAGTTTTGCCGGGATTTCCGAAGTCTTGGGAAGTCCAAATGAAAGTTTCGGCGGGATTTCCTAAGTCTTGGGAAGTCCAAATGAAAGTTTTGGCAGCACTTCCTAAGACTTGGGAAGCCCAAATGAAAGTTTTGGCAGCACTTCCTAAGACTTGGGAAGTCCAAATGAAAGTTTCGCCGGGATTTCCTAAGACCTTGGGAAGTCCAAACAAAAGTTTCGTGGTCAAAGGATGTAGGTATTGAATGAATGTGCTGTGGGTGTGTCAGAACGTGATATGCACGGCGAGCTGGAAGCCGTTGCGAGCAACGTTTTCGTGGTTGTAATAGTTGAGGCGGCGGATGTAGTCGATGCGCAAGACCTTGAAGATGTTCTCGATGCCGACGGCAGCCTCCATGTAAGGGCCATCAGGCATTGAGGCATAGACGGTGCGACCGCCAGAAGGGAAACGGTAGAGGCCGGGGTTAAGCCACTGGTTGTCGGCGGTGACTGCGGCTGGATTGTTCTTGTCGGACAACGAGCCGTAATAGCCACGGAAGGTAAGAACCTCACGCCACTTCAGTCGTTTGAGCAATGGCAGGGAATTGAACACCCAGCCGTTAAGATAATATTCAAGTTCGAAGTGGGCATACTGATCGGCCACGAATTCCATGGCGTTGAGCTGTGAGAACGCATGCGACTGAATGGTGAAGCCGAGGTTGCTATTAGGTATGGCAAGCAGGGCGTATGGCGACTGTGACCAAATCTTGCCTGCGTTCAGATAGGCATCGATATAGCCAAAGGCCGAGAACCAGAAGCGCTTCTGGAACGTGAACTCGGTGCGATGATAGTCGAAGTCAGAACCAAGGACGCCCTTGGCTGCCGATGTGTGGTCGAGGGTGAAGATTGGATGCTGATGATTGATAGGCGTACGGGTGAGACGCATCTCGACAAAGGTCTCATGAGGTGCATAGCGCAGACGGGCATGAGCCATGGTCATGTCGTAATGATGGACGCCCCAAGGGGTGGGCGGCGGCGCTGTGGCTCCGACAAGTTCGAAAGGCGCGTAGGCGGTGCTGTATTCACGCTGCCAGGTGCCCTGAAGCATGTAGCTGAAGCCGCCATGGAACTCTCGGCGATAGGTCAGGTCGGCACGGCGTGAATAGGTGATCTTCTCGGCATCGTCGCGCTTGACGGAGAGCAGGAAATTATCCTTCGATGTGGACGGATCCTGGCCGAGCAGATGTGTGTCGAACGAATATTCGGCTGAGAACTTATTGATAGGGAACTCGTTGCTGTGACGCTTACAGCGACGGAGGGAATACTCCAGACGGGCGTCATACTTGAAGCGCTGGTCTTTTGTGCCGTATGCCACAAATCCATAGCCGAACCAATGTGGGTTGAGACGCGCCGTGGTGATGCCGCCGACACGTGTGCGGAGACCTTCGAACGAGTTGTAGCTGGCGAGTGTGTTGACAGGACCGAAGAGGAACTTATTCTCCTCGAACGGCTGCTTGGTGAGCGGCACATAACCCTTGAAGAGCCATGTCAGCACCATCTCGGTGTATTTGAAGAAAGGCACCTGACGCATGGCGTCCATCATCGACGAAACCTGAGCTCCGCGCGGCTGACTCTCGCCCTCACGATGTTCGTCCCAAAAGGCGTCGTCGCGCATGGTGACGTCTTCGGCCACGATTCGCGGCGTGCGGCCGGAAAGGAGACGAAGACCCTCGTCGTCGGGCGCATCGAACGAGTATTTGCTATAGACCATCTCGCGCTGGGCAAAGAGGCCGGTGGTCTCGCCCACCACGGTCATCTCGCTCTCGAACTTCTTGCGGGTGACGACACGTGTGCCGTCGGCAAGGCGATCCTGTTCGAGGGTGAATCGCATGTTGCGCACGAAGTTGATATTGATGTCAGGCGGCAGGTTGAACTCCACCTTGCGCAGGAAATACGATGAGTCGGCATCGACATAGAGATGGCCGATGAAGCCGAAATACTCAGGCACAAGCGGCGCGAAACCGAGGTCGATGACCTTCTGTCCGGTATCGACCGTGAGGGTGTCGAGAATATAGAACTTATAGAACGCGATGGCAAACGGAGTGAGCGGATTGACGAACTTGTTGGTGAACATATAGATGTCCTTCTCGTTGATGTCAATCTCAGGGAAGCACTCGGCCTGCACCTTGCCGATGATGTCGGGCGGAAGCATCTCGTCGAGGCCCACATGACGCTGTCCGAGCTGGATGGAACGTTCGCGACGTGGGTCACGCTGATAGTAGAGTCGCTCGATGTTCTCATCGCTCGACGCAGGAAGGATGACGCTGCCGGAATAGGCTGTGTCGATGTACTGGTCGATGTCAGGGAACTTCTTCTGCCAGCTGCGATAGATCGGACCGTCGAAGTTATTGAGCGAATAGGTGGTGTTCTCGTAGCGCTCGCAGGTATAGAAATCGTGATCGGTCAGGGCGCTGTCGGACATGTGGCGGATGACGTTGCGGGCCAGTTCGACCGAAGGATTGTTGCGACGACGGTAATGCTCACGGCGCGGACGAACCTCGACCTCGGAAAGCTGATAGTCGGTGGGGACAAGCTGGACGTTGAGTTTATGAGTGCGAGTGCCGACATTTATTTCCTTTGTCTTATAACCCACACACGAGACGACGAGGATGCCGTTGGAGCGCAGCAGAAGCGAGTAGCTGCCATCGGTGCCGGTGATGGTGCCGTTGGTGGTGCTCTTCTCCTGAAGGGTGATGAATTCAAGACGTTCGCCCGAAAGACTGTCGGTCACGAAGCCGCTGACGGTGATGCGCACCGGGGTGGATGGCTGAGCGACAGCCACCGACGACAGTAAAACACCTGTCAGAACGAGCAACAGAATACGTAACCTTAAATATATTTTCACGCCGCAAAGATAGTCAATTCATCGTAAACTGCCATCTACTTTTAAACGAACAGCTGACATTATTCAATAAAAAACGGCTTTCAAACCCGTTTTTGGCAATTTTAACGGTCATTTTGTCCAACTTTGCCTTTTTTTTACTATCTTTGCCGCGCTTATATTATTAAGGTAATGACTAAGAAGTATCTTTTTGAATCGATTGTCAAAATACGCGACTTTGAATGTGACATGCAGGGTGTGGTGAACAATGCCTATTACCACAACCTGCTCATGCAGACCCGAACCGAGTTCCTGGAGAGCATCGGCATCATCCGCAACGAATGGAGTGTGGAGAGGGGCATTGACTTCGTGGTGTATGAGACAGCCATTCAATACCGTTCGCCAATCGTGGCCGGAGAGACTTTCCGTTCGTGCCTCAACATGCACAGGGAGGGAGCCAGATACATCTACATACAGGACTTCCGCCGAGAGTCGGGCGAGCTCTGTATGCGAGCCCGTGTGGATGTGGCTGTGGGTCTCAACGGCAAGCTCACCCGTGGCGAAATCTTTGCTGACTATATGAAGGAACACGGCGTGGAGTTCCAGGAGCAGCCTGCCTCGCGCCGCACCAATTCGAAGATCCCAAACCATATCGACGACGTGATCTATGACTATGAGATGAAGGTGCGCGACTATGAATGCGACCGATACGGATCGGCCACAAATGCCTTCGTGCAGCGATACCTGGAGGTGACGCGCCTGGAGTTTATGGAGGAGATGGGCGAGACTTTCCGCAAGTGGCATGAGAACGGTGTGGACATGATGGTGTCGAAGGTGGATCTGAAATTCATCCGCCCGATGATGGCTGCCGAGAAATTCCATTCGCTCATGAACATCAGGCAGGACGGACCGCGTGTGATCTTCGAGCAGGAGATTCGCCGCAAGAACGACATGCAGCTGTGTGTGAGGGCAAGCGTGGAGATAGTGGGCATTGTAGATGGCGAGCTCGACACTCAGGGTGCCTGCTTCTTCCACTTTATCAACAACCAGGTGCCGGAGTGGCACAGCAAGAACAAGATGTAAAACCGATTTATTGAACCATACAAAAAAAATGCGATTCAGAACCATTGATAATCCGCAATACAAGGAAATGAAGGTGGCAGAGGGCGTGTATGTGCCCGACACGGACATCGAATACCCTGACGACCCCACCGAACGCCTCTATAACAAACCGAAGGTAAGGGAATTTGCCATCGACGAGACTTACCCTTATTATGAGGACACATGGAACTATAAGCTGAACCACGCGCTGGCCTTCGTGAAGTGCCACACGCTGGTGTTCTTCCTCCAGCACCTTATCTACGGTTTCAAGGCCGAGGGCAGGGAGAACCTGAAGAAATACAAGGACGTGCTGAAGAACGGATGCGTCACCACCTGCAACCATGCCTACCGCTGGGACATGGTGTCGCTCATCCAGGCCACTGGCAAGTCGTTCTACATCCCGATGTACGGCGAGAACATGAAGACCAAGGACTACTGGCACATGAAATACATTGGCGGCATTCCGATCCCGACAGGTCTCAAGGCCATGAAGCTGTTCAACGAGGCCATCGACCGCCGATTCAAGGAGGGTTACTGGATACACCTCTTCCCAGAGGGAATCAGCTGGCCGTTCTACAAGCCGCTCAAGCCATTCCACAAGGGCGCGTTTACCATGGCATTCAACTGGGGATGCCCTATCCTTCCCTGCTACATCACCTATCGCAAACGCACTGGCCTGTACCGTCTGACGGGCAAGAAGAACGTGCCGCTCATTACCTGCCACATCGGCACTCCGGTGATGCCCGACACTTCGCTGCCTCGCAAACAGGCTGTCGAGAAACTCATGCAGGAGGTGTGGGATCAGATGCTCAAGATGGGTGGCATCGAACATAACCCATGGCCTATGCTGGCCGAGAACTAAGACCGCAGGGAGATTGTCAAGACCCAGTGGTATAATACAGAGAGAAGGATGAGCGTGTTCCATTTCAAGCAGTTCGATGTGGCACAGGACCGTTGTGCCATGAAAGTGGGTACGGACGGCGTGCTGCTGGGGGCGATGGTAGATCCTTCCGGCTGCCACAGGGTGCTGGACATCGGAGCAGGAACCGGTCTTATCGCCCTGATGACGGCTCAGAAGATTGAGCAGTCGAACGCTCGGAACATCGAAAAAGAGGCGGCTGGTCATGACTACCATATCGACGCCGTGGAGATTGACCCTGACGCCGCAAGGCAGGCAAGCGAGAACTTCGAGGCATCGCCATGGAGCGAGCATCTGACCGCCATCAATGCGTCGCTTCTCGACTTCATGAACGAAAGGGATGCGCACACCGGCAATCAGACGGAGAGCGAGAGGTATGACCTGATGGTGAGCAATCCGCCATTCTACAACGCGACGCTCAAGCCCGAGGACGAGGCGCGTGCCGTGGCCAGACACAAGGACGCCCTGCCGCTGTGCCAGATCATGCAGTGCGCAAAGCAATGGCTCACCGACGACGGACGGCTGGCTCTCATCTACCCCACCGCCTACGACCAGGAAGTGATGACCGAGGCTGTGAAGGCTGGCTTGAGCCCCGTGAGCATCACCGACGTGGTGACAAGACTTGGCAAACCGTGCAAAAGGAAGGTGTGCATCATCGGACGGAGCGCAGTAGTGCCCGAGAGGAAAACACTCGCCATACGAACAAGTGAGAACGAATACACTCACGAATACTTAAAACTGACTCAAGATTTCTATCTATCTATAAACTGACACACGACTTCTATCTATGAGAAACTATGTCTGCGCCATAGACTTCGGCGCCACCAGCGGACGCATCATCATCAGCCGCATCAACGACGACGGTCTGCTCGAAACTGAGGAGGTGCGCCGTTTTGCCAATGCTATCGAGGAGAAAGACCACGACGGCCGTTTCTACTGGAATATGACCCAGCTGATCGCCGAGGTCAAGGCGGGCCTCAACGAACTGGCCTCCCGCCACGACATCCGCATTGAGAGCATCGGCGTGGACACGTGGGGCGTAGATATGGTGTTCGTCGATGACAAAGGCAGGATGATCGAACAGCCACGTGCCTACCGCGACCCTTACTCGGTGGAGGCAATGGACGAATATGTTGCCAGCGTGGGGCGTGAGAAGATCTACCAGAAGACCGGCATACAGTTCCTGAACTTCAACACGCTGTTCCAACTCTATGCCTGCCACAGAGAGGGCTTCCGTCCGTTTGAAGAGGCCGATAAATATCTGTTCATCCCTGACTATGTGAGCATGGCAATGACCGGACGCGCCGTGTGTGAATATACCATTCTTTCGACATCGCAGTTCCTTGACCCTCGCACGAAACAGATCGACCGTGAGCTCATCGAGGCTGCAGGAGCAGACATCAGCAAGTTCCCGGAGATTGTCATGCCCGGCACGGTGATCGGCACGCTACGCAAGGAGTTCGCAGACTTCGGTTATGACATACCTGTCATCGCCATTGCAGGACACGACACAGGCAGCGCCGTGGCAGCCGTGCCTGCCGAGGACGAGAACTTCGCATATCTCTCATCGGGCACATGGAGCCTGATGGGCATCGAGTCGAAGGACCCGATCATCAACCAGCGGTCATACGAACTGAACTTTACAAACGAGGGCGGCATTGAGGGCACGACACGCGTGCTGAAGAACATCACGGGCATGTGGATCCTGGAGCAATGCCGCAAGGAATGGCACGCCCAGGGCAAGGACTATTCGTTCGACGAACTGGCTCGCATGGAGGAGTCTGCACCACGATGCAAGGCATGGTTCAATCCAGACGACCCATGTTTTGCCAATCCGCCATCGATGCTGGAGGCCATCGACCAATACTGCCAGCAGCATGACATGCCAAAGCCGCAGAACGATGCTGAGACGGCACGTCTGATCATGGAAAGCCTAGCCCAGAGATATCGCACGGTGTTCGGATGGCTGAGAGAACTGGCTCCATTCCCGCTCGACAGACTGCACATCATCGGCGGCGGTGCGAAGAACGAGCTGCTGGCTCAATGGACCGCCGATGCCATCGGCATTCCGGTGATCACGGGCCCGACCGAAGCCACAGCCATCGGTAACATCATGATGCAGATGAAGGCCATCGGCAAGGTGAAGGACATCGCTGAGATGAGAGCCCTGATCAGAAAGGCAACGGCAGTAAAGACTTTTTTGCCCCAAAAAGAGAATTCATAATTCGGAATTCTTTTTAAGAATTGATAATTACCTAAAATAAAAATAAAACAACATGAAGACTGAGTACATCGAACAGGCTTATCAGGTGGCCAAGAAGCGCTACGCTGAATTTGGCATCGACACAGAGAAGATCATTGACAAGCTGCAGCAGTTCCACCTTTCACTGCACTGCTGGCAGGCTGATGACGTGCACGGATTTGAGGTGCAGAACGATGCCGAACTGGGTTCGGGTCTGGCTGTGACAGGCAACTTCCCCGGTGCCGCACGCAACATCGACGAACTGCGTCAGGACATCCTCAAGGCTAAGTCGCTCATCCCTGGCAACCACCGCCTGAACCTCCATGAGATCTATGGCGACTTCAAGGGCAAACGCGTGGATCGTGATGAGGTGACCGTGGAGCATTTCCAGTCGTGGATTGAGTGGGCTAAGGACAACGACACACTGCTCGACTTCAACTCTTCATCGTTCGGACATCCTAAGTCGGGCAACCTCACACTGGCGAACCCTGACCAGGAACTGCGCGCATTCTGGGTGGAGCACACCAAGCGCTGCCGTGACATTGCCAACGCTATGGGCGAGGCTCAGGGCGACCCATGTATCATGAATCTGTGGGTGCATGACGGTTGCAAGGACGTGAGCGTCAACCACGCACTCTATCGCAACCTGCTGAAGGAGTCGCTCGACGAGATCTTTGCCAAGCGTCAGCCTATGATGAAGGACTGCATCGAGGGCAAGGTCTTCGGCATGGGTCTGGAGTCGTTCACCGTGGGCAGCCATGACTTCTACACCGCCTACGCAGCAAAGAACGGTCAGCTGTTGACCATCGACACTGGTCACTATCACCCGACAGAGTCGCCAGCCGACAAGGTCAGCGCCGTGCTGCCGTTCATCAGCGAACTGATGCTCCACGTGTCGCGTCCGGTACGCTGGGATTCGGATCATGTGACCATCATGGACAATACGACAGAGGAACTGTTTGCCGAAATCGTGCGCGCCAAGGCTCTTGACCGCGTTCACTATGGTCTCGACTTTTTCGACGGTTCTATCAACCGCATCGGTGCTTATGTAATCGGCAGCCGCGCTGCTCAGAAGTGCATGCTCCGCGCCCTGCTCGAACCACAGGAGACCATCGCTCAGTATGAACTCAACGGCGAGGGATATAAGGTGCTGGCTCTGATGGAGGAAATGAAGTCTATGCCTTGGCAGGCTGTGTATGATGAGTTCTGCCTGCGCAACGATGTGCCTGTGGGCAGTGAGTTCATGCTCGACATCGATAAGTATGTGGCTGAAGTAACAAGCAAAAGATAAACACCATGGCGAAGAACGGAAGTCTTAAGAGCACACTCGCCGTGTCGCTCAACAACTATCTGGATGCCGGTGCAATCGTGGCTGGCGGCAGTGGCATCACCCTTTGGCAGAACTATCTCGGACTGTCGGAGATGCACCTGGGCTGGCTCAACGCTCTGAGCGCAAATGCCCTCGGTGCTGCCATCGGCGCAATCATCGGCGGTTTCCTTGCCGATAAGTTCGGACGTAAGTTCATCTTCACCTACAATCTCCTGGTCTATATGCTGGGCGTGCTGGTGGTGATGTGCGCCGTGAGCTTCCCGATGCTGCTTGCAGGATTCCTTATCACTGGCATCTCGGTGGGTATCGGCGTTCCTGCCTCATGGACATACATCTCTGAAAGTTCGGAGGTCAACAACCGCGGACGCAACATCTGTATCTCGCAAATGTCATGGGGCTTCGGTCCGATGATTATCCTGCTGCTGGGCATGCTGCTGGCTCCTGGCGGATATCTCTACGGTCCGGTCGAATCGCTGGCTCATGCCGTGATCGGTGCGGATGCTGCTCAGGCTGCGGTCGAGGTATTCAGTTCGCGCGTGGTGTTCCTCACTTTGCTCGTCGTGGCTTTCATCGCCTGGACTCTGCAACGCCAACTGGAGGAGAGTGCCGAATTTGAAGCCACTAAGGTGGCCGACAAGAAGAAAGGCGAGGCAGGAGGACTGCTCCACTCGTTCTCGGCTCTCATATCGAACAAGGTGGCTCTGAAAAGTGCGCTCTATCTTGCCGCCATCTATCTGACATGGAACCTCGTGGCTTCGGTCATGGGCTTCTTCTCGCCACACATCTGCGAAACGGCAGGCGGAGTGAGCAACGAGTATGCCAACTGGATGAACTGCATTCAGTGGGCTACGGTAGTGGCTGTGACCTTCGGCATTTCGCATATCATCGACCGCACAAGCCATAAGCTGCTCTACGTGCTTGGTCTGGTCTTTGCGCTCTGCACCTGGCTGCTGATTGTTGGCGTTGGCGTGAACGGCATTGCTACGCTCTGGGCATTCGTCATCCTCTGGGGCTTGAACGGAGGCATCTCCGTACAGATCTTCTACGCTCTGTGGGGCTCAGAACTCTTCCCTGCCCGATTCCGTGCCGGTGCTCAGGGTCTGATGTTCTTCACCGTACGCGGTCTGTCGGCAGTGTGGGGCCTTGTCTTCACCAAGATCTATGGCGCAGGCGGCGAGGGCTTCACCGTGGCTGCCTACTGCATGATTGCACTCCTGCTCGTGTCGCTCATCGTGGGCGTGATGGGTTGTCCTGACACTCGCGGCAAGTCGCTGGATCAGATCACCCGCGAAAGATACGGTGAGGACATGTAAGCCTTGGCAAGACAAAGTCACAGCAAGTACATCGAATCGTCGAAATATCGACATCTCGAAACATCGATCAATCGAATCATCGAAAAAACAACACATATATAATATATATAATGAGTATTCTTGATGGCCGTCCTGGCCTAAAAAAAGTAATAGACGAGATTGCCGAGGTGACTGGCTACCTCTGGCAGAAGGGTTGGGCAGAACGTAACGGCGGTAACATCACCGTCAACGTGACCGAGTTTGCCGACGAGACCTGGCGCACGATGCCAGCCATCGCTCCGGTGAAGGAAATCGGCATGGTGCTGCCTCAGCTCAAAAGCAAATATTTCTATGCAAAGGGAACTGGCAAGCGTATGCGCGACCTGGCAAGAAATCCGATGCAGAACGGCAGCATCATTCGTATCTGTGATAACTGTTCGTCGTATGAGATCATTGCCGACTGTCCTGTGGTTCCGACAAGCGAGCTTCCTACTCACCTCGCCCTGCAGAACTATCTGCTTGAAACAGGTTCGTGCTACAAGGCTACGCTCCACACCCACCCTATCGAACTTGTGGCAATGAGCCACATTCAGCGTTTCCTCAAAGGCGACGAGATGACACGTGTGCTGTGGTCGATGATCCCCGAGACTCTGGCTTTCGCTCCGCTGGGCATCGGCATCGTGCCTTACGACCTGCCAGGATCGGTACGTCTGGCCGAGGCAACCCTCGAACAGATCAAGACTCACGACGTGGTGCTGTGGGAGAAGCATGGCACTGTGGCTGTCGGTCAGGACATCATGGATGCATTCGATCAGACAGACGTGCTCTGCAAGGCCGCAAATATATATATGTGCGCACGCAACATGGGCAGCGAACCTGACGGAATGACCGATGAGGCAATGAAGGAGGTACAGGACGTATTCAATCTGCCGAAGTCGCGTCCTTGCTGACATACACAACGAGAGAGGTCTCAACTCTCACGAGTTAAGGCCTCCAATGTGTTGTTCTTATATGGAAAATTTAAGATTATAAAGATGGTTTCTTTTTAAGGTTCTCAACACTTATAGAAATACAATTTCTTTGTGTTTCGCGATGCAAAGGTAGGGCAAAAAATCTGATGGCGCAAATTTTTTTCAAAAAAAATGACCAAAATATGTTGTAGAACATAAGAAATAGCGAAAATTGACTTCAAAACCACTATTTTTTGCAAACGTTTGCGCAACTTTTTACACAAAAATACTTATGGGCAAGGAAATTGAAAGAAAGTTCTTGGTTGAATCGACCGCTTTTGTACAAGAAGCACCAAACACTGCCACCGATTGCACAAATTGCAAGCGATATCATCAGGGATACATACCCACTCTCAACGGCATGACAGTGAGAATACGCATTGCCGGTGACAAGGGTTATGTGACGCTTAAGGATCATGCCGTGGGCTTCACTCGCCATGAGTTCGAATATGAGATTCCAGTGGATGATGCACGCCAGATGCTTGGGCTGATGTGCGAGGGTCCGCAGATTGAAAAAGTCAGATATGTGATTCCCGCATCGCAGCACGAAGGTGACTTCTCGGCTGGTCTGAAATGGGAAGTGGATGTATTCCGCGGCGACAACGAGGGACTCATTGTTGCCGAGATTGAGGTTCCGAGCGAGGACACGGAGTTTGACCGTCCTTCCTGGCTTGGCAATGAGGTTACCGGTGACAAGCGATACTATAACTCGCATCTCTGCCGACATCCGTATAAGGAGTGGAAGTAACCCCATTAACCATTAACCATTAACCATAACTCTTTACTTTCTTTCCCTTCTTTACCCATTACTCTTTACTCTTTACACTTTACTCTTTTAGAAACATGCAAGAGAAAGCAAACATAGGAAGCCTATTTGACCGCATTGCCGGCAGTTATGACCGATTCAATCATGTCACATCGGCAGGCATCGACCTCTGGTGGCGCAAGGTAGCCATCAAAAAGCTAAATCATGCCGACAAGGTGTTGGACGTGGCCATCGGTACGGGTGATCTCGCTATGGAAGCCGTGCGCCAAAATAAAGCTGGACACGTGACAGGTCTTGACCTGAGCCGCGAGATGATGCGTATCGGTGCTGAGAAAGCCAAACGTGCAGGAATGGCCGACAAGATAGATTTCTGTGAGGGAAGCGCCCTGGAAATGCCTTACGAGAACAATGTGTTCGATGCCGTGACCTGTGCATACGGCATTCGTAACTTCTCGGACCTGGACAAAGGTCTGAACGAGATGCATCGTGTGATGAAAGACGGCGGTCAACTCGTTATCCTTGAGTTCTCATACCCTAAGAACTGCGTGATCAGATGGGGATATAACCTCTATTTCACCCACATCATGCCGCTGTTGGGCAAAATCATCAGCAAGGAGTCATCGGCCTATACCTATTTCCTAAACAGCGTCAAGACATTCATCTGGGGCGATGAGATGTTGCAGCACCTTCGTGACGCAGGTTTCTCAGACGCCAAATTCAAGACGCTGACGTTCGGCATCACCACACTTTATACGGCTACGAAATAAAAAGAAACCTTACATACGGCTACGAAATGAAACAGATATTTCTTTGGTTGAGAATCATACGTCCACAGACACTACCGGCTTCGCTCTGTCCGGTGCTCGTGGCTCTGATGATGACAAGTTCGGGCGACATCGACGGAACCCGCAATCTGGTGGCTGCCATAACTATTGTCTGCGCCCTTTCGCTCCAGATTCTTTCCAATCTGATCAACGACTACTATGACTTCCGTCGCGGCGCAGACACCCAAGGTCGCAAAGGCTTCCGTCGCGCATTGGCAGAAGGCGAGGTAAGTGAACGACAGATGAAAGCCGCCTGCCTGATTACGCTCGGAGTCTGCGTGCTGTGCGGTCTTTACCTTGTGACCGTTGGAGGACTCGTGATATTGAGCATCGGTGTGTCGGCAATCCTGTTTGCATGGCTCTACACAGCCACCGACTATTCGCTCTCGTATCTTGGCATTGCCGACATCTTCGTGTTTCTCTATTACGGCGTCATCGCCTCTTCGGGCACATATTATCTCATTGAACATTCGTTCACATGGCCTGTGTTCTTTGCCGGCGGCGTTTGCGGACTGATATCAATGTGCGTGCTCCTGATCAATAATCTGCGCGACATGGACGATGACCGACGTGTGGGCAAGCGAACCCTGCCCGTGCGCTTTGGCAGGATTGCAGGACTGGCTCTGATGTGTGCTGTTGTCCTGCTCTTGCCTGTGTCTGCCTATCTTGCCTTTGGCCTCTCATTGCCGATGGCTGTCATCATCCCTGGCATCTGCCTTTTCATTGCGGTATGCCGCATAAAGGGAAAGACCCTCAACAAGTGTCTGCTTGCTGCGGGTCTCACCAATGTCTTCTACACCCTTTTGGTGATGTTTTCTATTTTCTATTAGGCCAATTAGCCCAATTAGCCCAATTAGGCCTATTTGCCCAATTAGCCAGGCTAATTTGCCCAATCAGCCTCAATCCTCCTCTTACTCAAATTTTGCATTGCGCATATCGCCGGTCTCCTCGAAGGCGATGTGCATCTTGAACGCGTTGCGCAGAGAGTGTGGAGTGTGATAGCCCTTGCCCTCTGACAGACGCATATAGTCCCAAAGAAGCTGCTTGTAGTCAGGGTGAGCGCAGTTCTCGATGATGAGACGTGCACGCTGGCTTGGCGATTTGCCACGAAGGTCTGCTACGCCCTGCTCGGTGACGAGAACTCGCACTGAGTGCTCAGATGAGTCGGTATGTGTCACCATAGGAACGATGGACGAAATCATGCCGCCCTTGGCCATTGACGGAGTGGTGAAGATCGAGAGGAAGGCATTGCGGGCGAAGTCAGCCGAACCGCCAATGCCGTTCATCATCTTTGTGCCGCTGACGTGGGTCGAGTTGACATTGCCAAAGATATCGGCCTCGAGGGCAGTGTTGAGCGCGATGATGCCAAGACGACGGATACACTCAGGATGGTTGGTGATCTCCTGTGGGCGCAGCAGTACGCGCTTGCCGAACACATCCATATTCTGGTACATCACCTGCAGAGCATCGTCGGTCAATGAAA
This sequence comes from Candidatus Liminaster caballi, assembly GCA_018065085.1. GTDB lineage: Bacteria > Bacteroidota > Bacteroidia > Bacteroidales > UBA3663 > Liminaster > Liminaster caballi. The sequence continues at coordinate 71,951 of JAGHUA010000002.1, read as the reverse complement.
GCGACGAACCTGTCACATAGTTGCATCGTCCGTTGAGAATAAGATCGACCACAGAGTTCTGGATTACCTCGGTGAACATCGAGAAGGCTGGGACGTCAGGATTATCGCCCAAGGCTCCGATCACTGCGTTTGCAACATTGCCCACACCGCTCTGCAACGGGAGGAACTCCTTTGGTATGCCACCTCGCTTCAGTTCGCTGACGAGGAAGTTTGAAACATGTGCTCCGATGGCACGTGTGTCATCATCCAATGGCTTGAATCCTGCCTGATTGTCGCTCAGATTGGTATTGACCACGGCAATAACCTTGCGCGGATCGATCTTAACGTCGATGGTGCCGATGCGATCGCCTGGCGAGGTGATCATGAAAGGCTTGCGATAAGGCGGAACTTCTGGCAGATAGATATCGTGCATGCCGGTAAGCTTGCCTGCATGGGCAGCATTGAGTTCGACGATGATATGTTCTGCCACCTCACAAAGTGTAGGGCTGATGCCAACCGATGTAGAAAGGATGAGATTACCTTCAGGGGTGATTTCTGATGCTTCGACGATAGCCACGTCTATCTTGCCAAGGAAACCATAGCGCACGTCCTGACCGATCATCGAGAGATGACAGTCGAAATACTGCACCTCGCCCGAGTTGATAGCCGAACGCATGTTCTTGTTGCTCTGAAATGGAGTGCGGAACTTCACAGCGTGAGCCAACGCCATATCTGTATCAATCTGTGGACCTGTAGCACCACCAGTCACCAATCCGATCTTATACTGGCGACCCATCTCATGCTCTTCTTCAGCAAGCTTCGCAATCGCAGCAGGCACTACCTTCGGCACACCTACAGACGAGAATCCACCAATACCCACAACATAGTCATTCTTGACCAGACGAGCAGCCTCTTCGGCTGTCATAACAGGATAGTTCATTCCTTAAATAATATATTATTAACGATTATCTGCAACCGATTGTTTATTCGTTTGACGAGCGCAAAAATACAAAAATAAATCATATTTTACAAAAATCAAGCCATTTTTTGCATAAAAATGATTACATTTGTCGATTTTTACCATATTTTTGCACATTAAACAAATAAAAATACGTATCTTTGCACCGATACGCATTAGATATTATACGTCATGAAAATGAATACATCCACACTCCGCACATCCATCATCGGTCTGCTCCTTGCAGGCTCTGTATCCGCTGCCAACGCCCAGTTTATGGTCTCAGAGGTTCAGGTGTGCAACACCGATCAGATTGTCGATCCTTCGTTCAACTACGGCCAATGGGTTGAGATCTACAATAATTCGTCAAACTACAAGACCATCAACGGCTGGTACCTCAGCGATGATCCCGAGAACCTCAAGAAGGCAAGAATCAGCCGTTCGGAAGTGATCAAGCCTGGCGAATATGTGTGCCTCTGGCTTGGCAACAAGGACAAATATTCGCCTAACCAGATCGACCTCAAGTTCGATGTTGATGGCGGCACAATATACCTAAGCAACAGCCTCGGCAACCTCCAGTGCCAACTTGACTATCCTGCCGGCATTCCACGTACGTCTTGGGCATGTTCTGACATTGAGGCTGGCACCTACAGCTATGCCTACGCTCCTACTCCAGGACGCAGCAACACCAGCAGCGCATTTGCCACCGAACGCCTCGAAGCTCCTGTCATCGACAAGCCTTCACAGATATTCAGCAACTCGGTGACCATGCGTGTGACAATCCCTCAGGGCTGCACTCTCAGATATACTTCCAACGGTTCAACTCCGACACCGACCAATGGTTCGACATCGACCACCGGTACGTTTACCATATCTTCGACTAGCGTCTATCGATTTATGCTCTATAAGGACGGATACCTGCCAAGTCCTGTGGTGACACGTACAATGATCAAGCGCGACAAGGATTTTGACATCCCTGTGATTGCCATCTGTTCTGACTACAAGAACTTCTACGGTGACTCGCTCGGCATATTCACTAAGGGCGTCAACGGTCGTCCGGGCAGAGGTCAGTCGGGCAAGTGTAACTGGAACATGGACTGGGAACGTCCTGCCAACTTTGAGTACTACCTGCCTGACGGGACATGTGTAGTCAATCAGGAAGTAGATATTGACCGTTGTGGCGGTTGGAGCCGTGCGTGGGAACCTTGGTCGTTCAAGATCAAAGCAAGCAAGGAATATGAGGGCGCCAAGAGCATCGACTATCAGTTCTTCGACTCGAAGCCATACATCAAGAACAAAGCGCTGCAGGTGCGCAACGGCGGCAATGATAACTGGTGTCGCGTCAAGGATCCTGCCCTCCAGCAGATTGTGATCACTTCGGGAATCTATGCCGATTGCCAGGCATATCAGCCTGTGGCCCACTATGTGAACGGCACATACAAGGGCACCATCAACCTGCGCCAGCCTAACAACAAGGATTTTGCCTACGCTGACTATGGTCTCGACGACGATGACATTGACTTCTTTGAGATGAGTCCTGACTCGGGCTACGTCCAGGTACGCGGTGACAAGCGTGCATGGAACGATTTGTACGAACTCAGCCGCACTTGCACTAACGCATCGAGCTACAAGCGCATCTGCGAGATGTTGGACATCGACGAATATATCAACCAGATGGCCGTGGAACTCTATCTCGGCAACTGGGACTGGCCTCAGAACAATGTCAAGGGCTTCAAGTCGCGTCTTGATGGAGGCAAATGGCATTTCGTACTGTTTGACCTCGACGGTTCGTTCAACAACACAGCAAATGCTTTCACCGAGTTTGCCCGCAAGCAGACCTACACCTTCGACCGCCTTTACGACTGCAGCACATACAACATCACTGCCGAGATTGAGTTCGTGACCGTCTTCCTCAACTTGCTCAACAACGACCAGTTCCGCAAGCAGTTCATCGATGCATTCTGTCTCGTAGCAGGTTCGGTGTTCTCACCTGACCGTTGCCGTCAGATCATCAATGACCTGTGCGAACGAGTGGCTCCGATGCAGAGCACATACAACTGGGGCTCACCATGGAGCACCGGCAACGATCTCATCAGCAAGCTTTCGTCTGACCGACAGAGCATCATGACCGACGCGCTTAAGAACTACTCAAAGTTCAAGCTTTCAGGTACAACCAAGCAGAAAGTCAAGCTTCAGGCCGACCTCAACCAGGCTCACATTCTGGTCAACGATCAGCCAGTGCCTACCGACTTCTTCGACGGTTATCTCTTTGCCCCCGTCACGGTCAAGGCAGTTGCACCTGAGGGCTACAGTTTTGCAGGATGGCGTCAGGCATCGCTCACTAGCAGCAACCTGCTGTCAACCAAGAGCACATGGACATACTATGATAAGGGTTCGCTAGACGGCAAGAACTGGACATCGCCCACCTATCAGACCACAGGCTGGAAGACCGGCAAGGCACCACTTGGCTACTTTACAGGCGGCACACGCGACTATCAGACAACGCTCGGCTATGGATCCGACGCCAACAACAAATACCCGACATACTATTTCCGCACCAACGTGACGCTCGACAAGGATCCTGCCGACGGCGATATCTTTACGATCGACTACACCGTCGATGACGGATGCATCATCTATGTCAACGGCACAGAGGCTCTGCGCTACAACATGCCTTCGGGCAACGTGACATTCAATACGTTCGCCTCATCGTATGCCCAGAACAATCCGGACAACTGCACAGGCACATTGCCAACCAGCCTGTTCCACAAGGGTTCGAACACCATCGCCGTAGAGGTGCACAACAACAACGCCAACAGTACAGATATCTATTGGGAGGCAAGCATTGAGATGCAGAGCAATTCAGGCAGCACCATCATCTGCGCCACACCAGAATATACACTGCCTACATCGGGCACACAGAACCTCATTGCCTGCTTCGAACAGATTGACGAGTCTCAGTTAACAGGCACAGCCACACACCCTATCGTAATCAACGAGGTAAGTGCAGGTAACGAGACCTTCGCCAACGATTATTTTAAGCGCAATGACTGGTTGGAGCTCTATAACACCACCAGCCAAGACATCGACATTACTGGTATGTACCTGACAGACAATGCTGCCAAGCCAACCAAATTCCAGTTCACAAAGACGGCCAACGAAAGTCTGATCATCCCTGCTCACGGCTATAAGATTGTCTGGTGCGACAAACTCGAATCTATGAGCGAGGTACACGCCAGCTTCAAGTTGGGCAACGAGGACGAATCAGTGCTTATCCTTACTGCTGCCGACCAGTCATGGGCTGACACATTAATTTATTGCGCACACGCGAGCAGCGAGACTGTAGGCCGTTATCCTGACGGAAGCGACAACCTCTATGTCCTGAACGTGCCAACCATCGGCAAAGCAAACGTCATGACCCTGGCTGCAGTTGACTATGTTCAGCCTGAAATTGATTTCAGTGACTATATCGAGGAGATTGCTGCGGACGACCTTGAGGCTGCCGACGATCACTACTGCGTCTATGACATCAGCGGTCAACTTGTTGCCGAGGGCGATGGACCGGTACGCATCTCCGGACTCAAGCGTGGCGCCTACATAGTGAAGCGCGGCAAGGAGTCAATCAAGATCTTCAGATAAACACAAACCGTCTAAACAAAACGCAAATAACAAACCGTCTATACAAAACGCAAATAACCCAGGGCGACAACCCTGGGTTATTTATTATGTAGCAATGGGATCGTTACTATACAGAGCCCTTACTCGAACTGGGTATTGTGCATATCGCCAGAACGCAGGAACTCCTCATGGAAAGAGAATGCGTTGTGGAGCGAGAGCGGAGTGTGACCGGCAACACCATCCATGAGTTTGAGATATTCGCGCAGAAGCGGACGATAACTAGGATGTGCACAGTTCTCGACGATGAGTTCGGCACGCTGTCGAGGAGACTTGCCTCGGAGATCTGCGATACCCTGTTCGGTGATAAGCACCATGACAGAGTGTTCGCTCGAATCGACGTGCGAGACGTATGGAACGATGGCAGAAATACTGCCTCCCTTGGCAACACTCGGACAAATGAACACCGAGATATAGGCATTGCGTGCAAAATCGGCTGCACCTCCCACGCCATTCATCATCTTCGTGCCCATCACATGTGTGGAGTTCACGTTGCCAAAGATATCGGCCTCAAGTGCAGTGTTGATGGCCACGATGCCAAGTCGGCGCACAATCTCTGGATGGTTCGAGAGCTCGTAAGGACGCAGCACTATATGCTGTTTGTAAAAGTCGATATTGTCCATTACCTTGTCATAGACCTCATCGCTCAATGCCAGCGAACCAGATGAGGCGAATGTACAGCGACCCATGTCAATGAGGTCGATAACCTGATCCTGAAGCACCTCCGTATAGAGTTTGAAAGGTGGAATGTCGTCGGCTTCCTGCAATTCGTGAAGAATGGCATTCGACACATTACCTACACCACTCTGAAGTGGCAGGAACTCTGCTGGAATACGTCCGGACTGCAGTTCTTCGGTGAGGAACCTGGCAACATTCTTACCCAACTGTGCGGTAGTCTCGTCAACCGGTGTGAAAGGCTTTACGCCATATTTATAGTGGCAATCGACCACAGCGACAACCTTCTTCGGATCGACACGGAGAATAGGACTGCCGATACGGTCCTGCGGCTCGTAGATAGGAATCTCGCGACGGTGAGGCGGAGTAGCTGGAGTATAGATGTCATGAAGTCCGCGGATCTTTGCATCGTATGCAGAATTGAGCTCAATGATGATCTTGTCGGCCACTTGCGAGTAGGTATCGACACATCCAACACCGCCGCTCAGGACGATCTCGCCATCTTCGTTGATGGCCAATGCCTCGATGATGCAATAGTCAATCTTGCCAAGGAATCCGTAGCGCACATACTGACCGACCACGGAAAGGTGCATGTCGAAGTAATTGATCTCACCAGCATTGATACCAGCTCGCATGGCAGGTGATCCCTGGAAAGGCATACGCTTGTCGATGGCATGAGCCTTGGCAAGAGCCTCATCAACGCACTCGTTGGTCAATGCACCCGTATAGAGATTGATCTTAAACTCTCTGCCAGCCTCATGTTCAGCCTCAGCACGGACAGCCAAAGCAGCAGTTACAACTCGTGGTGAACCGGCGGCTGTGAATCCACTGACACTCACCGTATCGCCATGTTTGATTAACGCAGCTGCCTGCTCGGCGGTCATTTTTTTATATTTCATAAAAGAAAATTTGTTCGTTTGAAAGAAAATGCGTACCTTTGCAGCGCATTTTTATGGCGCAAATATAATTATATTTACAAAATTTCGCAAACAATGTGTTGCCATTTGTTCAATGCATCGCGAATTTAACAAATTTTAAAATGAAGAAACTATTTATTGAAACATACGGTTGCCAGATGAATGTGGCGGACAGCGAGGTTGTGGCTACAATCATGCAGATGGCAGGCTACGAAATATGCGAGTCTGTGGAGGAGGCTGACGCGGTGTTTATGAACACCTGTTCGATCCGCGACAATGCCGAGCAGAAGATCTACTCGCGTCTGCAGTTCTTCAAAAGCCTCAAGTCGAAGAAAGCCAAGGCTCCGATTGTTGGCGTGCTGGGATGTATGGCAGAACGCGTAAGGGAGGGACTCATCGAACACGGCGCCGACCTTGTGGCCGGTCCCGACTCATACCTCGACCTGCCTAATCTCATTTCGGCAGCCGAGCAGGGAATGGAGGCTGTAAACGTGCAGCTTTCGACCACAGAGACCTATCGCGACGTGATTCCTACGCGCATCGGTCAGGGTCGTATCTCTGGATTCATTTCAATCATGCGCGGATGTAATAACTTCTGCTCATACTGCATCGTGCCTTACACTCGCGGACGTGAACGCAGCCGTGCCGTGGATAGCATCCTGGCCGAGTTGCACGACCTTCAGGAAAAGGGTTTCAAGGAGGTGACGCTGTTGGGTCAAAACGTCAATTCATATCTCTATAAGGACGACGACGGACAACCTGTTGATTTTGCCGACCTTCTTGCCATTGTAGCTGATGCCGCACCAGAAATGCGTATCCGTTTCTCGACATCGAACCCTGAGGACATGAGCGATAAGATTATCCAGACCATGGCCGATCATCACAATATCTGCAAACACATCCATCTGCCGGCTCAAAGCGGATCAAGCACCGTGCTCAAGCGCATGAACCGCAAGTACGACCGCGAGAAATACCTTGACCGCATTGCCTCGATACGCCGCATCATCCCCGACTGCGGTATCTCGACCGATGTGTTCTGCGGATTCAGCGGCGAGACACTCGAAGACCATGCTCAGACTCTCTCTCTGATGCGCGAGGTTGGCTATGACTCGGCATTCATGTTCAAGTACAGCGAGCGTCCCGGAACATTCGCTGCACGCCACTATCCAGATGACGTGAGCGAGGAAGAGAAGATACGTCGCCTCAACGAGATCATCGCACTTCAGAACCAACTGTCGCTTGAGAGCAACCGCCGCGACGTGGGCAAGACCTTTGAGGTTCTGGTGGAAGGCTATTCAAAACGAAGCCGCGAACAGCTTTGCGGCCGTTCGCAGCAGAACAAGATGATTGTTTTCCCAAAGGGCAACGCCAAGACAGGCGACCTGGTCATGGTGCGCATCATCGAGGCATCGTCAGCCACTCTTATCGGCGAGCTCGCCGATTAAGCAGGGCTTATCAATCGACGCATTGATTGATAATGCCGCCCGATCAGATTATATCAGATCAGTTGCCATCGGGTTTGAGAGCTTCGGTCTGAAGGCTCGTCACGTATTTAAATTGTTGCCAATCTGCCGGATTTTCAGGGTCGATGCCCGGGAATCCGGCTTTGATGTGCTTGGCCAGCGGCAAGTCTAGATCGACTATACCCTGAAGTACAAGGAGCGCTATCTGATAGGCACCGAAGGCATTGAAGTGTGTGTCATCGGCCAGCTCGTTGTCCTGCCCAGGCCAACAACCTGCAGAATAGTGGACGAAGGCATGCTTGGATGTCTCAGGTCCCCAAGCCTCGAACATCACGCGAGTGGATTCCTGCAGGTCGATGCATGGGATTCCTTCCCTCTCAGCCATGAAACGCATAGCTTCAGGATAGTCGAGATGCGTATCGCGAATCTTTCCTTCAGAATCGAACATACGGCGGCGCGTCGGTGTGCAGAACACTGGATGTGCGCCAACCTTGCGTGCGTAATCGACAAAAACCTTGAGCTGCTGCTGGAAACTATAGAACGCACCGTTGCCGATATTCCCGTCGGTCTTCTGATCGTTATGACCAAACTCCATGAAGATATAATCGCCAGCCTTCAAACGGCTTACAATCTGGGCAAGTCGTCCCTGCGAGATGAAACTCTGTGCCGTCTCGCCACTCTCGGCACAATTGACCACGCAGACATCCTCGTCGAAGAAACGAGTCACCATCTGACCCCACGATGCCCATGGTTCATAGTCCTGATCGACAACCGTGGAATTGCCACACAGATAGACGTGTGTCACGGATGTGTCGGCAGGAGCAATCTCCAGACGCTGAAGCAAAGGACTACCGCCACCCACCTCAAAGGTTAGATAATCATCCCAGTTAAGCTTTGGTTCCTCGCGCTTCTTGATTCGGACACGAGCATCGCGTCCCTTCTCGTCGGTATAGGCAGGCGTACGCTTATTGACAGTGAAGACTTCCGTGCGTATCTCCTTCTTGGCGGTCACGGCATTCTCGACAAACAGACGGCGCGACTCAGCCCTCAGTGTCAGTTCTCCTGCCTTGCGACGGTTGCCGTATGTCACGGTCACACGATACGAGCCATCGGGCACTGCCAATGTGAAATATCCGTTACGCCAGCCGTAGCCAAGCGAGTCGGTGTAGGCGGTCTTTGGTGTCACGGCCAATACCCCATCACGGTCTTTGGTGGCGGTAAAATCGAAAGTGGCAGATGTAAGTTCTGTGCGTGCCTCTGTGGTGAAAGTGGCAGCACATGCGGTGATGAATATCAGAACCTTGAGCAGATGGAGTCGGGTGGTCATGGGCGATGAATTTGATTGGTTATTGTGATGCAAAGATACGCAATGTCAGCAAAAAATGTACCAATGATGGTCAAAAATCGCAAAATTCCTTATATTTTCTTGCCTATTCGGACGAAAACAAGTATTTTTGCGGCAGTTAAGCGTTATAAATAAACTATAATTGTGTTATGCGTATCACAGTAAAGGTGGGCAGCAACGTACTGACCCGCAATGATGGCACACTCGACGTCACACGCATGTCGGCTCTTGTCGATCAGATTGTAACCCTCCGCCGTCAGGGTGTGGAGGTGGTGCTGGTGTCGAGCGGTGCGGTGGCAAGCGGACGCAGCGAATTGCGTATGTCTGACAAACTCGATGACGTGAGCCAGCGCCAGTTGTTCAGTGCTGTAGGACAGGCCAAACTCATCAATAAATACTACGAACTCTTCCGTGACCAGGGATTTCTTTGCGGTCAGGTATTGACGACCAAGGAGAGCCTCAGCACCGAGCAGCAGTACAAGACGCAGCAAAACTGCATGGAGGTGATGCTGCAGGAAGGCGTAATCCCTATTGTCAATGAGAACGATACGATCTCGGTAACCGAACTGATGTTTACCGACAATGACGAACTCTCAGGACTGGTCACTACCATGATGAAGGCCGACCTGCTTATTCTGCTCAGCAACATCGACGGAATCTATACGGGCAACCCTTCTGATCCAGACAGCAAACTGATACGCGTCATTGGTCAGAATACCGATGTGTCACACTATATAAAATCGTCAAAGAGTTCGGCAGGTCGCGGCGGCATGGTGTCAAAGCATCAGACGGCACGCAACATCGCAGCTCAGGGCATCGAGGTAATCATTGCCAACGGAAAGCGTGATGACATCCTGCTCAACCTCATACAAGTTACACCCGACGGCGAGATGGTGGTCAGTCCACTTGTGCCATGCACACGGTTTGTCTGATTTCAGAATTACCGGACTGCAGTATCATCTTATCAGGCTCCGAGCATCCACTCACAGAATGACAGGCAGAGCGGAGATCTTACTGTCGTGACCGAGAAATATGGTGGCGAGGTTCTCGAATGCGGGAACCTCGCCCGTCGTATAGTACGAGACACCAGCCTGTCGCGAAAGACGTGTCTCCATCTCAGGATGGCGATATAGATAATCACGTAATGCATAGCTGACGGGCTTGCCTTGCGGCATAAGGATGATCTCAGGATGATCGAGTTCCTGCAGAACTTTCTGAATAAGCGAGGTGATGAGCGGATAATGTGTACAGCCAAGGATGATGGTATCGATATCCGGATCGGTATCGAGCAAGGCTGACAGTTCGGAGCGCACATCAAGGTAGAGTTCTTCCGCATCGAGTCGTCCGCTCTCAATGAGTGGCACCCAACGCGGACATGCTCGCGAGGTGACGTGGATGTGGGGCGCTGTCTTGGCAAGTTCCATGTCATAACTCTGGCTGCTGACGGTGGCACGCGTAGCCACAAGTCCGATGTGGCCTGAGTATGTCAGATTTGACACACGTTCGACTGTAGGACGAATAACGCCCAGCACACGGCGCGTAGGATCGGCCGAACTCGGCAACTCGTTCTGCTGGATATTGCGCAAGGCTTTGGCTGAGGCTGTATTGCAAGCCAGGATAACCAATGGGCAACCCATGTCGAACAGTCGCATAACGGCCTGATTGGTAAAGTCGAAAACTTCCTGGAATGAACGGTCGCCGTACGGAGCACGTCCATTGTCGCCAAGAAAGATATAGTCGTATTGAGGCATGAGATGGCGAATCTCACGGAAGATGGAGAGACCGCCGAAGCCTGAGTCAAAGATGCCTATGGGTGATGATTGAGAATTCATAACTGAGAATTCATAGTTCATGATTCATAATTGAGAATTAGAGCCAGCCGTTGTCGAGATAATACTGGGTGGTAAGGCGAACGCCATTCTGGAGCGATGTGAATGGGATGTTATCGCCAAGCCAGTAACGGAGCTGGGTGTTGTCGGCCGTCCAGTCCATCTGTGTGAGCAGATGTGCCTTGTCAGGATTCAATAGAGCTGGCTTGTGCCTCATTTTGGCAATCAGACCACTTATGCCACACACCAGATGGATGAACCACCCAGGAACACGCAATGGCAACACCGGCCAACGCTTATCCCCTGCCCTGCCGGCAAATTCATGCTGAAGGATGTGGCGAAACTCCGCGTTCGTGTAGGTTCGAGGTTCTGAGACATCCATCTCCATTACAGGACATGCTCCGCATCTGTCCAGAACGGCCTCTGCCACCGAGATTGCCTGAAACACGATATTTGCCAAATCCCAGACATAAATGAATGAGAGTTTCTGCTGCCCCCAAAGACTTGGCACAAAATCGAAGCCCGACTTGATCATGCGGAACTGCTGCAGATAGTCTCTGTCACGCGGACCATAGACGCCCGTAGGATAGAGAATGACGACTGTCATGTCCTTCTGCTCGCGAAGCCACTCGGCGGCGTGGAGTTTACTTCGACCATAGGCAGAAACCGGATAGCGGGCACTAAGGCTGCTCATATAGACAAAGATGCGAGGCAGATGACCCGACTGACGCATAGCTTCGACACACTTCCGCATCTGAAAGTAATTGACAGTCTCGAACTCCTCGTCTTTGAGAGCTTTAGTTATGCCAGCACACCAGATCACGGCATCGAACGTATCCGTAATCTCAGAAATCTCCTGAAAATCGACAAAGCGTATCCCCGGGTCAGTGAGCCACTGGCGCGACGACGTCTTGCGCACTGCTGCCCAGACCTCATGTCCAAGCTTCAAGGCAAGATGGACGACGTGGCTTCCCACAAATCCGCTGGCACCTGTAACGAGTATTTTCATGGGGCAAAGATAATGTTTTTTTCGCCACAACTGCATGTTTGAGCTTATATATTTATTTAAAATGTGTAAAATATGGCGTGTTTCGCTCAAAAACAGCCCGTTTTCACACCATCGTATGTGTTTTATTTGTATATTTGCCGCGCAAAGAATATAATTATCATCCGTCAAGTCGTACAAAGAAATAAAAAAATACTATATAACAATCATGAAGCGATACAACCTGCTAAACAACATCTTCGGATGGATTGCATTTGCGATTGCGGCCTACACCTACCTTTCGACAGTAGAGCCGACCGCAAGCTTTTGGGATTGCCCTGAGTTCATCACCTGTGCTGACAAAGGCGAGGTGGGTCACCCACCCGGAAACACATTCTTTAACCTTACCGGACGATTCTTTGTCAACTTTGCCGGTGGCGATGTAACACAGGCTGCCGTTTGGGTCAACAGAATGAGCGCCATGTTCTCGGCTGCCACAATCCTGTTCCTATTCTGGACCATCACAGCTCTGACTCGTAAATTCGTGTGCAGAGGTAACAAACATAATGGCTCTGAACAGGAGGAAATGAGTCTTGGACAGATGATCACCATCCTCGGTTCTGGCATGGTGGGAGCACTGGCCTACACATGGTCTGACACATTCTGGTTCTCGGCTGTCGAGGCTGAGGTTTATGCCTTCTCTTCGTTCATGACTGCCATTGTGTTCTGGCTCATTCTGAAGTGGGAACGCCATGCCGCAGGTGTGGAGGGCGACCGTTACATCATCCTTCTGGCCTATATTATTGGTCTTTCGATCGGTGTGCATCTGCTCAACCTTCTGACACTTCCTGCCATCGTGCTCGTATATTATTTCAAGAAAGTGCCAGAAGCCACCCTTAAAGGCACTCTCGGAGCCTTGATTCTTTCTGTACTTCTGGTGTTCTTCATCCTCTACGGAATGATCCCTGGCATGGTGAAACTGTGCAGCGCCACCGAACTTTTCTTCGTAAACACACTCGGTTTCAGCTATAATACCGGTACAGGCTTCTATTTCTTCTTCGTGCTCGCATTCCTTGCCATCGGCGTATGGATGCTTTACAAGAAGAACTGTTCCCCTATGGTTCAGCGCCTGCTTCTTTTGGCAGGACTGGTGTTGAGTGGCGTGCCTTTTGCTGGCGACGGCTGGCTCATCGGCTTCGGCGTGACAGTAGTGCTGGGAGCTCTGATATTCGTCTTTGGCGAAAGACTCAATGCACGGCTGGTAAGCAACACCCTGCTCTGCCTGCTCACAATCCTGGTAGGCTACTCTACGTTCGCCCAGATTATCATCCGTTCGTCGGCCCAGCTGCCTATGGATCAGAACTCGCCTGACGAAATCTTTTCGTTCTCAAAATACCTCAACCGTGAGCAGTATGGCGAGTCGCCTCTCTTCATGGGACAGACGTTTGCATCGAGCGTGATGCGTGACGCCAGCGGCACAGTAATTACAGAACAGGGTCCTGCCCTCTATGGCAAGAAAGTGAAGACTTCAGACAACGAGCCTGATGAGTATGTTGTGACCGGCTACAAGGAGAAGTATAAGTACAACTACACTATGCTCTTCCCTCGCATGTATAGCAGCCAGCCTAACCACGTCAGCGGTTACAAGGCATGGAGCAACTTCAACGAGAAGGATCCTGGCCACACCGTAGTGGGCAAGGACGGCAAGACCATCAAGGGTGTGCCTACGTTTGCCGATAATCTGGCATACTTCTTCAACTACCAGGTGAACTTCATGTACTGGCGCTACTTCATGTGGAACTTCTCTGGTCGCGAGAGCGACGAACAGTCTTACGGTGCCGTGGATCGCGGCCGTGCCATCTCGGGCATCCCGATTATCGACGAAGTGTTGTTCGACGTTCCAGACCAAAGCTCTCTCCCATCGTCCATCGCCAATAACAAGGGTCACAATGTCTTCTATATGCTACCCTTGCTGCTCGGCATCATCGGTCTGCTTTATCAGGCATTTGCCGGACGTGAGGGTATCCAGGGCTTCTGGGTGGTGTTCTTCCTGTTCTTCATGACTGGTCTCGCCATCGTCATATATCTCAACCAGACACCTTACCAGCCTCGTGAACGTGACTATGCATACGCCGGTTCGTTCTATGCCTTTGCAATATGGATCGGCATGGGTGTGGCCGGCATCGCACAGCTCCTACAGAAGGCTCTCAAGAACAATGTGGCTTCTGCGGCAATCGCGTCGGTAGTCTGCCTGCTCGTACCATTGCAGATGGTTGGCCAGACATGGGATGACCATGATCGCACAGGTCGTTACACTGCCCGTGACTTTGGTCGCAATTATCTCTCTTCTCTCGAACCGAATGCCATCATCTTCACTAACGGCGACAACGACACATTCCCTCTTTGGTACGCCCAGGAGGTGGAAGGATACCGTACAGATGTACGCGTCTGCAACCTGTCATACCTCCAGACCGACTGGTATATCAACCAGATGAAATGCCCGGCCTACGAATCTGAGCCGCTGCCAATCGAACTGCGTCGCGACCAATATGCCTACGACAAGCTCAACTACGCACACCTCATACAGTTACTCGACAACGATGTACCGCTTCACTACGCCATGAACTTCCTCTACAGCGACGATCCGAAATACAAGTCGCTGCCTAACTACGGCAAACTCGATTACCTGCCGTCAAAGAAGTTCGTCGTTGACGTGGATCCTGAGGAGGTTCTTGCTTCTCCATGCGTTAATGTAGCAGACTCTTCAGAACTCATCGACAAGATGGTCATCGACCTCTCATCGAAGAACTATGTGACGAAGAACGAGATTGCTGTGCTCTCAATGATCGATGGCATCAGTCGCACAGGTTGGAAGCGTCCTATCTATTTCGCCACAACCGTAGGCAGCGACATGTATATGGGTCTCAACAAGTACTTCCGCCTTGTGGGACTCGCCTATCAGATCGTACCTCTTGCCAACGGTGGCACTTCATCGCCTGACATCGACAAGAGCTATGACAACCTGATGAACAAGTTCGTATGGGGCAATATTCAGGACACCACCATCTATCTGGATGAAAATAACCGCCGTATGTGCCGCACCCAGCGTATGATGTTCTGCACGCTCATCGAGCAGTTGCTCACCATCCACGACTACGAACGTGCTCTGAAGGCAACAGAGTTCTGCGACAAGACCATCCCGTCAGCCAACATCCCTTACGACTATACCTCTCTCACCATGGCTCAGGCATACTATATGTGCAATAAGCCAGAGGAGGGCAACCGCATCGTGAAGGCAGTACTCGAAGCCAATGACGAGTATCTGGCTTGGTCTGAACACCTCTCTAAGCATCATCGCGAAAGCCTTTCTTCACAGGTACGCGAGCAGTTGCTCACTATGCGCGACGCTCTCAGCATTGCTGACCGATATAAGGCCGACGATCTGGCTGCGAAATATGATCCTGCCTTCAACGCATACTTTGAGAACGCCTACAAGGCTGGCCTTCTGAAATAAGGCATCCTGTCCATCCAGTCATCCAGTCTCAGTAACGTGTTCATCGAACAACCACCACTCATCGCCCGAATACTCATGGCTCCAGATGCGCTCTGGCGTCTGCCGTCGCAACCGAAGTGTGTATATCTGACCTTCGACGACGGTCCTACGCCCGACGTTACGCCATGGGTACTCGACGTGTTGGACCGCTACGGCATCAAGGCTACGTTCTTCTGCGTGGGCGACAATGTGGCACGCTATCGAGCTCTCTTTGAGACCGTCAAGGCTCGCGGTCACCGTGTGGGCAATCACACTATGAACCACATCTCGGCTCTGACCTATGGTTCGAAGGCATATCTTGCCAATGTGGAGAAAGCCAACATGCTTATCCATAGTGAACTGTTCCGTCCGCCGCACGGTTGGCTTAGATGGGGTCACTCGCGCCTTCTGCAGAAGAAGTACAGACTGGTGTTCTGGGACCTGGTGACACGCGACTATTCAAACCGACTGGACGCCAACCAGGTGGTGGACAATGTGAAACGACACCTACGCAACGGATCGATCATCACATTCCACGATCAGCCTAAGTCATGGCATAACCTCCAGCAGGCACTGCCTCAGGCCATTGAATATATCATCTCCCAGGGCTATGAGTTCCGCCTACTGTAAACCAGGCTTCATTGACCAAAGTTTTTTATTATCTATTAATTGAACAACCCATTAACAAATAATAACGACATGGATAAATACCAAGACACACTCGCCAAATTCGAAACCGAACTTGACGATGAAGTTGTAAAGGCCGAGACCGCACGTATCATCACTGAGGGCTTCGACGAAAACAACACCACCGAGACTCTTAAGTTCAGCCTCGGCTGCATCGACCTCACATCGCTCAACCCTACCGACAACGATGAACGTATCCGCCTCTTCACCGAGCGCGTCAACCTCTTCGAGGAAGCATATCCAGAACTTGACAACGTGGCTTCAATCTGCGTCTATCCAAACTTCGCAGAGACCGTTTCTACATTCCTTGATGCCGACAATGTACACACAACAGTGGTTTCGGCTGGTTTCCCATCGAGCCAGACTTTCCCAGAAATCAAGGTGGCAGAATGCAGTCTTGCCGTTGCAGCCGGTGCCAACGAGGTGGACATTGTAATCAACGTCGGACAGATGCTGGCTGGCTGTTATGAGGAGATGTGTGATACCATCCAGGAATGCAAGGAGGCCTGCCGTGACGCAATCTTTAAGGTTATCCTTGAGACCGGCGCACTCAAGAAGGCTTCACTCATCGCCAAGGCTTCAGTATTGGCAATGTACTCAGGCGCAGACTTTATCAAGACATCTACCGGCAAGATCGACATTGCAGCCACTCCTGAGGCAGCCTATGTGATGTGCCGCATGATCAAGGCATACTATGAGAAGACCGGCACACGTGTTGGCTTCAAGGTTGCCGGTGGCGTACGCACTCCTGAAGACGCCGTAAAGTACTACACAATCGTCAAGACCGTGCTTGGCGAGGAATGGCTCACTAAGGATCTCTATCGTATCGGTGCCTCATCGGCAGCCAACAATCTCCTCTCAGCTATCGTCGGAGAGCCAACCAAGCATTTCCTCTAAAATAGCTTATTGGGCCAATTAGGCTAATTAGGCCAATTAGACCAATTAGGCCAATTAGGCCAATTAGGCCAATTGGGCCAATTGGGCCAATAATCAAAAAAACTGGGTGCGCCGCTTGGCACACCCAGTTTTTTTGTATGTCCGAATTATTAGTTATTCTCTGGACGGAGCTTGCGAACAGTAACAGCAGTCTGCCACATTTCGCTCTCACGGAGAGCCTTGAGCTCTGCCTCAAGACCTACACGATAGTCAGGCTTAGAGTTAGAGTCGATAGAGATCTGAGCCTCGTTGCCGAGCTTAACCGAAGTGTAGAGCCACTGACAGATTGGCTTGATAGCATCGTGGAAACGTGGATACCAATCGAGGGCACCACGCTGAGCTGTGGTCGAGCAGTTTGCATACATCCAATCCATACCGTTCTTGGCAAAGAGTGGCATGAGCGACTGTGTGAGCTCCTCAACGGTCTCATTGAATGCCTCAGAAGGTGAGTGACCGTTCTCACGGAGAACCTCATACTGAGCAAGGAGAAGACCCTGAATAGCGCCCATGAGTGAACCACGCTCGCCGGTGAGGTCAGAAGTAGCCTCGCGCTGGAATGTAGTTTCAAACATGTAACCAGAACCGATGCCGATGCCGAGAGCGAGGGTACGATCCATTGCCTTGCCAGTTGCATCCTGATAAACAGCGTATGAAGAGTTCAAGCCACGACCCTCAAGGAACATGGTACGGAGTGAAGTACCAGAGCCCTTAGGAGCAACCATGATAACGTCGATATCCTTAGCTGGAACGCAGCCTGTGCGGTCGTTCCATGTGATAGCGAAACCGTGTGAGAAATAGAGAGCCTTGCCAGGAGTAAGATACTTCTGGAGAGTTGGCCATACGCTCATTACTGCTGCATCAGAGAGCAAGCACATAACGATGGTAGCCTTCTCTGCAGCCTCCTCGATCGAGAAGAGTGTCTCACCTGGTACCCAACCATCAGAGATAGCCTTCTCAAAAGTCTTGCCTGGACGCTGGCCAACGATTACGTTGAAACCATTGTCGCGGAGGTTCAATGACTGGCCAGGACCCTGTACGCCATAACCGATAACTGCGATAGTCTCGTCCTTCAAAATCTCACGAGCCTTTTCGAGTGGGAACTCCTCGCGGGTCATTACGTTCTCAATGACGCCGCCAAAATTCATCTGTGCCATAATCTTAAATTAAAAATTAAAAGTTATGAAATAAAAATAATTTGTTTTCTATTGTCAGTTGCGCTCTTCCTCTCGCTTGGTAAGATACTGATCCAAGCGTTCGATGCACGAGCGTGTGATGGCGATTCGGCCCGAACGGGCGAACTGCAACACGCACCCCTTGGCATTGAGCTGTTCAAAGAGCGACATCACCTCCGCAGTAATGCCAGTCTTGGCCACAGTGGTATAGGTAGGATTAACCTCCACCATCTGGGCATTGTGATGACGAACGATGCGCGAGATATCCGAATCGGCCAATACCATCGGGGTTGAGAGCTTGAGCAGCGAGGTCTCGTTGATGAAGATCTCCTGATCGACGAAACAGTTGGCCTGAAGCACGTCAATCTTCTTTTCGATCTGCTTGACGAGCATCTCAGCCATCTCCTGCTTGCAATAGCATGTGATGGTGTATTTATGAACACCAGGTGTCGAAGATGCACATACATTAAGCGATTCGATGTTGACCTGGCGACGTGTGAAGACTGCCGTAATCTGGTTAAGGATACCGGCAAAGTTCTCACTATATATAATTAATGTATATAGGGTGAGACCTTCGTGGCTCTGACTGAGCTGTGCACCCTCAAAGTTAGGGGTATCTGGTCGCATCACGGCATTCTTGGAGAACGTCTCTCGCTGGAGAGGCGCGCCGGAAGGAGCGTGAGACGAGGACGCCAGACGTTCGCGCTGGAGGTTCTTCTCGTATGAATTGCGATCGACAGCAGCAGCGGCCTTAATGGCTGCATCAAGAGCCGAGAATTCGTCCATCTCGTCGTCCATGCGGCCTTCCCACGACTGAGCAGTCATTATAAAATTATCATTCATAGGTTACTTAATTTCTAACAGCATTTCATCAACATTAGCTCCTGGAGGTGTCATAGGCAGGACGTTGTCCTCTTCCTTTACGGCCACCTGAAGGAAATATGGTCCGTCATGATCAAGCATCTCGCGGATTGCCGAATCGAGGTCGTTGCGGTCGGTAACGGTCTTGCAAGCAATGCCGTAACCCTGGCAGATAAGTTCATAGTCAGGATTGAGCATTGGAGTGAACGAATAGCGCTTATTGAAGAACATATACTGCCACTGGCGCACATTACCCAGATAGTTATTGTTGAGCAATATGATCTTGACAGGACACTGCTGTTCCATAATGGTACCGAGTTCCTGAATTGTCATCTGAAGACCACCGTCGCCGACAAAGAGGCAGGTAGTGCGGTCAGGGGCACCGAAGGTAGAACCGATGGCAGCAGGCAAGCCGAAGCCCATTGTGCCGCAACCGCCACTGGTGACCACGCTGCGCGACTTTGTGAACTTGAAGTAACGGCATCCGAACAGCTGGTTCTGACCAACGTCGGTAACAAGAATAGCCTCATTGTTCGCTGCCTCGCTGACCTTGCGCACCACCTCACCCATAAGCAATGGGCCGTCGGATGGATGAAGAGCAGGATTGATTACCTTGACAGTCTCTTTCTCTGCGTATGGCTTAAAACCTGCTACCCAAGCGTCATGACGGGTCGGATCGACGAGCTTCAGAACCTCTGCGAGTGTCTGCTTGCAATCGCCAAGCACAGCCACGGTTGTCTTGACATTCTTATCGATCTCCGAAGGATCAATTTCGAAGTGGATGACCTTCGCCTGCTTTGCGTAGGTCTTGATATTGCCTGTCACACGGTCGTCAAAACGCATACCAACGGCAATCAGAAGGTCGCACTGGTTGGTCATGACATTGGCCGATAGCGAACCGTGCATACCAAGCATACCCATGTTCAACGGATGATCTGACGGAGCTGCCGAAAGACCGAGCATTGTCGAACCAAACGGAATCTGAGCTTTCTCTATAAGTTCAAGCAGTTCCTGATTTGCGCCGGCAAGCTCTACACCCTGACCGACGAGCATGAATGGTTTAACGCTCTCATTGATAAGCTGAGCGGCAGACTCGATGATCTGAGCAGGACACTGAGGAACAGGTTTGTATGATCGGATGAAATCGACCGTCTGTGGCTGATATTCAATGAGCGCCGTCTGTGCGTTCTTGGTGAAGTCGAGCACCACAGGACCTGGACGTCCGCTTTTGGCAATATAGAAAGCACGGGCAACGGCCCAGGCAATATCCTCGGCGCGACGTATCTGATAGTTCCACTTGGAGATTGGCTGGGTCACACCCACCACATCGACCTCCTGGAAGGCATCCGTGCCGAGCATCGAAGCGCCAACCTGTCCGCAGATGACAACCAACGGTGTAGAATCCATCATGGCATCGGCTACACCTGTGATAGTGTTCATTGCTCCAGGACCAGATGTCACGATTGCGACACCCACCTTACCGCTCACACGGGCATAACCCTGAGCCGCATGTGCAGCAGCCTGTTCGTGACGTACAAGGATATGATGCAGTGTCTTCTTATGATCGTAGAGTGCATCGAATGTAGGCATGATTGCGCCACCAGGATAGCCGAAGAGCACATCTACCCCTTCATGTTCCAAGGAACGCATCAACGCTTCTGCACCACTTATTTTTTCCATATTATTTTCTTATTAGGCCAATTAGGCATATTAGACCAATTAGGCTTATTAGACCAATTATGCTAATTAGGCCAATTATGACTCTTTACTCAATGATTCTCACACCACCCTTGTCGGCAGATGAAACAGATTGGGCATACGCGCGGAGAGCCTTGCTGACAACACGGTTGCGCTTGAGAGGCTGCTGTGGACGTGCTGCAAGTTCCTCGTCGGAAAGCTTGACGTCGATGCTTCGGCTTGGAATGTCGATGACAATGATGTCGCCGTCCTTGATCTTGCCGATATTGCCGCCGGCAGCTGCCTCTGGAGAGATATGACCGATAGAAAGGCCACTGGTACCGCCTGAGAAACGACCGTCAGTGATGAGGGCGCATTCCTTGCCCATGTGCATCGACTTGATGTAGGAAGTCGGATAGAGCATCTCCTGCATGCCAGGACCGCCCTTAGGACCCTCGTGGGTAATCACCACGCAATCGCCCTTCTTGACCTTACCGCCGAGGATTCCCTCGCATGCGTCCTCCTGGCTGTCGAACACCACAGCAGGGCCTTCGAAGTGCCAGAGTTCAGGAGCAACGCCTGCAGTCTTAACCACGCAGCCGTCCTGAGCGATATTGCCAAAGAGCACAGCCATGCCGCCGTCCTTGGTATAGGCATGTTCGATGTCGCGGATACAGCCGTTCTCACGGTCGGTATCAAGCGATTCCCACTGGCAGTTCTGTGAGCCCATCTTGGTCGAGAACTTGCCAGCCGGAGCAGAAGAATAAATGCGCTTTGCCTCCGGATCGACAGCTGCGCCGGTGATGCTGTACTTCACGATATCCTCGCCGAGAGTTGCGCCATTGACACGCTTGCATGAAAGGTCGAGCAGATTGCCCTTGGCCAGCTCGCCCATAATGCCGAGAATGCCGCCTGCACGGTTCTCCTCCTGAATAGAGTATTTCTGCCAGTTAGGAGCCAGCTTGCAGAGGAATGGAACCTTGCGCGAAAGCTGGTCGATGTCAGTCATCTTGAAGTCAACCTCAGCCTCCTGTGCCACGGCAAGAAGATGGAGCACGGTGTTTGTCGATGCACCCATGGCAATGTCGAGAGTCATGGCATTGAGGAATGCCTGACGTGTGGCAATGCTGCGTGGAAGCACGCTCTCATCGCCATTCTCATAATAGGCAAAGGCATTCTTCACGATCTGTGCAGCAGCATCCTTGAAGAGCTGGATGCGGTTGACGTGAGTGGCAAGAATCGAACCATTGCCTGGCAATGACATGCCGAGAGCCTCGGTCAATGAGTTCATCGAATTGGCAGTGAACATGCCTGAGCATGCACCGCAGCCAGGGCATGCACAGTTCTCAACTTCGGCCAGTTCCTCATCGCTCACCGTTGGATCACCGCCCTTGACCATGGCTGTGATAAGGTCAGCGTTCTCGCCCTTATATTTACCGGCCTCCATCGGACCGCCGCTCACAAACACGGTAGGGATATTGAGGCGCATGGAAGCCATCAGCATACCCGGAGTAACCTTATCGCAGTTCGAGATGCAGATCATGGCATCAGCCTTGTGCGCGTTCACCATATATTCAACAGAATCGGCAATCACATCACGGCTTGGCAGCGAATAGAGCATACCGTCGTGACCCATGGCAATGCCATCATCGACCGCAATTGTGTTGAACTCGGCAGCATAGCAACCCTGAGCCTCGATCTCAGCCTTGACAATCTGGCCGATTTCATGCAGGTGTGTATGACCTGGAACGAACTGTGTGAACGAGTTGACGATGGCGATGATCGGCTTACCGAACTGCTCGCGTTTCATACCGTTGGCTACCCACAAAGCGCGGGCACCTGCCATGCGACGACCTTCTGTGGTCTGAGCGCTGCGAAGTTGAATCTTCATATTGATTGTATAACTATTAGACAATACCTTTTGAATAAGATGGAGAGCAAAGATAAATCAAATATATGAATAATGAATAAAAATAATGCCGAAATTTGCAAAAACTTCGACATTATTCTATTTTTATACCAAAATTGTAATCTTAATGTGCATAAAACCCAAGTTTTACTTACATAGAATCTTCTTTTGTCCGCGTGTCAGAATCTGACCTGAATGTATGTTCACAACCTTTCTGCCCATCAGATCGAACAGCACCTCAGCTCCGCCATTTGCCGACTCTGACCGCAGGGTTTCTATGCCGGTTGAATGCTGAGAGGTAACATCCTCGAATGACAACGTGCTGCCTGTGAGCGTGGCGATGAAATAGCGGTCGGTTGTGACGCGGGTGATGTCTGTCGTCTGAGGCTTGCCGCTACCCTGGTTGAAGATGATGTTGAAATAATAGTCAGCCGAACCGATGCGGACGGTCTGCTTGAGCCAGGTCTCGCCGTCGATGACGGTTTGGTTGTCGGCCGAGTTATCGACTCGCTTGCCCGGCCAACCGCCATTGAGCTGAGTATTGTTATTGCTGTCCCAAACATAAAAATAGACAGGTGTAAAATCGGCCTTCACATAAACAGTGGCATCGTATGGCGTGAATGGCACAGGAGCCTCCTCCTCTTCGATACGCGCCTTGACGTCCTCCCAGTCGGCGAGAGCTGAGGTCTCAATGTAGTAACGGAATTTGCTACCGTCCAGGATCTGAGTGTAGCCCGACGGACATGGATACATGTTCAATCCCGAACCTATGGCACAGATGAGATGACCTTTGGTGCCTGCCACATTTACCACGTGACACATTGCCTGTGACATCGGAACACTATAGGCACTGGTGTTGGTGACTCCTGCCAGACGGCGCGCTTCGATCATAAGCTTGATGTCCTTGCGATGGGTTTGCCAATGTTTATAGAACACACATGGAGTGCCCGGCATTGCCAGCATGAATGCATTTGCTGCCACCGTGTCGCCCTTCAACGGATCCTGCTGTGCCGTAGCCGAACGGTACTCAGTGTCATGGTTCTCGACAAACGAAACCGCATATTGACGATAGTCTTCCTGGTAGATCAGCGGATAGCCACCCGCATCGGATGGCGACGATGCCAGCTTGGTGAAATCGTTGCTCTTCAAAGCATCACGCATACGGTAGCGGAACTGGAAGTCGAAGGCAGCCGACTGAGGCACGCCATCGATCTTAGTGCCGTTAATCCAGTTCTTGATGGCCGACGATGCGTCCCAATACTCGCCCACGCTGTATGCAGGCTTGGCGGTGGAGTTATAATCGGCCGTGAACGATGCGCTATAACCCTTCACCATGTCATAGCGGAATCCGGCATAGCCAAGGTCATTGAGCAGGTAATCGAGGTAAGCCTTGATCACACGGTTGACGTTGGCCGACTTATGGTCGAGGTCGCGGCAACCGTCCCAGCCATCGCCTGTGTCATTATTATCCGACAAAGCGTAGCCATGAGCCTCTGCCCAGGTCTTTGTCTGGCCTCCGTCATCGTTCTTCACGATGTCGGAAGGCAGCATCTGATAGGTCTCACCGCCATAGGTCTCTGCCGGATAATCGACCCACGAACCGCCTACACCGAGATTATTGCGATGGTTGATCACAACATCGGCAATAAAGCCCGTGCCACGGCTCTTATATGCGTTGATCATGCTACGGAGCTGACCCTCTGTGCCGAACGATGAGTTCTGGTTGAAGTAATACTGCGGCGTGTAGCCCATGTTGTTGGACGAACCGCTGAATCCCGACTGCGGAATCCAGATAAGGTCAAAGTAAGGAGCAATCTCATCGGCCTTCTCTTCGAGGTATGACCACTGACTGTCGGCATACGAGTCCCAATAGAATCCCTGAAGCATCACGCCTCCATAATTGGCTGGCCAACCTTGTGCGAAAGATGCAACAGTCATCGACAAGACAGAAATAATTAGTAGAGATTTCTTCATAATGCGAACGATGATGTATTTTCTTCCTATCCGTGTCCAATAAAGTTGGGAAAGCCGAAAAATCGCTCGTCAGCGTTTCCTAACTCTTAGGAAATCCAAACGAAACTTTCGCCAGCGTTTCCTAACTCTTGGGATGTCCAAACGAAACTTTCGCCAGCATTTCCTAACTCTTGGGAAGTCCAAACGAAACTTTCGCCGGCATTTCCAGAAAGCTGGAAGCCGTCAGAACATTTTTCCAGGCATTTCCAGAGTTTCAGGACGCTTCTTGCTTCATTTTTACGACACAAAAAGACTGCTGGACACAGATAGCAATCTTCACTGAAAGGAAGAAATATAGGCGCAACCCGACAAAAGGCTACGCCTATATTATTATTAATAATGTGTGATATTACTCAATAGTGTAATAAGCCTTGCCTGGGCAGTTGCAGTAGAGCTTGACGGTGTAGTCGCCTGCTGCCTCGATGCTGGCATTAGCGCCATCGACTTCGAGGTTCGACTTATCGCCACCCCAGTTCATGCCGTTCCAATCATGGTTAGCACGGAACTTGAAGTTGCCTGCCTCAAGATGTCCGGTGTAGGTCCAGCACTCACCGTCCCATGTAAGGTCGATGTCTGTGCCCCATGAGCTATCGCCGGTAGCATCGCCAATGATGCTGACTGTCTCGATGAGTGTAAGCTCGTAGGTCATGGTAGCCCAGTTGACAGAAATCTTGTAGAAGCCCTCCTGACCAGGGTCGCAGTTACCGCCTGCTGCATCGATGACACCATCACCGCCGCCGTACCAGTTGCCATCGGCATCAATGAACTTGAAGCCCCATGTGCTGGCATTGTCAACAGCCTTGATGAAGTAGTAGCCGTTGTAGAGGCCATTGTCT
Source organism: Candidatus Liminaster caballi (assembly GCA_018065085.1). Lineage (GTDB taxonomy): Bacteria > Bacteroidota > Bacteroidia > Bacteroidales > UBA3663 > Liminaster > Liminaster caballi. Next base: position 46,502 of record JAGHUA010000002.1, on the reverse strand, counting down.
GAATCTACGAGAGCGAGTTCCTTCTTGTTGTCACCCCAACTTGTCCAGTCACCGGCATAGTAGATAAATTCGGTGTAGTTGACAGGAGTGATGCTGTATTCCTGAGTGAGGAAGTTGAAGCTCAAACGATAGAACATTGCAGGATAAACGTCCTCAAGGATGTGCCATGAGTTCTTGTCGCCACCGATGACGAACTTACCCTCCATTGCCTCGTCGTCCTTATTGACAGCGCAAGCGCAGTTGATCTCGTTGTCCCAGTTCCATGTGCCGTCCTCGTTGAAGCCTGAGCCAGGAGCAATCTTGAACCAGTGCCAGCCGCCAGCAGCAGGAACAGTTACGGTGAAGACAGGGTTCTCCAATGGATCAGCACCGCCATTGCTGAGTGGGTAAGACTTGTCGGTAGCAAGAGCTCCGATGTAGTAGTACTCCTTCTCGATGTAGTGAATATACTTGAATGTATAGTTCACCATGTCGAGGATGAAGGTGTACTGACCGCCTGTCTCGCAGTTGAACGACCAACCTGTTGTTGGGTCGTTGTTGAGATAGCCGAATGTATCGGTGCAGCCGTTGGATGGAGCACGGAAGAGAGCGTTCCAGTCCTGAGCATCGACAGCACTCTGTGGAGCAAATGCAAACCACTCGCCATCGTTGATTTGGATGGTAAGCTCATAGACGCCATTGCCCTTGCTCACGAATGGAGTTGGCTCGGCAAGATTCCAGCCATTGTAGCCACCTACATAATAGTAGGCAGATTCTGATGCGTTGGCTGGAAGAGCCGGTGTTGTGTACTGAACGGTAACAGGAGCAACAGCGAGAGGTGAGGCTTCGCCAAGGGCATTGACCACAGCGAACTTGCCGCTTACCTCGAGGTCGCGTGTTGTGGCTGCGAGGCTCTGATATTCATCCTGTACGGTCTTTGCCAGTGTCGCAGCGCTGACAGAGAGCTTGCCGTCCTCGATGTTGAACTTAATCTCGTTATCGCCATTGATATAGACGTGCGAAGCGTTGATGGTGCATCCCTCAGGAGCTGAAAGATTGAGCAACACAACATCGCCATCGGCTGTGGCGGCATCAATGGCAGCACCGGCGGTTACGGCACCGTCGATGGTGGTAGCGCCTGCCTCGGTCGAACCCTGTGGTTCTGCCCAGTTGGTGAAATCCTCATCACAGGCAGCAAACAGGAAGCCTGCTGCAAGTGCAAAATATAATGATTTTTTCATTGTTGTTTTCGATTTGCGTTCCTTATGGCAGGTGCTGACACCCGCCACAAGGAGACATTACTTAATTACTTTACAGAACCTGTGCCTGTGGTGAAGTCAAGGACTACCTGCTGACCGGCCGATACGCTGAATGAGTAGTTGTCACCGCAGTCAGCAGCCCAGTTAGATGGGATATCGCAGTTGCGGTAGAAGAGTTCCTTGGTATCGTTGAGGATAGTGAACTCAGTCTTCCACCAGTCAACACCGCAGTCAACAGCCATACGGAGCTCGCCCGAACCACCAAGAACAGGTGATGTAGCTGTGCCGTCACCATTGTCGGTGAAGAGGTTCGAATCCTGGAATGACCAGTTGTCCTCAGCAGCGCCTGCAGCACCAAAGAGATAAATCTTGGCAGGCTTGAATGTGACGTTGTAGATAACGGCACCATTGGCAATCTTAGCTGTCATGAATACGGTGTAAAGACCTGTCTCGCCATTGAATACGTAGTTGCCGTCGTCAGAGCTTGTGCACTCAGCTGCAAGGCCTTCCTCCATGTTCATGGCTGTTGCGCCATAGCCCATGTCTGTGCCCCATGCTGGCTTGAGAGAGAACTTGAAGTTAGAACCCTTCTCAAGAGGAACAATGCCATAGAAGCGACCCTCAGCAGAATAAACGCCGTGAAGTGGCACGAAGGTGCCCCAACCGCTGCCTGGGAAGCTACCTACGATATAGAAGTCGGTTGGCAGAGAAACCTCGACAACTGGCACGTAAGCCTGAACCTGGTTGAGAGTGATGATGTTCGACTTGATATCCTCAAGACCGGCAGGCACCGAGAGGTTGGCAGTAACATAGAACTGCACAGGGATTGGAGCCGAGAGATCGCCATCGCCAATAACGGCAAGGATGGCATCATTGATCTCAGCTGCAGGAATCTGATAGGTTGTCTTAGTCGATGTGGTACCAAGCTTCTGGAAGTTTGTACCATCAATGCTCATATATGCTGAATAGGTCACAGGAGCTGTGTAGCCGTAATCTGGCTGCTTGGCAATGGTCAATGTCACGAACTTAGAGGTCTCAAGGTCATAGACATTGGCATTGTTGGCTGGCTCATTGAGAACGAGTGCGTCAGTTGCTGGCTGCTTGAGGATTGGGTTGCTGTCGTTGTCATCGTCACAGGCGGTGAATCCCAACGAGAGAGCAAGCAGCATTGCGCCAAAAATATACTTTTTCATTTTGATAACTTTTTTAGTAACCATTAAACATGTGATTAATAGTTAGGGTTCTGTGTGAGGTTGGCATTGTTAGCCAAGTCGTTGACAGGAAGACCGAAGATGTTGCGGTAAGCAGGGAACTGCTGACCTGCAACAGTGCCGCCCATCCAATGCCATGTGTACTTTGACTGACCGCCGAAACGGTTGAAGCGGACAAGGTCTGTACGACGACGACCCTCAAACCAGAACTCACGGCTCCACTCATCACAGAGATCGTCGAGTGTGCAGTTCTCTGTAAACAATGCAGCATTGGCACGTGCACGGAGGACATTTACCTTGTCGGTAGCTTCGGCGTTAGGACCAGACTTGCGGGTTGAAGCCTCAGCGTATGTGAGGTAAGCCTCAGCTACACGCATGAGAGGAAGGTCGGTATCAACGAATGCGTTATCGCTTGGAGAAGCACCGTCAGAACGTACGTTGCGGAACTTAACGCAGCTGTAACCCTGTGCAGCCTCAGCCTCGTCGTCGATATTCTTGGTGTAACCCTGCGTATAGAAGAGAGCGCGATCATCGCCTGCTGCGGTAATGATGTCAGCGAGCACTTTGGTCTGTGGAAGATCGCCACCGTGTGTGAACTTATCGATGAGCTCAGAACGCACACGCATACACTTGCCCCATGAGTTACCTGTGCCAGAAGGTACGTTCTCACTCATTTCGCCACTATAGGTAGAGAGGATGAGGAAGTCGGTAGAGCCGTATGATGTAGTGTTGATGCCATGGCAGAGCACAGGATAGATCATCTCCTTCTGAGCACCGTTGGTGTCATTGTCAGCAAGGAAGAGCATCTGGTAAGCAGAATAAACCTCGCCAGTTACAGGGTTGGTAGTACCAGTTGTGTGGAGCGCATAGTGACCATTGTTGATTACCTTGTCGGCATAGGTCATAGCCTCGTCCCACATCTCCTTGCCGATGTAAACATTGGCATTGAGGTAAAGGCGAGAGAGGAGGTTCCATGCGGCAACCTTGTCAACACGTCCGTAAGTGTTTGCACCTGCATCCTTGAGATCCGGCTCAATCTCCTTGAGCTCCGACTCGATGTAGGCAAAGAACTTGGCACGGTCATAGCACTCGCCAGGAGTCAGAGAAACATGCTCCATGAAGGCTGCACTTCCGTAGAGATCCATCACGTAGTAGTAAACGAACGAACGGATGAAACGAACCTCTGCACGACGGGCAAGAGACTCGGCATCTGTGCCGTTGACCTGATCGAGATAGAAGTTACAGAGTGTGATGGTGAAGTACAGACGGTAGTAAAGACCCTGTGACTGGGCATTGTCTGCACCGTAGGTATTGTGGAGGAGCTCAGACATACCTGTATCGCCGAGCCAGATCCAGTGAGCCTCGTCTGAGGTGTATTCGTTGAGCGAGAAGCACATGCGGAAGAACTCAGAACGACCCTCGTCGATGCCGGCAATATCGCCCTTGTCAGAAGGGCCCTGCTGGCCTGTGAGCACGAAGCTCGAATATATCTTGTTGAAGAGAGCATCAACATCGAGTTGGCTTGTCTGCTGTGGGTTGATATTCTCAACGTCCAGATCGTTGACGCAGCTTGTCATGCCCATAGAGAGCACAAGAGCCGAAGCAGCCAAAAACGATTTTACAATATTGAATTTCATATTCTATATATATTATATAATATGTGTAACTTTGGAAATGATTAGAAATTGAGGCTCAAGCCAACGATACCTGTGAATGGACGTGGGTAGATGCTGCCATCATAACCGCCATCAATTTCTGGGTCAAGTCCCTTGTAGTTGGTTATGGTGAAGACATTCTGGGCAGTGACGAATGCACGGCCAGAGATCTTAGCACCGAAGAGCTTGTCGAAGCTGTAACCCAATGTGATGTTATCGCACTTGAGGTAAGATGCATTCTGAATGAAGTAGTCAGAAAGGGCATCCTTTGTCTCAACTGTATTCCAGCCCTTGGCAAGAACCATGTTTGGACGGTTGTGCCATGTAAGACCTGAATATACGCCAGTGTATGAGAGGTCTGACTTTGTTGAAGCCTCAACACCGTTATACACATAATTGTTGATTGATGCACGGAATGCCATGCAGAAGTCCCAGTTCTTATACATCAACTTAGAGGTAAGGCCCATGATGAGGTCGCCGTTACTCTTCTTATAGAAGTAGCGATCCTTCTCGCTGATTTCGCCGTCACCGTTTCGGTCAACGAACTGGCCACGGATTGGCTGACCCTGCTCGTCGTAAACCTGCTGATAAACGTAGTAGGCAGATACTGGGTGACCAACCATCCAAGCCTGAACGCCGTCTGAACCAGAGTCACCGATGGCAAGACCGCCATGCAGGATCTTATAGTCAGGACCGTTGGAAGCGATGAGTTCGTCAATCTCGTTCTTGTTCCATGTAGCGTTGAAGCCAAGTTCCCAGCGCCAGTCACGTCTCTGGATTGCACGCCATGTGAATGCAGCCTCAACACCCTCGTTATGAAGCGAACCGATGTTTGAGTTAACCTTGTTGCCGAAGTTTGTACCTACAGGAAGAACCACAGAGTTGATAAGGTCCTTGGTCTTGCGGTAGTAGTAGTCGAGATTAACTACCAAACGGTCGTCCCAGAAACCGAGATCGATACCAGCATTGTAGGTTGTGGTCTGCTCCCATGTGAGATTGTCGTTGAATACGTCTGGACGATAGGTGATACCTTCGCCGAGGATTGGATAATAAGCACCCTGTACGTTTGGAGTATAGGTAGCGATGTATGTGTAGTCACCGATGCCTTCCTGCTGACCGGTCACACCCCAACCGAGGCGGACCTTGGCGTCGCTCACGCAGTTGACGTTCTTGAGGAACGACTCCTCATTAACCTTCCATGCAAAGGCAGCAGATGGGAAGAGACCCCAGCGGTTGTCCTTTGAGAAACGTGAAGAACCGTCATCACGGAGAGTGAAAGTGACGAGATAGCGGTCGAGAAGAGAGTAGTTCAAACGGCCGAAGAATGAAACGAGATAGTTCTCTGTCTTGTAGAGAGTGTTCTCAGATGGCTTATAGTCCTCACCTGCATGCTCGAGGTTTGTCTCAGGATACTTACCGCAGTAGAAGTAATCGCTCTGCTTGTGGAAGTGCTGCCACTCGTAACCAGCCATCACGTCGATATGGTGGGCCTTGTTGATATCCTTCACATACTGGGCATACATATTCAACGAGTTGTTGTATGTATCCTGTGTGGTCCAACCCTTGTTGCCATAATAGAATGTGCTGGTGTCGTATGTATAGATGGATGTAGTCTTATTCGACTTACCTGTCTTGACCTCAGTGCCGGCATTTACATGGAGGTGGAGATCTTCGAAACCATGAATCTTATAGTCGGCCTCGATGTTGCCGATGAATGCCTTCGACTTGCCCTTGTCGATGATGTTGTTGAGGGCTGCCACAGGGTTCTGTACGGCAAGTGTGTTAACGCCGGCAGTCCATTCAGAATCCTTATAGTCGGTTGTAGCAGGCCACTGATAGTAGCCTCCGTACTGCTTGCCGGCAGGAGTCTTGTCATAGACTGGCTTGGTAGGATCCATCTCGATGGCAGCACCGATGGCAGCGCCATTGGCATAGCGTGTGTTCGAGAGCATACCCTTGGCATTGATATTGAGCTTCAGGTGATCGTTGAAGAACGATGGAGATACATTGACAGAAGCTGTGTAACGCTCATAGGTATTGGTCTTGAGGATACCGTTCTGGTTGGTATAGCCGATGCTCACACGGTAAGGCATGTTCTTCAAACCGCCAGTGACTGTGATGTTCTGGTCGGTAGAGATTGCTGTGCGATAGATCTCGTCCTGCCAGTCGGTGTTGGCAAAGAGGTGATTGCCCTCAGCATCATAATAACCGAGAGCCTTGTATTCGTCACTTGCCTCCCACTCTGCATCTGTGGTAAAGCCCTTCTGCTCCATTACGAGACCCTTGACGAACTTCTGATAAGCCGATGAACTCATCACGTCGAGAGTGTTGACCGGAGCACTGATTGACACATTGCCGTTATAGCTTACGCGTGGACGGCTGTTCTTTGTACCCTTCTTGGTGGTGATGATGATAACGCCGTTCGAAGCACGTGAACCGTAGATAGCGGTTGCCGAAGCATCCTTCAATACGGTGAACGACTCGATATCGGCAGGATTGACCATCGAGAGAGCATTGCCCGAACCCTGAAGGCCATAGTTATCCATTGCAAGACCGTCGATAACGATAAGAGGATCGTTAGATGCGTTGAGTGAAGATCCGCCACGGATACGGATTGTAGAGCTACCACCGGCAGCACCGCCAGAGTTGGTGATGTTCACACCGGCAATCTTGCCCTGAAGAGCGTCCTGTGCTGTGGTCACAAGACCCTTGTTCATAGCATCTGGCTTGATGGCAGTTACCGAACCGGTCATATCGTTCTTACGGGCAACGCCGTAACCGATGACCACAACGTCCTCGAGGAGTTCTGAATCCTCTGAGAGAGTAACATGTACGTTCTCGCTTGCAGGCACCTCCTGTGTCTGGTAGCCGATGAACGAAACTACGAGTGTTGAACCCTTAGGAGCCTTGAATGTGAATGCGCCATCGAGGTCTGTGATAGAACCTGTAGATGTACCTTTCACAACAACATTGGCACCTGTAACGGGATCACCAAATGTGTCATCAACCACGCCCTTGACAACAATGTCCTGAGCCATGACGCTGATGCTCACGAAGATTCCCGCCAAGGCAAGGGCAAGGAATCTGAAGTTGAACTTCGTTTTCATGTGTTTTGTTTGTTTTTGTTAGTATAATTGTGTTTTGTTGATTCACTTCACCCTAATCGACACGGCGCAACCACCACCTACGGCAGCCTCAAGGTCGAGAACCGAAGTGTTAGTCACCTCCTGGTGGGTTATCACGTATGCGTGCGGATTGGTTTTATAATGAGCGCCGTGTTCAATGTCGTCGGCATAGATTGTTGCCTCATAGGTCTTGCCCTCGTCGAGGAAGTCAAGGCTCACCTGAGTCTGGTAGCCGTTGGTGCTGTTAAGGCCGATGTACCAGTCGTCACTCTGTTTGTCCTTACGGGCAATGAGAAGGCGGTCGCCAGGTTCACAGTCGAGGTAGAGGGTTTTCTGCCAGTCGCATGGCACGTCCTTGATAAACTGGAAGGCATCCATGTGGGCCTTATAGTTAGGAATGATGTCGGCTGCCATCTGGAGAGGACTGTAGAGTGTGACGTAGAGAGCCAGCTGACGACAAATTGTTGAACGCACATAGGCAGGAACACGCTTGCCATCCTCTGGCTGGGTGTTGTTCGGATTCATCTGTGTCAGATCCATATTGAAAATGCCAGGAGTATAATCCATTGGACCGCCTACAAGTCGGGTAAACGGAATGATGCAGGTATGGTCGAGCCTATTACCTACGAAACATTCATATTCGGTGCCTCGGCACGATTCATTACCAATCCAGTTTGGATATGTTCGGCAGATTCCCGTCGGACGAGTTGCCTCGTGCGCATTGACCATAATATGATGCTTGGCTGCCTCTGTGATGCAATAGAGGTAGTGATTATTCATCGACTGGCTGTAGTGATGCTCGCCATAAGGAATGATATTGCCCACATAGCCACTCTTGACGGCCTTGTAGCCATATTTATCCATCAGCTGATATGCCTGTTCGAGGTGACGCTCGTAATTTCGCACAGAACTTGATGTCTCATGATGCATGATAAGGTAGATTCCCTTGGCATGGGCATAATTGTTGATTTCCTCAATATCAAAGTCAGGATAAGGTGTCAGGAAATCGAACACATAGTCCTTCTGGTTGTTTGCCCAGTCTTCCCAACCTTCATTCCATCCTTCGATGAGGATAGCGTCAAAGCCGTTCTCTGATGCAAAGTCGATGACTTCCTTGGCATATTCAGTGGTAGCACCATGACGTCCGTTCGGCTTGGTTTTCGTATAGTCGGTAACACCCAGCTGCACGCTCGGAAGGTCGTCAGTGTAGCTCCATGACAGTTTGTTGGTGATCATCTCCCACCAGATGCCCATATATTTGCATGGCTTGATCCAGGATGTATCGTCAATCTTGCAAGGTTCGTTAAGATTGAGTGTCATACGGCTTGCCAGGATTCCCTCTGCTCGGTCGCTTACGATGACCGTACGCCATGGCGATGTGCAAGGAGTCTGCAGATGGCCCTTGAATCCCTCTGCATCGGGTGTCAGATGACTGGTGAAAACATAGTTACCATCGGTTCTCTTGCTCACCTTAAGATGCATGGTGGCATAGTCGATGCACGCTGCCTCATGGATATTGATGTAAAGTCCGTCATCGCTCTTCATCTGCAGTGATGTCTGCACGCAGTCCTCGACAGGAGTGGTCGATGAGTTGCCATAAAAGACATCTGATTTCGGATCCTTGATTGTTGTCGAGATTTGGCTGATACGGGTTGTCTGCCAGGCATTCTCCTGAGTGTCATAATCACCAAGCACCCACCAGGCCGTATGATCGCCGGTCATGGCAAACTCGCTAACTTCTTCCACCACGGTGAAATAATTGAGCGATCCGTGCTGAGGGAAACGGTAGCGGAAGCCCACACCATCGTCAAAAACACGGAACTCTACTGCCAGCTGACGGTTGGTCTCAGTCTGCTCAAGAAGCACATCCAGTTCGTTGTAGTGATTACGTATTTCGCTTTCCTCACCCAATACTGGATTCCATGTCTCATCAAATGAAGAGGTCTCACTTCCGACATACTCAAAGCCTCTTGTAAAATCCGACACCTTGCCTTTTGCCCAATCGGCAGGAGCCTGCTCGTTGAACTTAAACTCACTTCTCTCTCTGAGCAGATAACCCAGACGGCTGTCGGCAACGACACGCTTGCCATGATAATCGAGGGTATAGGAAGGATGTCCATCGGCATCCATTGAGAAGGTAAGCACCACCTGACCGTCAGGCGACGAAACCTGTGCCTTTTCGGACACGACAGTAGGTTGCGAACATCCAAACAGAAGTCCGGCACAAAGAACGGCAAGCAAGATTGACGAAAGTTGTTTTTGCATGAGTATTAGTTTTAGAATGTTGAAGTTTTGCGGCGCAAAGTTAAGCAGTTTTGCGGCGCAAAGTTAAGCAGTTTTACGCACATAAAAAAGTTGATATAACAATTTTATAAATAAAAAGGACTCCTCACAGAGGTTTTTATATATGTTTTTCAGACAGTTACACATTCAAGGCAATTTGCGGAAATATAAATAGTTGCTCCGAATAGTAGCCTGCGCAGTTGGTAAATAATTTATTTTTCATGTTATTGTAATGATTTGAAACATTAGGGTCAACAAACTATTGGCAATGATCTTTTCATTGTTTTCAGCGTGCAAAAATACATTTTTTAATTGTCATCAGCAAATTTTCGACTAATTTTGTTGCATTCTTTTTCGATTTTAACACTTATATTTGCTCATTTTTAAATAATATAGTATATTTGCACTCGTTAAACATCTTCTGTCTGATACTTTTTTCGAAAGCAAACACAAAAATAAAATACCCAAACAACTATGAAAAAAACATTCTTCAGTGCAATGCTGCTTTTTGCCTCCATGGCATTTTTAGGCAGCTGCTCATCAAACAAAGATTCAAAAGACGAAGGGAAACTGGTAATATACCAGATGATGGTTCGTGTATTTGGCAATGAAAACACAACACAAACTTTCAACGGAACACGTGAGGAAAACGGATGCGGCAAGATGAGCGACATCTCAGACGAGGCTCTTCGCTCCATCCGTCGTCTCGGAGCAAACTATGTCTGGTACACAGGCATCATCCAGCAGGCATCGAAGACCGATTGGTCGGCCTACGGACTTCCACGCCAGACCGATGCCGTGGTCAAGGGCAATGCTGGTTCGCCATACGCCATCTGCGACTATTATGCCGTGAGCGCCGACATCGCCGATAATGTTGAAACCCGTATGCAGGAGTTCGATGCCCTTATCGAACGCACCCACAGCGCTGGGTTGAAGGTCGTGATTGACTTTGTACCTAATCACGTGGCTCGTGAATACCATTCTGTGATGTGTCCTGACGGCGTAGAGGATCTGGGCGCCAATGACAATTTTGCTGTTGCGTTCGACAACCAGAATAACTTCTATTACTTCCCAGGCGAAACTCTTACATGGCAGAATGCCGCTAGCGAGGACGTCAAACTCAAGGACATCAAGTCGGGAAGTGTCTATACAGAGTCGCCGGCCAAGGTATCGGGCAATGATGTTTTCCACAGCGTGACTCCATCTGAGTGGGACTGGTATGAAACCGTCAAGCTCAACTATGGCGTCGAATATAAGAGCGACGGCTCTCGCGAGAACCACTTTGACCCAATTCCATCCACATGGGTAAAGATGACTGACATCCTACTCTATTGGGCAGGCAAGGGCGTCGATGCATTCCGCTGTGACATGAGTGAGATGGTGCCTTGCGAATTCTGGCACTATGGCATCGGACGTGTGAAGGAAGCTTATCCACACGTACTTTTCATTGCAGAGATCTATAACCCTCGTGTGTATGAAGACTATATTGTGAACGGCGGTTTTGATTATCTCTATGACAAGGTCGAGCTCTATGACTCAATCCGTGCAGTGGTCGAGGGCCGTCGTCCGGTCGATGCCATCGAGTCTTGCCTCTCCCTGCCAACCTACACCAACCCGAATGTTGCCGGTCACATGCTCAACTTCCTCGAAAACCACGACGAACAGCGTATCGCCTCTGAGTTCTTTGGCAAATCGGCTCAGGCTGGCATCCCTGCCCTTTATGTGTCGGCTCTCATCAACGGCAATCCGTTCATGAACTATTTTGCAGGCGAGCTGGGCGAGGACGCACCTGATGCAGAAGGTTATCAGGGTGCAGACGGACGCACCACCATCTTTGACTATTGGGGACTGGAACGCCAGCGTGCATGGAAACAGTGCGGATGGGACGAGACCAAACTCCCTGAGGAGTATCGTTCTGTACGCAATCGCTATGAGCATGTGCTTCGTCTTGCACAGTGCGATGCAGCCGTCAATGGCACGACAGACAACATAACAACCGACGAGATGCGCAATGCCCGCGTCTTTGCATTCAAGCGTCAGAATGGCAAAACTTCGTTCACCGTAGTGGCCAATTTCGGAGACGAAGAGTTTGAGTGTGTGCTCAATGGCATTGACGTGAGAGTGGCAGCCCATGACGCTGTGGTGCTTAATTGATCTTGAAAACTTTAATCAGTGTGAAGAAGTTGCTTCAAACCCTAATAATCTTCCTTCTGGCATTGCCTGCCGAGGCAATGCCAGAGGAACAGACTGCCTCAATCCCAGAGCTTCTGTCATGCCTAGATGATGTTATTGCCAGCAAATCCACCTATCAGGCAGCCCGAAGCGCACAGGCCGACAGTCTCAAAGCCATCGCCCAGCTCTCGTCTGGACAACCCAGAATAGATGCCCTCCATCAACTGTATGACACGTATCTGCATTTCCATACCGATTCTGTGCTCAGCACCCTGCAATGGATAATGTCTTTGCCAGAATACACTACCGACACTCAGCTGCACCAATACGTCAGGCTTTGCCAGTCGGAGGTCTTTGGCATGACAGGCTTCTATATTCAGGCCAACAACACCATGATGTCAGTACGCCCTGAGATAACGGACGACAGTACTCTCCTGCACTACTATAATGCGCGCCATTCCGTATTAGGGTGGATGTCAGAATATGCAGAGGCTATCCTCCCAGACTTCTCGTCAGAGATTCATCAGCGTGCAGCCCTTTTCCATGACTCAATCCTCGTCCTTGAGCCCGACGAACTGAACCGCAGCATCGTTCGTTCAAACAGAGACTATGACAAAGGGAATTACCGACAGTGCATCGACACGCTTCTCAACGTATTGGAGAAGAGCGATCCTGCACGCCAGATCTTTGCCTACAGCCGTCTGTCTGAAGCATACGGCAAACTGGGCATCAAGGATCAGGAGCTGCGTTATCTCATTCTCACAGCCATCGGAGATCTCCGCTCAGGCATTACCGAGTATATGGCACTGCCACGTCTGGCATCGCTGCTCTATGAAAGAGGAGACACGGAACGTGCCTACAACTATATGTTCTGTGCCCTTGAGGATGCAAATCTCTGCAAGGCGAGTCTACGTACCATCGAGGTCACACAGTTCTTCCCTATCATCAACCAGTCTCATCATGAGCACCTCAACCGTCAGCGCTGGTTGTCTTACACGCTGATTCTGCTGCTGACACTGTTTGTCGCCGTGCTTGCCGTTGCCACTGTAATCCTTTGGCGTATGAACCGCAAGCTCAATCAGACACGCGCACTCCTTGCCAAAGCCAACAACGACCTGAAGAAGTCATACGTACAACTGAAGCAGGCTAACGGCGAACTGCTCAAGACTGACAAAATCAAGGAGGAATATCTAACCAGCTATCTGACCCGAAGCCGCCGTTATCTTGCTTCGACCGAAAGCCTTCAGCATCAGTATCTAAAGCTGCTGCAGACACGACAGCTCGACGAACTGCAGAAACTGCTCAAATCCACGCAGATGCTCGACGACGAACAGACTCGCTTCTATGAGGATTTCGACGAGACGTTCCTCCACCTCTACCCTAACTTTGTCGAGAAATTCAACCAGCTGCTCAAGCCCGATTGCCAGATCATCCCGAAAAAGGGCGAGCTGCTGACTACCGAATTGCGCATCTTCGCCTTGATCCGAATGGGCGAAACCGACTCGACCAAGATAGCCAAATTCCTCAACTATTCGCTTACGACAATCTATAACTATCGGAGCCGCATACGCAACAACGCGTTGTGTGACAAAGATCTGTTTGAACAAAAAGTAATCGAATTATGAACGAATAATAACCTTCAAACAAACAATAGATACACAACAGCAGACTTATAAAAAACAGTCACAAGCCTACCAAGAAACTATTATTATACAACGAGTTACCACACTCAGCCCATTATATTCGCTTCCTCAGCCCTTGCATCATTGCAAAAAGAGTCGTATCTTTGCACCGCAAGAAAGTGATAAAAAAGGAAACAAATGGCTTAATGGTAACCCAACCATTTACCCAAAGTAATTTGTGTAATTGATGTATGTTTTATTTTTAGGTATCTGAAAGGCTTGGCTGTGACAGTCGAGCCTTTCTTAATATCATGGCACACGTCTCACAGCAAATACGCAACAAATATTGCCAATAATAAACAATATCAGAATAATGAAAATCTCAACCATTACAGTCCTTGTCATCAGCGCCATTGCCGGACTCCTGTCGGCATGCAAGACCGCACCCAAGGATGCTGCACAAAACGCAGCAACAACACGTCCAGCCGAAGTCATACTTCATGCATGGAGCTGGTCGTTCAACACCATCCGCGAAAATCTCTCAGACATTGCTGCGGCCGGCTACACCATCATCCAGACATCGCCTGCCCAGCATTGCGTGACCACCACACCAGAAGACCCTGTGGGTGGCAATCAGATCTACGGCGATGGCCGATGGTATTATTACTATCAGCCCACCGACTGGAAGATCGGTAATTATATATTAGGTACGCGCGAGGAACTCATCGCACTCTGCCAGGAAGCTGCGAAATACAACCTCCGCATCATCGTCGATGTGCTGCCCAATCACACTGCCGTTGACATCACCAAGGTCGAGGCAGACCTGAACGCAGCCGTTGGAGGACAGCAGAATCTCTATCACGACGGCGGTTTCACGGATGTCATTGACTACAATGACCGTATGCAGTGTACCAACTGGATGATGGGCGGCCTGCCAGACGTCAACACAGAGAATGCCGACTTCCAGCATTACTTCATGCTCTATATTAACGACCTCCTTGAATGTGGCGTACGCGGTTTCCGCTATGACACGGCTAAGCACATCGCCCTGCCAAGCGATCCGAAGGACAAACGCTCTGCCGAGAATGATTTCTGGCCTGTTGTGATGGGGCGTAAGCCTGTCAAGGGACTTTCGCTCGCTATCCCAGCCGACCAGCTCTTCATCTATGGTGAGGTGCTGCAGGATAAGAACGTCAAGGAGGTGGAATATGCCGAGTATATGGGACTCACAGCCAGCAGTCTCGGCGATGTACTTCGCGAAAACCTCAGCCACGGTTCATGGCTTATAGCCGATGCGTCGGACTTCCATCATCCTGTGTCGCCTGAGAAGCTTGTGACATGGGTCGAGAGCCACGACACATATTGCAACGAGCATGTGAGTGCGTCGCTTTCAGACACAAAGATTGCCCTTGGCTGGGTGTTCCTTGCCGCTCGTCAGCATGGCACTCCGCTCTTCTACAGCCGTCCTGATGGCAGTGACGGACCTAACGGCAACTATTGGGGCAACAACGTCATCGGCCTCAAGGGCAATGACATGTTCAAGGACTCTGTGGTTGTTGCTGCCAACCGTTTTCGCCGTCTCATGACAGGCCTTGACGAACAGATTTCTGTCGATGCCAGCGGCTCAGTATGCCAGGTAGCCCGTGGCGATCGGGGTGCAGCCATCATCAACATCTCTGACGAGGCTCAGGTCGTAGCCCTCAATACTCCTCTTGCCGACGGCACCTACACCGACCTCATCAGCGGTTCGCAGTATGTGGTCAGCGATCATCAGCTCAATATTGCAGTCATGCCTTTAACATCTTATATTTTGTGCAATGAAAAATAATCTTCTCACACTCGTCTCTGCCGCCCTGTTGCTCACAGCTTGCAACAGCGGTCTGCATACCACTCCTGCCAATCAGAGCCGCGCCAGTGTCGTCATGCTCTCGGCCGATGCCCAGGAGAACTATTTCACAGACTTCTTCCCTGCTGCCGACCATTTCTCCAATCTTGTTGCAGGCGAAGGACTGACCGTCAACTCGGTCAGCGACTCTACCTTCACGCTCACCACCACCGTGCCTCTCACCACACTTACTCTCGACTGCGACGGTGAGACCGTGACTCTCGTTGTCGAGGACAGCCGATATTACAAGGCCAACTACTGGGAGTTCACCCACAATCTCTACACCTCTTGGTATGACGAGGCATCGAACAAGGTGGGCATCCGTTATGGCGCCACCCATCCGGACAAGGTCATTGCCCTTTGGCAGAACACCCTGCTTCCTGCCGAGAACGTCACACTGACCGACGATGAGATTGTCGTCACTGTTCCTGCCATCGCCAACGATGCCAAGCAGCGCACCTATCTGCGCGTCTATGCGGCTGCCGACGGCAAACCGATGAGCGACATCCTGCTCCTGCTCGACGGCGGCAAGGTGGTCAACGATCTCGGCCAGCTCACTCGCCACGACCCTGAGACACAGATTCTCTATTCGCTCGTCATCGACCGTTTCAACAACGGCAATACTTCCAACGACTGGACATACGCTGCTCAATGTGCCAAGGAAGGCCGCGAGTGTGACGTGCTGCCACAGGCCGATTACCAGGGCGGTGACATTGCCGGCGTGACACAGAAGATCGAGGACGGATTCTTCGAGGCTCTCGGCATCAACACCATCTGGGTCTCTCCTATCACTCAGAACCCTTACGACGCATGGGGACTCTATGAGAAGCCTCTCACCAAATTCTCGGGCTATCACGGCTACTGGCCTATCTATATCACTAAGGTCGAGGAACGCTTTGCCACTGACGATGAGCTCCACAATATGCTCCAGACTGCACACAGGCACAATATCAATGTGGTGCTCGACTATGTGGCCAATCACCTGCACATCAATTCACCGCTCTTCCAGGCACACCCTGACTGGGCCACGGACTCGATCACTCCTGACGGACGCCGCAACTTCGAGCTCTGGGATGAGTTCCGCCTCACCACCTGGTTCGACAAGCACATTCCTTCGCTCAACCTCGAACGTCCTGAAGTGGCAGACCAACTCACCGACTCTGCCCTCTTCTGGGTCAAGAACTTTGAGTTCGACGGTTTCCGACACGATGCCTGCAAGCATATTCCGCTCAACTACTGGCGTACATTCACCCGCAAACTCAAGACCGATCCTCAGCTGCGCGACAAGGACTACTGGATGATCGGCGAGACCTATGGCAATGCCGAGCTCATCGGTTCGTATGTCAAGAGCGGCATGCTCAATGCCCAGTTCGACTTCAACATCTACCACTGCGCCATCGACGTGTTCTCTAACCATTGGGACCGAAAGATGAACGAGATTGCAGCCGTCATCAACGAAAGCGGCATCTCATACGGCGCACACCACACCATGGGCAATATCTCTGGCAATCACGACAAAGCGCGTTTCGTCAGTCTTGCCGGCGGTGCTCTTTCGTGGGATGAAGATGACAAGTCGGCAGGTTGGAACCGCCACGTCGGCGTGGGTGATTCCGTACGCGGCTACAGCAAGCAGCTTCTCCTCAACAAGCTAAACCTCACAATTCCTGGTGTGCCTTGTATCTATCAGGGTGATGAGTACGGACAGGAAGGTGCCAACGATCCAGACAACCGCCGGTTCATGCGCTTCGAGGGCTATAACCGCTTCGAACAGCATAACCTCGATGAGGTATGCAAGCTTGCACAGATGCGCCGTCACAGCCTACCACTCCAGCTTGGTGACTACCTCTTGCTCGAAACCTCAGACAAGACACTCGTATTCCTTCGCGTCTATCTTGGCGATGCCGTACTCGTAGCCATCAACAATGCCGACACGCCAGTCGATGTCAATGTCGAAATTCCAGCAGGTCTCAAGTGTGCCGCAGGTCCTCAGACAGTTCATATCGAAGCCAACGACGCTGTTGTCACCCAGTTATAACCAGACACGTCACACACTGCTATCAGATGCTTTTACCACACACTAATTACAACACCTTATTTCGGATAACATCCATCATTCTCTCCGTCTTCTGGCCATGCGCTGTCTATGGCCAGAAGACGTGCGAGTATCTTGACCGTTCGCCCGTGGCAGTCATGACCCAATCGGGCGCTCTCGTCTCTTGGCGATCGCTTACGGCTGATGCCTCCGACCTTACATTCTCCGTCCTGCGTGGCGACACCATCATTGCCTCTAACATCAAGGACTGCACAAATGTGCTCGATCCTGTTGGACGTGCCGGCAGCCTCTACACCATCGTTGCCAGCAATGGCGACACATTTACAGCGTTGGCCTGGCAGGACATCTATCACACGTTCAATGTAGTGCGCCCGGCCGCCGACACTGCGTCACATCCATCGGCTATTTACCGTCCAGATGACATGAGCGTTGGCGATGTGGATGGCGACGGTCAGTATGAATACTTTCTCAAGTGGATGCCTGTCAACAACCGCGACAACGGTGCCGACGGCATGACTTCGCCATCGTTCATCGACTGCTATAAGATTGATCTTTCCCATTGTGGAGATGCGTCTCTTCTCTGGCGTGTGAGCCTCGGTCGCAACATCCGTTCGGGCAACCATTATTCTCCTTTCCTTGTCTATGACCTTGATGGTGACGGACGAGCCGAGCTCATCTGCAAGACTGCACCGGGCACTCTCGACGGCCTTGGTCATTATGTCTCGGAGGCGGCAACCGATTCGGCAATCCTCCTCACAGACAACACCAAGTCGCACGTCAACCCCAAGGGTCGCATACTCTCTGGCGAAGAGTTCCTGACTGTGTTCGACGGCGCAGACGGCCATGCCTGTCATACCATTTGGTATGCCCCTAACCGAGCATTCTCTGTAGGCAATGCCGATATGGAGTACGGAGCATGGGGCGACAGAACGGGCAATCGCGGCGAACGATTCAATGCCTGTGTTGCCCACCTCGACGGACTCGGCAGCCTGCCCTCGGCCATCATGCAGCGCGGTTACTATACACGCACATTTCTCTGGGCTGTCGATTGGGACGGCAAACGCCTTTCCTCACGCTGGCTTCACCGTGGGTTCTCTCCTACCGAATGGGATGTCACCGGCTCTAACGGTTCGGTCATAGCACATGGCGATGGCAGATCCAGCTTCGGGCAGGGAGTCCATTCCATCTCTGTGGGTGATGTCGATGAGGATGGTCTTGATGAGATTTGTATTGGTTCGGCCACCATCGACCATGACGGCACGTTGCTCTGTTCCACAGGCTATGGTCATGGCGATGCCATTCATCTTGGTCATCTCATTCCCGGACGACGCGGACTTCAGGTCATGATTCCTCACGAGTCCAAACCGTATGGCTATGATGTCCATGACGCCGCCACAGGCGAGATCCTTGTCAGCGCCACCGGTCATGACGACAACGGACGAGGACTGGCATGCGACTTCATCCCATCATCGCCAGGTTGGGAATTCTGGACAGCCGACAGCCACGACATCCTTAGTGCCACCGACGGATCGGTCATTGCCGACCATCATCCAGGCATCAACTTCCGAATCTATTGGACCGCAAGTCTTCATGACCAGGCCTTCGACGGACGGTTCTCACGCCAGGCATACCGTTCCTCTCCGCAGATATGCGAATGGGACAGTGTAAATTCGTGTGTACGCAGCGTATTTGAATTCTCCGATTACGGCAATCCGCAGACCATCAACTATACCAAAGCCGTGCCTTGCCTGCAGGCCGATATTTTAGGCGACTGGCGAGAGGAACTCATCATGGTTCAGCCATCTAAGGGCGACACTTGCCGCCTCATGGTCTTCACCACTCCATTCCCATCAGCCCATCGTATTCCATGCCTCATGCAGGATCATCTCTATCGCATGGGAGTGGTCTGGCAGAACTCCAGCTACAACCAGCCGCCTCATGTAGGGTTCAGTCCATCGGATATCGTACGCCCCACTCCTTTCTGAGAGCGTCCATCTGAGCCATGATGCTGAGAGTCTCCTCATGAGGCATCATTGGCGATTCAAGCAAACCTTCTTCCAGGCATCGCTTGCATTCTCGGACCTGATATTCATATCCATTGACCATGTCGGCAGGACGTTCTATGCACTGCACCATCTCGTAGTTGCGCCATACCTCGATGCGCTCCGGACAGTTCACATTATCCACCCTGATATAGCCCTCGGTGCCGCTGATAATGCCTTGGCGGTCATTGAGGGTCAATGCTCCAGACTGTAGGTTGGCCATGCGTCCGTCGGCAAAGCTCAGCGAGATGCTTTCCATCATGTCCATGCCAGAAGGTCCAAGGTGGCAGTTAGTCACGGTGCGTACGATATCCGTACCAAAATACATTCGTGCGAAGTTGAGCACATACACGCCAAGGTCTAACAGCGCGCCGCCACACAGTTCCGGATTAACGATTCTCTCCTTGTGTTCCATCATGTAGCAGAGCGTGGCAGTGAGCACACGAGGTTCGCCAATCACTCCACTCTCCATCAGTTCCTTCACCTTATGAGACAGAGGCATGTATCTTGTCCATATAGCCTCTGTGATGAACACTTTTTTCTCTTGAGCCAGACGCATCAGTTCCTCTGCCTCACGCAGGTTTGCGGTGAATGCTTTCTCCACCAGAACCGGTTTTCCGTGTTCGATGGCAAGGCGCGCATGCTGATAGTGATGTGAATGTGGGGTTGCCACATACACGAGGTCCACTGCCTCATCCTCCACCATCGACTCATAACTGCCGTATGCTTTCTTTATTCCATACTCAGCGGCAAACTCATCCGCCTTCTTCTGATCTCGCGATGCAATAGCATAGACCTCTGCCCAATCCACCGGGCCAAGTGCCTGTGCCATCTTATGGGCAATCCATCCTGCCCCGATAATTCCTACTCTGAGTGTTTTCATATGTAAAGTTTGTATCAGATTTTGTTTACGCGCATCCGATCGGCATTATTCTATCCGCTTGAAGTTGAGCAGATAACCATCGTCATCCACACCTTCCTGATCGTAGCATAGAGCCACTTGAAAGACGCCCCAGATACTGGCATCCTTGCCCACAACTATGATATCGCCCTGACGGATATCGCGTATTGCGTTGGTCCGGTGCGATGTGTTGTAAAGGGTTTCGAGCGACAATGCCGTGGCATTGACATAATCAAATCCGTTGAACCGCACGAAATCGACATCAGTTGCAGTTCTCCATTCGCATGACAGGGTCTCGGTATCGTCATCCTGAGCAGCATAGGCATAGATGTCAATGCTTACCTGGGCAGTGTCTGCCGTGGCCAGGCAGAAAGTCTGTGTCGGGCTGTTCAAATCCAATGCATTCGGGCGTGTCGATTTACCGCCATACAGCAGCAGTCCCGCATATTCGTTCAGCACGCCGCGTCCGCTTCCGGTCACAAGCAAAGGAGCGGTGTGAAATGACCGGTCGCCCTGCGTATTGGTAATCTCGAGCTGCAAATCCAGTCGCACAGAATCTTTGCTGAAATATGGCACCGCATATTCGTATGTAAACTTAAGATCCTTGCACGATATCAAGGAGTCCAGACACAATCTTGTGCCGTATTGCACATCGTATGACGACAGTTTAATCTGGTTCAGATTGCCCTTCTCGGCATGAGCGAATATCTCCACCTTGAGGATATCGCCTGACTGATGCACACCGGCAATGGCCTTTAAGTTAGTGAATTCTCCATAAACGGGCGTCGCATCGTCACTACAACCGGTAACGAGCGAGAAAAAAAGAACGAGCAGACTTGCATTCCAGAAACGTAAGCGACGTATCATAGATATAGAGACACAGTCCGTTCTGAACGGCATTGACCGGCAGAACGGACTGTCAATTGTTTTATTTCTTGAATGAATAAACGCGGATTGTGGCAGTCTTGGTTATTTCCCTGCCAAGGAAGAGTTTTGTGGTAGTCGTAGTCTGACAAACAGGCATGAAATAAGAAGCCGTTGGATAGTCCTCAAGCACCTTGAAAGCTGCCAGCTCGATAGGACCCGAAGAAAGGGCACCGCTGAATGGCTGGATATCGGCAGAAGAATGCTCCAAAGAACTGTAGTCCTCACCATTTACCTTGTTGATCTTGGTGAAGACACCGAGATACTTGTCGTAAGACACACTGATTTGGCAATCGCCCAGATATTCGAGATCGCCCATCCCGACATTCAACTGAATGTTGTTCGGACGGAATACTCGGGCCTGCTTGGTCGAACCGCACGATGTGAGTATCAGCGCGCAGACGATGCAGAAAAGAAAACTTATCTTTTTCATTGTCGAATTTCCTTATTATTGATTACTTGAAGAAATAAGAGATGGTGACACGAATCTCGCTGCCGACAGTGCTGTTCGAACGCGAGAGCTCATCATACATGGTTTTCTCTCCTTTCTTCATATAATAGGTATCCTCACCGTTGTCAATCTTGACCTTGTCACCGAAATTGAAGATTGATGAAATGCCATACTCTACACCTACTGCAACTGGCAGATTGGCGATGTATGCCTGAAGGCCGATGAAGGCGCCAAGGCCGATATTGAACTTGCCTGAAGACTGAGTCATCTCGTCATCGCCCATCTCACTGACAGACTTATCGTGTGTGAATCCGATAGGAAGCTCTACGCCACCATATACGTCAAGCAAGTTGCTTCGATTAAAATGATATGCCAAACCAGGTGTGAGGAAATACTCCGAATTGAGAGTTCTGTTCATGAACTCGCCGTCAGAGCCAGAGTCAAAGAGTTCGCCCTTTTCCTTGGTGGTTGTACGATACATCTTAAGACCGAGGCGAGCCTCAATCTCGTCTGAGTACATATATTTCAGGTTGATCAGCGGTAGAGCACTGACTTCAATACCGCTATCGGTAATATCCTTGAACATTGAGGTGTTGGCACCGATGTAGATACCCCAATCGCCTTCTTCGGCACGATTGCCCACCTTGATAACTTTAGATGTTGGCTCACCTGTTGTAATCTGAGCCGATACAGAAGGAGCTACAAGCAATAAAGCCAAAGCTGAAAATAAAAATTTGATCTTCATATAATTTTTTTAATTTTTGCCAATACCTCCTGTTGGCTTACAAACGAGAGATTGGAAGCGGAGGCAAGTCTCAAGATAAGGCTCTTCCAAAAATATTAATTCAATTTATGCTTATTTATTCGCTTCAAAACAGTATTAATATCAAATACGAGTGCAAATATACGTATAAAAATCTTAAAAAAATCAAAATTATATATTTTTTGCTCAAAGATTGGCAGATTATCATATTTTTTTAAACAATCTATCATTTTACATTGCAAAAGAGCACGTAAAATATTAGAATTACAAATTAAACGCACAGGACGGAACTACACCGGATCAACATCGTAATAGAATACGACGCGCTGCATATCTGGATTGCTGTTCAACATGGTCTGATGGATTGAACTGAGATACTGGCGTGTAAGCTGAGTTGAAGCCTCGCGTTCCATCTTGAGGGCAATCTGCTGGATATAAAGATTTCGCACACGACCAATGCCAGGCGGTTCGGGACCAAGCACACGATCTCCGAATGACTGACGAAGCAGGGCTGCATACTGCTGTGCAAGAGCCGCAAGACGATCTTCGTACCGACCTTTGATGTTGATAAAGATAAGACGTGTGAAGGGCGGGAAGCCGTACTTCTGACGATCGGCAAGCTGAGTCTCAGCCATTGCCACATAGTCATGATGAACCACCTGGTGGAGAAGCGGCATGCGAGGATTGCTGCATTGTATCAGAACCTCGCCCTCCTGACCAGAACGACGGCCTGCACGGCCTGCCACCTGCTCCATGAGCTGGAATGCTCGTTCATGAGCACGGAAATCGGGGAAGTTCATCAACGAATCGGCATTGAGCACGCCCACCGTCTGCACCTCGCTGAAGTCAAGGCCTTTCGACACCATCTGCGTGCCGATAAGGACATTGGATTTGCGCTGTTCGAAATCGGCAAGGATACGTTCATAACTATGACGCGAGGACGTGGTGTCAGTGTCCATGCGCACAGGACGGGCCAATGGCAAAGCATCGCGCAGAAGATCCTCGATACGCTCGGTGCCATAGCCGTTGAGTTCGAGTTTGGGGTTATGACAGATGGGACATTGTGCCGGCCATGGCATCTGATAGCCACAGTAATGGCACGAAAGCTGACGCAGACGCCTATGATAGGTCAGCGACACATCACAACGCGGACAGCGTGGCGACCATCCGCAGCTGACACACTCCACAACGGGAGAAAAGCCTCGCCTGTTCTGGAAAAGGATGGCCTGCTTACCCTCGGAGAACGTGTGACGAAGGGCTGAGAGCAACTGAGAGGAGAAAGGTCCCTGCACACAGCCGTCACGACGCGCATCGGTCATGGACAGCAGCTTGATTGACGGCATGGACACACCGGCATGGCGTTCGGTGAGCGTGACGAGTCCGTATTTGCTCTGCCCAGCCAGATACCAGCTCTCAAGGCTTGGTGTGGCACTACCCAGCAAGACCTTGGCTCCATGACGCACGGCAAGCATCACAGCCACATCACGTCCGTGATAGCGCGGCGACGGATCCTGTTGTTTGTAGGAAGGTTCGTGTTCCTCATCGACAATGACTAGTCCAATCTGACGGAAAGGAAGAAATACAGATGAACGGACGCCAAGGATAATGTCGATGTCGCCCTCGTCAGAGAGCATACGCTGCCAGATTTCGACACGCTCGGCATCCGAAAGCTTGCTGTGATAGACAATCATGCGACGGCCGAACACTCGGCGCAGTCGGTGGCAGAGCTGGGTGGTGAGCGCAATCTCAGGCACCATCATCAGCACCTGTCTGCGCTGGCCGATGACCTCCTGCATGAGATGGATATAGATCTCGGTCTTGCCGCTCGACGTGACGCCATGTAGCAACGTGACCTGATGCGTAGAAAACGACTCGCATACCTGACGATAGGCAACCTGCTGCATGGTGGTGAGCTCATGTGGCGGTTCGAGGCGTTCGGTGCTATATTGACCAGTATCGAGACGGCTGACTTCCTTCTGAAAGACTTCACAGAGACCTTTCTGAACGAGTTCGCGAAGCTGCTGTGTGGTGCATCCGCTTGCCTTAAGCAGCTCATCCTGTGCCACGGGTTCAGGATCCTTGGTCTGTAGGGCACGGCTCCTATCGAGCAATGCCATGAAGAGAGACTGCTGTCTGGCAGAACGCTTCAACTGATCGAACACACCAGCCAGATCATCGCGAAGGATGATGCGCACGAAGGGCTTCATCTTGGGTCGGAAGTCTTCGCGTATCGTACCTTTTTTTCCTGATTCGGGTTTGAGTTCGGACGGCAATGCGGCTTTCATCACATCGCCGATCGGACACATATAATAATCGGCTATCCACTGCCACAGGGCATATTGCGGATGGCGCAGGATGGGACTCTCATCGAGCAGTTCCACGACCTCTTTCACCTCGATGCCCTCGGGAGCCTTGGGTGTCAGCCCGACTACAATGCCCGTGTATGTGTGGTTACGACCAAAAGGCACGCTGACTCGCATGCCCACACGAATCTTCTCCTCCATGCCATGTGGCAGCAGGTATGTAAACGTGCGATGCAACGGCACAGGGAGGATAAGTTCGGCGAACACTAATATTCACTCGTAAAGTGGAACTTGATATGTGGGAAGTCTGACTGTGCCATCTGAAGCACATAGCCCGATTCGGCAAGGAACACGTCACGACCTTCCTTGTCCGTGGCCATAAACTGCATCTTTCGGCGCTTGAAGTCCTTGAGTTCGGCCTCGTCTGTCGATTCCATCCAACAAGCCTTATAGAGTTTGATTGGCTCCCAGCGGCACTTGGCATTATATTCGTGTTCAAGACGGAACTGAATGACCTCGAACTGGAGCTGTCCGACTGTACCGATAACCTTTCGTCCATTGAACTGGTTGGTAAATACCTGTGCCACGCCCTCGTTGGTAAGCTGCTCGATGCCTCGCGCCAGCTGCTTGGCCTTCATTGGGTCGGCATTCTCGATATACTTGAACAGCTCAGGCGAGAACGACGGAATACCGCGGAAGTTAAGCACCTCGCCCGATGTGATGGTATCGCCAATCTTGAATGTACCGCCTGAATCCGGAAGACCGACGATATCGCCCGGCCATGCGTCATCGACAATCTCTTTCTTGGATGCCATGAAACACGTCGGAGCCGAGAAGCGCATCTTCTGGTCAAGACGGATATGCTTGTACCAGGCATTGCGCTCGAACTTACCCGAGCAGACCTTGACGAAGGCAATACATGAACGGTGGTTAGGGTCGATGTTGGCGTGAATCTTGAAGACAAAGCCGCTGAAGGTTTCTTCCTCAGGACGAACCACACGTTCGACGGTGGTGGTAGGACGCGGTGTTGGTGCAATCTCGCAGAAACAGTCAAGAAGCTCGCGCACACCGAAATTATTCAATGCCGAACCGAAGAAGACCGGTGCGAGCTGGCCATTGAGATATGCCTCATTGTCGAAATCAGGATATACGCCCGAAAGGAGTTCTACATCTTCGCGCAGCTGATCGGCATCCTGCTCGCCGACACGCGCATCGAGTTCCGGATCGTCAAGGCTCTCAATTGCCACAGACTCTGATATAGTCTGCTTGCTCGGAGTATAGAGGTTCAGGGAATGCTCATAAAGGTTATATACGCCCTTGAAACGCTCACCGATATTGATAGGCCAGGTCATTGGACGGCATGTAATCTTGAGCTCCTTCTCAAGTTCGTCGAGAAGGTCGAAAGGATTCTTACCCTCGCGATCCATCTTATTGACAAACACGATGACAGGAGTGTTGCGCATACGGCACACCTCCATGAGCTTGTAGGTCTGACTCTCGACACCCTTGGCACAGTCGATAACGATGATTACCGAATCTACAGCAGTGAGCGTACGGAAGGTATCCTCCTGGAAATCCTGGTGACCAGGCGTATCGAGGATGTTGATCTTATACTCCTTGCCGTTGAGCTGATAGTCGAACGACATGACCGACGTGGCCACAGAGATGCCACGCTGACGTTCAATCTCCATGAAGTCAGACGCTGCGGTCTTCTTGATCTTGTTTGACTTGACGGCACCGGCCACGTGGATGGCGCCACCGAAAAGGAGCAGTTTCTCAGTAAGAGACGTCTTACCGGCATCAGGATGTGCGATGACGGCAAACGTACGTCTTTTGTTTATCTCGTCTATTAACATAGTTTATTCTTCTTCGTCGAACTTGAGTTCGCCCGATTTCCATTGTTTATACTTCTCGCTGAGCAAGCCAAGGAACTTGCCAATCTGCTGGATTGCTGCCTGTGTGTCCTTGCTGATCTCTTTCTTCTGGAGCCTCAGCAGCAACACACCATAGAGGGCTGTGAAACATGTCTCAAGCTCTCCGACTGGGTCATCGCCCTCCTTGCTGCGGAGCTCGACGATGTAAGGCAGGGTGCTGTAGAATGCCGACGTATAGATGGCATCCTGCTCAGAACGGAGCAGCATGAGGTGGAGGTCGGTCAGATCAAGCAGTGTGTTGGTATTAATCTGCAGATGACCAGTCTGGCGCTTACCCTCGGCCAGCAGCATCTGGTTCAGATCGAGATACCACTGACGGATGGCATCGACCTTGATTTGATCCATGCCCTCGACACCGGCAAAGCGATCGGCAAGAGGTGCTATGCGGTCAGGATCACAGTCGAGCGAACGCATCAGATCCTCGAGCTGCCACATATATATCAGATATTCGGCAATATTGTCGTGTTTCTTCTGTAATGCAATTAACATAAACGTCTGACTTTTTAATCAAAGAAGCCGGCATCGGCAGAGTGTTCAAAAACAGGAGCCTTGGATGTTGCCGCACACGGATCATAATCCTCCGGATAGGCGAACTGCTCATCCTCGGAATACGGCAGTTTAGGATCGGCATACACACGCTTGATGAAATTGGCAAAGATTGGCAATGCCATGGACGCGCCCTGACCATAGGCCATGCGGTCGAAACAGATGCTTCGTTCCTCACCGCCTACCCATGTACCTGCCACGAGCGACGGAGTAAAGGCCATGAACCAGCCATCGGAGTTGTCGTTGGTGGTTCCGGTCTTGCCGCCCATCGGTGCGGTGATCTTATAGCGGAAGCGGATTCTTGTGCCTGTACCATTGTCAATAACATCGCGCAGGATTGGAAGCATCTTGAGGTAAGCCTCATAGGAGAACACTTCGGTGCGGCGCGGCGTAAAACGAGCCACCTCGACGCCATTGTTGTCGGTGATACTTTGAACATAAAGCGGTGTGACGCGCTGACCACGGCCCGGGAATGCACTATAGGCTGTGACCATCTCCTCGACAGAGATATCGCACACGCCAAGGCAGAGCGAAAGCACTGGATCGAGCTGATTGCGAATGCCCATGGAATGAAGCATTCGGACAAAAGCCTCAGGAGATAGACGCGACATCACGCGGGCAGATATCCAGTTGTTGGACTTCATCAGACCCCATCGCAAGGTGACCATCTCGCCGATGCGCTCCTTTCCTGCGTCACGCGGAGTCCATGGACGTCCGTTGGCATCATAAAGGATAGGTTGAGAGTTAAGTTCCTCGTCGCATGGGGTCCTGCCTTCCTCCATCGCCAATGTGTAAAGCAACGGTTTGATGGTAGAACCTACCTGACGGCGACCGGCCGTGACCATGTCATACTGGAAGAACGTGAAGTCAGGACCGCCGACATACGCCTTGACATAGCCAAGCGAGTCCATGCACATGAATCCGGCACGGAGGAACTGCTTCTGCCAGCGGAGCGAGTCGTAAGGTGTCATGACTGTGTCGATTTCGCCGCCCCACGAGAAAATCTTCATGTCGGTAGGCGTGTGAAACGATTCCTCAATCTGCTCACGGCTGTAACCCTTGCCGAGCATCACATTGTAACGCTCGCTCTGGCGCATTGCTCGCTTCAATGACTGATCGACCTCGGCCTGTGTCAGCTTCTTGCTGTATGGTGCATTCTTCTGTCCTTTCTTCTCCTTGGTGAACTCTGGCTGAAGGTTGTCGCGGAGCTGTTCGACCATCGACTCCTCAGCATAACGCTGCATGCGCGAGTTGATAGAGGTGTATATGCGCAGACCATCGGTCGTAAGGTTATAGTTCGAGCCATCATACTTGTGGTTCTTGTTGCACCAGCCGTAGAGAGGATCGTTTTCCCATGCGAGGCTGTCCTCATAGAACTGCTGACCCTGCCATGACGCATATCGCGAACGGTCGGGTTTGCGGGCTCGCATGATCTTGCGGAGATACTCGCGCAGATATGGGGCAAGGCCTTCCTTATGGTCGGCTGAGTGTGAGAGCATGTATTTGCCAGCAGCATCGGTCTTGGGCAGAAGTGGCAGGACTTTGAGCGAGTCGTACTCCTGCTGATTGATGAAGCCGACCTTCTGCATCTGCTTCAGAACCACACTGCGTCGCTGCATTGTCTTCTCTGAACGGCGCACAGGATTGAAGAGCGCAGGATTCTGCAACATGCCGACGAGCATTGCTGCCTCCTCAATGTTGAGATCCTTTGGCTGCTTGTCGAAATAGATGTGTGCAGCCGAACGTATGCCCACAGCGTTGTAGCAGAAGTCGAACTTGTTGAGATACATGTTGATGATCTCTTCCTTGGTGTAAAGGGTCTCAAGTTTGATGGCAATGACCCACTCGACAGGCTTCTGTGTGGCGCGCTCCCAGAATCCGGCAGAAGGATCCTCGGTATAGAGCTGCTTGGCCAGCTGCTGGGTAATGGTGGAACCGCCGCCTGCCGACTTCTGTCGCAGGATTACGGTCTTGAAGATCGCGCGGTAGATGGACGGGATGTCGATGCCCGAATGATCCTCAAAACGTTCGTCCTCAGTGGCAATCAGAGCATTGACCAGATGCTTGGACAAAGAGTTATAGTTCACAAAGACACGGTTTTCCTTAGCCTGACTGAAACGGCCAAGCTCAACCGAGTCGCATGAATAGACTATGGTTGCGAATTTATTCTTTGGATTCTCCAGTTCCTCAATGGGAGGCATATAGCCTATCTTACCATCTGCGATGGCAACGAAAAACAAATAGACTCCGCCACATCCGATAAGGAACAGCAGCCAAAGAGCGATGATGATGTTACGGGTGAGATGTTTCATTTGAGTTTCTCTACACATTCTTTCACGCGGCGCATTGCCTCGGTAATCTTATCCTCGCTGGTAGCATAGGAGAAGCGGATGCAGGCTGGAGCACCAAATGCAGCACCAGTGACACCAGCCACATGGCCCTGCTCAAGAATATACATTGCTAGTTCGTCTGCATTGGCAATGGTCTTGCCATCAGGAGTCTGCCTGCCGAAGAGTGCAGACACATCTGGGAACACATAGAAAGCTCCCTGTGGCTTCTTGTCGAGACGGAAGCCTGGGATCTGCTGTACCATCGACACGATGAGGTCACAACGGCGCTCAAATGCCTGACGCATGGTCTCAACACATTCCTGAGAACCGTTATAAGCGGCCTCGGCAGCCTTCTGGGCGATGCTCGAACATCCGCTGGTATATTGACCCTGAAGCTTGGTGACTGCCTTGGCAATCCAAAGAGGTGCGGCACAGTAGCCGATACGCCAGCCGGTCATGGCATAGGCCTTCGACACGCCGTTGATAATGACAACGCGATCCTTCAACTCAGGGAACGAGGCGATGCTGGTAAGCTGACCGCAGTATGAGATGTGCTCATAGATTTCGTCGGCAATGACAATGACACGAGGATGCTTGGCCAGAACCTGAGCAATAGCAGCAAGCTCATCCTTCGAATAGATTGCGCCTGTAGGATTCGACGGAGAGCAGAGCAGCACTACCTTGGTCTTGGGTGTGATGAGGCTCTCAAGCTGTGAGGCTGTGATCTTGAAGTCCTGATCCTGTCCGCAGAGGAACGGCACATTCACACCTTCAGCCAGCTTGACCATCTCAAAATAGCTGACCCATGCCGGAGTCGGGATGATGACCTCATCGCCCTTGTCAACCACGGAAAGGATGACATTGCAGATCTCCTGCTTTGCGCCGTTGCCTACAACAATCTGTGCAGGTGCGAAGTCCACGCCATTCTCACGCTTCAGCTTATCGCTGATAGCCTGACGAAGCGACATATAGCCAGGAACCGGTGTATAGAAAGAAAAATTATTATCGACGGCCTGCTTTGCAGCCTCCTTGATATGGTCAGGAGTATTGAAATCGGGCTCACCAACAGAGAGGTTGATGATGTCAAGACCCTGAGCCTTGAGTTCCTGACTCTTCTGAGACATAGCCAGAGTTGCAGAAGGTGAAAGCGCCAGAAGGCGTGCTGATAACTGCTCCATTTTGTTTTGTTCTAAAAAAAGTGTATATTCTAATTATTGATTATTGTCCTGTTTTGAGAAAGGGCGGCGGATAGCTGCCACCAGTTGCTTATGGTATGCCTTGGAGATGATACCATGTTTCTGTAGGAATCCGATGATCCGCTTACTGAAGCGCACAAAGAAAATCTTGTATGCGTCCCAGTCGAAAAGCACCGAATCGTTTATGGCTCGCCACGTCAGGAAGACACCTATCGGAGCCAGCACGATGCTCGAAAGCCATACGCCTGCCCAAGGCACCCACGAACCGTCGCGTGCCAGTTTATATCCCGTATTGTCAATGATATAATAGATGATGAAGAACACCACACTGACAATCACAGGTACGCCAAGACCGCCCTTGCGGATGATGGCGCCCAGCGGAGCTCCGATAAAGAAGAACAGAAGGCACGCTATGGAAAGGGTGAACTTCTTGTGAATCTCGATCTCATGATACGAACGGTTGCGGTATTCGACAGCCTGCATCTCCTTGCGGGCATCGAAACTGCGTATCACGGCTTCGCTGCGTTTCTTAGCCTCCTCGGTCACCTTCACCATCTGTGCAGGCTTGAGTGAGGCATAGATTGAGTCCAGATCGACCGGAGCCTTTCTGGTCACAGCCAAATTGGTGAAGAAAAGCGTGTCGCGACGCTTCTCTTCGCGTACATTATTAAAATATGTACGTTCAACCAGCTGATGGCTATACACCTGGTTGATTGAGTCGATACGGCCGTCGAGCGAATCGACCGATGCCGTCAAAGCTTTCAGATCCTTGCCCACGTGACGCGATGAAATGAGTGTCTCGTCCTGTCGTTCGAGGTCATTGCTATATGGAATGAACACCTCCTTCTCGACGAAGCTCTCACGACGGTATTGCGGATGCTTCTCGTTGGTCGATCTCTGCTTACTGTTTGATTTGAACGTGCCGACCTGTTCGCCACTCCACAGCGTCAGCTTCATGTGCTTGCCCTCGGCAGTGCTCTGCAGACGGGCAGAATCGGCAACGGTGACGGTTGCGTCCTCGATGTTCGATCCGCTGAAGATATAGATGGTCACGTCGCGAAGCAGACCCGATTTTGGATCCTTGTCCCTCACATAGATGTTATATGTGTCGCCCGAGTTGACCTCCATCTTATAGAACACGCCCTCAGGAATTTCCATCTCCGGAGACTTGTTCTTGATGCCGATCAGCAGGCTGTACATCTTGGTGTTGGCAATAGGCAATATGTCATTCTGGAAGAAGAACGCGCCGATGGCCACGCACACGATGAACATGGTGAGCGGACGCATGATCTTAAGGAGCGATATGCCTGAGGCCTTCATAGCAAGAAGTTCAAGGCTGTCGCCCAGATTGCCGAACGTCATCAGCGATGCCAGAAGCACGGCCAGAGGCAGCGCCATCGGGCAAAGCGTCAAACCGGCATAGAAAAACAATTCGGCAAGCACACCTACACTCAGGCCCTTTCCCACGAACTCGTCAACATAACGCCACAGGAACTGCATCATAAAGATAAAGAGGCAGATCGCAAACGTCATGCAGAAAATCGGCAGGAAAGTCTGCAGCATGTATGTGTAGATGCGCTTGATCATTATGGTGGTATTATTCAATCAGCAGGAGATCTGCACCTTCAAGGACATTATCGCCCTTCTGAACATAAACAGCCTTGACAACACCATCCTTACCGCAGTTGATGTTGTTCTCCATCTTCATAGCCTCAAGCACCACAGCCACATCAGCAGCCTTGACGGCCTGACCGACGGTGACATTGACGCTGAGCACAGTGCCTGGAAGCGGAGACTTGGTAGAGCCGGCAGCACCGGCGGCTGGACGAGCTGCTGGAGCAGCCGAAGGAGCGGCCACCGGAGCAGCAGCGGCTGGACGGGCGATGACAGGCTTTGGCTTCTCAGCCTTTGGAGCCTCGGCCAGTTCGACCTGATAGGCCTTGCCGTTCACCTCAACCTCGACATTCTGTCCGTTGACATCCTTCACGGCAACTTCATACTCGTTGCCGTTGATTTTCATCTTGTATGTATTCATTGTTTCTTCAACTTTAGTGATTAGAATTTGCGAACAGGATAGCGCTTCTGGTTCTGACCGGCGCCTGTCCATGATGATGTGCCTGGCATGAGTGTCAGCACATCGCTCTCAGCATCGTGCATTCCGTCGGCATGAAGGAACAGAGCCACACCGATGGCAGCAGCCAGTTCGTCGTCATTGACTGTCTCACCCGTATTGGCATCGGTCACCTTGATTTCGCGCTTGCTGCGCTGCTCGGTGATTGCCTCATACTGCTTCTGGCGATGGAAAAGCTTCTTCAGTCGGAGGCAGAGAGCCACCACAGCGGTATATCCATACTTGAAGCAGATGAACAGGATCAGGAGGGCAACGAAAACCACGCCCATCGAGAGGATTGCCATCTTCCAGCCGAATGGATCCTGCTCCTGCATGTTGTCGGCGTTGCTGGCCATGGCGCTTGCCACGGTCAGCAACATCATGCTTATCATTGTCAGTTTCTTCATAAAAGTCACTTTTTATTTAATTGTTACAGACTTTTACAAAGGCAGGTTGTCATGCTTCTTGGCTGGGTTCTCAACACGCTTGTTGCGAAGTTTTTCGAGGGCACGGATTACACGGAAACGTGTGTTGCGTGGCTCGATGACATCGTCGATATAACCCTTGTGTGCAGCATCGTATGGATTGCAGAAGAGATCCTCATATTCCTTCTTCTTCTCAGCGATGACAGCAGCCTTAGCCTCTGGAGTCTCTGCGGCCTTGAGTTCCTTGCCATAGAGCACCTCGACAGCACCGCCTGAACCCATAACTGCGATCTCAGCCGATGGCCATGCATAGTTGACATCGCCACGGAGCTGCTTACAGCTCATCACGATGTGGCTGCCACCGTAGCTCTTACGCAATGTGACAGTTACCTTTGGCACTGTGCTCTCGCCGTAGGCATAGAGAAGCTTTGCACCATGGTCGATAACGCCATTGTACTCCTGACCGGTACCTGGGAGGAAGCCTGGAACGTCAACGAGAGTTACCAATGGAATATTGAATGCATCGCAGAAACGAACGAAGCGTGCAGCCTTGCGCGAAGCGTTCGAGTCGAGACAGCCGGCCATTACCTTAGGCTGGTTGGCAACAACGCCGACGCTCTGACCGTTCATGCGTGCGAAACCTACGATGATGTTCTTTGCCCAGTTGGCATGAACCTCGAAGAGTTCGCCGTTATCAACGATGGCAGCAATGGCCTCGTACATATCGTATGGCTGGTTGGCGCTTTCAGGGATGATCTCGTTGAGCGAATCCTCCTTACGGTCGATTGGGTCAGTGCACTCCACACGTGGAGCCTCCTCCATATTGTTCTGTGGCAGGAAGCTGAGCAGCTGACGGATCATCTGGATAGCCTCCTCCTCGTTCTCGGCAGCGAAATGAGCCACACCGCTCTTGCTTGAGTGTACGGTTGCACCGCCAAGGCTCTCCTGGTCAACGACCTCGCCCAATACCTCCTTCACAACCTTTGGACCTGTGAGGAACATGTATGAAGTGTTCTTGACCATCATCACGAAGTCGGTGAGGGCTGGCGAATAAACCGAACCGCCGGCACATGGACCCATGATGCATGAGATCTGTGGGATTACGCCCGAAGCAAGGATGTTGCGCTCGAAGATCTCGCCGAAGCCTGCCATAGAGGCAATACCTTCCTGAATACGAGCACCGCCTGAGTCGTTAAGACCGATGACAGGAGCACCGACACGCATTGCCATATCCATGATCTTGCAGATCTTCTCGGCCATGGTGACGCTCAACGAACCGCCCGAAACCGTGAAGTCCTGAGCAAAGAGGAACACAAGACGACCGCCGATTGTAGCCGAACCGGTCACGATACCGTCACCGAAAGGATGGTTCTTGTCAGTACCGAAGTTTGTGCAACGGTGAATGAGGAACATATCGGTCTCCTCGAACGAACCTGGGTCAACCAATGCCTCGATGCGCTCGCGGGCAGTCATCTTGCCTTTCTCGTGCTGAGCATCGATGCGCTTCTGACCGCCGCCCAAGCGTGCAGTCTCACGGTTCTTGATCAGCTCTTGTATTTTTTCTAACTGTACAGACATTTTTCTGATTTGTTTTAATTAGCAAAAGTTATTCTTCAGTCTCCTTGATGTTGTGATAAACGGCTGTTACGTCCTCATCCTCATCAAACTTATCGAGGAGCTTGTCGAGAGTCACGCGCTGTTCCTCGGTAACCTCCTTGGTGTCGTTAGGGATACGAACGAACTCTGCGCTTACGAGCTCGTAGCCGTTTTCCTCAAAGTAGCTCTGGAGCTGAGCGTAGTAGTCAGGCTCGCCATAGACTGTGATTGTGTTCTCCTCCTCGTCGAGGTAGAGCTCATCAACACCGAAGTCGATCAACTCAAGTTCGAGTTCCTCCATATCGACGCCATCCTTAGCCTTAACGGTGAAGACGGTCTTGCGGGTGAAGAGGAATGAGAGCGAACCTGTTGTGCCGAGAGTACCGCCGTACTTGGTGAAGTATGAACGTACGTTGGCAACGGTACGTGTGTTGTTATCGGTAGCAGCCTCAACAAAGATAGCGATACCGAATGGGCCGTATCCTTCGTATGTCAACTCCTTGTAATCGCTTGTATCCTTATCTGTGGCCTTCTTGATGGCACGGTCAATAGTATCCTTAGGCATACCAGCCGACTTGGCCGATGTGATGAGTGTACGCAGACGGCTGTTGGTATCCGGATCGCCACCGCTTGCCTTTACGCACATTGTGATTTCCTTACTGAACTTTGAGAACGCCTTACTGTTCTTGCTGTTACGCGCCATGATACGCGCCTTACGATATTCAAATGCTCTTCCCATGATTGAAAGATGTTTTTAGGATTTATTTTATTTTTTTAATTTTTTCGTTTTTTGATTATTGGCCCCTTTAACCTTTTAACCTTTTGAATTTCGACTCGTCGAAATTAAGAGGTTTCGAGGCTTTGGGGTTCGGTCATTATCTCAGCTGAGCCGAGAGCTTGGTTTCGAAGTTCTTGATAAACTTCATCATCAGGCCGTCGATCTGCTTGTCCACGAGGGTCTTCTCTGTGTCCTGGATGATGAGGCTGATAGCATACGACTTCTTGCCATCTGGCAGGTTCTTGCCCTCATAGACGTCAAACAGGGTGACGCTCTTGAGCAGCTTGCGGTCGGTCTCGTATGCCACCTTCTCGATGTCGGCAAAGCGGATGCTCTTATCGACGAGCAATGCCAGGTCGCGTTTCACAGGTGGGAACTTCGAGATCTCCTCCTGCTGGACCTTCACCTTCGAAGCCTCCTTCATCAGAGTCTTCCAGTTCATATCGGCATAGTAAACCTCCTGCTCGATGTCGAACTGCTTGAGCACCTTGTTCGATACTATGCCCAATGTGGCCAATACCTTTCCGTTGGCAGTGGCGATCTCAAGGCCGACGGCAAAGATGTCGCTGTTGAACTGACGCTGCTTCAGGTTGTCGCCAAGTCCGAGACGGCGCAGCACGTTGATCACGGCGGCCTTCAGTTCGAATACAGACGACTTCTGGTCAACATGTTCCCATGAGCCATTCACACGGTTGCCGGTAAGCCAGAGGGCCAGATGGCTCTCCTCGCTGTAGCCGGCGATGCCCTTGCCTTCCTGCTGCACCTCAAGTGCTGTCTTCTCGCCTGTAGCCACGAGCTGGTTCACAGCCTCCTGCTTCTCGGCGTTATAGAACTGGCAGTTGCCGAACTCATAGAAACGGCAGTTGGCGTTCTTGAAGTTGATGTTGCGGATGATTGACTGCAGACCGCCGAAGAGCAAAGTCTGACGCATCACGTTCAGGTCGCTCGACAGAGGATTCATCAGATGCACGAGGTTCTTGGCCGGATAAGTCTCAAGGTTGGTGTAGAACGACTCCGATGTCAGCGAGTTGCAGAGAATCTCGCTATAGCCAGCACCAGTCAACTGCTCTGAGATAAGACGCTGCAGGGCATTGTTGACATCGGTCTGAGTCTTCTGGACGGCACATGTACGAACGCTCTGAGGCAGTTCCACACGGTCATAGCCATAGATACGGAGGATATCCTCAATCACGTCACAGTCGCGGGTTACGTCCACACGATAGTTAGGAATCTGGATCTTCACGCCCTCAGCATTCTCCTCAAGAATCTCCATCTCCAAAAGGCCAAGGATCTGCTTAACCTTCTCGACTGGAATCTCGATACCGCTAAGACCGTTCACACGCTTGTAGGTCAAATCAACCACAGCCGGCTGAGCCTTCACAGGGTAGCATTCCTGGATATCGCCTACGATTGTACCGCCTGCAAGTTCCTTGACGAGCAATGCAGCACGACGGAGAGCGTATGGCACAGCGTTGATATCCACACCGCGCTCATAGCGGAACGATGCGTCGGTCGAAAGCTGCTGGCGACGGGCTGTCTTACGCACCCATGTTGGGTTGAAGCATGCACATTCGAGGAATACGTTCTTGGTCTGATCGGTCGTGCCGCTTTCAAGGCCGCCGAACACACCTGCGATGCACATCGGATCCTCAGCGTTGCAGATCATCAGGTCGCGCTCTGTCAGTTTATGCTCATTGCCGTCGAGTGTCACGAACTTGGTGCCTTCCTTGCATGTACGCACCACAATCTTGCCACCCTTGATCTTGTCGGCATCAAATGTATGCATTGGCACGCAGGTCTCGTGCAGGATGAAGTTGGTGATATCAACGATATTGTTAATCGGACGCAAGCCGATGGCCTGCAGTCGGGTCTTGAGCCATTCAGGTGATTCTTTCACCTCCACGCCCTCGATGGTGAGGCCAGAGTAACGTGGACAAGCCT
Source organism: Candidatus Liminaster caballi (assembly GCA_018065085.1). Classification (GTDB taxonomy): domain Bacteria; phylum Bacteroidota; class Bacteroidia; order Bacteroidales; family UBA3663; genus Liminaster; species Liminaster caballi. The sequence continues at coordinate 9,018 of JAGHUA010000002.1, read as the reverse complement.
CGGCTGTCTCAACGCTGATGGTCACAGGCTTGAGTGATGTTGCCTTCAGCTTGTCGTCAGCCAGCACCTTCTCGAACTCATCCACGCTTGGCTTGATGAGCTCATGATCCATATCGTGTGCACCGAGATATGCATTGAGGTCGCGAGCCACGCCATAGTGACTGGCTGCGTCGATGCGGTTTGGAGTGATGTCAACGGCGATGACATAATCGCTCTCCACATGGAAATATTCCGAAGCCAATGTTCCGACCTTCGTATCCTCTGGCAGAACCATGATACCAGCGTGGTCAGTGCCGACGCCGATTTCGTCCTCCGCACAGATCATGCCGTTCGATGGCACACCGCGGAGCTTTGCCTTCTTGATTGTGAAACTCTGGTCGCCGTCATAGAGCACAGTACCGAGAGTTGCCACGATCACCTTCTGGCCGGCAGCCACATTAGGAGCGCCACAAACGATCTGGGCAACGACGTGTCCGTCGGCGTTAATCTCACAGTTTGTTCCGTATGCAGTCTTTACCCACTCTGCATCACCGAGGTCAACGGTTGTGATGTGCATGTGGTCGCTGTCCGGATGTGCCTCACATGTCAGCACATGTCCCACCACAAGGCCTTTCAATCCGCCCTTGATGGTCTCAATCTCTTCGACGCCTTCTGTCTCAAGGCCGATCGATGTCAGGGCTGCTGAAGTCTGCTCTGGCGAGAGGTCGAACTTCAGATAGTCTTTCAGCCACTTGTAAGAAATGTTCATATCTTTTCGTGTTATTGATTATTATCTTTTTCCTGCGATTTGCGCGCCCTTTGCGGGCGTCTTATTATGCAAATCACGCGCAAAGATATAAATAATGTGTAATATTGACAAATCTTACGTCAAAAAAAATCGTCTTTTCCATACGTATTCACACATTTTTACACTATCTGTTAAGTCTAATACGCATATTATCGGTCAAAAATTTGGTCGGTTCGCAGATAATGACTACATTTGCAGCCGCAATTACAACCTCTCAACATACACAAAACTATGCGAAATCATTCAATGGCTCTTGGGCTAGCTGCCGCACTTCTTTCCGTTTCGGCACCGCTTTGCGCCCAGAGTTTTTCCGAATCCGGAGACTCTCTTGTGTTCCGTTATTTCGACCACGCTCTTTTCTACGATGTCTATGCAGGCACCGTCAGCGACTCAGTTGCTCCTGTTCCTGAAGGACTGACCCGTCTCAACAATTCACGCTATGCCCGTCCTATTCCGGCAACCGATCTTGCGCTTATGGGCGACACCCTGCGCCTCGATGTTTTCCTCGAACCGTCGTGCGACAACTATGACCGCATTGCCAATGTGAGCCTCACGCTCCAGCATAAGGGCACCACATATTACAACGACGCTGACGCCGGCTTCCTCGGACGTCTCGGCAGCAGCGATCCCAATATCCGTCGCATCGAGATCGGCCGATTCATCACTCCGTTCATGAACAAGAACTACAAGCCCGATCTTGTGCCTTACACATGGGATGTCTCGTTCCTTGCGCCGATGTTCCACGATGCCGCATTGCTCGACACCACCGACATCTGGATTGAGCTGACCATCGAGGGCGTGCCTTACGCTGCCAACACCCAGGTGGCTGGCTGCGCCGGACGCAACGATGTGTTCTATGGCTCTGCCCAGATTGTCAGCAGCCGCCAGTATTCAGCCAACGGCCAGTGCATCGTCGAGCCTCTCACCTACCAGCGTTATCTCAACACCTACAACGAGACCCACACCGACGAGCAGGGCACTCTCGCCGCACATTACACCATCAATGTCGAGGAGGATCTGAGCGACGCTATCTTCCTCTTTGTCAACAGCAACCACGGCGCCAACAGCGGCGGCGAGGAATACGTGCGCCGTATGCACTATGTGTTTGTCAACGAATGGATGGCAATGGTCTATCGTCCCGGACGCAAGTCGTGCGAACCGTTCCGCCAGTACAACACTCAGGGCAACGGCATCTACGGTTCGAGCGTAATGTCGGACGACGAATGGCAGAGTTTCAGCAACTGGTGTCCGGGCGACCGCATCGACAACCGCATCATCCGTCTTGGCGCAATCAAGGCCGGACAGTATGACTTCCGCATGCTCGTTCCTGATGCGATGTTCAATGGCAAAGAGGGTTACTTCCCATTCTCGCTCACGTTCTTCGGCTTGAAGGATGGTCATTTCAATGGCATTGACAATCTGCCGTTTGCCGACGGTTCGGCCAGCAACGGTTCGTTCTCTCTCGTGCGTGACGGTCAGAAGGTCAGCCTTACAGGCGACGGCCTTGACCGCATCTCGTCATGGCATCTTATCAACATGCAGGGACAGACTCTCATGTCGCAGCCAGGCGTACCGCAGTACATTGACATGAGCCATCGTCCGACAGGCGTTTATGTCATCATCACCGAACTCTCGGATGGCAGCATCGAGACCTATAAGTTCTTCAACTAAAATCACGTACGCACAATTATGAAAAAGTATATTAAGGTTCTCCATCTTACCGCTGCCATGCTGCTGACCATGACTTTCACACAGCTCAGGGCACAGTCATATTTCGGTTATTGCACCGACGAGGCCATCGCCGCTTCATTTTCCACATCCAGCACTTCGTCCACCATGTCTGTGGCCATCTGTCTGCCGCCTGAGACTATCAAGCAGTGTCCGGGTTGCAACATCAACGGCATCAGCGCAGGTCTCTACACAGTGTCGGGCGTCAAGACATTCAGCGTCTGGATTCGCGAACATCTCAACAGCGCCAACATCGCCGAGGTTCCGGTCGAGGTCTCCGATCTCGCCACCGGTTGGAACCAGATCGCCCTTCCTGCATCCATCAAGGCTGCCGACTATGACACTCTCTATGTCGGCATCGACTACAAACAGAGCCGCATGCTGACCAAGGCAATGGGTGCAGCCGGAGAGAAAGGCACGCCCAACTCATTCTGGGCTGCAACCGACGGCAAATGGACCGACCGCTGTTCGTCATACAAGCCTGCATGTATCCGCGCCAATATCTCGACCGATGTCAATCGTCAGATGAGCCTTGCCGATGCCTTTATCGAGTCAGGACGCTATCAGGAGGCTGCCAATGTCGATGGACAGGAGAAGCCAAGCCGCGAGGTGTCTGTCGCAGGTATGGTACAGAACACCGGCAACGATCCGCTGACTGCATTCTCCATTGCCTGGGAGGCCAAAACCGCCAGCGCCACACAGTCGGGCATCCAGCATTTCGACTGCTCGGCTTCGTTCATGCAGAAGGTTCCTTTCCGCTTTGACATCGCTCCTCTCGCATCGCTTGTCGGCAACAGCAACATCCAGCTGCATCTCACCCTCCAGTGGCCGGACGGCAGCACACAGGACATCGTCGATGGCAATGGCGAAAGGACTCTCTATTTTGACGTTCTCGACAGTCAGGCGGGACGCGTCAGCAAGAGCAAGGCGGGCGTTCTCGTCGAGCAATATACCAGTTTCCTCAACGGATTCGCCTCTTTCGGTCAGCAGCACGCTGCCAAGGCCATTGCCAAGTATGCCGAAAGCAGCTCTACGCCTCTGGTCATGATCACACGACATGAGGGCTATGGTCCTGCCGATGCCCTGCGTCCGAAATCAGCGTCCGACTATTGGGCCCAGGCTGCCTTCCATGGCGAGGGACTCAATTTCGCTCCTGCCATGACGGTCAACCGTCACGGGGAAGCCATCAGCACCACCCTGCCTGTCGATAGCCTCTGCCAGTTCATCGCCCGCCATGCCGAGGAGTCGCCTTCTCACACATGGTTTGAGTCATGCGACGTGCGCAAGACCGGCACTCTGCAGTACGAACTGGATGTGAAGATTGCCTACAACTCGCTGTCTTGGGGTTTCGATCCTGTGCTTGTGGTTTGTCTTGTGCAGGACTCTCTGCACATCGACAAACTCACACAGAAGGACTACGGCTACTCTGACGATGATGCCGAGGCTGGCGCTGACATGTACGAACGCAACGTGGTGCTTCAGTTCATCACTCCTAACTACGGCACTACTTTGATGTTGCTTTCCGACCCTTCCGCCGCACCTGATGTAGTCGAAGAGGGACGTGTTCCCGTTGGCGATGGCACTCCGCTGACCACGACGCTCAGCTTCAGCGTTCCAGACTCTTCCGGCAACTATTCGGTGGCCGTCTGGGTTTGCAACTGGACCGACAGCGACCGTTCGGTGGAATGCGCCAAGCTCATCAAACTCTACTGATCCGACCCGTTTTCGACCTATATCACGGCTCTTTTGCCCACCGCATTTAGCAAAAGCGGGCAAAAGAGCCATCTTTTTGCCGATTTTTGTGCACAACCCATTGCACTATCATTTAAACACCTTACCTTTGCACCGTCAAACAACGGAAAACTGCCGTCCGCAACCCAGATGACGGGCGCAGCAGAATAATCTTTTTAAGGTATTATATTTAAAGGTATTATTAAGGTATTACAGGAGATTGGATATTTGATTTAAGCGGCTGTCATGTATGTTTAACTATTAATAAAAGGTATTGTGTTATGAAAAAAGTATTTATTGTATTTGCAGTATCAGCCATGCTGACTACGATTGCAACACTTAAGGCCGAAGGCGCAAAAAACGGCACTCTTGCCGCTGAGAATGGTGAGAATACAACTGTAGTAGAGGTGAATCAGGTAATAGCCGACACCGTGACCTACGAGTTCCGACTCCGCCTTCGCGACATGAACAGGGCAATGAAGCTCGACATCGACCAGATCGAGGCTCTTCAGCTCGTCAACCGCGAACTGACCCGCAGCATTGCCAAGTTGGAAAAGGTTCCGGCCAAGGCACAGCAGGAACGCCTGAACAACATCATCGCCAAAAACCTTCTTGAGGTTCGCGCACATGTTGATGAGGCTCAGTACCGTGCTTATCTCGGACTTCTCAACTCTGAGTTCAACAAAGCAGGACTTACCAACATCCTCTACGGATACGAAGTCGCTGACAACCGATAATATCAGATGGCGTGTCGATTACGGCACGCCATCTTTTTTCGTTCCATTCATTGCCCCGACGCTCTGTTTGGGGCTTTTTTGTGCAATCTGTGCACGAAAAGTAACAAAATTGTAATATTTTCGCTCAAAGATTATGATTACTCGAAGAAAATCATTATATTTGCACGCTGATTGTAAATAACTCACTCTCAGCCGACCTTATTTAACGACTATGATTGGCAACGAAGACATAATGAGGCAGATTGACGAAGTGCTGATGCAGTTCGACCCCATCACGCTCGAAGAGATGAGCGTGGTGAAGCTGATGAACCGCATCGACACGAAGTATGTCATTGCCCTGCCCGTGCTGCTCGACCTGCTCCGGGAGGCTGCTCCTGAGTATTGCGTGCAGTGTAACGATGGCAAGCGTACTGCCGAATATCACACCATCTATCTGGACACTCGCGACAAGCGCATGTATAATGCCCATGCCACAGGTCGAAAGGTCCGCGAGAAAATCCGCGTCCGCACCTACATGGACACCGACGACACCTTCCTTGAGGTCAAGAACAAGAACAACCACGGACGCACAAAGAAGAAACGCATCACCGTGCCCAGCTGCCGTGAGATCTTCACCGACCCTAAGGTGCGCGATGACGCCGACGATTTCCTCCGCGCCAAGGCATGGTATCTGACCAACGAACTCCAGCCGCATGTCGAGAACCGTTTCAACCGCATCACTCTGGTCAACAAGGGCAAGACCGAACGCCTGACCATCGACCTCGGCGTGCGCTTCCATAACTTCGACAATGAGGCGGACGCTGACATCGCCCATCTGGTCATCGTCGAACTCAAGCGCGACGGTCTCACCCACTCGCCGATGCGCGACATACTCCTGCGCCGCCACATCCAGCCTGGCGGATTCAGCAAATATTGCATCGGTTGCGCCCTGACCAATCCCAACCTGCGCCACAATCTCTTCAACGAGAAACTGCTCCGTATCCGCAAGTTGAAAGGTTGAGCCGAACTCGCTTGGACAGTAAACAGTAAATATTAAAACAGTTAAACATAAATTCATTATGCTTTTATTCGACCTTATCAAATCAACGGGCGACGAACTGGCTGAGATGGCCGGTGGCGTCGAGGAACCAATCATCAACAATGCCACGCTCCTCGATCTGCTCTCCCATTTCGGTTTCAACCTGGTGTTCGTGCTCGGCATCATCTACTTCCTGTATTTCCGCCGCAGCCGCCGCGCCGACTATTTCTTCACCTTTGCCCTCATCAGCATCAGCATCTTCCTGATGATCTTCCTGCTCGGCGCCGTCAAGATCAAGATCGGCTTTGCCCTGGGTCTGTTTGCCATCTTCGGCATCATTCGCTATCGCACTGAGTCGATGCCCGTACGTGAGATGACCTATCTCTTCGTCATCATCTCGATGAGCGTCATCAACGCCCTGGCCATCAGCACCGACTGGATCACACTCACCATCGTCAACGTCATCTTCGTCCTGGCATGCATCCTTGGCGAGCTCGTCCACAAGCTGCCTCACAACGCCTGCAAGTATGTCAAGTACGACCGCATCGACCTCATCACCCCTGCCCGCTATGACGAGATGGTGGCTGACCTCGAAGCACGTCTCGGCGTCAAGATCATCAAGGTCGATGTCGGCACCGTCAACTTCCTCAAGGACATGACCCTGCTCAAAGTCTATTATGAGCCAACCAACATGAACGAGGAGAACACCGTCGATGAGATGAGCAAGATTCCAAACTGATGCAACACAATGAAACTGAGACTTCTCACACTCGCCTGCCTCTGTGCGGCGCTGACTCCTGCAGCCCTTGCCGATGACTTCGGCATGGGACTCGAACTCAATGCCGAAAAGAGCCTCACCAAGCAATGGGACATCGAGGCAGGTGGCGAACTTCGCACGCAGAACACCCTCTCCGACATCGAACGATGGAGCATCGGACTCGGCACCGCCTACCGTCTGCTCAAGACCAAGCAATGGCAGATGAAGGCAGACCTCGGCTATCAGCTCATGGCTCGCCGCATCCTCGCCGAGAACACCAAGAAGTACCACTACCCCGCCTACTGGTCGCCCCGCCACAGGGCATACGCTTCGCTCAGCGCCGGCTGGAAGGTCAGCAAGCGCCTGGAGCTCTCCCTGCGCGAACGCTATCAGTTCACCCGTCGCCAGACGTGCAACCTTGAGCGTTTCTACATCTCCGATCCTACCCACCGTGCCGATGACAAGGTCAAGGATGCCGAGTCGGAGAGCCTGCTCCGTTCGCGCCTCCAGCTCAAGGTCAATACGCGCAAGAAATGTCCGTGGACACCCTATCTCTCTGTCGAATGGCTCAACGATCTCAGCGATGCATTCAGCCTCGACCAGACACGCTACATCGTGGGCACCGACTATAAGCTCAACAAGCACAACTCGCTCGGCGTCAGTTACCGATATAAGGATAAAAGCAACAGCGAGGAGGCCAAAGGCCACCTGCTGACAATCAGTTACAGCTATGATTTCTAAACCATTCCGTTATTTCCTCCTTCCGTTGGCTGCGGCCATGTTCATGACCCTCAGCTGCAATGACGATCAGCCATACACCGATCCTGATCCGCTGCCCGACGACGATGATCCGTCTGCACCTATCATCCCCGACGTCGACATTCTCGCCACCGCCCAGCAGCTGTGGGCTGAGGAGTTCGATGCTTCGACCTTCGTCGATGCCGTCGAGACCGTGCCTACCGATTCGCTGACTCAGCCCGACTACGAAGACTTCTTCGAGAACTCATCGATGTACACCGACGGCACACGCGACGTCATCATCACCTACCGTGGCGACACTGCCACCTGGAAGTTCGAGGACGACGACAAGCATAAGACCGAGGCTGCCGTGAAGATTTCTGCACGCGGCGCACACGTCACCGTCCGCAATGACGAGGGTGAAGGCCGTGCGCGTATCAACTACATCCTGCGCGGCGAGACTGACAACGGTTCGCTGCGTGTCTATAGCGCCAAGAAGTTCCTCGTCACCCTCGATGATGTCACTCTCTGCAACCGCGAGGGATCGGCCATCAACGTGCAGAAGGTCGGCGAGAAGAAGCGTATGTTCCTCTGCATGGAGGATGGTTCGGACAACTATCTCTGCGATGCTGCCCAATATACCGACACCGTGCCGGGCGAGGACGAGAAAGGCACCATATTCTCTGAAGGCAAGATCATCCTCATGGGCAAAGGCCGCCTGCATGTGTCTGCCCTCTGCAGCCACGCCATCGCCTCTGACGACGACATCCGCATTCATTCGGGCGTCGAGATCCTCGTTGACAGCTGTCGCAAGGACGGCATTCACGCCAAGGACGGCATCGTGATGAGCGGCGGCATGGTCAAGATTCTCGCCCGCAAGGACGCCATTCAGTGCGACACTATCTCAAAGGGCTTCACTCTCACTGGCGGACGCCTGCTGGCTGCTGCCAAGCGCGGCCTGACGGCTAACCCGTTCATCTACGATGGCGGAGAATTCTCTTTCGTTGCTGTCTCATCCCAGTGTCCTACCTCCGGCTCTGCTCTTTGGACCAAGGAGGAACATCCAGAAGGTTACGTAGAAGTGAAAGGCAAGTAAGCAAACTTAGCAACTCTTGAAAAATTGTTCGTGAGGACCTCCCAACTCTGCGGAAGTCCTCACGAAACTTTTTTTTGCATTTCCCAAGTCTTAGTTCTAACCAACAAAACTTTTTTTGTTAGTTCCCAAGTCTTAGTTCTAACCAACGCAATCGTATTGATTAGTTCCCAACTCTTAGTTCTAACCAACGCAATCGTATTGGTTAGTTCCCAAGTCTTAGATCTAACCGACAAAAAAGTATTGGTTAGTTCCCAACTCTTAAGTCTAACCAACGCAATCGTATTGATTAGTTCCCAACTCTTAGTTCTAACCAACGCAATCGTATTGGTTAGTTCCGAAGTCTTAGATCTAACCGACAAAAACGTATTGGTTAGTTCCGAGATGTTTAATGCAGTTATGCTAAGCCTGGAAGGCTTTACTATGAGT
>JAGHUA010000026.1 GCA_018065085.1 Candidatus Liminaster caballi | reverse complement strand
GACAAAACAGAGGGAAGCAGGAGGAAAATCGGGTAAAAAGGGAGGCAAAAGGGGACGTAACAGAAGAAGGGACGATCAGAGACGGCTGCCGATAATAAATATAATATAATGAACGCGCACGCGTGAGGATGAGCGCAATGGGGAGAAAGAGGGATTGCAATGAGAGTAAGGCCCGAAAACAGCAAGGCAAAGGGACGGGATGTCGGAAAGATTTGCTGGAAGAGGTAGGCAAAGGGACGAGATGACGAAAATATTTGCTGGAAGAGATGGGCAAAGGGGCGAGATGACGAAAAGAACTTGCTGGAAGAGGTGGACAAAGGGACAGGATGATGAAAAGATTTGCTGGAAGAGAGAGGCAAAGGGACAGGATGACGGAAAAACTTGCTGGAAGAGGTGGACAAAGGGACGGGATGACGGAAAGATTTGCTGGAAGAGGAGGGCAAAGGGACGGGATGACGGAAGAACTTGCTGGAAGAGGAGAACGGAGTGATGAGGTGACGAAAGTAAATGCTGGGAAAGGAGGACATGCTGACAGGGTGACAAAAGGAAATGCTGAGATATGATTGCAGAGCGACAAGGACATTTTTTCGGGAAAATATTTGGAGAAACAAAATAAAGGCGTTATATTTGCAGTTTCAAAGAGAAAAAAACAAAGGAAGAGAAGGCCCGAAAACAGATTGTGACGAAGCGACCAACGGATGGAAAGGCCTGAAAAGCAACTGAAGGGCATAACGGGAAGCAACAAACGAAAAAAAATAAGACAAAGAATATGCACGACGGGAACATCTACATCAAAGGAGCGAGGGTCAACAACCTCAAGAACATCGACGTGGAGATACCACGCGGCAATCTGGTGGTCATCACCGGCCTGTCGGGTTCGGGCAAATCGTCGCTTGCCTTCGACACACTTTATGCCGAAGGACAGCGCCGATACGTAGAGTCGCTGTCGAGCTATGCGCGACAGTTTCTCGGGAGGATGGGCAAACCCGAGTGCGATTACATCCTGGGCATCCCGCCGGCAGTAGCCATCCAGCAGAAAGTGATTGTGCGCAATCCGCGAAGCACCGTAGGCACATCGACCGAAATATACGACTACCTCCGCCTGCTTTATGCGAGAGTCGGCAAGACCATATCGCCCATCAGCGGCACGGAGGTCAAGAAACACACGCCCGAAGACGTGCTCGAAGCCGCCCAGTCGAAACCCGACGGAACGAAGCTTGCCGTGCTGGTGAGGATGAACGTACCCGAAGGCCGCTCGTTGCAGGATCATCTCGACGTCCTCATCAAGTCAGGATTTGCCCGAGCCGAAGTGAACGGCCGCTTTGTGAGGCTCGAAGAAGTGACCGAGGCGCCGTTCAACCTTGTGATCGACCGTGTGAGAGTGCCGTTTGAAGATGCCGCAGCCATCAGCCGATTCGCCGATTCGGTCGAGACGGCGTTCTATGAAGGCGACGGCGAGATGTTGCTCAAAGAGATAGGAACGGAGAGCGAGGGACAGACATTCAGCAAGCGCTTCGAGGCCGACGGCATGACCTTCACAGAGCCGAGCGACATGATGTTCAACTTCAACTCGCCCGCCGGAGCGTGTCCGACATGCGAGGGTTTCGGCAAGGTGATGGGCATCGACGAAGACCTGGTCATCCCAAACAAAGCGCTGTCGGTCTATGAAGACGCCGTGGTGTGCTGGCGCGGCGACAAGATGGGCGAATGGAAGAAATACTTCATCAGCCGATGCGGCGAGGTGCCCACGAGCGATGGCAAGCCGTTCCCGATCCACAAGCCTTACTATCAGCTGACCCAGGAGCAGAAAGATCTGCTGTGGCACGGTTATCCGGCAGGCGTCATGAACCGCAAGCAGCGCGAGGAGGCAGCCGAGATAGACCCAACGACCGGCTGGGAAGAGAGCAAGGTGGTCTATGGCATCGACGATTTCTTCCAGATGGTGAGCGAGAACCTCTATAAGATACAGTATCGCGTGATGCAGGCCCGATACAAGGGCAAGACCGTGTGTCCGACGTGCCACGGCGCACGTCTGAAGCCCGAAGCCGAGTATGTAAAGGTGGGCGGCAAGTCGATCACCGAACTCGTGCGCATGCCGGTCAGCGACCTTGTGAAGTGGTTCGCCGGCCTGCAGCTCAGCGAACATGATGCGAAGATAGCCAAACGCCTGCTCATCGAGATCAAGAACCGCCTGCACTTCCTTGAGGAGGTCGGACTGTCATACCTCACGCTCGACCGTCTGTCCAACAGTCTCTCAGGCGGCGAAAGCCAGCGCATCAACCTCGCCACCTCGCTCGGCTCAGCCCTTGTCGGATCAATGTACATCCTCGACGAACCGTCGATAGGCCTGCACAGCCGTGACACCGACCAGCTGATACACGTGTTGCGCGAACTGAGAGATCAGGGCAACACGGTGATTGTGGTCGAACATGACGAAGAGATAATCCGTTCGGCTGACTATCTGATCGACATCGGACCAGAAGCCGGCACGCACGGCGGCGAGGTCGTATATCAGGGACCGCTCTTCGACCTTAACCAGAGCGACAGCTACACAGCCAAGTTCTTCACCGGACGCGAGACGATAGACGTGCCCGTCCATACCCGACCATGGAACAGCTACATCGAGGTGACCGGCGCCGTCCACAACAACCTGAAGAACGTCAGCGCCAAGTTCCCGCTCGGCGTGATGACCGTGGTGACCGGCGTGTCAGGCTCGGGCAAATCCACCCTCGTGCGCGACATCCTTTACAAAGGAATGCTCCGACAACTGGGCGAGGCAGGCGATGCCCCTGGCGCCTTTGCCGGATTCAATGGCGACCTCAGCCGCATAGGCAGCATCGAGTTCATCGACCAGAACCCTATCGGCAAGTCGAGCCGCTCGAACGCAGCCACCTATCTCAAGGCCTACGACGAGATCCGTCGCGTCTTTGCCGAACAGCAGATGTCCAAACAGCTCGGCTACACAGCCGCCACCTTCTCGTTCAACGTCGAGGGCGGACGCTGCGAGGAATGCAAGGGCGACGGCACGGTGACCATCGAGATGCAGTTCATGGCCGACCTGGTGATGCCGTGCGAGGCGTGTCACGGACAGCGTTTCAAGAGCGACGTGCTGGAGGTAAAGTACCGCGACAAGAATATTGCCGAAGTGCTCGACATGACTGTCGATGAGGCCGTAGAGTATTTTGCCGACGAGTCGGCCGTGGTGCGCCGCCTCAAGCCGCTGCAGAAGGTAGGTCTTGGCTACATCAAGCTCGGACAGTCGTCATCGACACTCTCAGGCGGCGAGAACCAGCGCGTCAAGCTTGCCTATTACCTGCTCGACACCGAATCGGGCAGCCGCACATCATCCGGCTCAGGAAAGAAGACGCTCTTCATCTTCGACGAACCAACCACCGGCCTGCATCTCCATGACGTGCGCATCCTGCTCAAGGCGTTCGACGAACTCCTGCAGCGCGGACACACACTCGTCATCATCGAACACAACCTCGACGTGATAAAATGTGCCGACCATGTCATCGACCTCGGTCCTGAAGGCGGACAGGAAGGCGGTAATCTCGTGTTCCAGGGCACACCGCGCGACCTCTGCCGATGCAAGGAGTCATATACAGCCCGTTATCTGAAGTCAAAATTCGAATAAAACAACCGAAACAATGAATAAAAGCGATCTGAGAATAGTCTATATGGGCACACCGGACTTTGCCGTGCCCACACTCGATGCACTCGTCAGCGGCGGATATAACGTCGTTGGCGTCATCACCATGCCCGACAAACCGGCAGGACGCGGACACAAGATGCAGTTCTCGCCCATCAAGGAATATGCCATCGAGCACAATCTGCCGCTGCTGCAGCCCGAAAAGCTGAAGGACGAGGAGTTCCTCTCCGCCCTGCGCGAGTGGAAAGCTGACCTGCAGATAGTCGTCGCCTTCCGTATGCTGCCAGAAGTGGTTTGGGCAATGCCGAGAATGGGCACGTTCAACCTCCATGCCGCCCTCCTGCCGCAGTACCGAGGCGCTGCGCCTATCAACTGGGCCGTGATGAACGGCGACACCAAGACCGGAGCTACGACCTTCTTCCTCGACCATCAGATCGACACCGGCCGCATCATCCTCAAGGAAGAACTGCCTATCGGTCCTGACGAGAATGTCGGTTCCGTACACGACCGACTGATGGAGATGGGCAAGGGACTGGTGTGCCGAACCGTCGATCTCCTGCTCGATGCCGATGGCGAGGTCACCCGCATCCCGACCATCGACCAGGACACACTCCTCGCCGACCTCGTGGCAGCCACAGGCATCAGCGAACTGCGTCCGGCTCCGAAAATCTTCAAGGAAACCTGTCTGATCGACTGGAACCAACCCGCGCGCGCGATATATAATAAGGTAAGAGGACTGTCTCCCTACCCTGCCGCATGGACCGAGCTCACCCTCAGCGACGGCAGCGTGCTCTCGCCTGTCAAGGTCTATAGGGTGTCGTGCGTCGAAGGCGGTTCGGGCAATATCGAGCCGGGCAAAACAAAAACCGATGGGAAGACGTATCTCCACATCGGTTGTGCTGACGGTTATATTGCGCTCGAAGAACTCCAGCTGCCTGGCAAGAAGCGCATGGATATCAAGGCGCTGCTCAATGGCCTGAAGCTCAATTAAGCATATCAGGCATTAAGGACACTGTCAATTCTGGCCAGCTGTTCGTCTGAGAATGGCTGGCTTTCCAGTACCTTGAGGTTGTCCTTCATCTGAGCCACGCTGCTGGTGCCAATGATGACCGAAGTCACCTCCTTGCGATGGAGCACCCAAGCCAGAGCCATCTGAGCAAGCGATTCGCCACGTTCGTCGGCAATCTGCTGCAGGGCACGTATCTGCGACATCAGTTCAGGCGTGAGGCTGTCTTCGGTCAATGCCTCGCGACGCGCCATGCGGCTGTCGGCAGGGATGCCGTTGAGATAGCGGTTGGTGAGCAGGCCCTGGGCCAGCGGACTGAAAGCCACAACGCCCACGTTGCAGTCGGCAGCCGTCTCAAGTGCCGAGTCATTGCGCACTATCATGTTACGCTTGATCTGATGACAAAGGCAAGGCACATCGTGAGCCTTCAGATAGTCGTAGGCAAAGCGTGCAGCCTCGTCGGGATAGTTCGAGATGCCTGCATACAGAGCCTTGCCCGCACGCACGATATCGACAAGAGCCTGACAGGTCTCCTCAAGCGGAGTGTTTGGGTCGAAACGATGGCTGTAGAACAGATCCACGTAGTCGAGATGCATGCGCTTCAGACTCTGGTCGAGCGACGACATCAGATATTTGCGGCTGCCGAAATCGCCGTAAGGACCGGGCCACATGTCATAGCCGGCCTTGGTGGTGATGAACATCTCATCGCGGTAAGGGCGCATCGACACATCCATCAGACGGCCAAAGGTCTCTTCGGCTGTGCCGTATGTCGGGCCGTAGTTGTTGGCGAGGTCATAGCAGGTGATGCCGTTGTCGAAGGCGCAATGTATCATGGCCTTGCAGTTGGCGAAGTTCGAGATACTGCCGAAGTTATGCCAGAAGCCGAGCGAGAGCGCCGACATCAGGATGCCGCTCTTGCCTGAGCGACGGTACTGCATCACGCCGTCATAGCGGTTGGCAGCAGGAGAATAAATGCTTTCAATCATGTGTATTTAGGTTTTTGTTGATCAAACGGGAGCCAGCGCCTTCCACAGCACATCGTCAGGCACAGGAGCCGTGACCGAAATCTGCTCTTTCGACACAGGATGCACGAACTCGGTGTGACGGCTGTGGAGCGAGATGCCTCCGTCGGGGTTGCTGCGCTTGGCGCCGTACTTCAGATCGCCCTTGATGGTCAGGCCGATGTGCGAGAGCTGGCATCTGATCTGGTGGTGACGGCCTGTAAACAGTCTCACCTCAAGCAGGGCATATCGTTCGCTCTGACCGATCAGGCGGTAGTGCAGCCTTGCCTCTTTGCATTCCTTCTGAGGCGCATGGCGCATAGCCTCGGCCAATGTGTCGTAGGCATACGATCGGTTCTGCTTCTCGTTGCGCACCAGCCAGTGCGTGAGATCTGCCTCCTCGGCAATGCCGCCCAGCACACCATTCGCACTTCCTGCCGTTGACGACTGAGGCAAACTCACTATTGCCCAGTAGGTCTTGTGCACCTCGCCCTCAGCGAACATGCGGTTCATGCGCTCAAGGGCCTTCGAGGTCTTGGCAAAGATTACAACGCCCGTGGTGGGTCGGTCCAGGCGGTGGGTCACACCGAGGAACACGTTGCCCGGTTTCTGGTCGCGCTCCTTGATGAAGCGCTTCAAGGTCTCAGGCAAAGGCTCATCGCCAGTCTTGTCGCCCTGAACGATCTCATGGCAAGTCTTACTGACGATGAGCAGATGATTATCTTCGTAGATTATTTGCATTCTCTTTTTAGAACACGAAAATCAGCATCAGGTAAGCCACAACGCCGCCCACAACGCCTATGAGCAGACCGGCCTTAGCCATATCGAATGTCGAGATGATGCCGGTTGACGAAGCGATGGCATTCGGAGGAGTAGAGATAGGCAGGGTCATGGCAAGTGATGCAGCCATGGCTGTGCCGAAGAGCAGGGTCTGCAGACCGCCGATTTCAAGGAGAGTGTCACCCATGCCTACGCCCACAGCGCAGAGGATTGGGATGAGCAGGGCTGCTGTAGCCGAGTTAGAGATGAAGTTAGAGAGCAGCCAGCAGATGAGGCCTGCCGAGATGAGCACGGTGAGGGCTGGCCATGTCTCGAATGGGATTGATGTCACAAGGTCCTTGGCAAGGCCTGACTTGTTGAAGCCGAGACCGAGTGCGAAACCACCAGCAACCATCCAGAGCACCGACCAGTTGATCTTCTCCAGATCCTTCTTGCTCAAAAGTCCGGTGAGACACAGACAGCAGATAGGTACGAGGGCAACGACGTTGGCGTTAAGGCCGTTCCATTCGCCGGTGAACCACAGCACGATGGTGATTACGAATGTAGCTGCCACAACCCATGTCTTATAGCCCTTCTTCAGGCCGCCTTCAATCTTGAGTTCGATCTGCTCGCCACTCTTGAATGGGAAGAGGAACATCAGCGATATCCAGCCGATAGCGAGGATGATAAGGGTGATAGGAGTCATTGCGATACACCAGTCGAGGAATGTTACAGCGCTCGACTCAAGACCCTTGGCCTGGAGCATATCGATTGTGGCAGGATCATTCAGATACTTCATGGCAACGCCGTTAGGAGGCGTACCGATAGGAGTTGCGATACCGCCGATGTTTGCACCGAGAGGGATGGCCATGGCCAGGGCAATCTTACCGCGCGAACCGTCGCCCGATGGCATTGAGCGGAGCACAGGGCCGAGGAATGCCAGCATCATGGCAGCTGTTGCGGTGTTCGAGATGAAAGCCGAGAACAATGCTGTGACGAGGATGAAGCCAAGCAGCACGAAGCGTGGGTTATGGCCGAAGAGTCCGAGCATCACTTTGCCGAGGAACACATCGAGACCAACCTTCTCAACGCCGATAGCCAATACGAAACCACCCATGAAGAGCATAACTACAGGATCGGCGAATGTTGCCATAATGTCCTTGTAGCTGATGCCGATGCCGAGAGCCTGCTGCACCTCGACAGGATCTTTGGCCGTAGCCACCTCAAAGCACCAAAGCGAGGAGTCGGAACACGTGAGCAGCATGACCACGATGATCAGCACCGAGGTACACCATGTAGGGATGGCCTCAGAGATCCAGAGGATAGCCGCTGTGAGGAAGATTGCAACCACGCGCACCTCAACCTGAGTGAGGTTTGGCAGGCCGTAGGTTGCCGGATCAAGGAAGAGAACGCCAAAGTATGCAATCAGCGCAATGATGGTGCCAATCACGGTCTTGACATTCGACGGATTGCGGAAGTCGCGGTAGCGACGAACCAGCACGTTGTTTGTTAAGCTCATGGCTTGTTGGGTAATTAATATGTTTTTAATTTCGGTTTTTTCGATAGATAACGGGCGCAAATATAAGGTTTTTTATGTTATCAGGTCACTTTTTGACCAATTATTTTTTTAAAAGGTATATTTTTGTATGTTTTTTGAGCATCATAAGCACAAATTAGTTATCTTTGCATCGATTTTTTCACAAACCAAACAGTTATTACCGATGACAATCAAGGCCAGATGGCAGAAGCTGATGTCCAACCAGCGACTGAAGGACAAACTCTATGAGATAATTTTCGGAAGCGACACTCCGATGGGCAAGACGTTCGATGTCGTGCTGATGATCTGTATCGTCGTCAGCATCCTCATCACTATCTTTGACTCGCTCTTTGTCAATCCCTGGGTTGTCACTTCGCTCGTGGTGCTCGAGTACGTTCTCACGTTCTTCTTCACGTTCGAGTATCTGGCACGCCTCTACTGTTCGCCCAACTGGCGCAACTATGCGTTCAGCTTCTTCGGCCTCATTGACCTTGTTTCCATCCTGCCGATGTACCTCGGATGGCTCTTCCCTGGCGTACGTTTCATGATCGTGCTCAGAAGCATCCGTCTGATGCGCGTTTTCCGTATCTTCAAGCTCTTCTCGTTCCTCAACGAGGGCTATCTGCTCATGGAGAGCCTCAAGCAGAGCTTCCGCAAGATCTTTGTGTTCTTCCTCTTCGTGGCCATCCTTGTCATCTGTCTCGGCACGGTGATGTATATGGTCGAAGGCGGTGAGCCCGACTCGCAGTTCAAGGATATCCCGTCGTCCATCTACTGGGCCGTGGTGACCATGACCACCGTTGGCTATGGCGACATCACGCCCGTCACCACCCTCGGTCGTTTCTTTGCCAGCATCGTCATGCTCTTAGGCTACACCATCATCGCCGTGCCTACGGGCATCGTCTCAGCGTCGATGGTCAGCCAGCAGCACAAGCAGGACACCATTGACAAGGACTATCTCAACGGCGAGAAATAACCACTGCTTCGAAACATAAAACCGCGTGTTCGATGACAAAACGATGAGATAGCGACAGTTTTTAAGGCCAAAAGACAAAAAAAACGACTATTTTTTCACACATACAGCAAAAAGTATTATCTTTGCGCTCGAAACACGCGAACCTGATTGAATCTGTTCAATAAATTTTATACTCTAAAAAATATCTTCACATTATGGCATTAATGGATCAACTCGTTGCTAAGGCAAAGGCCAACAAGCAGCGCATCGTGCTCGCAGAGGGCACAGAACCTCGTACCATCCAGGCCGCTGACCGCATTCTCGGCGACGGCGTTGCAGACATCGTCCTCATCGGTGCTAAGTCTGAGATCTCAGCACTCGTTGCTGAGTATGGTCTCAAGAATATCGACAAGGCTACCATCGTTGAGCCAGAGAACAATCCTGACGCTCAGAAGTACGCTGACCTCCTCTTCAAACTCCGCGAGAAGAAGGGCATGACTCCAGAGCAGGCTCAGACCCTCGTCAAGAATCCTCTCTACCTCGGTACACTCATCATCAAGAGCGGTGAGGCCGACGGTCAGGTTGCCGGCGCCCGCAACACAACAGGCGACGTGCTCCGTCCTGCACTCCAGATCATCAAGACTGCTCCTGGCATCTCATGCGTCAGCGGTGCATTCATCATGATCATGGACAATGAGGCTGCCAAGGCATACGGCAAGGAGGGCATCATGGTGTTCGGCGACTGTGCCGTTACTCCTAATCCTGATGCCAAGCAGCTCGGTCAGATTGCCGTTTGCTGTGCTGACACCGCTCACGACATCGCTGGCATCGAGACTCCTGTGGTTGGTATGCTCTCATTCTCTACCAAAGGTTCAGCCAAGCACGAGATGGTCGATAAGGTTGTCGAGGCTACTGCCATCGCCAAGGAACTCCGTCCTGAACTTCAGATCGACGGCGAACTCCAGGCTGATGCTGCCATCGTTCCTTCTGTTGGCGCAAGCAAGGCTAAGGGCTCGACCGTTGCCGGCCACTGCAACACCCTCGTATTCCCAACTCTTGAGGTTGGCAATATCTGCTACAAGCTCGTTCAGCGTCTCACCGGCGGCGTAGCCATCGGTCCTATCCTCCAGGGCATCGCTGCTCCTGTCAACGACCTCAGCCGCGGCTGCTCAGTCGATGAGGTTTATCAGACCATCGTCGTTACCTGCAACCAGGCCATCGGTGCAAAGGAGCGCGCAGCAAAGGCTTAAAGTTCGCGAGCGAACGTTGAAAGTTCACTTCGTTCACGTTAAATAGCCTTGCTGTTAATTAGCTTGCTGTTAATTGGTTCTCGTTAATAGCCCTGAGGTTAATTGGCTTGCTGTTGGCTGTGTTTCCTTGATGGATTAACACGCAGTGAATTAACACGCAGTGATTAACGTGAGCGCGAGCGAACATTTAACAATGCATTATTTTAACATTCTCATATTCTTTTAATAATGAAGATTCTTGTTCTTAACTGCGGCTCTTCGTCGCTCAAATATAAGGTGTTCGATGGCAAGGAAGTCATCGCACAGGGCGGTGTCGAGAAGATTGGCCTCGCTGATTCATTCCTCAAGCTCACCGCACCTGACGGCGAGAAGGTTATCGTAGAGCATAATATGCCTGAGCATACTGCTGCTGTCGAATTCGTATTCTCTGAACACCTGCTCAATCCTAAGTACGGCGTGTTGAAGTCTGCCGACGAGATCCAGGCCGTTGGTCACCGTGTGCTCCACGGCGCCATGAAGGTCACCCAGTCATCGCTTGTCACCAACGAGCTCATTGACATCGTCAAGGAGTGCTCTGTCCTCGGTCCTCTCCACAATCCAGCCAACCTCAAGGGCATCATGGCTGTCAAGGCTCTCATGCCAAACGTTCCTCAGGTCGCTGTGTTCGATACAGCCTTCCACCAGACAATGCCGCCTAAGGCATACATGTACGCTATCCCAAAGGAGATGTTCGACAAGTGGGGCGTTCGCCGCTATGGTTTCCACGGCACCTCACACCGCTTCGTCTCTAAGCGTGCCATCGAGTACCTCGGTCTCGATCCTAACAACTCTAAGCTCATCGTGGCTCACGTTGGCAACGGTGCCTCTATGTCGGCTGTTGTCAATGGCAAGTGCGTTGACACCACCATGGGTCTCACCCCACTTGAGGGTCTCGTGATGGGTACACGTTCGGGTGACATCGACGCTGCTGCCGTAACCTTCATGATGGAGAAGGAGGGTATGACTCCTGCTCAGATGGACACCATGCTCAACAAGAAGTCAGGTATGCTCGGCATGTGCGGCTGCTCTGACATGCGCGATGCTCAGGCACAGATGGAGGCAGGCAACGAAGACGCTAAGGTAGCTCTCGAGGTTTATGCTTACCGTATCAAGAAGTACATCGGCGCATACGCTGCTGCCATGGGTGGTGTCGATGCTATCGCATTCACAGGCGGTGTAGGCGAGAACCATGTACTGATTCGCTCGATGGTGCTCAGCGACATGGAGTTCCTTGGCATCAAGCTCGATGCTGAGAAGAACAAGGTACGTGGCGATGAGGCAATCATCTCGGCTGCCGACTCGAAGGTTGTCGTTGCCGTCGTTCCTACCGACGAGGAGCTCATGATTGCCACCGACACCGAGGAGATCGTCAGCAAACTCTGATTCCACAACTGATCTGAAATCTGCCATGGCCGATAATTTCCTCGAACGCCAGTATGCTGCCTACGAAGAGCGCAAGAAACGCATAGGCAAGCCTGTCAGGAAATCATCCGTCCAGTTCTACACGCGGCCGGGCAGACCCAAGACCGATAATACTGACAGCGGTGCTCCCGAATAGGGCATCGCTGTGTTTTCTTATATTTTAGTTTTTTATCCAAATGAAGACATTCCTTACTCTTATACTCTCTGCCCTTGCCGCTGTCGGCTTGGCACAGAACACCGAGACTCTGCTGCTCAGCGGATGGCGATTCCAAAAAGGTCATTGCGAGGGCGCCGAACAGACCGGCTTCGATGACAGCCGATGGCAGCAGGTAAGCATCCCTCACGACTGGGCCATCAGCGGGCCGTTTGACAAGGACATCGACAAACAGGTGGTTGCCATCGAACAGAATGGCGAGAAAGAAGCCACCGAGAAGACCGGACGCAGCGGTTCTCTGCCATGGATTGGCGAGGGCTGGTACCGCACTGAGATTGAGATTCCGGAGGGTTATGGTCACGCCGAACTTATCTTCGATGGCGCCATGGCCGAGCCTCACGTCTATCTTGACGGCGTGGAGGTCGGCTTCTGGGCTTACGGCTATAACACCTTCTGTCTCGACATCACCGGCAATCTGCCTGCCGAGCGTTCAATGCGCGGATTCATCCTGCCGGGCCGTCACACGCTGGCGGTGCATCTCAACAACCGCGAGGAGTCGTCTCGCTGGTATCCGGGCGCAGGTCTCTACCGTCCGGTGCGACTCCTGCTCGGCCAACGCACAGGCTTGAAGACCTGGGGCACTTTTGCACGCACCACGATGATCAGCGGCGTGTCGGCTGACGCTCAGATGGCCAAGAACGCACGCATCACAGTCTCAAGCGAGGTGCGCGACATGCAGAAAGGCCGTCGCATGAACATCGTCCACATCCTGCGCAATGCCGAGGGTGGCATCGTGTCTAAACAGGAAGCCGAGGTCAACAGCTCGCAGATGGTGACCAACGTCCTGCCGCTTGCCAATGCCCAGCTCTGGAGTCCTGAGCATCCTGTGCTCTATACACTCGAAACCCAACTCACCGAGAAGGGTCACGTCATCGAGAGCCAGCTCACCAAGGTGGGCATCCGCACCGCCGAATATGATACCGAGGGCTTCAAGCTCAACGGTCAGGTGCGCAAGTTCAAGGGCGTGTGCCTCCATCATGACCTCGGTCCTCTCGGCTCGGCATTCAACAAGGATGCGTTCCGCCGCCAGGTGCGCCTTCTCAAGGAAATCGGCTGCGATGCCATCCGTACATCCCACAATATGCCTGCCCCATGGCAGATGGACATCTGCGATGAGATGGGTATGCTCGTCATGGCCGAGTCGTGCGACATGTGGGTGTCGGCCAAGTGTAAGAACGGCTATTCGGTGTTCTTCAACCAGACCAATCACAAGTCGCCAAACGCCAACGGACGTCCATGGTGGGAACGTGACTTTGAGAACCTCGTGCTCGTCCACCGCAATCACCCTTCCATCGTGATGTGGAGCATCGGCAACGAGATTCCTGACCAGGGCAACGCCATCGGCTACCGTTTCACCGTCGATATTCAGAACCTCATCCATCGCCTCGACGGCACACGTCCTTGCACACAGGGCATGGATCGTGGCGTGGCTCCTATGCAGAGCGGCGTATGGCAGGCCACCGACATCCCGGGTTTCAACTATCGCCTGCATGTCTATAAAAAGGGTCTGGCACAGTCGCCTAAGGGCATCGTGCTCGGTTCGGAGACTGCCAGCACCGTGTCGAGCCGCGGCGTCTATAAGTTCCCTGTCAAGGAGGAGCACGGCACAGCGTTCGACGACGGACAGATCTCTTCCTACGACCTTGAGTCGTGCATCTGGAGCAACCTGCCCGATGACGACTGGATGTATCAGGACAAGTGTCCTTGGGTGATAGGCGAATTCGTATGGACAGGCTTCGACTATCTTGGCGAACCGACTCCTTACGATGAGTACTGGCCAAGCCGTTCCAGCTATTTCGGCATCTATGACCTTGCCGGCCTTCCTAAGGATCGCGCATGGCTTTACCGCACTCATTGGGCCACTGACGTCCCTACCCTTCACGTCCTGCCTCACTGGACATGGCGTGGTCGCGAGGGCGAGGTTACGCCTGTGTTCTGCTATACCAACTATCCTGAGGCTGAGCTTTTCGTCAATGGCAAGAGCCAGGGACGCAAGCGTCACACCGACGTTTCGCTCGACGATTATGAGAAGAATCGCGTGGAGGAACCGATGCCTTGGGGCGGCACATCGCTCTTTGCCGATCCAAACGCTCCAGAAGGCAAGAACCGTCTCGACCGCTATCGTCTGCGCTGGATGGACGTGACCTACGAACCGGGCGAAATCCGTGTCGTGGCATACGATAAGGACGGCAATGCCGCTGCCGAGGAGGTGATCCGCACCGCCGGCAAGCCTCATCACATCGAACTTGTTGCCGACCGCGAGTCAATGCACTCTGTGCCTCTCTCGGCCGATGGCAAGGCTCTCGACTGTCCGGACCTGACCTTCGTCACCGCTCGTGTGGTCGATAAGGATGGCAACCTCTGCCCGGATGCCGACAATCAGCTTTCGTTTGCCGTCTCAGGCACCTCAGCACGCTTCAACTCGTGCTGCAATGGCGACGCCACCTCTCTCGAAGTCTTCACCAACCCTTCCATGAAAGTATTCCATGGTCAGCTGGTTATCGCTATCGAAGCTACGGACAAGGCAGGTACTGCCACACTCAAGGTCAGCGGTAAAGGACTCAAGGCTTCTACCCTCAGCATCGTTGTTGGCGACTGACCGATAATCTGAAATGTCGAAAAAACTTTCGTCAGCGTTTCCCAAGTCTTCGGAAATGCTGACGAAAGTTTTGTTTGGACTTCCGAACTCTTGGTTCTAACCAACGCAATCGTATCGGTTAGTTCCCAACTCTTAGGTCTAACCAACGCAATCGTATTGGTTAGTTCCCAACTCTTAAGTCTAACCAACGCAATCGTATTGGTTAGTTCCGAAGTCTTAGATCTAACCGACAAAAACGTAGTGGTTAGTTCCGAAGTCTTAAATCTAACCAACGCAATCGTATTGGTTAGTTCCGAAGTCTTAGATCTAACCAGCAAAAACGTAGTGGTTAGTTCCGAAGTCTTAGATCTAACCGACAAAAACGTATTGGTTAGTTCCGAGATGTTTAATGCAGTTATGCTAAGCCTGGAAGGCTTTACTATGAGT
>JAGHUA010000075.1 GCA_018065085.1 Candidatus Liminaster caballi | reverse complement strand
TGTATTGGATGTAATGCGTTTTAGTACGACATCTTTTATGGTGTAAAAATATTCAGTAATATTAACCAAAAAGTGTCAACTGAAATTAGGTAAAGTTATTTATTAGGACTTCCCAGGTCTTGGGAAATGCTGGAGAAACTTTCATTTGGACTTCCCAAGTCTTAGGAAACGCCGGAGAAACTTTTGTTAGGACTTCTCAGGTCTTGGGAAATGCCGGAGAAACTTTCGTTGGGGCTTCCAAGGTCTTGGGAAGTCCTAACGAAACTTTTATTTGGATTTCCAGTTTTCTGGAAATGCCGGAGAATAATGTTCAGAGAATTTTTGGCAAGTTGGAATAACAATATTTATCTGCTGAAGATTTGTAAATGACATTAGTAGAGTGAAAAATGCTCGATTTTTTGTTTATGATAGATATTTTATCTATCTTTGCCAATAATTTTTGCTTACAAGAAATGCTGAATAAATCTAATATGAATGTTTACTTTTTGAAAAATAATCTGTTAAAGGCAGCGATTGCTTTTGTGTCGGTGATGATGTGCGGCTTGCAGCACGCATTGGCTCAGGACACATCGGCCGAGCCTGTCATCACTTTCCATACAAATCGCTATCAGAGCATGGGTAGCGACAACAGGGTGCAAATCTCGCTCATGTGTATGCCTGGCTATTCGACCACGGTCAAGGCCGACTTCGGCACGGGCAGCATCCGCACATACACCGTGGTCAGCGACAATCCGTACTATGGCGATGACGATGAACTTGCCGGCGGAACCGTCGTATCTGGTACGGTAGGCGAGTCGGGTGAGGTCAGGATATGGTGTGACCAGCCTCAGCTTATTGACTATCTCGATGCACATGGTTCGGAGCTTACGGACATCGAATTCTCACGTCTCACAAATCTTGCTATCGTCTCGCTGGCTCACAACGCCATACATCAGCTCGACCTGAGTGCATTCACGGGTCTGCAATATATCGAGGTCAATGACAATCCGTTTGACCGGGGTCTGAACGTAGGCAGCAACCATCCGCAGCTCTATCTGCTCAACATCAATCAGCTTGGCGACAATGCTCTGCCAACGGGTACGGTCGATCTGAAGGCATTCCCGTCTCTGCGCCAGTTCACGGCGTGGGATACGAAGTGTCTGCGCTCGCTCGACGTCACCCACAACACGATGCTCAACCGCATCAGCATCGACAACAGCGGTGTGCGTTCGCTCGATGTCAGCCAGAACAGCAACCTGCTTATCCTCAATGTCAGCGACTGCGGTTTTTCATCGCTCGATGTCAGTCACAACCCTTATCTCGTTGAGCTCTATGTGGCCAATCAGGGTCAGAACGATGAGGAGGGACGCGTCATCAATGAGCTCGACATCACTAACAATCCACACCTTCAGCGTCTGTTCGTATCGGGCAATAACCTGACCCATTTGGATGTGAGCAACGCCAGGAACATGGTTTCGCTCATTGCTTCACACAACCATCTGTCTTCGTTCGACGTGTCGATGATCGATTCGCTTGCCGAGCTCGACATCTCGGTCAATGACTTCGACTTCGCTACTTTGCCGGATGTCGATCCGAAGACCTATTTCTATTACGATTTCCAGCGCGACCTCAAGGTTGACTATGAGTATGGTGTGGGTCATAAGCTTGATCTGAGTCATCGTGTGCTTCGCAAGGATACTTATACTCAGTGTGGAGTTTACACGGTGTCGCGCGAGGTCATTGACGATCCTGTGCCGCTTGAACCAGGCTATGACTATGTGTATGAAGACGGTGTCATCACCTTCCTGCGTCCGCAGACCGACAGTGTCTTTGCCCTGTTTGCCAACAGCCTTTATACGGGCGTCACGCTCAGTACTACACGTTTCCTTGTGCGTTCTGCCGAGGATTTCGGCAAGCCAGTGGAACTCTTTTCGTTCCTGCCGGATGCCGAGGCAGGTGCGCAGTTTACGTTCAAGATGTCGCAGCGCGAGGATATGCCGCTCTATGTCAATGCCGGTGACGGTCAGCTGACTCCAATAGAGATTTCGGCTGAGGGTACGGTTTCGTTCACCTACGCCGGTGGTAGGGTTAGCCTGATGGGTCCTGTTGGCACGGATATACGCACGCTTTCGCTCGATGGCATCCGTTTGCATAGCATCGGTCTTGACCTACTTGTCAACCTTGAGACGCTCAGCCTTTCAGGTTGCGCCCTGCCGGAGATTGACCTCAGCTGGAATCATTGTCTGAAGTCGCTCTGCCTTGACGAAAACAACCTGTCTGTGCTTATCCTCGATGGCGAGAACGATGCTTTTCACAAGAATGTGCTCAACACGGTCAGCGCACGCCACAACCAGCTTACGGAGTTCCGTGACATCATCAACCAGACGCTTGTCAACGTCGATCTGTCATACAACTGTCTTGCCGATATCGATCTTAGCGGCATGAATGTGCTCAGAAACCTCGACCTTTCGCACAATCAGCTTCTTGAGGTCAATCTCAACCAGTGTCCTGTGCTTGAGTCGCTCTGTCTGACCGATAACCTGCTTACTGGCATCTGCCTCGACTCATGCCAGGTGCTCAGCAGCCTCGACATACGCAACAACAAGATGCGTCTGTCGGCTCTGCCACAGGTGACATTGCCTTTCTATGCCTACGCTCCGCAGTTGCCTATCCGCATTGCCACTACGGGTCCTATGTCCGATCTTTCAACAGAGGCCGTCATCGGCGGACAGCCTACGACCTATACATGGCGTAACACTGAGACGTCGGCTGTGCTGGCTGAGGGCACTGACTACACGCTGGACAATGGCATCACGCGTTTCCTGGCTCCGGCTGTAGGACAGACCGTCATCTGCCAGCTTGCCAATGCTGTTTTCCCTGATGCTGAGGGTGACAATGCGTGTCTTACTACACCTATCCTTGTGTCGTCGGGTCCTCAGCATAAGGTGGCATCGTTTGTTACAACACGCAGCGGGCAGACAGCTCAGCTCAGCCTGGCTGCCGTCGAACCTGACACATATATTTATATAGATTGGGGCGACGGAATGCTTCAGGAGTTCGCCCTGCAGACCACCTACCGTCTTTTTGCCAGCACCACCATTGCCAATGCAGAGGTGAGCGTATGGTCGTCGAATGAGGAGGATGGTGGCATCTCGGTGTTCAGCATCTCGGCTGTATCGATGTCGTCGGCCGATGTGTCGAAGCTCAGCCGTGCCACATGCATCACACTTGCCGATGCCGGTCTTACTTCGATAGACCTTTCGCACAACACTCTCTTGCGCGAACTTGCCCTTGGCGGCAACAACATGCGCACCATCGACCTCTCGCACAACACACAGCTGTCAATGGTCTATCTGAATGATAACCGATTTACTTCGCTCGACCTCTCGTCTGCTCCAAGTCTCTCTTGGGTGCAGGCTGGTCACAACCGTCTGGAGTCGGTCAATCTCTCCGGCCTCACTCATCTCGGTGTGCTCGATCTTACCGGAAATAAACTGGAGACTATCGACCTATCGACCAACACTGCGCTGACGCAGCTTTCCCTGCCAGAGAATAAGTTCCGCGACATTGACCTCTCGCACAACACTCACCTCAACGTGGTGGATCTCAACAACAACTATTTCGACCTTACCACATTGCCGCTGCCCGGTCAGTACAACATCTACAATTATGCCAACCAGGCTCCGCTCCAGATCAGCAGCAACGGCAATATGGTCGATATCAGTTCGCACGCTGTCATCGCCGATTCTGCATCAACCTTCTATTGGTTTACGGGTACTCAGCTCAACTACGGTTATGACGCTGTGGGTAATATGGTGCTCAATAATGACGAGCTGATCGAGGGTCAGGACTTTACGGTCGAAGGCGGTGTCTCGACTTTCGTCAGCGATTGGGAGAGTCTTTTCTGCTACATCTACAATCCGTTGTTCCCTAATATCATCTATCTCACCACTCCTGTGAGCATCTCGGGTACAGGCATCAGTCAGTTGGATGCTACAGCATCTAAGCCGAATGCGGAATATTATTCGCTCGATGGCCGCCGACTCGATGCTATCCCGTCAACCGGCCTGTTTATCCACTCCGGAAAGGTCATTAATGTGAGATAAGGTGTCCTACTTCTTCCTGCAGTGTGCGCATAGTCCCTGAATGACGTACGAGATGCTTTGCACCTCAAAACCATCGGGGACGGAGACGTGTGGGATATGCTGTTGCTTGAGACAGAAGGTGTGGCCGCATTTTGTGCACGTGAAATGTACGTGCTGGCACTCGATGTGATGATGATGTGGGTCATCACCATGGTCGCAGTCGCAATGTTCGTGTTCCTGGCAAATGCAGTATTTGTGCTGGCCGCTGCCGTCGTCAAGGATATGGAGCAGCTGTTTGTCAGAAAACAGAGTCAGCGAACGGAAGAGAGTACTGCGATCGACGGTAGGAAGCGCACCCTCAAGATCGCTCAGCGCAAAGGCGAAGTCGAACTTCGCCAATGTGCGCCAAACGAGTATGCGTACGGCTGTGGGCCGTACGCCATGGTTTTGCAGATGTTGTGCAATGTCTTCTGTCATCATGCAAAAGTGTGTAGAATTCAGTAATGTTTACAGTTCGATGGTCTGTGCCTTGCCGTCGTAGTTAACCTCGATGCCCTTGGCCTCTGGGTCATAGCCCTGAGCCTTGCCGGCATTGACAGGAACGACGATGAACTTACGGTTGGTGAGCATGCCAGGGAATTCGCCCTCGCGGTCGCCGATGGTAAGGATCTTGGCTGCCTCATCATAGTGGAGCTTGATGGTGGCGTATGCACCCTGTTCGTAGTTATAGTTTGTGCCTTCGTCCTCATAGAGAGTGAAATCGGCATCGGCACCCTGATATACGAAGAGACGGATTACGTCAGCCTTCTTCTGCTGGGTGTATTCGATGGCAGGACCGAGAGGAAGGATCGAACCGCCGCGTACGAAGAGTGGAATGCGGTTGTATGGAGCAGGACAAACCTTTGTCTCGCCACCGTTTGAAGCTACCTTGCCGCTGAAGAGATCGTACCATGTGTTGTCGGCAGGGAAATAGACCTCACGTTCGCGTGCCTTGTAGGTAAATACAGGATTGACCATGATCGACGGACCGAACATAAACTGATAGCCAATGTTGCGGACAGCAGGGTCGGCATTAAAGTCCATGACGAGCGGACGCATGATGGTGTAGTCATCGAAATGAACCTTTGCAGCCAATGAGTAGATGTATGGCATGAGACGATAGCGCATCTGCATACAATCGACGATAGCCTTATAGGCAGGATGAGACTCAGGAGCGATGTTCCATGGCTCGCGGAATGGGAACTGGCCGTGGGTGCGATACATTGGTGCCCACATGCCCCATTCATGCCAACGGGCATTGAGCTCGCGCCAGTCCTTGAGGTCTTCGTTCTCGCGTCCGGTCTGGTCGAAGAAACGCTGTGCAGCCTCATAACGCTTTTCGACAGAGAAACCGCCGATGTCCTGGCTCCAGTAAGGAACGCCCGAGATTGAGAAGTTAAGACCGGCTACGATCTGAGTCTTCATATCCTCCCAGCGTGTGCCGATATCGCCTGACCATGTGGCAGTGCTGTAACGCTGTTCGCCTGCGAAACCGTTGCGGGTAAGGAGGAACACACGGTTGTTGTTCTGCTCGCGCTGGCCATTATAGATTGCCTCTGCATTGACGATTGAATATGCGTTGAAATACTCGTCAGATGAACCGAGATATGTAGGACCGCACAGCAGTTTGCGGTATTCGAGGTCAGTGCAGTCACGGACGTTTGGTTCTGATGCATCCATCCACCAGGCATCCATGCCGATAGTGCCGAGTTTCTCCCAAAGCTGACGCCAGAAGATCTTGCGTGCCTCTGGGTTGTAGGCATCATAGAAGGCGTATTTGAATCCGAGCCAGTCGTAGAGCGAATCCTTGACAGACTGCTGATAGATCATCTGCTTGTCGAGAAGTTCCTTATAGTTATCGACAGTCAGATAATACTTAGGCCAGCATGAGATCATAATCTTGGCATTCTGAGCGTGGATGCTGTCGATCATTGCCTTAGGATTGTCAAAGCGTGTTGGGTCGAAGGTGAATGCACCCCACTCGTCTGGAGTCCAGTAGTTCCAGTCCATAACGATATTGTCGATAGGAAGGTGACGCTGGCGGAATCCGTTGAGGGCATCGAGAATCTCGTGCTGAGTCTTGTAGCGTTCGCGGCTCTGCCAGTAGCCGAGCAGCCAGTCAGGCATGATCTGTGCCTTGCCGGTCAATGTACGATAGCCGCCTATTACCTCATCGATGTTTTCGCCGAGAATGAAGTAGTAGTCGAGCTGCTGTGTCATCTCGCTCCAGAATGAGAGCTGTCCCTGAGTCTGAGCATCGACCGGAGCCAATGCGCGCAGACCGCAGTAAGCCTCACCGCCGTCAGGCTGCCATTCCAGACGGAATGTATATTTGCGACCTGCCTCAAGATTGACGGCAAACTTACGTGCATTAGGGTTCCAAGCCGTACGCCAGATGGTCTGGTCGCCAGCCTTGCCTGTGCCCATCACGTCTTCGGTATAAACGTTCTTACCGTCGATATAGACTTTCTGATAACCGCTGTAGTAGTGGCTGAAACGATATTCGCCGCTCTGCTTAGGTTCAATGACACCCTCATAGAGAACAGTGGCCTTGTTGAGATCGAAGGCAGGGAGATTCTTGGCCGATTTGAGATTCTCGAAATAGATTGAGTCCTCACGGCGCACCAATGTCTCCTGATCAGGGGCTGAGTATGTGCCGGTCAATGCGCCTGCGTTGCCGTCCTTGTCATAAAGGTTGAAGAGTTCGCCCAGCTGACTGTAGTCATTAGGATTGCCAAAACGCATCAGCGAATAGCTGTCAACCAGCACGCCGTAGTTGCGGCTTGACACGATGAAAGGAATGGAAACCTTGGTGTTGTACTGGAACAGTTCCTCATTGCGGCCCTTGTAGTTCCATTCGTCGGCCTGATGCTGGCCAAGGCCATAGAATGCCTCATCGGCAGGACTGTCGAACACAACGTGGGTGGTCCAACCTGTGTATTTTGTAGGATGAGCCTCCTCCATCGGACCGTCGGCATTGGCAGTCCATACTGTCTGTTCGCACTCGTACGGCTTGAATGTCTTGCTGCCTTCTGCCTGTTCGGCAAGTATGGTCTCGCCATTCTTCTCGAACCATACGCGGCCATTGCTCTTCAGCACGAAGGCATTGAGTTCGCGTGTGCTGACTTTCACTGTGTCGCCATTGCAGGCAACAGATACGTTGTGGGTTGCAGCCGGCTGAGGCACGATGATGAGTGACTCCTTATCGGCAAATTTCTTTTCGGCAGTAGCCGACACTCGGATGATCTTTGGTCCTACCACCTCAAGGCGAACCAGTTTGGCATCACCTCCGTTGGTCTCGACTGTTATCTTATTGCCATTCACATCAACGCCATTGCTGGCACAAGATGCGAGCAGAGCTGTGGCAAACAGGGGAAAAATGTATTTTTTCATATCTTAAACATGTTGTCGTTTTAATCGATAAATCGAATTATCGAAAATTCAAGAAAAGTCAATCATTTTACCATTCGTCTGTGCGGAATGGATACGCAGGCAGTTCGCTGCCACCGAGCAGGGTGCCTGGCTGGAAGTCATGGAAGCAGTAGCGGACAGCAACTGGCTTCTGAACCTTTGAGCAGCTTACCACCACGTGGTTGGTCTGCCAGCGGAGCCATACGTTGTCGGCAGGATAGAACTTCTTGTCGGCACCAGCAACTTCGAAGCCTTCGATCATATAGTTGCGGCAGATGCCCATCTGGAGGTCATCGAAACTGATGTAGCAAGTATTGCCCTCGATGGTCATATCCTTGTAGCGAGGACCGGAGCAGCAGATCTGATTCATGCCATACACACGGTTGAGAGCGCTATAGCAGAGACGTTCGCCAACGGTGCGCTTCTGACGTGGATGGATGTTATGCAACTCGAATGGATCGACAAGGTCGTTGGTAGAAATCATGAAACTGTTTGGAATCAAAGCCTGAGCCTTGTACTGCTGTTCGCGAAGAAGCGGACCGCATTCGTCCTGACTGCCGTCATAATCGTATGGAGCGATCTCGACATAGTGGAAAGGAATATCGCCAAGGCCGATCTTATTGCGCCAGAGTTCAACCATGTTGGCAAGACGCTGGGCATATTCGGTGCATGAAGTGCTTCGGTCGGCATTGCTGCAGCCCTGATACCAGATGATGCCTTTGTATGTGTAGTTCTTAACAGGCCAGAACATCGCATTATACATCATGATAGGACGCAGGTATTCCTGTGGCGAGTTCATGATTGCATCGTGATCAAGGTCGATGTTGTCGTATGTCTTTACGATTTCCTCGCTTGTCCAACTCTCCACCTTGGCGCCGCCATAACTGCTGTTGACAATGCCGACAGGGATGTTGAGGGCGTTGCTAAGTGTCGATGCGAAGTAATAGGCAGTGGCGCTCCATTCCATTGTCTGAGGGAATGTGCCGGTCTCCCATTTGCCTGTGCATTCTTCCTGCAGTTCGAAGCTCTGAGTCTTCTTGACGGTCATGATTCTTACGCCAGGAGCATCGCGCATCACGTTCATGGCATCAACGGTTCCGTGCTGAACGTTGCAGCCTGCAAAGCCTTTGAGTGGCATTTCCATGTTGCTCTGACCTGATGCCAGCCATACTTCGCCGATCAGGATGTCTGACAGGGTGGTCTGGTGTTGGCCGTTCACGCTTATTGAGAGTGTCTGACCCTCGAATGTGGCTTCGGGAGTTGCTACTGAGAGCATCCATTTGCCGTTGTCATCAGCTTTGGTGCTTACTGACTTGTTAGCCCACGAAGCCTTGACATCGACCTTGCTGCCAGGCGAAGCCCAACCCCACAGACGGGCATCGGTTTGCTGTTGCAGCACCATGTGGTCACCAATCAGGGCCGGGAGCTTGAAGTTCTCGTCCTTCTCATTGTTGCAGCACGATGCCAGCATGGTCATCGCACAAGCGAGAGCTAATAAAAGTTTTTTCATGATGGGATTATTTTTAAATTTCGATTATTCGATGGTTCGATTATTCTATGATTTGCGCTCAGATTATTTCGCCTCGTTCTTGATGTAATCCATCACCTGTTGGGCGAATGCTTTGTGACCGGCGATGCTTGGGTGTCCGTGCTGCTTGTCAATGTCATGCAACTCAATGAGAGGCAGACCGTAGTGACGGCAGATGACGCGCATCGACTCAGCGTGTTCTGGCTTCAGTTCGGTGTTGAGGATGAAGTAGATCTTGGCCATTGGGTAGTTCTGCTTGATGGTCGAACACAGACGGGCCATTGCCGGACGGAAGTACCACATGTCATTCTCTGTCCAGTTGGCATATTTGTATTCGCCCACCTTCTCGCCAGTCCATGAGTCGTTGGTGATGCAGCAAGAAAGGATGATATCCGGTTCGCCGAGGTCAGCCACACGGGTATTGAAAGAACGTGGCTGGTAGTTCTCGTTCTGATAGCCGTAATAACCAACGGTCGATCCGCTGTACGAGTTGTTCTTTTCTAGTTTCCAGCCCATCTGGTCGATAACCTGCCACCACCATGTCTGTTCCACCTTGGTGACATCGTTTTCCTTGTCGCGATAAGGACTGTTTTCGCTCCAGTACCAAGGTTCGTTGGTCGAAGGAGTGAGCCATCCCTCGAATGTTGAATAACTGTCGCCGAAAATAGTTACGCGAGTTTGTGCCTGAGATGCGCTGACTGCCAGTAGGAGTCCTGCGGCAAAGAATAGAATTTTCTTCATATACATTATTTATATTTTACGCGGCAAAGTTAATAAATACCTCTCATACTTCCAAAAATACTCCGAAAAAAATAACAACTGCGCATTGCATTAGTCAACTTTTCAATTATTCACTGCATGTTTTTGGGTTGAAAATTTGTTTATCAACGCAAAAAATAATAAATTTGCACGCGAAATTATTAATTTGAAAATCAATAAATCTATTTGTCGATATGAATAAGAAAGCACTTCTGCTCATCCTCGATGGTTGGGGATGTGGCAACGGTTCAAAGTCGGATGTCATCGCAAGCACACCGACACCATACTGGGACAGCCTGCTTGCAAAGTATCCACACTCACAGCTTCGCACTGACGGCCTCAACGTAGGTCTTCCTGAGGGCCAGATGGGCAACTCAGAGGTAGGTCACATGAACATTGGCGGCGGTCGCATCGTCTATCAGGACCTCGTTAAGATCAATATGGCATGTGAGGATGGTTCGATTGCCAAGAACAAGGAGATCGTAGGTGCGTTTGAGAATGCCAAGAAGGGCGGTTCGATCCACTTCATGGGTCTTACATCCACTGGCGGCGTTCACTCATCACTTGCTCACCTTCTCAAGCTCATCGACCTTGCCAAGTCATACGGTCTTGAGGGTCGCACATTCCTTCACTGCTTCATGGATGGCCGTGACACCGATCCACGTTCGGGCAAGGGCTTCATCGAGACAGTTGCCAACCACTGCAAGGAGGTAGGCTGTGGCGAGATTGCCTCAATCACAGGCCGTTTCTATGCAATGGATCGTGACAAGCGTTGGGATCGTATCAAGAAGGCTTACGACCAGCTCACAGCCGGTGTCGGCACTCAGTATGCATGCCCGGTTCAGGCTATGGAAGACAGCTATGCTGCCGGTGTAACCGACGAGTTCGTAGAGCCATGCGTATTGGCTAAGGACGGCAAGGCAGTAGGCACCATTCAGCCGAATGACACTGTCATCTTCTTCAACTACCGCAACGACCGCGCTAAGGAAATCACTTCTGTACTCACTCAGGAGGATATGCCAACTGAGGGCATGAAGACCATGCCTCTCTACTATTGCACAATGACTCCATATGATGCCAAGTTCCAGGGTCTGCACATTCTCTTCCCTAAGGAGAACGTTGAGAACACTCTTGGCGAGGTTGTCAGCAATGCCGGCAAGAAGCAGCTCCGTATTGCCGAGACTGAGAAGTATGCTCACGTTACATTCTTCTTCAATGGCGGTCGCGAGGCAGAGTATGAGGGCGAGAGCCGCATCCTTGTTCCTTCTCCAAAGGTAGCAACCTACGACCTTCAGCCTGAGATGTCTGCTCTCATCGTCAAGGATAAGCTTGTCGATGCAATCAAGAGCCAGGAGTACGATTTCATTGCCTGCAACTTTGCCAATGGCGATATGGTAGGTCACACAGGTATCTATGAGGCTATCGAGAAGGCTGTTAAGACTATCGACGTATGCTGTCACGATGTTGTTGAGGCTGCCAAGGAATCTGGCTACGAGGTTATCATCATTGCCGATCACGGTAACTGCGACTTCGCTGTCAATGCCGATGGCACACCTAACACCGCTCACTCGCTCAATCCTGTTCCATGCGTATATGTTACAGAGAACACATCTGCCAAGGTTGCTGACGGCAAGCTCTGTGACGTTGCTCCAACCATCCTTGGCATCATGGGCATCGCCCAGCCAGCTGAGATGACAGGCAAGAACCTTATTGGATGAACAGAAACCACACACTCATAATATCCGTAGCAGTGCTGATCATGTCAGCACTGCTTTCGGCATGTGAAAAATACAACACCGATGTTATGGGCACGGCTTTTGCCCCAGCCAATTCCCTGGTGTCTCGTTTTGTCAATGCCGTCTATGTGGAATATCGTGAGGGTGGAGTCCGCATCTGGGGACGCAACACAGGTCTTGTCGATTACGATGCCGACGGTGCACGTCTGACGCTCACCGTGCGCGATGACAGTCTTGCCATCATTGCCTATGGAAATGCCGTTGGCGACAGCATCAATCCGTATGACGGCCAGCTCAGAATACTGTCTGACCGCGATTTCGCGCTTTATGTCAATGGGCTTTACCTTCATTCGGCACAAGGGTCTGCCATCGAGGTTCAGTCCGAGGATAATACCTGTTATCTGGTAGTGTCGAGCAACAGCAAGAACTACCTTAGCGACACACTCTACACCACCCAATATGCCGATGGACATATTCTTGAGGCCGACGGGTGTGTCTTCTGTAGCGGTCCGTTGATTTTTGACGGACGTGGTCTGCTCAATGTACGTAACTGTGCGCTGCCACGTTGGGACGATGACATGCATGACTCAATCTACACACATGCCATCTATGCCCGGGGCGGTGTCATCTGCAACTATGCCATGACAGCCGAACTGACTTCGGTCAGCGGCAATGCCATACACACTTCCGGCACCGATGTCAAGCTGGTGCGTGGCGAGTGGAAACTCAATTCCGGCCGTGAGGCCATTGATGCAGAGGGTGCCGATGTCTCGATCGGCGAGGAGGCAAAACTTTATATCGGCGACTCGCTCTATACTTCCTATGGCGAACCTGACACATTGGGTTATGTGCCTGATCCTGTGTCATTCCTGCCTTAAGCATGTTTCGCCGATCCGTAGCATTCATATTCATCCTGTTTCTGTCTTTGGCTATTGTCCATGGACAGACTGCTGATATTCCAGGTCATACAGATGATATCATTGCTCAGGTCGATGATGTGATCGAACGTGTCGATGCCGATGACATGAACGAAACCCAGTATCTGCGATATCTCGAACAGGCATATAACGATACGCTTCTTGACAGTCACATGCTTGTCGTGCAGAGTAATCTGAGCGACAAGGCCGATCAGTCATACCTTGGCGATATGTTCCATCACACCATACGCTACCGTTGCCGTCTTTCGAATGACAGTCTGCGCCGTGTGTGGAATGTGGGTTTTGTGCTCGATAAAGATGCGGGTGAACGGTTTGACAGCAGAGCTCCGTTTGCTGACAGCTACAGTGTCTATGCCTCGTTCGAGAGCACTCAGGGATGGCTGCGTCAGGCAATGATAGGCAACTATCGTGTGACGATGGGACTTGGACTTCTTTGCAACCAGTCGTTTGCCTTGGGCAAGAACATGGCTACTCAGTCGATGATGACTGGTGCCAAACCGTTTGCTGTCCATTCGTCGGCAAGTGAGGATGATTATATGCTCGGAGCTGCTATGCGCATACGTCTTGGCCGTCATGTCGAGGTGCTTCCGTTTGTGTCGGCCCGACCCATTGACGGACGTCTCGAACACGATACGCTGATGTCATGGAGCACAGGCGGCTATCATCGCACATCGTCCGAACTCTCTCGCCGTCATACATCGTGGATAACGAATGCCGGCGGCAGTGTCCGTGTGTTTGGCGAATGGTACAGGGTTTCTGCCAATGTGCTTTACACGCAGTTGCAGCATACCTACTGGCGTCCTTTGCGCGCATATAATAATAATGTGTTCCGCGGACATGACCTTCTGCAGTTTTCGCTCGACTATGAGGCTCTGTGGATGGGCATGCATCTGAAAGGCGAGACAGCCGTTGATGACCGTGGCGGATTGTCGTCGGTCAATGCCATTCAGGGAAATGTGTTCGAGGACTGGTCAGTGACTGCCATCTATCGATATTATGGCGATACTTACCGTCAGCTTCTTGGCAACAGCATCGCTGAGAGCAGTGCCATGCAGGGTGAGACTGGCGTGAGTGTCTGTGTTGATGGTGCTTTGACGCGCAATGTCGGCGTCAGTCTTTCAGCCGACTGGTTCCACTTCTCGCAGCCTGTTTACAGCATCTATCAGCCTTCGTCGGGTTATGAGTTATCGGCCAAATTCATATTCAAGCCATCGTCCTCCCGTTCATCATTCCGTCAGGCATCGCTGTCATATCGCATCAAGTCAAAATACCGCAATAACACGCTTACAGCCACACCCACCGATGATATAACTCCCTATTATCGCCATACGATCAATGCACATTCAACATGGCAACTGCCGATAGGTCTGACTCTAAAGTCACAGGTGCGTACGCGTCTTTATTCGGCACAAAACACCGGTGGCGTACAGATGGGCTATGCCGCATCGCAGGCTGTCGGTTGGCATTCGGCATCAGACAAGGTCAGAGCAGATGTTCAGGCCACATATTTCCATACCGATGACTATGATACCCGATTGTATCTGTCAGAAAAGAATCTGCTCTACGGTTTTTCCATTCCGATGCTCTATGGTGAGGGCGAACGCTATTCCATGGTCATACATTACCGCCCCGTCAAGCGCTTTACCATCGAGACAAAATATGACATTACCACCTGTCAGCGCCAAGGTCTTGGATTGACCGATTGGCGACTGTCTATGGTAGCAAAGTTCACTCTTTAATGGGCTGAAAGCCAGTTGCTACCCTTGCCGCAGTCAGCGATAAGCGGCACACGCAGTTTGCAGGCTGCGCTCATCTCCTCAAGAACCAGTTTTTCCAGACGGTCAAGTTCTGATTCAGACACAGAGAAGTTAAGTTCATCATGTACCTGAATGAGCAGTTTCGCGTTAAGCTTCTCGCGCTTAATGCGACGGGCAATGCGCACCATGGCTATCTTGATTATATCGGCGGCCGTACCCTGGATAGGAGCGTTGATGGCGTTTCGTTCGGCGTAGCCTCTCACTGTGGCATTGGCCGAATAGATGTCAGGCAGCATACGCTTACGGCCGAACAGCGTCTCGACCGAACCGGCTTCACGTGCACGGGCAATGCTTTCGTCCATATACTCCTTGATGCGCGGATAGGTCTCGAAATAACCGTCTATAAGTTCCTTTGCCTCAGAGCGAGGGATATTCAGGCGACTGGCAAGACCGAACACCGAGATGCCATAGATAATGCCGAAGTTGGCAGTCTTGGCTTTGGTGCGCTGCAGTTTTGTGACTTCGCTGACAGGCAGGTGATAGACCTTGGCAGCCGTAGCGGCATGGATATCCTCGCCACTGACAAAAGCCTCGACCATATTTGGATCCTCCGACAGATGAGCCATCAGTCGGAGTTCAATCTGACTGTAATCGGCGCTGAACCAAACCTCACCCTCGTCGGCGATGAAAGCCTTGCGCAGTTCTCGTCCCATCTCGTCGCGGATAGGTATGTTCTGCAGGTTCGGATTGCTCGATGACAGGCGTCCGGTGGCGGTTACCGTTTGGTTGAACGATGTGTGTATGCGTCCGGTGTGGCTGTTGATCTCGTCCGGCAGGGCTTCGACGTATGTGCCGAGCAGTTTCTTCACGCCTCGGTAGGCAAGGATATCGTCGATGATCTCCACCTTCACAGGTTCGTCTGCCACCTTGATCTTGAGCTGCTGCAGGATATCCTCTGCCGTGCTGCGCTGGCGGCTCTTTGGATCCATCTTCTGTTCGTCGTACAATACCGTGGCAACCACCTTGGGCGACAGTGGGTTGAACGGATGTCCGGCAAGTTCCGACAGGCGTTCTTCCAGGCGTTTGAGTTCTTTGTTCAGTACCTCTTCCGATTCCTTGAGGGCCGATGTGTCGATGCGAACGCCTGTGAGTTCCATGTCGGCAAGAACCTTGACCAGAGGCATCTCTATCTCATTGAACAGGCGCTCTACGGTCATTAACGATGCCGATTTTGCCTTCATCTGATTTTTGGCCTCGTCATGCAGTTCGGTGCTGAGTTTTTCATACAGCTGGTAGGTCACGTCGCTGTCCTCGCAACAATATTCACACACCTTCTCGACAGCCACCTCGCGCATGGTGGTTGGCAAAGAGTCGTCGGCAGTGTCTTCCTCCATCTCGGCCATGGCGAAAAGATCCTCTACCACAGCCTTCGGCTTGCGCGTCTTCTTCTTGCCTGTGTCGATAAGGTCGGACGTTGGAATAGGGCGGTATTTCAGATACACTTCGCTCAGATAGTCCATGTTGTGAGGCTGTTCGGGTTGCAGCAGGTAGTGGGCAATCATCGTGTCGAACAGCGGTTCTGCCACCTCAAGGCCGTAGCGTTTCAGCACGGAGTAGTCATATTTCAGGTTCTGAGCCACTTTCAGCACGGCTTCATTTTCGAGCAGCGGCTTGAGTTCGTCCACCACCTTTACGGCCTCCTCGCGGTTGGCAGGTACAGGCACATACCATGCCTGATGGTTGTCGATGGCAATGGAGATTCCTACCAGTTCGGCGTCGATGACATTGACCGATGTGGTCTCGGTGTCTAAGGCAAAGGCAGGGGCGAAGAACAGTTGGCCAATCATGTCCTGACGCTTTTCGGGAGTATCGGCGATGACGTAGTTGGTCTTGATGTCGCTGATGGTCTTCAGCGGTTCCTTGACCGTGGTTTTCTCCTTGGCGAGAGTCTCTTCGTAAGCCAGTTTCCTTGTCACCATGTTCTGGCGCATCTGGCGGAACTCCAGTTCGTCAAACAGATCGATGAGCGCGTCGAAATCAGGCACTTCCAGCTTCAGTGCATCGCGGTCGAGATCTACGCCCGGCACTGTGCGGCAGATGGTGGCAAGATATTTTGAGTCCTTGATCGACTGCAGGTTCTCCGACACCTTCTTGAGCAATGCACCCTTCAGCTGGCTGTAGTTCTCACATAGGTTCTCACAGCTGTCAAACTCTTCGATGAGTTTCTGTGCCGTCTTTTGTCCGACGCCCGGACAGCCAGGGATGTTATCGGCCGAGTCGCCCATCAGACCAAGGAGATCTATGACCTGATCAGTACGTTTGATGCCGTATTTTGCCAAGACATCAGCCACCTCCAATGTCTCATAGCCCGGACCGAAGCTTTTTGGTTTGACTATACGTGTGCGTTCTGACACCAGCTGGGCATAATCCTTGTCGGGCGAGATCATGGTGGTCTGAAAATCACCTGCCTCATCTGCCAGGCGTGCCAATGTGCCTACCACGTCATCAGCCTCATAGCCAGCCACTTCGATCACTGGTATCCGATAAGCCTCGATGATGCGCTTGATATAAGGCACGGCTTTGGTGATGTCCTCTGGCTGTGCGTCGCGCTGTGCTTTGTATGTCGGAAATTCCTTATGACGGAACGTACCTCCATGTTCGGGGTCGAAGCACACGGCAATGTGTGTTGGCTTCATCTGCAGCACGTCCTCAAGGGTCTTGACAAATCCATAGATTGCACCGGTGTTCATGCCCTTGCTGTTGACAAGTGGCTTGGTGATAAATCCGTAGTAGGCACGGTAGATGAGGGCGTATGCGTCGAGCAGATATAGCTGATTCATGGCTGGTGACGTTTAGTTGATTGGTGTGGCATTGAGCCTTTGACTGTTATCGACCGCAAAGATACGAAAAAATACTTATTATGACAAAAAAATAGCATTAAAATATATAAATGTGTATGCAAACGCATTAAAAACGACCTCAGTATCCATTTTGTTAGGTGTTTTTTCGCTATGCAAAGAATTTTTCATTATCTTTGCGCCATCTATTGAACAACAAAAATACTTATCCATGAAGAAAAATCTACTTTCTCTTCTTCTCCTTTCGGCTGGCGTTTATGCCATGGCCGAGACCAAGGAGGTGAAACTCTATTCAACTGACTTCCAGAACTGGGATGCCAAGGCGTCGTCAGCCTCAGTTTCGACCAAGACTGTCACCACCAAGGCTGGCGACATCACCTTCCGTTGGGCTGAAACCGAAATCAAGCCGGACGGCACCAACACCAAGTTCACCAACACTGAGGTGATCACCACCGGCTATGCCATGGCTGCCAAGACTCCGACTCCTTACATCGAGACTTCGGTCATCCCATCTGTCACCACAGTGAGCTACGTACATGCTGCCACAGGCGGCAGTCGCGGCTGGGGTCTCATGGTCAAGACCGATGGCGCTGCACAGTGGGACACTATCCAGACAGCCTATTGCGTTCAGGCAGGTTCGAAGGTCGATGTGGCTGTCAACCGCGAGAACGTCATCCTCCGCTGGTATAATCTCAACGGTTCGCAGAACGCCTACATGACCGAGTTCGCCATCAATGGCAATGTCGAGGTGGCTCCACGTACGTTCAAGGATTTCGAGCTCAATTTCATGAACACCACAACACTGCCTGAGATTCCAGAGGGCGTTACCTCACTCACAGGCACTCCACGCGGTGATTCTCACGGCTTGGACAAGGACTTCAAGATGGTTCTTACTGTCGATGGTCCTGTCAAGTTCACATTCGGCGGCTGCCAGTATGCCAACAACCCATCGGTCGTTACCGTAAAGAAAGGTGAGACCGTCATCGGCGAGGTCGATGTGAAGACTCCTGGCTGCTACCATAATGGCGGCACTGCCACATGGACATACAACGTCGAGGAGGCCGCCGAACTGACCATCATCGGTGCTGAGTATAACTCATACATCAAAGCTGAGGCATGCGACTATGTTGCCGATGTTACCGTGACATACTTCGATCAGAACGGCAAGCTGCTCGGCAAGACCGTCGTTTCGCCAGACGAACCACTCAAATTTGCCTATACTGATAAGGATCTTACCTACACCGAGGATCAGGCCTTCCGTGGTTGGGCAAAGACTGACGGCGTGAAGTTCGTTGAGGGTACAGCTCCTGGCCAGGACCTCAAACTCTATGCCCTGGTTACTCCGATTGAGGCTGCCAACGTCGGCACACACTACAGCTACGACCTGACCAAGCCTTCGTTCTATGCTGAGGATCACGAATGCTTCATCTCTGTAGGCTCAGGCAAGTTCCACGACGGTCAGCACGGCTGGGAGTTTGCAGCTGGCGATAAGATTGAGTTGCCTGTTGCCGGCAAGGCATACGTGCAGATGGGTCTCTGCAGATACTCTGCCGAAGGTGAGATCAGCGTGACCAACAAGACAAAGGGCGAGAGCGTAGCTACGTTCGAGGGTCTTGTGTCAGCATGTACCACCCACACATTCTTCTACGACGGTGAGGCCGATACTCTGGTCATCACATTCCCTGCACAGAACTATATCAGTGCCGTGAACGTCTATAACGTGACTGCTCAGATCGAGAAGACCGAATCTGGTTACTATGAGATTCCTTCAGGCGATGCCTCGTCACTTCTCCTTGTGCTGCTCCAGCTCCAGAAGGGCGATAAGGTATTCCTCCATGACGGACTCTATGACCTT
Source organism: Candidatus Liminaster caballi (assembly GCA_018065085.1). Classification (GTDB taxonomy): domain Bacteria; phylum Bacteroidota; class Bacteroidia; order Bacteroidales; family UBA3663; genus Liminaster; species Liminaster caballi. The sequence continues at coordinate 11,095 of JAGHUA010000075.1, read as the reverse complement.
GGCGAACTTGTGCTCACCACCATCTCGGTTGACAGCGTGAGCGTTATCGGCGAGTCAATGGCAGGCACCGTGATCCGCAATGCTCCTGACGCTTCGCTTGAGTCAATCAACGGCACAGCCACTCTCGTCCTGAGCGGCAAGGGCACATATCTCCAGGATCTCACTCTCCAGAATGCCCTCGACTACTACAAGGCCAACAACGGTCGTGCCGTGGCTCTGTGGGATAAGGGCACAGGCACAATCTGCAAGAACGTACAGCTCCTTTCATACCAGGATACCTATTATAGCAATAAGCCTGGTCAGAAGCTCTATTGGGAGGACGGTTCGATCCACGGCACCGTTGACTACATCTGCGGTAGCGGTACTGTCTATTTCAAGGGCGTAGAGCTCTTCAACGAGAAGCGCAATTCCAGCGGAGGCGGCTCTGACTGCATCACAGCTTCCAACGCTCAGGCATCGCAGGGCGACAAGGGCTACGTCTTCGAGTCATGCACCATCAAGTCGGCTTGTCCTACAGTCAGCCTCAGCCGTGCGTGGAACGATCAGCCACAGGTTGTCTATCTCAACACTGTCTTCGATTATTCGGCCGGCAAGTTCAGCCTCTCTGCCTCTGGCATCCAGCGCTGGACCATCCAGGGCATGAACAATGTCGATCCATATCTCTTTGGCGAGTACAATTCTGTTGACGTCGATGGCAATGTCGTTTCGCCTGCATCGAACGTAGTGAAGTTTGTCAGCAAGAACAACCCGGAGATGGAGACAATCCTCACAGCCGAACAGGCAGCAGCATTCAGCTATGCCAACGTGCTTGGCAGTTGGGATCCTGCAGCCGAGTGTGTGCAGGCAGCTGTTGCAGGCGGTTCGCTCAACGGCAGCACCGTTGAATGGTCAGCCACCGAGGGCTGCGAGGCATATCTCCTTGAGGTCAATGGCGAGTCGCACATCGTGACAGCAACATCGGCCACCGTCGAGGGCGAGATCACATCGGCAAGCGTACGTGCAGCCAATGGTCGAGGCGGTTTCGGCGAGGCGCACGTCATCCTTGCTCCTGTTTCGGTCAGCGCCATCGAGACAAACGTCTCTTGCCAGACCCGTTGCTTCAACCTCAACGGTCAGCCTGTGGCAGCCGGAAGCAAAGGCCTCATGCTGGTCAACGGCACAAAGGTCTATGTGAAGTAACAGATAGGAAACAATAGATTGTACAACCGGTCGTGACGGCTCACACGCTGTTGCGACCGGTTGCTTTTTGCAACTAAAACATAGCAATTATTCACATTTTTACATATTATTGCATAAAAATAAGATAAATTGAAAAATAATTGCAAAAATCGTTTGGAAATACATGTTTTTTGCATATCTTTGCAGCACGAAAGTCGAAAAAAGTATTTAAGGTCAAACTTATTTAATTATTTATTTATAATCCAAAAACTGTTCAAACACTATGGACGCAAAGAAAGTTTTGGAGAATCTTAAGCAGAGATTCCCAAATGAGCCTGAGTATCACCAGGCAGTAGAAGAGGTCCTCGGCACAATCGAGGAGGAGTACAACAAGCACCCTGAGTTCGACAAGGTCAACCTCATTGAGCGTCTCTGCATTCCAGATCGCATTTACCAGTTCCGCGTAACATGGCTCGATGACAAGGGTAACATCCAGACAAACATGGGTTACCGCATCCAGCACAACAATGCTATCGGCCCTTACAAGGGAGGTATCCGTTTCCATAAGTCAGTAAACCTCGGTATCCTCAAGTTCCTTGCCTTCGAGCAGACATTCAAGAACTCTCTTACCACACTCGCAATGGGTGGCGCAAAGGGAGGTTCAGACTTCTCTCCACGCGGCAAGTCATCAGCTGAGGTTATGCGTTTCTGCCAGGCTTTCATGCTCGAGCTCTATCGTCACATCGGTCCTGACTGCGACGTTCCTGCCGGCGATATCGGCGTAGGTGGTCGTGAGGTAGGCTACATGTTCGGCGCTTATAAGAAATATACACGCGAGTTCCAGGGTGTGCTCACTGGCAAGGCTCTTGAGTTCGGCGGTTCATTGATCCGTCCTGAGGCTACAGGTTACGGCACAGTTTACTTCCTCCGCGCTATGCTCAAGACCAAGGGTATGGAGATCGCAGGCAAGAAGGTGCTCATCTCAGGTGCCGGCAACGTTGCCCAGTATGCTGCTGAGAAGGTTCTCCAGCTTGGCGGTAAGGTAATGACAATGTCTGACTCTGACGGTTATATCTACGATCCAGATGGAATCGATCGCGAGAAGCTCGACTACATCTTCGACCTCAAGCAGGTTCAGCGTGGCCGTATCAAGGAGTATGTTGACCAGTATCCATCGGCTAAGTACGTTGAGGGTCAGAAGCCTTGGTTCGAGAAGGCAGACATCGCTCTCCCATGCGCTACACAGAACGAGCTCAACGAGGAGCAGGCTAAGGCTCTTGTTGCCAACGGCGTAATCGCTGTTGCCGAGGGTGCTAACATGCCTACCACTCCAGCCGCTATCAAGGTTCTGCAGGATGCTAAGGTTCTCTACTCTCCAGGCAAGGCTTCTAACGCAGGTGGCGTTTCTGTATCAGGCCTTGAGATGGCTCAGAACTCACAGCGTCTCTCATGGACAAGCGAGGAGGTTGATGCCAAGCTTCTCTGGATCATGGAGAACATCCACGATAACTGTGTCAAGTATGGCACAGAACCTGATGGCTATGTAAACTACGTGAAGGGCGCTAACGTTGCCGGCTTCATGAAAGTTGCTAAGGCCATGATGGCTCAGGGCGTATTCTAAATACTACTGGCTCGTCATTAATACAAATAAAAAAGTGCCTGATGTTTCCACGCATCAGGCGCTTTTTTGTAAAACAGTTTAGTTTTTTTATTCAAAGAAGAATTACAGTGGAAATGGCTTTGTTTGCATCCATTTGCTATGTAAATATGCGAAATTTGTTGCGAAATGTAAAAAACGATAGGAGAAATATACAAGTTATTGAAATATTGCATATCTTTGCAACGTGACAGCTCTGTGAAAATAGGGATGTCAATGCTTCTGTATATACAAACCAAATAATCAAACACTAAAACTTCGCTTTTTGCGAGATAAATGATGAAGAAACTTTTCACACTCCTCGTTGCCTTTGTGGCAAGCATCACGATGGCGCTCACAGTTTCGGCTCAGGGCAAAATCTACGTCGGTTATTGCGATGGTCAGATCGCTACAACTTCGTCAGGCAAGATCACTAATTCGCAGACCAGAAATGCAACTATCGACCTTGCCATCTGCCTGCCAAAATCCGTGCTGCAGAGCTACGTGGGCTGTCAGATCACTGGCGTCAACTACGCTCAGCCAGTGGCTACAATGTGTCAAAGCTTCAACATGTGGGTGCGCGAAACTCAGAACGGCAGTAACATCATTTCGGGCAGTCTCCGCTATCCTAAATACGGCTGGAACGAGATTCCCGCCACCTCGGCATATACCATCACAGGCGAGGAAAACGAACTGTGGATAGGCATGAGCTACGATCAGGGCGACAACGTGTATAACGTTATCTCGTTTGCAGGTCCTACCAATCCGCTTGGCTGTTTTGTGGGCACAGGCGGTTCGTTTGTCGATTATTCGGGCAATCACTGGGGCAGCCTTTCGCTCGAAGCCATCATTGAGGGCAGCGTCACCACACGCGACCTTGTGCTGACCAATGTCACCACACGTCAGCATTCCTATCAGGTGGGCAAGCCTGTCGTGGTGACCGGCACCATCCAGAATGCTGCCTCCACGGCTGCTGTCAATCCGATGATCAACTATTCGCTCGCTGGCGGTCAGGTTACAGGTTCGTATATTCATCAGGGTACCGTGAACTATCGCGAGAGTGTGCCTTTCGAATTCGAGATTCCTACCACTTCGGTTACCTCAGAGGGCAGCCTTTCGCTCGATGCCGAACTGGTATGGACAGACGGCGGTGTCGATGAGATTCCTGCCAACAACAAGGCGAGCCTTACCGTCGAGCTCTTGCGCGAAGTCTATACACGCCGCATGGTGGTCGAAGAATCGACAGGCGCATGGTGCGGATGGTGTGTGCGCGGCATCGTTGGCCTTCGCGAGATGAAGGAGAAGTACGGCGATGACTTCATCGGCATCGGTGTGCACAACAACGACCAGTACGTCGTGTCAACATACGATTCCTACATGCGCAACTACGGCACAGGATTCCCTCGCAGCACCATCAACCGTTCAGGTTCACAGGTCGATCCTTCATACGCAAATCTCCAGAACAGCTACGAAGCCATGGAGAAGGTGGCTGACGCAGGCCTTGAGGTCTCGGCCTCGGTGACGGGCAACCAGATCACCTTCAGCAGCACCGCCAAGTTTACGTTCAGCGACATCAATACCGACTATCGCATTGCCTTCGTAGTGATTGAGAATCAGTTGCCTCTTCTTCAGGCAAACTACTATTCGGGTGGCGGTTCGATGGGCGAATTCGGCACTTTGCCAGATCCTTGCAACATCCTGATCGACGATGTGGCACGTGGCATCTTCCCAACTCCAGGCGGTCAGTCAGGAGCAATCCCTTCGAGCATCATCAGCGGCGAACCGTACTTATATTCTTACACTGCAGCAATGCCTGCCTATAGCAACGGCAATAACGTGGAGGTTGTGGCAATGCTCATCAATGGCCGCACTGGCGAAATCATTCAGGGCGCAAAGACATCCGAGATTCCTGGCCTCAATGCTGATCTCGGCTCAAACCCTGGCGGCGGTGATCCTCAGCCGGAAGACGATCCGCTCACACCGGCATTCACTCCTGCCAGCGGTTCCTCGGTGAGCCAGCTTCACACCATCAACGTCACTTTCAGCGGCACTGGTTCGCAGGAAATCAACACCATCGGCTATTACAACTGGTATATGCGCTATGCTGACATGGACGAACTTCCCGTCAACGGTCGCCCATACCTCCGTGCTGACAACGGACAGGTGGCCTATCGTGCCTGCCGTGTCGATCAGCCAGCCAATCCTGACTATTTCGATCCATTTGAAGACGAACCGTATATCGTCAATCAGTTCAACATCACCTTCGATGGCGTTGCGCCTGGCCACTACACCCTGGTCATCCCAAGAAGTTTCTTCGTCTATTATAAGGATGCCAGCAACAACCTCTATGGTTCGAAGGAGTTCGTGGCTGAATATACCGTCACCGAAGGCAGTCAGCCGTCCGAACTCACCGAGTGGTCGTTCTATACTAATCCATCCGTGGGCAGTGTGGTCAATAAGCTCGACGTGATTCAGCTCTACAGCGATGACTGGATCTATGCCTACAACAACAGCACGATGCTCGCTCTCTTCAAATATTATTATGTCGAGGAGGCACGCCGTCCGTATCTCATTACCCCGACAGGCGCAGAGATTCAGGTCAATTATGTTGATGATATCACTCCTGACGTCTCTGATCAGAGCATCTTCCAGCTCACTTTCCCAACGATGTATGCGCGTGGCACCTACACCATGGTCATTCCTGCCGACTTCATGATCGTGTGCGGCCGATTTGATGGCGAAAAGAAGGGCTATGCCGGACAGGAGAAGCGTGTGCAGTATCACGTGGGCGAGCCTTCAGGCATTGAAAACATCAATAAGGACGAGATTCCTGCTTCTTCCTTCCAGAAGCTCTATGATGTCGACTCGCATCAGATCATCATCATTCGCAACAATGAGCGATACAACATCATGGGTCGCAAGCTCAACGCCGAGTAGGGCATATCCGTGCATTGAATGCAATCTGATAACCTTGTATTTTCACGCTACTGGCTAAAAAGACACTTTTTTCTTTGTTTTTTGCCAAGAAATTTGGTACATTGAAATAAAAGACGTATTTTTGGCGCGTATAAAACAGTTGTTGTTGAATTCCGTGATTCGCTGGTAAGCATGATCGAGACAGACAATATGGTGAGAGACGAGGCTCTTGTGTCGCCCTCTGCGCATGCAGATGGGTGTCCCCAGGAATTGTCTGTTTCGGAACGCGAGGCGATGCGATGGTTCGTGATGAGAGCCGTGTATTGCCGCGAACTGAAGGCAAAGGCGTTGCTCGATGAAGAAGGCGTGATGTGCTTCGTGCCGATGCGGAAAGTGCGCAACGATGACGGACGTTTTGAGTCTGTGCCGGCTGTGCACAACTATATCTTTGTGCGTACATGCCGCGAGTTTATGGACGGTTGGAAGAAAGAGATGGAGTTCAAATGCCCCGTGCGTTATTGTATCGACCCTGCCACAGGCAAACCTATGTTTGTGCGTGACAGGGAGATGGACGATTTCATCCGTGTGACGCAGGACGTGAAGGGCGATGGCATCATCTATCTCGATAACCCTGGCGTCGCGGTGACCAAAGGCAAGAGCGTGGAGGTAGTGGCAGGCAAGTTCAAGGGCGTGCAGGGGAAGATTCTCCGCATCCTGCGCGACCGCAAGGTGGTGCTGAGCATCGGCGGCGTGGTGTCAGTGGCAATAAGCGGCATTCCTTTCCGCTATATGAAGGAAATTTGATTCGTCCTTCCTCCTTCCTCCTTCGTCCTTCCTCCTTCGTCCATCATCCTTCGTCTTTCGTATTTTTTCCTTCTCCGTGGTTTCCGTCTTTATCCCGACACATAACGCATCGGCCATCATCGGCAAGACGCTGCAGAGCGTCCTGTCGCAGACTTATGTCGAGCTTGAGGTATGGGCGGTGGACGATTGTTCGACCGACGATACCGTGCAGGTTCTCAAAGACTGGCAGAAGCGTGACAGCCGTCTCCACATCATTTCCAAAGAAAAGAACGAAGGATTTGTGCCTTACTCGTGGAATCGCGTTTTCCCTCTGCTGAAAGGCGAATTTACGCTCTATATGAGCCATGACGACTATCTGTCGCCCGACTGCATTGCGCTTCTCGTCAAGGCTCAGCAGGAGACAGGTGCCGACTGTGTGATTCCTGACTGCGTCTTTACGTACGATGACGGACGACAGCAATCCTCTGCTTTCGTCCTTCATCCTTCGTCCCTCTTATCGCCCCAAAAAGCCTTTGCCCGAATGCTGAATTACGACATTCCTGGATTCGCTCTGTGGCGCACATCGGTGATCCGCAACGTAGGCATGGTGACAGAGGCGTGGAACTCGGACGAAGGCATGCAGCGCATCTGGGCATTGAACTGCAAGAACGGCGTTTCGCTTTGTCCTGCTGCCAGGTTCTTCTATCGCCTGACCGATGCTAGCATCACGCGAGGACTGAAACCCTACCATCTCACGGGACTCAAGACTCAGCGCCGCTTGCTCAATGCAGCTTTCGCGAATGGCATCTGGTGGCGCTATCCGTTGCCAGTCATCCGTTTCGCGTGGCAGTATCTGAAGAGCTACCGTTACCTGCATCAGCAGTTGGGCAAGGATTGCAAATAGTCAGCAAAAAATGAGATACGCCGCACTTTGTTGCTATTTCGGACAATGGCCATCGCACTTCCGCTTTTGGCTCAGGTCATGCAGCTATAATCCGCAGATCCGCTTCATTCTGGTCAGCGATATCCCGGTCGATGGATATGACTTGCCCGAAAATGTGCAACTGGTCAGGCAATCGTTCGCCGATGTCAAGAAGCGTATCGCCCGAACATTCCCTGAGATAACCGTATCGGTGGACCGTCCGTACAAGCTCTGTGACTTCAAGACGGCATACGGACGAATATTCAATGACTTGTTTGAGGGCTGCGACTATTGGGGATTCTATGACATCGACACAGTCTGGGGTGACATCCTGAAGTTTGTGCCAGCCAACGAAGACTGTCATCTGACAAAGATTTTCCCGTGCGGACATCTCTGTTTTGTGCGCAATGCCGAGCCGTGGAACAATGTCTTCAGACTCATCAACGAGGTGGCAGGAACACCATGTCGCAACAATATGTCGGGACGCAAGGTCGTGACATGGCAGGAATGTTTCTCATCGCCCGAGAGCCATTATTATGACGAGGAAGGCGGTCTGGAACCATTGTTTGAAAGTAAAGAGGGTACAGAGGGTAAAGAAGGAGGAGAGAGGAAGGATAGTGTAGAAAAAATTGATGGTAAAGAAAGGACTGGTCTCGTTCAGATCTATGCAGACGTCACCTTCGACAACATTCTTCCACCTTGGCGATTCGATCATTTCCTTTCCATCAATTTCCCCGAGAAGAGTCATAATCTGGTATATAGCTATGACTGCGGTCATCTTTACCGCCACTATCTCCGAGGCTTGCATCCGTGTCGTGAAGAGATTTCCTATCTTCATGCCTCCAAGCGCTCGTTCACGGTTTCTGCCACCGACACCTCCCGTTTCATCATCTACCCCAATAAGGTTGCCGAATACCGCGACTGGACCATCCTTGGCCTGCTTATCCATGGTCGTGTCCGTCGGCTTCGCAATCTCGTCAGGCGCATAGGGAGGAGGATAAGAATTATCAAGGACTTTTAATAGCTGCAAAAATATGTCCAAATACGTAGATGTAGGAAATGCCGGTTTTTCATCAATTATAAATACTGGATTTGTTGACAAAAGCATGCTCATCAAATCGGTTAATGAGGCATTGTACACGGAAAACCGATTCATGTGTGTCACTCGAGCTCGCAGATTTGGCAAATCAGTTGCCATAAAGATGCTCAATGCATACTATGACCGTTCTTGTGATTCAAGTGTTTTGTTTAAGAACTTGCAGATTAAAAATAATGCGGATTTTAGCAATCGGCTAAACAAGTATCCTGTCATATATCTTGATATGACGGAGTTCATTACTAAATACAGGAATGAAAAGAACTTAGTGCATTTGATGCAGAATGATATCAGCAATGATATTATTGCAGTATATAAAGATTTGGAATTGAAAGGGAATGATGATTTAATGGATCTGCTAACACACATAGTAGATCATACAGGACAACCATTCATTTGCCTTATTGACGAGTGGGATGCATTGTGCCGTGAGAGTAACGAATCATTGATGGATGAATATGTCGATTTCTTGAGACGCCTATTCAAATGCAGTAAATCCGACTCTGTGTTTGCAGCTGTATATATGACAGGAATTCTTCCGATTAAACGTTATAATACACAATCTGCATTAAACAATTTCGAAGAATTCACTATGCTTAGTCCTGCCGACCTGTCTACATACTTTGGATTTACAGAACCAGAGGTTCGCACTCTGTGTGAAAAGCATGGCATGGATACAGAGCAAATGAAATTGTGGTATGATGGATATAAGATGGGAGATACAGGTTCTATTTACAACCCATATGCCGTAATGAGGGCCTTAAAGAGAGGCCGTTTTGAGAACTATTGGACTAATACCAATACGTTCGAAGGCCTGAAACGCTACATAACGATGAACTACGATGGCCTAAAAGATGCAGTAGTTTCTCTTTTGGCCGACATACCTGTATCAATAAGCACACTCCGATTCAGCAATGATATGAATCGAGTGGATAGTAAAGACGATGTGCTGACTTTATTATGCCATTTGGGATATCTTTCATATGATTGGGGGCAGAATCAAGTTTCCATTCCAAACTATGAAGTTCATAATGAATTTGAAGCTGCAATTGCCGACTCAGGATGGAGTTCTGTAGCTAAGGCTCTACATCAATCCGATGAGCTGCTCGGACATGTTTTGATGTGTGAAAATAAGCATGTAGCGACAGCTATAGATGAAATACATGAAGCCAATACGAGCATTATTAATTATAATAATGAGAATGCATTGGCATGTGTGTTGACTTTGGCTTTTTATACAGCGAGAAATAAATATCATATCGTTCGCGAGTTGCCATCTGGAAGAGGATTTGCCGACATTGTTTTGATTCCACGACGAGGCATAGAAGCCCCGGCAATTGTACTTGAATTGAAATACAACAAATCTGCCGAAACTGCTATTTCACAAATTAAGCAGCAGCGATACGTTTCTTCATTGTCTGACTTTGCAGGTACAATCTTATTGGTAGGAATTAACTATGACAAAAAGAGCAAAGTTCATACATGTTTGATAGAGGAATGGACTAAAAGTAATACTAACTTAGGCAAAAGTAATACTAAAGGTAATACTAACTTAGGCAAAAGTAATACTATCGACATTCTGACCGATCGTCAGCAGCAGGTAATTGATTACTGCAAAAACGAGTCTCATTCCGCCAATGAAATCTTTTTGCATCTGGGAATAGGTAAACAGGCTAAGCATTATAAAACCTATATCAAAGATTTGGTATCAAAAGGCTTGCTTTTAGATCAGACTCCTAATCGTATAAGAGATAAGCGATATCTCTCTATATGATTCCGTATCTATAGACATCGGCTTATATTATTGTGAATTTACTGTGAAACAGACAGATCTTGACATACAGGAATTCATCACATGTTTTCCGCTCGCTCTGGACCTAAAAGGTCATAGTATTCTTGTCACCGGAGCTGGAGGACTGATAGGCAGGACGCTTGTTCGATGTCTGAGAGGACTTGATGAGCATTATGCTTTGGGTATCACGCTGTTCTGTCCAAGGCATCAAGAACTCACCGCATGGTTGACGGACAATGCAAACCATGCTGATTACGTCATTCATCTGGCATGTCCTACGGCCTCACGCGAGATGGTTGAGAAACCAGTCGAGGTGATTGAAGCCATAACAGACCTGACCAAGCTGGTCCTGGAGTTTGTCCGAAGAACAAATGCCACGATGGTCTATGCTTCGAGCATGGAGGTCTATGGCATCAACCATACAGATGAATTGATCACCGAAGATTATCAGGGATATCTTGATCCGCTACAGGTTCGCAGCAGTTACCCAATGGCCAAACGCATGGCGGAATGCATGTGCCATTGCTATGCGTGCGAATATGGAGTAAATGCAAAGATAGCCCGACTTGTGCAGACTTTTGGAGCAGGTATTTCACATGATGACCAACGTGTCTTCGCCCAGTTTGCACGGAGCGTGGTTGACGGTCGTGACATCATATTGCACACCGAAGGCAAGACATCACGAAAGTATCTGTATCTTACCGATGCTGTGTCTGCGTTGCTCTATATCATGCTCAAAGGAACGAAAGGCGAGGCTTACAATGCCGCTCATCCAGACAGCTATGTTTCAAT
>JAGHUA010000066.1 GCA_018065085.1 Candidatus Liminaster caballi | reverse complement strand
GGCAGGCATGGTGATATTGCCGAATGGCTTCGTGAGATGGATGAAGCTGAGTTGGCATCCAAAGTTGAATCTATCTCGAGTGACCTGAGCGATTCAGCCTTCTTTGCCCATCTCAAGGCAGTCATTACTGGCACCGAGGTTAAAGATATAGAGTCGCTGAAACCTGAGTTTGACAAGTGTTTTACGTTCGAGGGCATGAAATGTGACGTGAAGGACAACGAAGCCAAGGTTACAGTAACCCTTAAAGTCCTAATGAGCGTGAACGAGAAATACGAGTTGTGTGTGTCCAGTAATTGGGGTACTCGCGCCTTAATGGTCAATCCTTATGATTGCCCTGAAGGCAAAACCGTAACTTTCGATTTTACCTTGCGCAAGAGACCAGGCAAGGAAATCGGAAAGTTATCTTTTTTAGTTGATGGGACAGTATTGACAAATCAACTAAAAGAAGCAAGAAAGAGCATTCAAAAGGCTAACCATGTTATGCTCTCTACCCTTCAGAACAAGGTAGATAGTATAAAGGAAAATAAAGACAACAATGAAATCAAGAGCACATCAGATGATGAGAGATATAGGTTAGCCAAGCAAAAATTGGATGCCATCCAGAAAAACATAAAAGAACATCCTTTTCATGTGTATGATGCATACGATGGTGTTGGATCATCTGATAGAGAAAAAGAGGAAGATATAATCAATAAGGAAATACGACCTTTAGCTGAACGAGGACACAAATTAGCTTCAATTGATTATTATTGGTACCTCTTTGTCAGACGATATGAAGTCGCCGAAATATTCGCCAAATCGTATGAGGCAAATCATCAAGGAGAAAAGTTGATAGAACCACCGTTAACCGACGATCAATTATATGAGAAAGTACAAGAAATGTTTTGTATAATTTCAGATATGAGAAGTCGATCTTTGAGTAGGACGGCATGGACTGGGGGACATTCTACAGATATCAATGCTTGTTATGACATAGAAGAAGAAAATGTGTATAATAAATTTATTATACCATTAATAAAAAAAGGACACCGTAAGTCTTGCCTTGATTACTATAAGAAATTATTATCGAAAGACAGAGAGAAAGCCAAACTATTCCTATATAGATATAGGTCTGAGCATCCTGGCGATAAACTAGTAGAGTATGATTCAGCAGACCAGGTATTTGGTTTCCAGACAGATGGAATCGTCAAAGGGTTAAGAGAGAATATTAGAAAAAAGTTCCTTAAATAAAGAGGGATTCGTATGTATAAATGTGTCTGCCAATTTGATAATAAATGTAGTTGAGATAAATAATATCTTAATACTGTACGAAAATTTCAACTGTAGATTTCTTATATCTTTGTCATCTCGTTTTGTAGTCAATAGTGTGCCGAAGAATCAAGGGGCGGATTTTGCGGATTTTGATGTAGAAAATGATTGGTATAAAGGACAAAATAAGTCTTTGGGACAAGAAAAATGCCGCATTACAAAAGATAAGTAAGTTAGTGGCTTGGAGTTTTCAAAGAAATAGTGTAATTTTGCAAATAAAATATTTGTAATTTACAAATTTGTAAAGTTATGAAGTTCTACGATAGAGAAAACGAAATAGCAGCACTGAGGCGGCTGGATGCTTTGGCTGAAACGAACGCTCAGTTTACTGTTCTGATGGGTCGCAGACGCACAGGAAAGACAACATTGATGATGCGTGCGTTTGAAGGACAGCCGTATCTGTACTTCTTTGTAGGCAAAAAGGCGGAACAGTTGCAATGCATTGACTTCCAAGCACAGGTGGAGGCTGTACTGGGATTGCATATCCATGGTCAGGTGACAAGCCTTGCTTCTTTGCTTGAAGAACTGATGATATTCTCCAGAACGAACAAGGTAACGCTAATCATTGATGAGTTCCAACGACTGGCAGACATAGACGAGAGTATTATCAGTGGCATACAGAAGGTGTGGGACAAATATCATGAGGAGGCTCACATGCACCTTATTGCCTGTGGAAGCATCTATTCGATGATGAAGAAGATCTTTGAAGACCGGAAGGAGCCACTCTTTGGACGTAAGACTGCTCGCATTGACTTGAAACCATTCACTACGACCGTCATCAAACAGATTCTGGGTGACCATAATCCCGATTACACCTCTGAGGACTTGCTGATGCTCTATGCCATCTCGGGCGGTGTGGCTAAGTACATTGCCCAACTGATGGATGAAGGATGCAAGACATGGGAGGATATGCTCAGTGCTGTATGTCGTCCGTCAAGCATCTTTTTGGAGGAAGGTACGGAACTTCTCGTAGGCGAATTTGGGCGTAAATACCAGATATACTACAGCATCCTGCAACTCATTGCTAAAGGCATGACAAGCCAGGCAGAAGTAGACAGCATCATAGAGAAGAATACTGGGCGCTACTTGGATACGCTTGATACTGAATATTCACTTATCAGCAAGCGTCGCCCTATGTGGGCAAAGCCAAACAGTCAAGGCGTGAAGTTCTACATTGATGACTGCTTCCTGATGTTCTGGTTCCGCTTTGTGGAGGCAAATCGCTCACTGGTGGAGCTTGGGAAGTTCGACCTGCTGTTAGAGATTATCGAGAAGGAATATCCTCAATACAGCGGTTTCGTTCTGGAAAAGTACTTCCGTCAGCAATACGGAGAGCGTGAGCGAGTGACTGAGGTTTCACACTGGTGGGACAGCAAGGGTGAGAATGAGATAGACCTTATCGCTATAGAAAAGTTGGACAAACGCGCCACAGTAGCTGAGGTGAAACGTAACCCAAGAAAATACTCTTCAGATACGCTCAAAGAAAAGTACCAGAACATCAAATCACACCTCCGGGGCTATCAGGTGGAACTCCGAGGATTGTCGATGGAAGATATGTAAGGGTGCAGGAGGTCGCTCGGTGATGCCACGTTCTAACCCCCTTATGTACTACGTCCCTATAAGGGACTACGTACTAGGGGTTAAACTGCATCACCTATGCGAAAGAGTCTCTGCTTAACCTTTTTCGAGGCTTAATAGAAGACAAGCGTTGGTCTTAATAGATGATAGAGGTTAGGCTTAATAGAGGACCAATTTTTTTATTTCCTCGCGATGTAGCAAAATTTTCCTCGGGATGTAACAATGACAAGTGCTCTTGATAGATAATACGAAATGTTGCCTTCTTTGTGTATAGATTCACATTAAAAGACGACGAATATGAACAACGATTTCAAGAATGCAGTAAAGGGATGGCTCGAAGCAATCATGCCATCAGTCGCAGCAACCATTGCTGATGTTTTGACCCCAGAGACTCTCCGTGAGTGTGCCAAGGAAGAGGCTATCCATGGTCCTTATACCATCAATATTGATGAGTTTAATGGACCTATTACTGCGATTGTGTTTCATGTTGTGGTAGTTGATGAGATTGCTATGCTCGCGGTAAATGCCACAATCCGCAATAACGAGGAGTTTTCTTCAGCTATCAAATTCGACATGGTCTTCTCGTGCGATGACTTTGTAGAAAAGATTCAGAAAGACGAACAGCTTGCCACTCTTGTTTCCAATCTCCTTGCTCAGGTGGAAGAAGGGTACATTGAATAAAGTATTCAATCTGCCTCGTGAACTGGCAAAGATTAAAACGATGTGCATTAGTTAGACAAACAATAACAATAAATTTTTAAAGTCAAAAGTTATGAAAATTAATTCATTTACTCCCGACAATACTTTTTTTGAAGAGTTGATTTCGCAGTTTGACAATCCTCCCAAGGCTATATTTCATCTGACTGACGATGACATGGCTATTATCAAACGATGTAAAGATATTACCGTTTTTGAAGCGTATAACGATTCTACGCCAGAACAGGGACCTGAGTTCCTTGAAAATTTCATTGCTGATATAAAGACGCGTGTTGAAGGAAAACAGTTTGAACATGTACTTATATGTATAGGATTTGATCAGGTTGCTCCGATTATGGGGGATATATTTGTATATATGCACGATCTCTATAGTTTTTTCAAAGAAAATGCAGAGGTGACTTGTGGAATTTACATTGATAATGAAGAGCCCCTTCGTTTCATCGTTGCTGTAGGTAAGGACCATGTATAGCAATACAAGAGCAATTAAGAATGTATAGGTAAAAAATGAATGTACGCTCCTTCGTTTTTACATAATAAAGGATTAATAATGAAGATCAAACGATAATTGTCCTTCCACCTAATATAACGACATCTTTTGAAGGCTTAGATCACGAATGGCATATAGCTGAATGTATATTCTCCAATGGTTTTGTCGTTAGCAAAAAGATGGGAAATACGGATATATGGACAGATTCGGCAATACGACCTTTAACTTATAGAACTATTCTATTATGACAAAAGAAGCTATCGACCAGATATTCAATCGTGCTCAGCAAGGTGACGTAACCGCAATGGCACTTGTTGGGCAGATGTTCCTTGAGGGAAAATACATTCAGGCTGACCGCACAAACGCGATCCACTTCCTGCGTCAGGCTGCCGACTATAATTGCCTGTATGCTCGCGACCTCCTTCAGGATGAACTTAGCAAGCCGTTCGTTCCGAATGGTCAGCAGAATCCGCATCCACAGCAGCAGAACAATGGTGGAGGTGATGAACACCATGACTACATGGCAGAGTTGAGTGGTCTCATCGGTTTGGGAACAGTAAAGACTGAGGTCGAATCACTACGTAACCTCATCAAGATTCAGTCAATGCGTGCGCAGCAAGGTTTGCCAAACACCAATATGAGCTATCACATGGTGTTCACAGGCAACCCAGGTACCGGTAAGACAACCGTTGCTCGTATCGTTGCAGGCATCTACAAGGAGATTGGCATTCTGAAGAAAGGTCATCTGGTTGAAACGGATCGTGCAGGACTTGTAGCTGAGTATGTCGGGCAGACAGCACCGAAAACCAACGCTAAGATAGACGAAGCTTTGGACGGAGTTCTCTTCATTGACGAAGCCTATACCTTGGTGGGTGAAGGTAGCGATTATGGTTCGGAGGCTATCGCAACATTGCTGAAACGTATGGAGGATGATCGCAACAGATTGGTAGTAATCCTCGCAGGATATACAAACGAGATTAAGGAGTTCATCGATTCTAACCCTGGCTTACAGTCACGCTTCAATCGTTACATTGAGTTCGAGGATTACAAGGCGGAAGAACTGGTTGAGATTTTCCGTAGTAACTTGAAGAAGGCGAAATACAAAATCAAGCGAGATGCATTTGAGTGGTTGCAGCAATACATCAGCTATAGGGTGGCAACCAAGGATGAGAACTTCGGTAACGCACGTTTTATCCGTAACACCTTTGAGAAGGTTGTGCAGAATCAGGCTGACCGTCTGGCAAAACAGTCGAACATCAGCAATGAGGAACTGACAATCATTACAATTGATGACGTAAACAAACTGAAATAATACTATGGACGAGATAATAAGAATGTTTGGTGGAGCAGAGAATATCTGGAATGCCATCCAAACAAATGCTGAAAGATTTGGTATAGAATCAACAAGGGTAATGCTGGAGTTGTTCTATGTACTGAAGAGTCCTGAGACAAGTATGATAAACAAGACTCTTATCGTAACAGCTTTGGGCTATCAGTTGCTTCCAGAAGATGTGCTTCCTCGTGAGAAGTACGGACTCCTTGGGTTCCTTGATAACTTTGTGACTATTGGTTTTGCATACAGCAAAGTAAAGTCATCTGTTACTCCACAGATTGCCAATCAGGTGAACAATATTCTTTATCAGTGGTTCGGTGTGGAGCCAAGCCAGCAGCAGTTGGGTAGCGATATTCCTTCATACGAACCACAGCAACCTGCACAGCCAATGTATCAGCCTGTGCAACCTCAGCAGACACAACCCCAAAATCCTTTTGATCAGCCACAGAAACCTATCTGGGATGACGACGAGGATGTGGTGATAGATTAAAGAGCCATCGTATGAAAAAGGAAAAAAATGAAACAAAGCCCAAGGGCTACACTACTATCAGCCAAGAGAAATATGACAAGTTGATGAAGGAGTATAAGCCTGACGGTTACAGTTGGAAATATTTCTTCAGTGAGAAAGGGAATGGCATCTTGTTCTGTACCAGCCGTAGCACACATGCAGCATATCTCATAAACACGACTGAGAAAGAGGCGGTACAGTTGATTGATGACAATGGTCGCATGGTCGCTTTTACCTTGGAAGATGTAGATCCAAAAGTAATAGAGATGGACGTTGATTCATGTAATGCGGAGAACCTAATTGCCCGATACCGATTCTATGTCTATGATTTTCGTGGAGGGCAAGCCCAGGTTGATTGGACTGTAATGCCAGACGGTAGATACTTTGCAGATGAAGATGGTTATGGAGCCGAAGAATGTGCCGAATTGACTGCTACAGGAATCATTGACATCCATGGTGTCATGATAAAGCCATTCACCGTTATTTCTTGCTCAAAGCGAAAGAAATAACCCTGTATAATAAATCTCATTTTATGATGTGTTTTTTATTGGAAACCTGTGACGTAGTTAACAAATGAAAGTCTTCCTTTCCTACTTTAAACAGACAACAAATAGAATATACCGATTCGTTTTCGCCCTACTAGCCAACCTTGTATCCTGTAGAGTGCGGAGGAATCAAAACAATGTGTTAGAGAACCTTGTCCTTCTTTTGGAAAGGGCTCTCTATGCTCGTGAAGCATCTGACAAGAAGAAGTTCGAAAATATTAAGTGTGACATCGTAAATTGTTACAACACATATTTTGAGGATTCAGACACATTCATAAACACGATTAAAAATAGGATTGAGAAGTCAAGGGAAGTAGGCAATGTTCATGATGAAGAAAATATCGTTAGAATAATAGCACATTTGCGAAATAAGTCAGATTCCTTCAGTGATTGGATGGAACCCGAATTTGGTCTTCTGTGCGACAAGATTGCATATCGGTTAGTAGAAGCGTTGGGGGATTCCTATACTTTCCTGAGTGTAAAGATGCTTTGGAGATTGGCAAGTAGTTATGCATACATGCAGAACTTCAGACAAGAATTCAGGTGCTATGATGAAGCCATTGCCGTTTCGCGAAAAGCTTGCGACATGACGTTAGAATATCTTGCTATAACTAGGAAACTAGCAAGGCTCATCTTTATAGTTCATAATCAAACATTATATGACCTTGACGAGAGCAGAAGGAATACAGAAGAAGACTTGATAAAGTTAGCACAAGCAATTGGAGTCCCAATTTCGGACATCCCTGATTATTTTATTAATCGTGAATTTCCCGTAGAACCAACCTCAATGATTGCACTGGAAAGAAAAGATTTTGTGTGTACAATGATTTTAGAGGTTACATATACTTTCCCAGCGATGTTTGCTCTATCAAGAGGGGACGAGGCAACAACAGAGCACATACTGTTTCCGCTTTATGAAGCATACAAAAAATCATGGGGAGAAGAGAAAGCATACAATCATGTTGCGTCATTCATTGATAGTTATAAAATGAACTACGATTCTTCTGAAAGGGAAGAGTATCACCCAGATGAAGAAATCGAGTTATTTTTTGATCCAGAATTTGATCCTATCAGAAACCCTGCATTTGACATACCTTTTTCTACCAGTCTTAGTTGGAAAAAACAAATTGAAAAGTTGACAGCAGACATATTAGATTTGATTCATTTAAAATGCCATAAGTCGGCTCATAACTACGTTGATTATCTGATATGCCTGACACAATCCACATGGAAGGATCATTATATAGCTTTTGCAATAACATTGAAAGCTGAAATACTGAAAGAAGAAAACAAAATTGAGGAAGCTGAGCTATATTATAAGGAAGCATTAGATCTTCTAAATAAATCAATCGTAAGTGAGGAACTTGAATGTCAAATAAGGTATTTAAAATACCAAACACTTCAGAAACTGGGACAATTATGTATTAAGACTAATGCGCGAAATGCAGTTGACTACCTCACAAAAGGATCAGATCTGCTGATGGATGGCAATCCTGATTATTATTATTGGAAAAGCAATCTTCTTCAAGAAAGAGGAGAGGCTTGGCATGTCTTGGGCAACATATCAAAAGGTGATCAAGACATGATTGATGCCGCAAACATAGTTGTTAACGAGGTCAAATCAAGAATACCATTTATGGACAGTGACAATAGGGATTGTCTGTGGACAAAGGAGTTGCGATTCTTTGATGAACTTTTCTTATATGTTGATAGAGAAAGTAGCAAGGCTTTAAAGGTAAAGGCTTACGATATTGTGCTGTTATCGAAGGGATTAATGTTGATGTCGGAGCGTATCCTGCCAAACATTTTAGAGTCGGAAAGAGAAAGTCTTGGCGAGTCCGCTATGGAACTGTACAAAGAGATTCGAAACTATGAAGAGATACGTCCTGCCTGGGGAAGCACGCCAGAGGAAAGCATTGATAATAATTACTATATAAATGAATATTTCAACAATATCCAGCTTGCCTCAATCGTTAAACCCTGCATAAAGAAGCATTACTCCTTTATGGATTTCTGCTTGGAAGATGTTATCTCATTACTCGATGAAAATGATGTTGTAATAGATTTCTTCAATTATGTTCTTCCAAATAAAGACATAAAGTATTGTGCGTTCATAGTAAGAAAGGACATGGAGGAACCGATATATGTTGAATTATGCACTGAGTCTGAATTAAGTTCTGTTTTCGATGAGTTTACAGAAAAAGAAACGGAAGTATTCCATCTTTCTGATATTTACAGACAAGACAAGCCATATAGTGAACGGATTTATTCACTGATATGGAAACCTATTGCTGATACAGGAATAATAGATGATGACAAAGTTGTTTACTTCATCCCTATTGGTTCTTTGCATAAGATAGCCGTTGAGTCTCTTTGGGATGGAAACGTAGAAAATAAGTATCTCTCTCAAACATACAGGCGATTCGTCAGATTATCTCATGCCCGTGAGATTCGTAACACAAAGGCGAGATTCACCATAGATAGCATACAACTGTATGGCGGCATAGATTATGGAACAGGTAGTAATGGAGATACAGACAATAGAGGTTATCGCATTGCTTCAAATTCAGGAGTAGCGACCGAGCTGCACCCATGGTTAAAACTGAATGCAACCAGACAAGAAGTGTCGATGATAAGTTTCTTGCTGTTGGCACAAAAGACAAAGTCGAATGTATTGCAAGAAAAAGATGCAACGGCTCAATCGTTTGTGGATATTAGTGGGAAAAGTCCTTGCGTATTGCATTTTGCCACACATGGTTTCTTTGAATCAAGACATAGTGTGGAGAATCTCCCAGCTTTGAAAGGACGGCAAAATCCAATGGATTTGTCCGGCATAGTGTTCGCGAATGGAAATACCGGATGGCTTTATGGTAATTCCATGACTCACGAAGGAATCCTCACGGCAACAGAGATTGCAAGACTTGACTTAAGCAATACGGAGTTAGTCGTTCTATCGGCATGTTACACTGGAGATGGACTTGTAAGGTCAGATGGCGTTTTCGGATTGCAACGTGCATTCAAAAAAGCTGGTGTTAAAAGTCTTATTCTTTCGCTATGGAATGAAGATGATGAATCAGGGTGCCGCATGATGATAGAATTCTATTCGCGCTTAATCAATAATGGATTGGACAGACACGAAGCATTTGAAAGTGCAAAGAACGAGATTAGAAGGAATTATCCACATCCTTCTTATTGGGCGGGATTTATCATGATTGACTAAATTCTCAAATATTCAAGGTAGATACTTCTGATTTTCCACATCAATATTGGTGTATTTCAATTACAACAAATAATTAATTCAAATATGTGTAACGAAAATTTAGAAAGTATTATGGCAAAGTATTTAGAGAACAGAACAAATGAGGAAGAGACTCAAATGGTGTTGGATCATCTAAAGGAATCAGAAAGAGATAGACATATAATGAACCTTGCCGCAGCCGGATTGCGATGTATGCAAGCTGACAATCGGCAAATAAAAGATTAAACAATATGATAGCAGACATCAGCCAAGTATATTTGTACAGTAAGTTTTTCGCTGAATTGATAAAAGCAGATTCTCCCATCAATGAATTGAAGGATGGTGTAGTTTATGTAAAGGCCAACAATGATGCCAACTGGAATGCAGCAGTAAGTAAAGTAAAGGAGTCTTTCGCTAACTGCAGTATGAGAGGATCTTGGTTAATGAAATATGATATTGATGTTCTTCCAGAAGATCTCTATCAAAACAATGACTCATTTGTTAGTAACTTGCTGGGAACAGAAAACAACATAATTATGCCTGTTTTTCTGCCAGACAGAATGGAACAATACTATTTCGTAGGTGCTGTAACAAATATTGAAAATTTGGAGCCTGCAGCATCATTTTTATCAATAGATGTACAAAAATTGATTGAGGCATGCCTCCCGTATGCTCTTTCTCAAATGGAAGAGAATAAACTGGAAGAACTTTCAAAAGGTATCTATGAAGAAACAATTCATAACGCTTGGGCTGATGAAATAAAAAGAATTAATGCTGGGATGAAAGCTGGTCCTTCGTTCAGGGCATTAGATTCTGGCCATCCGTTAACGATGTTAGGAGATGACGCAGTGAAGGAGGCTGAAAGAATTAAAAAGGGAAATGTGGCATACGTAGAGAGAAGAAAATATATAAAGAATTTGCCGTCTGCAATTAAAAAACTAAGAAACGATGACGAAAAGGTTATAAAAGAAGGTAAAAAAGAATATGCTCAAGCTTATGAATCTCTAAGTGAACATGAAAGAGTTTTGATTTTCATGGCCCTATTTGAGAATGTTAAAAACAAAACAATCAATAACATTCTCAATATAATTGATAGAGAAAAACTCGCTTCTCAAACAAAGTATAGCATTGTATTTCAGCCATGGGAGGCTAAATACAGTAAAGACTATAATCTAAAAGACTATTATAAAAAATGCTTGTTTATAGCGGATGGGACTAATATCTATCCTGTTAAGATGAGTAAAAGTTCAATGGTTGTCTATACATTGTCTCTGATTGAGAAGGTTACAAAAAATAAAAAAAATGCTATCGTAGATATTGAGGCAAACAACAAGGCTTTCATTGATACATACAAAATTTTGTTTAACGATTATAATGAAAATACTACTCAGAAAATGTATGTCCAATTATTTAAGCGTAATACAGATACTCCTGTAGCTCCAATTCGCAGTGGTCGATTATCTGAGAATTATAAGGATATAGAAGCAGCATTAGCAGAGACATTTCAAAATTTGGATGAAGACTATTTGCCATTTTTGGCCAATTCGACAACTCCATTAGCCATCGATGCTAGTAAAATTGCTCTTCCATCAGAGCTAAAAACTATTAAAATCCACTAAAAATGGCAAAAAAAGATTGTTTTTGAATTTTCTTAATTATTTATATATATGAATAACAGGTAGTTATAAGTTTGTCATTTAGGGGCATCCCCCACCAATCATAATATCATTTTTTACCCGTATATTTGCGGCAGAAATACAAGTTCTACTCGCGAATTTGCGGGTTTTTACTTTGTAAAAACTAATATAGTACATTACTAATGTCAAAAAAGTGATATTATGAAGAAGTTTCCTATCTCTATCGCAACAGAGAACAAAACTGCAACTGAGTGGATGTGCTGGATCCGTAACTACAATGCATGGACAAAACCTCGTCCTCTTAGTAAGGAAGAGTCCTTAGCCCTCCGCGATGCTGTAACAAACCCAGACAAGAGCTATGAGCGTGTAGCCCAAGAGTTCTTTTTCACGACTCTTAAGCCCATGGTGACAGGGCTTGCCTATCAGGTGCTCAAGTCCTATCATGTCGTAGTTAACCCTCTTGACCTCTCAACAACAATCTACCGTGAATTCTGGGATGAGGGTGCATTCTCTCGCCTGAAGGGTTATCAGGGAGACTGTAGCCTGTTTGCCTGGGTTTCTCTTGGTGCAGCTCAGGTTGTCTATGATGACCTTGAGAAGTTGGGTATCATCAAGAAGAGCCGTGAAATGACATCGTTGAATACATCTCTTCGTTTAAAGTCAATCGCCAACAATGATGAACTCAAGGCAATCATTGACCTCGTAACAGAACCTTGTTGGCATGATGTTCTCACAGAAATCTATGTAAAGCGCACTCCTGACGAAAAGATCATGAAGACGTTTGAGATGGATGAGGTTACCTTCCGTAAGACCATCAAGGTTGCAGAGTCTGCTCTTAAGGACCAGTTGATTGCTACCGAGTTCGTTATCTGGCATCGTCCTGCCACAAAGAAGGGCAAGAAGGACACTACGATAAATCTTGTCAGCCTCGCTCTCGGCGACGTATCGGGCAACCTCGATACAACATCTTCTGATGAAGCACTCACCATTGCCATCAACAAGTTCAATGATATGGGTGTCTATGAGGAGATTAAGGAGGTCCTCCAACTGAAGTACCCTAACATGGATCCTCATGCTATGTGGGATCAGTTCGTTAAGGATCAGGCTCTTGTTTGCGGTATGACCGAAGACCAGCTTGATGTCTGGACCGCTCGCTACATTGACCATGAGAGCCCAGTATCTGTTGCGGAGCGTCTTGGTATGCGTCGCAGCAATGTTGATAATCTCTTCAGCCGTGCAAACAAGGTTTTGGAGGATCACATTCGCAACTGGTGGAGGAAGAATTCATAGTTTTCATCTTTCGAGGGAGGTGCAGGATGGAAATGGTACTGTTCCTCACTCCATGAGAAGAAAGAGGGCGGAACTGGTAGAAATTGTTCTGTTCTGCACTCTTTCTCCTTTAGAAGAACAAAATAAAACGTACATG
The DNA here is from genome assembly GCA_018065085.1 of Candidatus Liminaster caballi. GTDB lineage: Bacteria > Bacteroidota > Bacteroidia > Bacteroidales > UBA3663 > Liminaster > Liminaster caballi. Next base: position 27,277 of record JAGHUA010000066.1, on the reverse strand, counting down.
TTATGAAAGCAAAGATGACTATAGGCTCAGCATTTGAGACCATTGCCAAAGTTACCAAAGACTCCGAGTTTAAGAAGGAAGCGATGGATGCTATCGCAAAGGAAGGGAGATTCCTGAAGCGTATCATGGGACTTACTATGATGCAGAGTTACATTGTGTCGGTAATTCTTGAGAAAGCCGGCGAGACTGTGACTTGTCTGGGATTGGCTGAATATGCAGATGTGAGCCCGATTCGAATTATGACTATTCACAGTCAGATCGATGATCTTGTGAAACGAGGCTTCCTCAATGAGGCTGACGGTAGAAGTGCCGCGACGTGGAACATGCGTTACACTGCTAGCTGCTCGCTCATTTCCGCAGTACGCAACAATCACGACTTGCTTCCGTATGACTATTGTGAGACAACAAGCGATGACATGTGGCAGATGATCGCTGGTATGTTGTATGATTGTGACTACAGTAGCATCAGTTATCCATATATGGTACAACAGATCAAGAATTTGTTTGCCAATTGTGGGCACATTGATTTCTGCCGGAAGGTGAATGAACAACATCTGATGGATGACAATCTTGTACTACTTCTTGTCATCTGTAACTGCTTGGTGAATAAATCTGAGGATTATGCCTGTACAAACGATTATGAAGACATCATTCCTACCTCTATCCACACGAGGATCATTCGACAGTTCAAGTCAAAGACCCATGAGCTGATAAAGAAAGACCTTGTGAAAGCCAAAAATGAAGATTGTGACGAGTTCTGTCTTACCAAGAATGGTATCTTGCATTTGTTGGGACAAGAATATCTAGGTAGTGAGAAGGATGAGAGTGAGCAGCCTTCTCGGAACATCGTAGCAAAGGAGATGTTCTATAATGCCGATGAAGCCTCTCAGATAGAACGACTGACCAACCTGCTCAGTCAGGATAACTTTATTCAGATTCAGGCACGTATGCGTAAGGTCGGAATGCGCCCAGGGTTCTGTACCATCTTTCATGGTGCTCCTGGAACAGGTAAGACTGAGACTGTGCTTCAGTTGGCTCGCAAGACTGGCCGTGAAATCGTCCAGGTAGACCTCTCCAGCATCAAGGACAAATATGTCGGCGAGAGCGAGAAGCGGATTCAGGCTGTGTTCACAGACTATGGCGAGAAACTCGCAGAGTCTGATGTAGCACCAATCCTGTTCTTCAACGAAGCTGATGCCATCTTTGGCAAGCGTCATACTGATGTCAACTCAGAGGTAGAGCAGATGTCCAACGCCATGCAGAACATCATTCTTCAGGCGATGGAGAATTTCGAGGGCATTCTGGTTGCTACGACCAATCTGACCGATAACCTTGATGCGGCCTTTGAACGTCGCTTCCTGTATAAGATAGAGTTCAAGAAACCATCGACCGAGGTTCGTAAGAAGATCTGGCTGAGTATGATTCCTGAACTTGGCGAAAAGAATGCGGAAGTGCTTGCCTCTCGTTATGATTTCAGTGGCGGTCAGATTGAGAATGTTGCTCGCCGTATGATGGTAGATGCCATGTTGTACGGACGTACTCTTACGGGCAAGGAGGTCATCTCAGTCTGTGATGAAGAACTGTTCGGAAAGAAAAAAGCATTAAATATCAACAAAAAGAGCGCCTAACTGATAGTTCCACTAAAAACATCGCGTCCTTAATAGAAACGCATTAGTAGTTTGACATACCAATATTTTAAGATGAAAGAAACGAAGATCAATTTGACCAAGATTAATGAGGTTAATAACGAAGTTGCTTTTGAACCACAACTTGTTTGCATTTGTAAAAGAATTGTTAAGTGAATGTAACTAATAAAATAGCATAACAACATGAATCCTACATCATCAGCAGAAAAGGAATGGCTCAGGAAGATACAGTCCGGAAGGACGGATACTGCATCTTCCGAAGACAAGAAAGACCAGCAGTCTTCAGGAGCACCTATTGATCCGACATGTTCAGCCTCCGAGAAGAGTCGGAAGCATGGATTTCAGGATGTTGCTGGTATGGAAGCTCTCAAATCTCTTATCACTGAGAGTTTCATCAATGTCCTCAACAACCGTGAGATCGCACAGGCGTACGGCATTCTTCCTCCCAGTCTGATGTTCTATGGACCTGCTGGCTGCGGCAAGACCTACTTCGCCGAGAGAGTTGCCGAGGAAGTTGGAGTGAATTTCATGAAGGTTGTTCCAGATGACATCGCCTCAAAGTGGGTTCATGGTACTCAGGAGAAGATTGCAGAGGTGTTCCGCAAGGCAGAACGTAATGCACCGACACTGCTTTTCTTTGATGAATTTGATGCCATGGTTCCTGCAAGAACTGGTGAGGATTATCATAATCAGAACAACGAGGTGAATGAGTTCCTGTGCATGATGAACAATGCTTCTGAAAAGGGCATCTACATCATTGCCGCTACCAATCACCCTGAGAGCATCGACAAGGCAGCTCTGCGCACTGGTCGTATTGACGAGCTTATCTACATCGACATGCCAGACAAGGCATCACGTGAGAGCCTGTTCAGACTTTCTCTATCTAAGCTGCCTACATCCGAAGATGTTGATTATGAGAAGTTGGCAGAAATGACATCTGGCTACAATTGCTCTGACATCAGCTATATTGTGAAGCTTGCGTCGAGAAAAATGTTTAACGAAAGTATTGCGCAGAAGGATAAGCCTTACAAGCTTATTACCCAGATGCAGTTGGAAGAAGCCATCAAGCATAAGTCCCCGTCTGTATCACAGCGAGATTTGAGAGAATACGAACGTGTGCGTAGCGAGTTTTCTCCGATGGATAAAGGCCGCAAACCTGTTGCCATCGGTTTTCATTAATAACAACTATAAGATTAACGATATACATTTATGAAGGAAAAGATTTTGAACGCATTCAAGAATCTCGGTTTTGAGATGGAAAACATGGAGGGACTTGGTTATGGATTTAACTATGAGGGTCTTCATTACCTTTGGGTGAACAATGATGATGAGGAGTTCCTCAGCATTGCCATCCCAGCCGTTTTTGATAAGTCGGACGTTGATGAGCTGGACTTTTATAAGATAATCGAGAAGCTCAACTCTACGTTGAAATATGTCAAGGTTAATGAACTCTCCAACAGCATGTGGATTTTTTATGAGCGTGAGATGGTTGGCGAGGAAGACTTCGATAAGCTTCTACCGAAGATGATACTTCATCTTGAACATGCAGTGCGCTTCCTGAGAAATGGAGGTGAGGAGGCTGCATCTGGCAATGATGACGAAGAAACCGCCAGTGAAGATTCCGAAGATGATGATTGCATAATTGAAGATGTAGATTTACTTAGTGATAATGACTAATAAAATGACGACTATGGGCAAGAAGGAAAACATAGTATCTATACTTCAGGGTATGGGTTACACACCACAATATGATGACGATGGAGATGTCTATATTATTTACCAGATGAAGCATGTCTTTTTCCTGCTGAGTGAAGATGACGAGGATAACTACATATCTATTATGCTCCCTCAGTTTGTTGACCTCGAAGAAGGTGAAGAAAGCATGGCTCTTGCCGTTTGTAACAAAATGACACGAGAGTTCAAACTGGCAAAGTTTTATTTGGATAAAACCTTTAAGAGTGTCACAGGCACCTGTGAAGCGTTTTATGCAAATAACGAAGCTTTGGAATACAGCATAAAAAAATCGCTTCGTATGATTAGCTGTATGAGAAGCCAGTATTATCAGGCTCAAAAAGAACTGACATAATAATATCATGGAAGAAAAAGAATTAAAAAAGTCAGCCGATGTCTATCAGTATGAAAGAGAAAGACTATTAATCTATAAAACATTGAAAACAAAATGAAACGAGTATCAGCAAAATTGTTCTTTTCCGTGTTGTGGAAAGGTATCTGTCAGGCTTTGGCATGGTTCTTCGGACTGTTCGGTTACAAGCGTGAGGGTGTGTTCGCCAAGTGTGTATGGGGATTGTTTGCCATCAGTGGCACAGTCATCATTACGTTCATTGCAGTGGCTATGATCAATGCCCTGTATTACGATGTTAAGCGTGAATATCGTCTGTGCGATGGTGAGAATTGCCATTGGCACACTTACATCAGCCGTAATGTGACAATGCATGACCATAGCGATGGCAAGGCTTGGATTAAGAATACACAGACGGGCCAAAAGACTCTTACGGGCATTGCCTGGATCTCGAAGCCTCTCGGCGAGAAGGATTCGTTGATTGTCTATAGTGACGGCAATAATCGCGGCTACTTCAACAAATATACCGGTGAGGTAGCAATCCCTGCCAAGTACAAGCACGCATGGGTGTTCTCTGATGGCATTGCCAGTGTGGAGGAGAACGGCATCATCAAGTTTATCGACACAAAGGGCAACCAGGCGTTTGAACGCACCTTCGAATACGACCCGTCATACGATGGTTACGTCTTCCATGGCGGCTATTGTGTCGTCGATGAGGATAATGACAAGAAATATGGCTTGATGAATACAGTCGGCGTGACAATCCTGCCAGAAGAATATGACCAGATCAAACCTGCCAATAACCTCTGCTACTGGACTCTGACAAAGGGTGCGGAATCGGGTGTCGTAGATAAGGATCTCAAGACCGTTCTGCCTATGATGGCTTGTGCGATCTGTGTCTTTGACGATGAGATCGATGTTACGATGGCCGACAATACGATGAGGAAATATGATATGCAGGGCAACTTGATCGATGATTTCTATATCAGCAGTTTCCAATATATGGAGTACGAGCTGGAGGAGACATATCAGATTGTGCGCAAGGATTATGACCGATATGACAATGAGCATGAGCATGTCTGCACTGAGCATAAGAAGGCTAGGGCACGTCTCTGCAAATATACCGCTGGCAATTACAAGAAGGGACTCATGACTCAGGAAGGCCGCATTGTAACTCTTCCTATCTACGAATATATCGAAGCTGTCGGACCTGATACCTACACCTGCACGGTCAGCAATGGTGATATGGTGGTCGTCAATGGCAAGGGTGAAGTTGTTTGGAATTAATTGTATATGAGAAAGATTTTATTTGCATTGTCAGCAATAGTTCTGACTTTGCTTGCCGCAACGAAGGCATACATGTTTTCACAAAACGAAGAAAATGCGTCCATCACCCAGCATAAGTGGACGAAGTATGAGTACGTCGATACATGTACTACACGCTATGCCGTAGTACATGACTGGAACGGCAGATGTGGTATCTATGACCTTGAGAAGAAGGAGAATATCACAGAGCTGGAATATAGGGCTCTGTATTTTTCCAAAATGATGGATCTTGATGATGGCAGCCAGGCAACTGTGTTCTATGGATACAAGGGGCATCAGGAGGGCGTTGTATCGGTTGCCCCTTCTGGCGAAGTTCTTGATATCATGATGCTTGACAAAACTGAGTCCTATACATTGGACTCTTGCCGAACGATAGATCAGAATATCACGGCTCTTTGCAAGGAGCTCCTGAGTAATGATATGAAAGAGAATGGAGGTCACTATGGACAGGTGCTCGTGGCGGAAACTCAGACGGGCAATATCAAGGCTTGGGTGGCACTGGAAGATGAATGCCATGATGGCAATATCACAGATGCACCTTTGCTGAAACATCAGCTGTGTTCTGATCCGCAGAAACTCCTTTGGGCGATTATGTCGATAGTTGAGGGCAATACGTCTTTGAATGACAATGCCAGCGCAAAGTGCGGTGTGGATTCGATTGTTGATATGCTGAAAAAAGATTACAGTTGGCAGCCTGAATGGATGAGTATTCCTGATTGCCCGCGTGAAATGGATGCTCTTTCGGTCGTGACATTGTATAACCAGATTGCCCTTGATGCTAAGAGCCTAGTCATTCCTTCGGTCAATACGGATTCCATCAGGATTATGCCAACTGAAGGATTCCCAGAACGAGATTTTCTTGTAACACATATTATGAGACAGTGCCTGAAGGCAATTCTCCAAGATGGAGGCATTGGTTCTGAGTGGACAACGAAGAAGGTGGATATTGCTGGTAACTATATCGTCCATCACAACTGCCGACCTACTTTGTATGATGACAATCTGAAGGATCTTGATCAATATTATTCAGAAGAAGGGCTCTCAACATACGATCAGTTGATTTTTGTCGGGTACTTCCCTTCGGATGACCCTCGATATACGATATGCGTCTCGATGGATACGGAAAGAATGTCAGCAGATGGAAAGGTCATCAGCAATACCGTCAACAGACTTGCAGAATATCTTGACGAACATTGATATGGCATGAAGCACTATCTACATTTATAAAGAATACAATTATGAACATCATGAACATTTTCAAAAAAGGGAAATCCAAGTCTGATGCAAAGGCTCAGGCTTTGTATGCACAACTTATGTCTCCTGCATACCAAGTGATTTATCAACAGAGTGATTTGGACGAAGGTATGGGTATTGCCGAAGAGGTTATCTGCCAGTATTGCAAACCTCGATTCCTGTTGGATCACAACGTAAAGTGTGCGTATGAGTTCATGACAAACCGAGAAGATCTTACAACAGTCACTGTGAACGATATTGACTGGGACTCTCTGAAAGGTTTGCCGGAAGAGAGTATTGCAAGGGCTCATAGACTAGATGCGCATTTCCCTACAAGGATAAGAAACTTTGAGAATAGTGTCGCTCAAGTAAGCTGGCAATTGAATCCTGACGGCATGTATTACATGGACGAAGACGGTTATGGAATGACCGGTGATGAAGAAGTCGAAATCTATGGTTTCATTGACCGCAAGGGCAAGGTCGTTGTCAAGTTCAAACATATCAATAAGGATTGGAATCTTCTGAAGGCAATGCGTAAGGAAGCTGAATCAATCATTAACAAATAAACACATTCCTTGGGTATTGTAAACGCATTGAACTTCGATGCCACCGTCCATTTTTGCAAAAAAACATCGGATTTAACCTAAAAATACACTGATTTTCAACTTTTTCTTCAAAAAAACGAGTCTATATTAAAGAAATTTATGTAACTTTGCGCACAAAAGTGCGCCAATCGCTAAATTATGAAACAGACAATGAACATCCAAAACCTACATGCAATCTCCACTTTTATTGTGGCGAAAGAATGTTTCGTTTCTGGACATGGGGCACTGCATGAGAGTTGATAACCGTTCACGAGTTGCTACTATCAAGCAAGACATAGAAGGCTCGCCTCCATACCAGATTAAAAGGTAAAGAGGCGGGTCTTTATTAGTTTTAACCGTAAAAAAGAAAGATATGATCAATATAGACAGAATTTTTCAAACGAAGATACCAGACATACATCCTGCTTATGGCGGTGTCAGAGGCAGGACAATGTCATCGAGGCACCAGTCATACGCATGGCCAGCTCTTGTTGAAGCAGGCGTAAAACGAGTGATAGACCTCCGTGAGTACATGACTGAACAGAATGGAGTGGAGCCGATACCGATGGAAATCTTCAAGGAAAGAAAGACTGTGATCAGAGAACTCAGCAAGGAAAAGTCAGAGCACGAGGAAATCCCTTTGAAGCGAGTCTATGTAGATATGGACGGTGTGCTGTCTTAATAACGATAACAATGAAAAAGATAATACGAAAGATATACGTCAAATGGTTGTGTTTGATAGGAAAGGCAATAGACATCAGTTCAACAAGCAAATACCCTTCTGGTTACTTGTCGAATTTCACACCATACACTTTCACATTCCGTGGAATTGAGTTCACCTCGATGGAAAGCCTGTTGCAGGGGTTGAAGTTCGAGGGAGTTGAGACCCAGAATAGCGTATTCCAGAGAGTCGGTGTAAAAGCCAAGTTGCGAGGTAAGAAACGTAAGTGGTATCTCAATCAGACTTTATACTGGCAAGGAATACCAATGAAACGTGACTCTGAGGAGTACAAGAACATAGTTCGTGAGGCATTCTATGCTTTAGCTGAAAACATTGATTTCCAGCAAACATTGCTTGCGACTGGAAACAAACGTCTCTATCACACAATGGGAAAGTCTGACCCAACGCTAACGATACTTACGGAAGATGAATTTTGTGAGATATTGACAAATTTAAGAAAGAATTTACAAATAGATTCAAAATAAAACATTGCAAAATATGGAAGATTCATTAAATCATTTGCAATTTCATAATGTGAAATTACGCTATTTTAGAGATGATGTTTTAATACTCCAGTCGCTGCCTTTAGAGATAAGGGTTGAGTTCAAATCTTATCTTAAACGAAATGGTAGATACACTCATGTTCATGAAAACGATGAGCCCGTAGAGCCAATTCCTGAAACTCGATTATTCAACGAGGACCTTGAAAGGTTAAATCAACTACATGGAGAGGAGCTTATCTCGTACATTATTCGAATGGTTGATGAAAAGAGATATATTATTGTTAACGAATGATTTATCTAATAAAACGAATACATAATAAAAAATGGAAGAAAATTATTTCGCGACATCACGTAACGGTCATGAACTGAAGGATATGTATGACCCTGAGACAAATACGCTTGACATCCGTTCCAATGGACTTTATCCGTCCAATGTACTGAGTAATCTATGCAGTAACTTGCCAATGGGACTTATTCGGGTAATGGCCACTATGTGACATTTGTCGGTTATTTCCCTGCGGACAATCCGCAATATAGTTGCCTTGTATCGCTGAAGGCTGTGCCAGGAGGTAATTTCGGAGAGCCTGGAGGCTGCTATATAGCTGGTCCTGTCGTCCGAGGCTTAGCTGAGGCACTTCTCTGCAAGTAATGAAGGGCAAGGCATGATTACCGAATAACTACAATAGCTTTCGCTACATATAACTCACAGTTATGTATTAGTGCAACCGACAAATACCTTGATTTGACAGATATTGTCAATATCAAGAAGTGTAAGGGAGTGTTCCGATGCGCATTGTTGTTGCAATAGGAAGATTGCCTCAATAAAAATCTTGTATATGCAATTCCAGTTCAATAAATTGTTGTACTTCTATGTATGAAATGGCCTTTCTCGGATGGACGGAAGAGGAGATTCAAGATAGTATCTCCAAGATGTCAGAGCATAAGGATTAGGTGCGGGTATGTTCAGTGAGATATTTCAATTGCTAATAATGAAGATGTGGAGGATGTAATCTTAACCAAAGTAGCCATAATTTGAGAACAATTGAATTGCCAGAAAGCGTAACTGAAATTGGTGAAAGGTCAGACAGCATCGAGTCACTTGAGTGCGCCTTGGAGTGACTGAGTGTGTCCTGCATACAAATAATCCGAACGAATAATATCTTAGATGTTTTAAAACAACGATGATTAGTGCTAATTGGCTAATATTTTAACCAATTTTCTTTTTTTTTCAATTATTTTTAATTATTCGTTCGTTTTTTTAGAAAAAAAAGTTATATCTTTGTGCCCGTCTATAAAATAATGTGAATAGGCAACTGCCCGTTCATGTTAATATACTTAAGATTGAGGAGAATTGGACCGATTATCCAAAATATGTGATTAAACTTATGCAACTCATTTTAGTTCTCATAGCAGCCCTGGCTCCTGTAGTCGTAGCATCCTGGTATATTTATAAGAAAGACATCGAGCAGCCGGAACCGACAAGCTGGCTGATTAAGGCATTCTTCTTCGGAGTGCTTTCTACATTCCTATCGTTTGTGTTTTCCGTGCCGCTATGCGAAATATTCAACTTGGGGGATGATGTAGAAAGCTTTGACTCTATTGGCAGCGCCTTCAGCTATGCATTCTTAGCAGCCGCCATTCCTGAGGAACTTGCTAAATTCATAATGTTTTGTTTTCTGTTGCGCAAGAATCCATTCTTCGACGAGAAGTTCGATGGCATTGTCTATGCTGTATTCGTTGGAATGGGATTTGCCGGATTAGAGAACATTATGTATTTGATAGGCGGACTGGAAGACTGGTCATGGATTGGGACAGGCATTGTCAGGGCACTGTTCTCAATCCCCGGACACTTTGTCTTTGCCGTACTGATGGGATATTACTATAGCCTCTATCGCTTTGACATTGACCGCACCCTGAAGACAAAAATATTGATACTCGGTGCTCCAATCCTGGCACATGGCATCTATGACGGTTTGCTGATGAGCGTAAGTGTAAATGAAGGTCTTGCTGCGGTTTGCACTATAGCATTCCTTTTCTTCTTTAGCAAACTGAAGCAGAAAGGAAAGGAAAAGATTGAGAGCCTGAGAAACATGTAATTTTTAATACACACTTATAGAATTCGTCGCCGATACTCGTCTTTTCATAAAAACACTACTAACAATAAAAAAGTGTGATATTAAAATGGCATCACACGATAAAAGGAAAATGATATTATGTACAATAGAAGATATACACCAGATAGAATCTCCGAATTGAATGAGAATGAGATATTCGTGTTTGGCAGTAATCTTTATGGTTCACATGGTGGTGGCGCTGCGTGGCTTGCCTATAATCGCTTTGGAGCTGTTTGGGGATTAGGTTCTGGCATACAAGGAAGAAGCTATGCTATTCCAACCATGCAAGGAGGTGTAGAAACCATCAAGCCATACGTAGATAGCTTTATTCAGTTCGCAAAGCAAAATACGACACTTACGTTTCTTGTAACAAGAATCGGATGTGGTATTGCCGGATTCCGCGATGAAGAGATTGCGCCATTGTTTGAAGATGCATTGGAACTGGAAAATGTAATCTTGCCAAAGACGTTTGTTGAGAGTCTTGGGTTGAATAAGCCTGCCACACCCGATGCAAACGAAATAACATGGAACTCAAAAGACTTTATATCTGCCTATGAGTCTCTGATGAAGAAGGCTGCCAAGGGTGATAGTGTTGCATATTACAAAGTCAAGGAACTTCGCGCACAGGAATATCGTAGTACAATAGAGATTGTCAATCAGGGGGTCTATACAACTGAAGAAGGAAAGCGTGTCACATTCCCAGACCTTACCCGTATGGAACATGAGACGAACTTCTACAAGGAAGCGTTTCGTGTCGATGATATTGCTGTTCGTGAAAAAGATACAACGTTTATAGTTCGCAATGTGGATTGTCTTGAGGAAGGTGTTCGCCTGATTCGAGAGGGCTACAATCCTGCTGTGCTGAATATGGCAAGTCGCAGGAATCCTGGTGGTGGAGTCATGACTGGAGCCGGTGCACAGGAAGAGACTCTCTTTCGCCGCACCAACCTCTTCCGTTCACTCTATCAGTTCACAGAATACTTCATTGACCAAGTATGGTACAAAAAGCATATCACACCTGTCAGAACTGGTGAACGTTATCCTTTGAACCGAGACTTCGGAGGTATCTATACACCAAACGCTTTGCTTTTCCGTGAGGATGAACAGCATGGCTACAAGCTGATGGACACTCCAGAACGCTTGTCCTTCATTGCTGTGGCAGGGATCAACCGTCCCGAACTGAAAGATGCAACACATCTTGCTGACAGCATGGTAGAAGGTACGAAGAACAAGATGCGAACCATCCTCCGCATAGGTCTGCGTCATGGTCATGACTCTCTGGTGTTGGGAGCATTAGGTTGTGGTGCATTCTGCAATCCTCCGTCTCATATCGCCCAGCTTTTCCATGAGGTCTTTGAGGAACCTGAGTTCAAAAATAAATACAGACTCATCAGCTTTGCGATACTCGATGACCACAACGCTCATCGCGCTCATAATCCCGAGGGCAACTACAAACCCTTTGTGGAGGAATTCATCACCTTTGCATAACTATATGATTGACCAGTTTCTCACTCTTTGGAAGGAAGAAACCGGCGACGGGACCGACGAGGAAAAGACAGATGACTGTGCCTAATCCGACAGAACCGCCGAGGAGCCAGCCTAAGATGAGAAAGCACCCATCTTTTTCCGATATTTCCAATTATTTGCACGGAAACATGGGAGAATGCATACATTTGTACTAAAAAATGGCAATGAATTTTGTTTATTGCCATTTTTTTAATAATTTTGCGCCAATGAAAAAGCATACACTAACCTACTTTACAAACCGAATGAAAAAGCTCTCTTTGTTAACCGTTCTGTTGCTGTTTTGCCTTACCATGGCAGGACAGACGTCTGACCAGAGTCAACGCCAGGTCCGTTATGACAGGAATGCCTTGCGCCTTTCTGATTCGGACTTCCTGAAGAGTGATGAGGCTCGCAGGATTGGTGACCAGGTCCTGTTGTAGCAGAACCTTATCGCCATTGTCGCCCTTGCCAACCCTCCACTATGACATTTTTGCAATATAAAAGCATTTCTTAAGTCTTTGAAAATGCTGGGAACAATGTTCTGAGGACTTCCCAAGTCTTAGCAAATGCTCAGAATATATTTTTAGGGTTTCCTATGTCTTGGGAAGTGATTCTGCTTGCCTAAATTTGTATTTTGTATTTCACGACTGTCGAAAATCAATTTCTTTGCGTATTTTCTTGCATTTGTTGAAAGAAATGGTTATCTTTGCCGCGAGTTAATTTACCATGATACATTTTGAAAACATGAAAAATATGAAGACTTTATCCGTAGGACTCCTGATGATGCAGGCGTCATTGTGTTGTATGGCTCAGGGCTGGCAGCTGAACGAACAGGGTTATTTCGATAACAGCAGTTCACAGCTGATGGTGTTCGATGACGTCTATGCTGAGGGTCATCAGGGCGGAATAACCTTGGTGCAGAAAGGTCTGCGAGTTGCGGCATGTGGCGACGTGAGGTTTGAGGCAACTCCTGGTCAGTGGCAGGGATTGCCGAAAATGATTGGCAAGGAAGTAAGGAAACAGGACAACCGCATTGAGGTGAGCCTGGCCTATCCTGATTCGTCGAAGCACGCCACGGGTTTCAATCCGATGTTCTACCCGGACTTCAAATTCGGATATACGATAAGCGTTGAGGGCCGGGACAATGAGATTGACGTGCGTGTGACTATAGACAAGACCGTGCCGCAGGAGTTTGCCGGAAAGCTGGGATTCAACCTCGAATTGCAGCCCTCGACCCTTCTTGGTCAGCCATGGCTTATGGATGAAGAGAGCGGACTTTTTCCTCATCAGGCAATGGGTCCGACCGTACATCGCCAGAGCAACAGCGATCATCTGATGCCTCACAACCTGCAGAATCTGTTTGGCGACCGCAACGTCTATAATCCGCTTGTGGCCGATGATATTATCTCTGCTCCGTTGGCGGAAGGTCGCGTGTTTGTGCTCAATCCGCAGGACGAGACAGGTCGTGTGGTGATTGAGGACAAGAGTGGTCAGATGCGCCTGTATGACGGAAGAATAAACCACCAGAACGGCTGGTTCGTGCTTCGCAGCGAGTTCGCGGCAGGAGCGACGGGCGAAGTGGCACATTGGTCGATACGTCCAGCCACCGATAATAGCTGGCTCTATACGCCTGTGGTGCAGACTTCTCAGGTTGGATACCATCCGAAGGAGCAGAAGACCGCCGTCATCGAACTTGACAAGCGAGACACAAGGCGCTGTGATGTCTCTCTCTATCGCATAACCGCCGACGGACGCCTGCTGGTCAAGACTGCAAAACCTGTGGAATGGGGTACATTCCTGCGATACAACTATCTGAAGTTCGACTTTAGTGAAGTGGCTGAAGAAGGTCTCTATCAGGTTACCTACGGAACGGAGCAGGGGAATACGTTCAGAATTGATGATAACGTGTGGCGCAACGGAGTGACACAGACCGAGATTGAATATTTCCTGCCAGTACAGATGTGCCACATGAGAGTGCGAGACAAGTATCGCGTATGGCATGGCCGTTGTCACGACGATGATGCCACGATGGCTCCGACCGACCTTCAACATTTCGACGGATACACTCAGGGGCCAAGCACATATTGCAAATACAAGCCGGGCGATCAGGTGCCTGGGCTTGCTGTTGGCGGATGGCATGATGCCGGAGATTGGGATCTGCGCATCGAGTCGCAGGCCGTGCAGAGTTATCTGCTGGCGCTGATGGTCGAGAACCTTGGCGCAAACTGGGACGAGACAAGCATCGACTTCGACAGCCATGAGGTTGAGATCCATCAGCCAGACGGCAAGAACGACTACATGCAGCAGATTGAGAACGGCGCATTGACCATAACTGCTGGCTGGAGGTCGCTTGGACGTCTGTATCGCGGCATATTGTGTCCGACAATCCGCCAGTACGTGTTCCTTGGCGATGCCACAACCCACACCGACCGCATCAAAGGTACAGACGATGACCGATGGGTATTCACCGAAGAGAATCCGGGACGCGAATTGCAGGTAGCAGCACAGGTGGCTGCCGTAGGACGTGTGCTGAGAGGCTATAACGACACGCTTGCCGTGCAATGTATCGACATCGCGCGTACATTATATAATAATTATAAGACAGAGGTGCAGGTAGCGTTGCCAAAAGACGCTACGGCATGGCAGAAGCGTATGCAGTCATGGCTGAAATCTGCCCTGTTGCAGACCGCCGTCGAACTGTATCTTGATACGGGCGAGGAACAGTATGCCAAGGCTGTGACCGACGAGCAGGATTATATCTGCCAGAACATCGGAATGACCGGATGGTTCATCGGCCGTTTCGAGCAAAAGTTGGGCAATAAGCGCTTTACGAAAGCAGTAAGAGCCGCATTGCCCGCAGTGAAGGAACAATTCGACTCTTATCTGACGCTGACTCCATACGGTATTCCGCATGACAGGGGCAATCGCGGATCAGGTTCATGGGAACCTCAGCATCTGGCATTCACCTACAGCATGCTGCATGACTCATATCCAGACCTTTTCGACACAGGATTCATGAGCCGCTGCGTGCAGTTCTTTATGGGCATGCACCCCGGACAGAACCGCAGTTCGTTTGTGGCAGGAGTGGGTCATGAGACAGTGAAAGCCATATATGGTGGCAACCGTGCCGATTGGTCGTACATTCCGGGTGCTGTGGTGCCTGGCACCAACCTCATCCGTCCAGACCTTCCAGAACTGCTCCGTTTCCCATTCATCTGGCAACAGGGCGAGTTCTGTATCGACGGCCACAATACATGGCTTCACTATACTGTCATGGATCTTGACAGGAGTTTACTTTAAGTAGGTGTCGAGCCAATCGAAGAACACGCGCTGCCAGAGCACGGCGTTCTGAGGCTTGGTCACCCAATGACATTCATCTGGGAAATAGAGGAAGCGGGCAGGAACACCACGCATACGTGCAAGGTTGAATGCCTGCATTCCTTGTGTTACGGGGATGCGATAGTCATGCTCGTTGTGGATGACGAGGATAGGAGCATCCCATTTTGTGATCGAACGGTGTGGCGAGTCGGTGTAGCATGCATTGACTCCGCCCTTGCCGCGCTTAGGTGTGTGGCAGAGTCCTGGCTCCAGACCGTCCTGACCGAAATATGATCCGCCGTAATCCCAGTCGGCAAACCACATCTCTTCGGTTTCGCCGTACATCGACTCGCAGTTGAAGATGCCGCAATGGGCGATGAGTGCCTTGAAGCGCTTCTCGTGATGACCTGCAAGCCAATAGACAGAATAACCGCCGAACGAAGCGCCTACAGCTCCGAGTCGGTCGCTGTCGCACCATGGCTCGCGAGCCACATTGTCAATGGCAGTGAAGTAGTCGCGCATACACTGACCTGCGAAATCGCCGGCAATCTGTTCGTTGAATGTCTGTCCGAAGCCGGGTACGCCGTGGCGGTTAGGCAGCACGATGGCATAGCCGTTGGCCTGCATGATGGCGATGTTCCAGCGTGTGCTCCAGAACTGCGATACGGCGCTCTCAGGACCACCCTGGCAATAGAGTAGCGTAGGAACCTTCTTGCCTTCCTTTACAGCCGTCTCTGGGTCGAAGCCAACAGGATAGGCAATCCATACCAGCATCTCGTCACCGTTTGTACACTTCATCCAGCGACGTTCGAACTTGCCCATGTCGCCGAGCTGGGCGAGGAGAGCATCGTTCTCGTGTGTGAGCTGTGTGGCAGATTTATCGGCATTGAGCACGAAGATCTCGTTAGGCGAATGCCAGTCATGGCGCAGGGTGATAAGCTTGTCACCGCAGTAACAGAGACCCGCAAAATCATGATCCGAACCATCGCTGAGCTGAGTCAGGCTTCCTTCGCCTTGGAACTTGGCATTGAATACCTGTGCGGTGCCGCCGTTGTAACTCAGGAAGGTAATGCTTCCGTCAGGAGCCCAGACGAAGTCATCGCAGTTATTGTCATAGTCGGATGTGAGCACGTTGATGTTACGGCTCTGCATGTCGATGACACAGAGATCATTCTTGTCGCTCTCATATCCGTTGCGGGCCATGGCCTGGAACGCGAGGGCCGTACCGTCGGTGTTGAACTTCGGATTGGTATCGTAGCCGTGATCGCCTGGGTGGAGGTCGGTGGTCTGACGTGACTCGATGTCATAGAGATATAGTGACGAGCGTGTCGAGAAAGCATACTTGGTGCCGGTCTCCTTGCGGCACACATAGACAATCTGCTTTCCGTCAGGACTCCACGCAAATGACTCTGTGCCGCCGAACGGACGCATAGGACATTCGTATGGCTCGCCTTCGAGCATGTCGGTCAGCGTGGCATTGTCCACTTTGCCGTCTTTGCCAAGATCGGCAAGATAAGGGTGAGGATAGTTGTCAACGAAATCATCCCAGTGGCGATAGTTCATCTCATCGACCAGACGGCCTGTGGTCTTGTCCAGACCCTCAAAAAGCTTGTCATCGATGCGAGGCACGGCGATGGCCATGATCATCAGCACCTTGCTCTTGTCCGGACTGAGCACGAATCCCTCGATGTCGCGATCGGTATTGCTGACCTGCACGCGGTTGCTGCCATCGGCATCCATGCGCCACATCTGCATACTGCCCGATTCGGCTGAAAGGAAATAGATGTTCTTGCCATCGGCGCTCCACACTGCATTCTGTTCGCTCTTGACTGTGTGTGTGATGGCCGTGTTCGATCCATCGGAGAGGTTGAGTACGAAAAGTTCGCGGTTGCTCTTGTTCTGAGCAACGCTTGTGTATGTCACACCATAGAGCACCTTCTCACCGTCGGGCGAGGCCTGAAGGTCAGAGATTTTGCCAAGTTCCTGAAGGAGTTCGGGTGTGAGGTGAGAGGCAGAGATGGTGCTGCGGCCGATGTATTCGATCGGTTCCTGTTCTGCCTTTGGGCTGCATGAAGCTGCCAGGATTGCTGTTGTTGCCATTAGGGCTGTTAGCTTGTTCATTTATTGTTTGGTTTTTCGTTTTTTGGTCTTTGTTGTCTTGCCTGCGATCTTGGCCGGTGTGCTCTCGTTGGCGGCCATGGTTGCGGCTGCCTTGGCATTCCAGTAGCGGTCGAGTGTGAACCCTTGTGTCATCTGTGTCAGGAGGTAGGTCTTGATCTTATAGTCCTGACGGAAGTTGTCGAAGGCAAGTGTGATCTGTTCCTTGACCCTCTGATTGTCGATGGTGGGCAATCCTGTGGTCACGAAGTCGTCGAGAATCTCTGTGGTCTTGATGAGGAAGTAATCGTTGCCCTTCTTTACGCGTTCCTTCAGCTGGGCGTTGTCGTCGTAGGTGGCGGCAAGTGGCAGCAGCTGGCGTATCTGGTTTTGGAAGCGCATGCCGATGGTCTCAAGTTCGTTCTCGGCACGAGTGCAGAGTTCCTTGATGGCAGCGACGAATGGCTTGTGGGCTCGCGGAAGGTGCTCGTCGGCGATGCGAACCATGTGGCGGAACTGCATCATCATCGGCATGTAGTCGAACAATGCACAAAGTGTCTGTCCCACGCATTGGAGGCGGTCGATTACCAACTGCTGTTCGTCGGGCTGATTCTGTTCGACGAATTTATTATAGCCAACCACGTCCGGATCACTCATGATGGCATGGGTGGTGATGGGAGTGCTGAGTACGAGTCCCTCAAGGGTACGGCAGCGCGACAGGGCTACATAGACCTGACCTGGACTGAACGCACGTCCAGCATTGATGATACAATGATCGAAGGTAAGACCCTGACTCTTGTGGATGGTTATTGCCCAGGCCGTGCGCAGAGGTATCTGGGTGAAAGTGCCGGCTACGGTCTCGACAATCTCGCCGCTCTTTGGGTCGGTTTCGTATTTCGTGTTGGTCCATTCCTGCGGCGTAACCTCAATGTCCTGTGGTATGCCGTCCTCAGTCTTGCTCTCCACCCAAACATGACCGTTGGCAATCTGGGTGACACGGCCAATCTTGCCGTTGAAGTAAAGTTTGGCTGACGAAGAGTCGTTCTTGCAGAACATGACCTGCGCGCCTGCCTTGAGCGTGAGCTGGGCATCTGTCGGGTATGAAATCTCAGGGAAATCGCCATTGACAGACGCGCTGAATGTTACAGGCGCTGTATTGAGCAAGGCAAGGCGCTCCTGGTTGATCTCCTGTGCCTGATAGTTGTGGGTTGTAAGGGTTATGTATCCTTCGCGGTCGTCAGGACGGAATGCCGGTTTGTAGCGACTGTTGAGCAACTGCAAAGCCTGATCGTCGAGGCAGTTCTCGCGAACCTTATTGAGCAGGCCAATGAATGTCTGGTCAGCCTGACGATAGACGTGACGGAGTTCGATGGTTGTGTAGTCGGTCTGCTGGAGTGCCTTGCTGCCGAAGAAATATGGCGTAGTGTAGCCGTGCTGTTGGAGCAGCGGCCATTCGTTGTCGGCGGCAACAGGTGCCAGCTGTTGAATGTCGCCAATAAGCAGGAGTTGCACACCGCCGAACGGACGGTAGTGATCCTGAAAACGGCGAAGCACCTCGTCAATGGCATCAAGCAGGTCACAGCGCACCATAGAGATCTCGTCAATGACAAGCAGGTCGAGAGTGCGCAGTATGTTGATCTTATGCTTTGAGTAGCCGTATTTGTTCTTCGTCTCGCGCTTCACCTCGGGCAGGAACAGACCGGGAGCGAGCTGGAAGAACGAATGAATGGTCACACCTCCGGCATTAATGGCAGCCACACCTGTCGGAGCGACCACAATCATGCGCTTGTGTGAAGTGTTGCGTAGATGGCGCAGAAACGTGGTCTTGCCTGTGCCGGCCTTGCCGGTGAGGAAGATGTTTCGGCGTGTGTATTGGGCATAGTTGTATGCCAGATCGAGTTGAGGATTGTCCACTTTGTGAAAGATGGTTATCGTTCGATGCCGTTGAGATTGAATGTGCGATCACCGATTCTGATCATCAGTTCACCGCCGATGATGCATACCTTGGCTTCCGTGCTGGCATTGCTTCGGTTTGAGACATTGCTGATGCCGAGGACAGAAGGGTAGTTGTATTTCATCACGACGCTGCCATCGGCCTGGATATAGCAGTCATCGATGGCAAAATCGAAGTCTTCGGCACTGGTGTAGAATGTGAAGAACTCGTTGCTGAGGGCATTGCCAGAGGTGTAATCCTCGCCCTGCTGGTATTTGTTGTTTTCATTGAGAAACCAGTTGCTGCCTGGCCATTTGTCACCCACAAGGCTATAGAGGTATTCCTTCGATGTGGCCGATGAGTTGACCTTGCCGTATGGGTATCGCACGCCGTCGGCAGGTACTACGGAATAGCGCTGGTGAGATGCTGTGTTATTTATGCCCGAGTTCCATGAGTTGATATAATCGACATGGGTGATGAGCATACCCTGCTGAGCCTGAGAGTAACTCTTTCCGCTGAGCACAGTGCCCTGGCCCCAGTATGCGTCCCATCCGTCGGCTGCATTGGTATGGCATTCGAACACCCAGTATTCGTTCTCGTTCGATGGGTTGACGTAGCGGAATGCATGGTTGGCAATGTCATCGGATGTAGGAAGGATCACAACGCTGTCCTGATCGGTTGGCAGAGGGTCAATGTCCTGCCAGCCCAGCAGCATTCGGTCAAGTGCCGTGTAGTTGCATGGGCGTTCGGAATTGTCATTGTAGCAGCCCTGATCCATAACGCTCCATACGTCCATGCCGAAACATGCGGCATCTCCGACTTGGTACTGAGTGTCATAGTAGTCAGGCAGACCGAGTGTGTGACTGAATTCGTGGCATGCTGTACCGATACCGGCGAGGTATGGCGACTCAACCTTATTGGAAAGCTGGAAGTCAAGCTCGGGGGTGACAAAATAGCGTCCGATGACATAATCGCCTACGTTGAGGTTGCTTGATGCCTTAGGCCAGATGGTGTTGTCTGGAGCTTGTTGGTTTTGTCCGTAACCAGCATAGACCACGCAAAGGCCATCGATAATACCGTCGGAATTTGAGTCGAAGTGTGATGTAATGTCTGTTCCTGCCAGTTCGCCATTCTTGACAAGGTCGAACGCCTCGGTCAGCATCTGTCGCCAGTTGACATCCATCGTGTTTCCATTGTCCTGGCCGTAGTAGGCATAGCCCTGCGATACGGTGATAGGTCCGCACACCTCAAACTTAGGAGTATAGGCTCCAAAGCTCTGGTCAGCAAAGTACTTGGCAACGGAATATGGACGGTCGTCTTGCGATGCGTTTGCAGAATACTGTCCCTCGCCATTAAAGAACGCCTCATAGTTTTCGCGCACAGTCTTGGTGTCCTTGATCTGAGTGAACTGAAGGTCGGGGAACTGCACAAGGATTACGAGCATGTTAGGCGAACCCTTGGTGATTGGAGTGGCTGCAGTCATCTGGCTGGTAGAGCGGCGCTGGGCTGCCTCGATGTCCTGAGCCTTGATTTCATGTTCGGACATGACGCACCAGTAGCCGTCTTTATCCTTGGCAAGGCGCTGGTTCCAACAGTTGGTATAATAGCAGAGATATTCATCGCCGGCGAGAGATGCCTCGATCTTCGTTCCGTCTGGCTGAGCGAGCCAAGTGGTCACTCCACGTCGTGCAGGAACAGCCATGGTGCTAGTAATGGTCAGGATGGCAGTGGCAAGGGTAAGCAATGTCTTCTTCATAAGTCGGAATGTCTTTGAGATTGAAAATGAGGTGAGTAATCAGATGCCCATGAGGTCGCGGAAGATGTCGAGTACGGCACCGATCTGTTCGACGTTTGCAGTGTGGTTGAGCGAGACATCACCGATACCGTTCATGAGAGTGAAGTTGATGTTCGAGCCCTCGTTCTTCTTGTCGTGGGTCATAAGCTCACAGAGGGCAGGATAGTCGTCGCATGTGAAATGCAGCGGACCGTAGTTGTCCCTTACGTAGTTGGAAATCTGATAGAGTATGCGGCTTGGGAAACCCACCTGCTGCTGGCTCATTATGAGTTCGCAGACAAGACCCCATGCCACAGCATAGCCGTGAAGCACAGGACGCTCCTTGCGCAGACACCACGACTCGAAGGCATGACCGAACGTGTGTCCGAGATTCAACGCCTTGCGCAGACCTTGTTCGTATGGATCCTTACGCACCACCTGTCGTTTTACGTTGACAGAGTATTCGAGCAGCGGCAATAGTTTGGCGTGTGCATCTGCTGTATCTGGGTTGTTGAGATTCTGTATGTCGAAGTCGAGCAGTTCTTGAAGGTGGCTCTCCGTACTCAAAAGTCCGTGTTTCAGCATCTCGGCATAGCCGGAAAGGAGATTATCGCGGTCGAGCGTCTCGAACATCTTGGTGGAGATCAGCACAGCATCGGCCGAACGGAAAGCGCCAACCTCGTTCTTGAGGTTACCGAGATTCATGCCCGTCTTTCCTCCTACGGCAGCGTCAACCGCACCGAGCAGGGTTGTGGCGACGTTGACGAACTTGATGCCACGCTTGAAAGTTGCAGCAGCAAAGCCTCCGATGTCGGTGATCATGCCGCCGCCCACATTGATGAGCAGCGAGTGGCGGGTAGCGCCATTGTCCGAGAGCGCCGTCCATATTTCAATGAGCGATGTTGCGTTCTTGGCGGCATCTGTGCTGCCGATGATAATCAGATGTATCTTGCGTCCGGGCTGAGCCTGTTCGTAGGCATTCATGAAAGGCACCATGACTGGCATGCAGAGACGTATGGTTTCGGTGTCGAAAAGTATGAACAGACGGTCGTGCTGGATCTGAGACGTCAGTTCGGTCAGCGCCTGGCAGATGTCGTTCGTAAAGAGTACTTGTTGCTCGTTCATCGTTCGTTGGTGATGGTCAATAATTCTTGTTTGTTCTAACACTTGCGGGCGCAAATATAATATAAAATGTGTATAATTGCAAAAAATGGCGTTAAAATTTGGTTTTTACAGCCGAAACATTTACCTTTGCACCATTATTGAAAACTTAATAACTCACTTACACACAGACAATGTTACGTTCGCACAACCTTGTTCTCATACTTTTTGCTGTCTTGATGTCGTTTGCTTCCGATGCTTTAGCCCAGTCCGATATGCCTGCCATGCGCCGCACGTTTGGAGGCCTTGCCGACGATAATCAGGTGGACGACCGAACCGTAGATAGCATCCGTAGCATGCGTCAGGATGCTTCGTCACCATACGCGCGTCCTGTGCCCGGATCGAGCCGTAAGGGTGGAAATCCGGTGCTTTTCCTTGTGGGCAACAGCACCATGCGAACAGGCACAAAAGGTGATGGCAGCAATGGTCAGTGGGGGTGGGGAGCCTTTGCCTGTGAGTGGTTCGATGAGGAGCGTATTACGGTCGAGAACCATGCCCTGGGTGGCACTTCGAGCCGTACGTTCTATAATGATCTGTGGCCGGCTGTGCGTAAGGGAATACGTCCGGGCGACTATGTGATAATTGAACTCGGACATAACGACAATGGTCCATACGATTCGTTCACCGCGCGTGCCAGTATCCCTGGTATCGACCCGGACACGATGCTTGTCGTTGACCTTCACGATTGCCGCAACCGTGACTGGAACGGACGTCGCGACACAGTCTATAGCTATGGACAGTACATGCGCATGTTTATAAATGATGTACGCGCACGTGGAGGCTATCCGATTATCTCGTCGCTCACTCCACGCAACGCATGGGACAATGATTCGACCGTGACGCGCAAGCTTGAGACTTTCACACGATGGGGCAAGGCAGTGGCCGAGGAGATGCAATGTCCTTGGATTGACCTTGAAGGCGTGGCAGCAGGACGAATGGAGACAGCCGGACATTGGACAACAAGCTCGTTCTTCACGGTGCTCGATAAGATTCATACCTCACGCTTTGGCGCGCGTCACAACGCAATGTGTGCTGCATTGGCAATCATGGCAAGTCCAGGTTGCGAGCTTAAGCAATATCTCAAGTCGCCTCTGGCGGTGAAGAGTGTCTATCCGAAACGTAAGCCAGGCTGTCCGGTGGTGTTCCTCTGCGGTGATTCGACCGGTCAGAACGAAGACCGCGACACAACAGGCATGTGGGGATGGGGTTCGCAGATGCCGCTGGTGTTCAATACCGATGTATGCACCGTCTATAACGCAGCCAAGGCAGGCCGCAGCACTCGCACATACATCAATGAGGACCGTTGGCTTCAGGTCTATAATGCTCTGCAGCCTGGCGATATCGTGTTCCTTCAGTTCGGACATAATGATATTGGCGGTATCAACACGCAGAAGGAGAGAGGCGTCATTGCTTGTTCGGCTGACACATCGCATTGCTATAAGTTGCAGGACGGTTCCTTCGAACTTGTATATAGTTTCGGGTGGTACCTGAAGAAGATGGTGCACGATGCACGTGAGAAGGGCGCAACGCCTGTACTCGTGTCGCTCACTCCGCGCAATATCTGGCCAGAACCGGGTGAGGCTCGTCCTACTGACGACTCAAACGGTCCGTGCATCGAACGCCGCAATGACTCATACGGCAAGTGGTATCGTGAGGTCATCGAGTGGTTCCGCAACGAGGAAGGTTACGAACTGGCATTCATCGACGTGCACAACATCACTGCCGACTATCTCGACCGTCTTGGCAAGGGCGGTGCGGCC
The DNA here is from genome assembly GCA_018065085.1 of Candidatus Liminaster caballi. GTDB lineage: Bacteria > Bacteroidota > Bacteroidia > Bacteroidales > UBA3663 > Liminaster > Liminaster caballi. Next base: position 3,521 of record JAGHUA010000066.1, on the reverse strand, counting down.
AAATACTATAACCATGATCACACCCACACTTCCCTGCTTGGTGCACAATTAAATGCCTACAGCATCCAGCAAGGTATGCGAAGCCTCGGTTATGATCACCTGCTCACAAAGGACAGCAATGTGCGCAAGCAACTCAAGGCCACAGAGAAGGTCTTAACACTTAAAAGCGCCAAGAAATAAGTGAAAAGAAAAAAGTAAATCCCTGAAAGCCATTTGACTTTCAGGGATTCTTGTTTTATGTCCTTAACGTGAGTTATCGGAGGAAGGTGATAAGAACACCAGCGGCTACAGCCGAACCGATAACACCGGAGATGTTGGCCGACATACAGTAGTTGAGGATGTTGTTCTTAGGATTGATCTTGGTAGCGATGTCATTGGCAACACGAGAAGCCATTGGCACAGCCGACAGACCACATGCACCTACGAGTGGGTTGATCTTCTTCTTAGAGAAGACGTTGAACAGCTTGACGAGGTAGATACCACCAGCAATAGAAACTGCGAACGCGCAGAAACCGCCGGCAACGATACCGATAGTCTGCCAGTTGAGGAATGACTGAACAGTCATTGTTGCGCCAACAGAAAGACCAAGGAAGATAGTAGCGATGTTCATCAATGCATTAGATGCAGTCTCTGCGATACGGCTGGTGTCGGTTCCGATTTCCTTGATGAGGTTACCGAACATCAACATACCGATGAGCGAAACAGCTGATGGAACGATGATAGCCACGAGGATGGTAACGAAGATTGGGAACACGATCTTGGCTACACGCAGGTTCTTGATCTGAAGGGTGTTTGGATAAAGCTTATCCTGCTCCTTCATGTTGATCTCGCGTTCAGCCTTGGTGGTGCAGAGCTTTACAACGAATGGGATGATCACAGGAACCAATGCCATGTATGAGTAAGCTGCGATAGCGATAGGGCCAAGGAGATGAGGAGCAAGCTTGATGGTGGTGTAGATGGCGGTAGGACCGTCAGCGCCACCGATAATGCCAAGAGCACCTGCCTCCTGAGGAGTGAATGCGCCAGAACCAACAGCAACAAGGATTACGCCAAAGATACCAACCTGTGCAGCAGCGCCGAAGATAGCGAGCTTGAGGTTGCGGAGCATAGGACCAAAGTCGGTCATAGCACCTACACCCATGAAGATTACAGGTGGAATAAAACCGGTCTTGATCAGCCAGTAGTAGATCATGTTCATGAGACCTAACTCATGAGCGATCTGAGGAAGACTACAGTGATAGATGTCGAAAGGAACCTTTGTAACAGGGTCGCACCATACATAAGTCTCGATACCGTCTTTGGTTGTAACCAAAACCTTGCTGATATCGCTATCTGCTGCAAGCTGAATAACATTGTTGATCATTGAGCCATCCTGAAGGGTGAGAGATACAGCACCGAATACGCCCATCTCGCCGCCAGGGAAGTTGGCAAGCAGGATACCCATCGCGATAGGGATAAGCAGCAATGGCTCGTAGTGCTTGGAAATGCCCAGATAAAGGAACAGGAGTCCAAGCGCATACATGATGAGGAAGGTTGGTTCAGCAGCAATGTTGCTGAACGCGGTCATCTCATATAATTTTGAAAAAATAGTTGTAATATCCATTTCTTGAGGTTTTTAGGTTTTGTGGTTTTAAGGTTTTGAGGTTTCTGACATCGCAATGCCATTTGACCTCATAACCTTATAACCTTATGACCTTAGAAATTTACTTGATCTTAAAGATTGGATCATCTTCGAATACCTTATCTCCAGGGTTTGCGAGAATAGCGGTGATCTGACCGTCGCAGTCGGCAGCAACGGCGTTGTAGGTCTTCATTGCCTCGATATAACCGATTGTCTGACCCTTCTTAACCATATCGCCAACCTTTACTGGAGTCTCGCCTGCAGCCTTGACGAGGGCGAACTTGCCCTCAAGTGGAGCGAGAACGTCTGCACCTTCGCCAGCTGCTACTGGAGCTGCACCTGCTGTTGGAGTTGCTGCTGGAGCGCTGCCGTCGTTTGGAGCGATTGAAACGGTATAAACCTCACCATTGACAGTAACCTTAAGATCCTGAGCCTTGACAGCACCTGTACCGGCGTTGGCCTTCTTAGCCTTGCGCTCTGCGAGATCTGCCTCGAAGTCTGCCTTAGCCTTGCCGCTCTTGTATGCCTCATACTGAGATGGGTGCATAGCGTACTCGAAGAGTTCCTCGTCGTCCTGACCAAGCTCCCAGCCGTTAGCCTTCATCTTGGCACGGAACTCATCAAGGTTATCTGGAGCATAGATCTGTGGATCCTCGGTCTCGAACTTAAGACCCTTCTCCTCGGCCATCTTAACAAGCTCAGGAGCTACAGGGCCAGGGAGCTGACCAGACTTACCGAGAAGCATATCCCAGTGGTTATCGGCGATGATGCTCCAACGTTCCTTGCCCTTCTCCATCTGCATTACGTTCATGAGGGCCTGGTTCTTAACATACTGTGAGAATGGTGTTACGAGACATGGGTAACCCATCTTTGGCCATACGTAGGCAACCTCGTCGAAGAGTTTGATAAGAAGCTCGTCGGTAGTAAGCTTTGGCTGACCGTTCTTTTCCTTCCAACGGTTGAGACCTTCAAGGTTCTCCTCAAGGTCGGTCATCAAAGAACCCATCATGCCGCCTGGAAGACCTGGCTTAACGAGGAGTGAGTTGTTGAGGTGGTTGAGGGCTGGGATATAATAGCCGAGGAAATCGTCCATCATCTCCTGGATCATGGTACGAACCTCCATGTAAGCAGACATGTTGACGTCCTTAACCTGGAAGCCTGCGTCCTTAAGAGTCTCGATGACTGTGATGACGTCGGCGTGACCTGTACCCCATGAGAGTGGAGACATACCGCAGTCGATGTAATCGCAACCATTCTCAGCAACCTCGAGGATTGAGGCCATGTTGAAGCCAGGACCAGCGTGTGAGTGATACTGGATCACGATGTCCTTCTTGAGAGCCTTGATGCCGGCAACGATCTTGCCGAGGCTTTTTGGACGGCCGATACCAGCCATATCCTTCAAACAGATTTCGTCAGCACCCGCCTCGATGAACTTCTTGGCGAGATTGACATAGTATTCAACAGTATGGATAGGAGAGAAGGTGATGCAGAGCGATGCCTGAGCAATCATGCCAGCCTCCATGGCGTACTGGATTGAAGGGATAACGTTGCGAGGGTCGTTGAGACCGCAGAAGATACGTGTGATGTCGGTGCCCTGAGCCTTCTTAACCTTATAGAAAAGCTTGCGGAGGTCCTTAGGACATGGGAACATGCGGAGACCGTTCAATGCGCGGTCGAGCATGTGAGTCTGAATGCCAGCCTCATGGAAAGGCTTGGTCCACTCGCGAACCGACTTGTTTGGATTCTCACCATAGAGCAGATTTACCTGCTCGAAACCACCACCGTTGGTTTCAACACGATCAAAGCAACCCATCTCAATAATCTTGGGTGCTACCTTAACGAGCTGGTCAACACGAGGCTGGTACTTGCCAGCACTCTGCCACATGTCGCGGAAGACCAA
>JAGHUA010000080.1 GCA_018065085.1 Candidatus Liminaster caballi | reverse complement strand
CGACGAGTGCTTGACTGAACAAGGTTGACAGCAGGGAAGATACGCTTGTTGGCAAGCTGACGATCGAGCTGCAACTCCATGTTACCCGTACCCTTGAACTCCTCGAATATCACCTCATCCATCTTCGAACCAGTATCGATGAGTGCCGTAGCAATGATGGTAAGCGAACCGCCACCCTCAATGTTACGTGCTGCACCGAAGAAGCGCTTTGGCTTTTGCAGGGCATTTGCATCCACACCACCGGTAAGGATCTTACCAGAAGCTGGCGCCACGGTGTTGTATGCACGGGCAAGTCGTGTGATGGAATCAAGGAAGATAACCACATCATGACCGCATTCCACAAGGCGCTTTGCCTTCTCAAGGACTATGCCGGCTATCTTCACGTGACGCTCAGCAGGCTCATCAAACGTAGATGCTATGACCTCCGCATTGACGGTACGGGCCATGTCGGTAACCTCCTCAGGACGCTCGTCGATGAGAAGCATCATGAGATAAGCCTCTGGGTGGTTGGCTGCAATGGCATTTGCCACATCCTTCATGAGAATGGTCTTACCAGTCTTAGGTTGCGCAACGATGAGGGCACGCTGGCCTTTACCGATAGGGGAGAAGAGATCGACGATACGGGTAGATGTGTTTGTAGTACGAGGATCGCCGCAAAGATCAAACTTCTCGTCAGGGAACAAAGGTGTCAGATGCTCGAATGATATGCGGTCGCGTACCTCCGAAGGCAGACGTCCGTTAATCTTCTCTACGGATGTGAGTGGGAAATACTTCTCGCCATCGCGAGGAGGACGCACACGGCATTCCACTACATCACCCGTCTTCAGTGAATACTTCTTTATCTGCTGGTTGGTGAGGAAGATGTCGTCAGGCGAAGAGAGGTAGTTGTAGTCAGACGAACGTAGGAAACCAAATCCGTCAGGCATCACCTCAAGTACGCCGTTTGCCTTGATGATATCGTTGAAATCAAATTTCTCTTTTTCCTTGGCGTCCTTATCGTTCTGAACAGGATCACTTTGTGGAGTGGAGATGTTGCGAACGTTGGTGCTTGGATTGTCGAGCATATCGTATTGCACCAAAGCGCCACTGTCTTCTACAGGAAGGTCCTGAACTATGATAAAGTCAGTTCCATCACCAGGATCACCTTCCCAGACTGTATCGGTTGCGTCCGCGGTCGCATCTTCGCTGTTATGGGCATTGACCTTTGCCTGCAACTGGGTCAGAAGGTTTGACTTCTCTTCTTCGTTGCTGTTTTCTACGCCATTAGCAAACTCCTGCTCTGGGATGATATTCTCGTTTGCTGTGTTGCCTTGGTTTTCGGCAAATACTTCATTATTGTCCGTTACATTTGCGTCGGCAGATGAAGTGTTATCAGTGACCGCCGGAGCTTTTTCTGTGTCCTCTTCTACGAAGTTCAACTCCTGCTGTGCAGCATTCTTCTTCGACAATGCCTCGGCTGCAGCCTTCGCAGCAGCCTCTATCTCAGCCTTGGTGCGACGACCACGACGACGCTTAGGAGCCTCTGCAGGTGTCTCTGCACGTGTCTCCTTAACCTCTTCAGCGGTAGTCTCAGCTGGTGTTGCAGGTGCCTCTTCCTGTGTGTTTGCCTCTGCATTCTTGATCTCTTCGGCAATACGTGCAGCCTCAATAGCGGCCAGTTCTGCCTTTGACTTGCGTCCACGCTTCTTCTTGACAACAGGTTCAGCAGGAGCATCACCTTCAGCTCCCTGAGCTATAAAATCCACGAGGGCATCTACACCATCATTGACGGTGAGCGAAGATCCCAATGCCATTGCTATTGTAGCAAGCTCTTCTGGAGTCTTTGTGTAAAGTTCTTCTTTCTTATACATTATATTATATGTGTATAGGTGCAAAGTACCCATAATTGCAAGTACTTACAACCCGATAATTGTTTTCTTGTTTGTAATAATTTGGGAGGAAAATAGATAGAAAACATTTCAATCTAACCATATTTATATTAGTAGTTTGAAATGCGTTTTGCTTGATTGCGTTGCAAAAGTAGTGATAATTTTTTGTATTTCGGAGTATAATTGTGTTAAATAAAATTAAATCAACGGTAATTGCATGTATTACATATTAAATAATAGCGGAAAAAGTATTAACTTTGCAGACGGTATTGTTTTGGGTACTATGATTTTACTCATTCATGCCAACTATTTTAACTTATAATTTTTTATTAACTTTATGTCAAACTTTAAAAATGTACAGCCACTTGAGGACTTCGATTGGGAAGCATTCGAGAATGGCAGTAGCACAAACGTTGCAAAGGAAGAGCAGGAAGCTTCTTACGATGCAACTCTTAACAAGGTCGCTGATCATCAGGTAGTCGACGGTACAGTAATCTCAGTAGACAAGAAAGAGGTTATTGTTAACATCGGTTATAAGAGCGACGGTATCATTGCAGCCTCAGAATTCCGTTACAACCCAGATCTTAAGATCGGTGACGTAGTTGAGGTTTACGTAGAGAATCAGGAGGACAAGAAGGGTCAGCTCATTCTCTCACACAAGAAGGCTCGTTTGAGCAAGAGCTGGGAGCGCGTTAATGCTGCTCTCGACAATGAGGAGGTTATCCAGGGTTACATCAAGTGCCGCACTAAGGGTGGTATGATCGTTGATGTATTCGGTATTGAGGCATTCCTCCCAGGCAGCCAGATCGACGTACATCCAATCCGCGATTACGACGTATTTGTTGGCAAGACAATGGAGTTCAAGATCGTTAAGATCAACCAGGAGTTCCGTAACGTTGTTGTTTCTCACAAGGCACTCATCGAGCAGGAGCTCGAGGCTCAGCGCAAGGAGATCATCTCTAAGCTTGAGAAGGGTCAGGTACTCGAGGGTACTGTTAAGAACATCACTACTTACGGTGTATTCGTTGACCTCGGCGGTGTTGACGGACTCATCCATATCACAGATCTCTCTTGGGGTCGTGTTTCTGATCCACACGAGGTTGTTACACTTGATCAGAAGATCAACGTTGTTATCATCGACTTCGATGAGGAGAAGAAGCGTATCGCTCTCGGTCTCAAGCAGCTCACTCCACACCCATGGGATGCTCTTGACGCTAACCTCGCTGTTGGTGACAAGATCAAGGGTAAGGTAGTTGTTATCGCTGACTACGGTGCATTCGTTGAGGTTGCACCTGGTGTTGAGGGTCTCATCCACGTTTCTGAGATGTCTTGGAGCCAGCACCTCCGTTCTGCACAGGAGTTCCTCCATGTAGGTGACGAGATTGATGCTGTTGTTCTTACTCTCGACCGCGATGAGCGCAAGATGTCTCTCGGTATCAAGCAGCTCCGCGAGGATCCATGGGAGGCTATCGAGACTAAGTACCCACAGGGTTC
>JAGHUA010000029.1 GCA_018065085.1 Candidatus Liminaster caballi | reverse complement strand
AGTTCAAACCAGTTTATCTTGTCCTGATGCGGAATGACAGGCAACTTGCCGTCCGGAGTTATGACGGCAAGTTGATTTGTAAGAATGTTGTAGCGTATTGGCACAGACACATAGACATTGCCATCATAGCAAATGTCTCCTTTGAGGAACATGCTTTGCCCCCAATATGGGTGATCTGTCTCTGACGTCTGCGTGAATGCGTATTCTGCTTCACCCTGATAGAGTGCTGCATGATCACCTGCTGAACTGAGGTAAGCCGAAATGATGATGGTTGCAATAGTATCGCATACCATAGCCCTTGCTTTTTTATGTGCTATCGTTTCCCTCTGACAGATTCAGATTCCGTTTTCTCTATTAACTTCAGCAGTTGATATGCGTTGCTGGATGCTCCGTCAATGCCATTCTGCTTATTATCTGTCCTCTTATTGATCAGTAACTTTGTGTAATATCCTTCTTCGAACGTAAATCCTTCAATAGCTGTTTGAGACCATTCTTTCCAATTGTTCTTTCCTGCCTCTGTCACCCACATTCCTGGCTGTCTGCTTCCGGTGTTTATGTTGAAATATTCACATTGCTCAGAGTCTATCTCAACAGTCAGTTTAGTATAGGTCACCTCCTCATCATCATTGCATGACGTTACTGCAAACGTGAAGATAGCAAGCATGATGCAAGCAAGCAGCAGTTGATATGTTCTTTTCATACGCGTATTAGTTTATGAGTGTGCAAATATACTTTTTTACAATTTATTATCCAATGATTTTGGTCAATAATCAGACTCTAAATATCTTTTTTGTTAAACTTCCGAAACTTTTGTATTATCAAAGTATCAAAAATGAAAATTAACGGCGCAAATTTATGGGTTTACTGCATCAAAATAAAGAAAAATTTGTTTCTTTGTGTTTCACAATGGCATTTTTTCTTGTTTTTTATAGAAATTCACTATATTTGCAGTTAACAAAACGGTCAACAAATATGAAACATCTTTTATTATTCGCCTTAATCTTATCTTTATTCTTTTCGTGCAATAATGATTCTAGCTCATTAAAAGAACTGGACAGAATAAAAATAATTGGTAATAGTGATCCAACTATGGGTTTGTTAAATGATTATTCGATAGTCAATGAGTCGGATTATGTCAAGGCAAAATACGATCTGTTGCAAATACGGTTACGAGATAAGGCGGATATAATACCAAGTTCTGCTGACAGCATTAATCAATTAGTGACTTTTTTCAAAACCAATGGAACGGATTTGGACTTACAGGAAGTTTATTATTATGCTGGCAGTACATATCGTGATTTGCATGATTATCCCAGGGCTATTGAGTTTTTTCTCTATTCTGCAAATATTGCCGAGCGAATGGAAGATACTTGCGACTCTATCCTATTGCGTAATACATATTCAAACCTCAGTTATGCCTATGGTAGTGTTCAGGATTATCACAATTATTTAGAATATTCCAAAAAAGAATGTGATTTTGAGGCTAAACTTTACATGATTTCCAGTACCGGATTGACTCACCTTGCACATGCATATTTTCTTGCTGATAGTCTTTCTCAATCAATGGCATTGTTTGACTCCATTCTTGCAATAAATGCCGTTTATCCAGATGTTGACAACCTATCTACTTTGTTATACATTGCCACATGTCAAGGTGATAATGAACGTGTGAGTCAATGTGCTGATATAATAAAGTCTGCGGTTAATGATATATACCAATTTTTAGGATCTCAATCTCTGTTCTTATTCGGATGGTCTTACTATATATCTGGCAATTTAGATTCAGCGAAAATTTGTTATCGCACAGTTTTAGAAAGAGAAGATGACTTGGAAGCTATCTATGATGCTTCAAAATGGCTTTTCCGATTATATCTGAATGAAAACAAGGAAAAAGATGCTTTGGATTGTGCTTTGCGTTTCACCCAAATCTGCGATACACTTAATTTCGGGAAACGTCAGGAGATGGCCGCAACTATAACAAACATTTATAAATACAACAGAGATAAGGAAGAGGAACAGAGGATAAAAACGGAGAATATGGAATATCATAATTGGATTATTAGAGTCATTATGATTGCCATTATTCTCCTGTTGTCCATAATCGGATATGTTTTAATAGTCAAAAACAGGCATTTGAAGAAAACCATTAGATTGAATGGCGTAATCAATCATCTGAATTCAGAATTGGAAGTGATGTCTAAAGAGTTAACCGAGACGGAACTGATCTCAAATGAACGTTTGTCTCAGAACCAGACGCTTGTTAAGCTGTTGCATCAAACTGAAATGGAAAAGACTTCGAAGGAAATCATTACTGCACTTCGCCAAACATCTATTGGACGTAGGCACATGTCGAATGAGGATTGGAGATTGTTTTATAGTGCTGTAGATAAACTGTATCCATCATTCAAAGATACCCTCTTGCAGAAACTGGATAAATATACGGAAGAAAAGATGCAAGTTTGCTATCTGATGCGTATTGGTTTCTCAAAGTCCGAAATACAGAATATTACAGGACTGTCTCGTGCTACAGTTTGGCGCTGGAGTAAAACATTCAGTTGGATTGAAGACCTTTTATCGGCTGATTAGTTATTTACCGACAAAGAATAGATTGTATTCATCTTCTTTTAGCTTCTGCTTCATTCTGCTTTTACGTTTCCTGACGGCTTCTTCTGTCACTCCTAGGCATGCGGCGATTTGACGCGTCGTGAAGTTCATATAATACATCAGGCAGACGAATATATCGTCATGGGTAAGGTCTCGGTCGGTCATTATCGGCAATACCATATCATAGTAGGCGGCGAGGACATGGCTTACGTATGTTTTCCTTTTCTCTGTGCTGACTATCTCACCTGCTTTCAGGTCATATAGCGTGCTCATGTCACGGTATGTGTCGCTCGTAGCAAAGACCTTGAAGTGTTGGTGCATTAGTTTTTTTCTTGTGCTATCGTGCGACGAGGTGTCTTCTATGATTGCTTTTGCTTTCATATCCATCAGCTCATTCTGAAGCCTTGCTACCCGTTTATTGTCGAAATATGACTTGGCTATTGCTGTCACTGCTATTATTGCTATTGTTATCGAGGCGGAGACATCGTGTATGTATGCGGCATCGGCATTCCCTTCGTTTATTAACAGCTTAGTAGCTGACAGCCTTAGGCCGCCAACTACTAAGAAAAAAAGCATTATTGAGACTGTTGTTGCAGATATTTTTCTGAGTCTGATAATTTTTGCAATTCCTTTGGCTATCAGCATCAGGATTATGAGCAATATAAGTAACGTGATAACCACTATGAGTATGGGTGTTGAAATATACAGCTTGTACGAGTTCAATATACTCCAATCCGCCATGTATTCGAGTATGTATTCGATCACAACCAATATGGCTGTGACGTGAATCATCAATCGTGTGAAACTAATTCCTGTCGCTCTCATTTATATTCAGTTTTTTGATGATGTTGTTCTTTCTCTGTCTTATTTCTTGTTTCCATGCCTTCCTGTCCACTTTGTCTATAGGGCTCATCATGGTATCAATAACCGTCAGAGAGTCAGCTGGGGTCTGTGCATAGGACAGGAAGATGTCCCTGTAAATGCATTGTATGCTGTCCATCCAAGCCAGATGCCACTCAGAAGTATTGATCTGTTCGTCAATCGTCAGATTGTGTGTTCTGATTACGTACAGGGAGTCGTAGTGGGTATTGACCTTCGACAGTTTGTATTCAAGTTCATTGCCGGCGTGTGCATGCATTTCCTGCCATCGTTTGAGATTGAAGGATAACCTGATGCAGTTTATGGCCGCAAATGACAGAATTATCGTGCATGACAATATCAACAGCACGTTTTGTCCACTTGGCTTTTTCATCATCGATTTGGTTTTTAATTGATTTGACGGCGCAAAAGTAAGGTTATTTGCTGGTTTGTGCAAATCTTATGCGTGACAAATACGTGACAAGTGTGATTTGAAGTTATGAACATATACAGAAGAATAAGATGGCAACGATTTGTTCGCTGCCATCTCATGTCATAGTTTACGCGTATGAATGCAAGCCTGAGAGGAAGTAGTTTACGCCGAAATAGGTCATCAGAACGATGAGGAAAGCGAAGGCACAATAGTAATGGAAATGACGGGGATTGGCAAACCATCGCAAGCTCTGCTGATGCAGCGGCAGCGAATAGAACATCATGGTGATGAGTGCCCAGACTTCCTTGCTGTCCCAACCCCAATAGCGACCCCAAGAGACGTTTGCCCACACGGCTCCAATGAAAATGCCGGCAATCAACAGGAAGAGCGCAGGCAAGAGCATCAGCTGGCTGGAGCGCATCAGGCGAGTGACCTTCTCTTCGTGCCATTCCTTCTTGCTCGACAGGAACATTGCCCTGAAACCATTGACCATGATGAAAGCCAGCAGGATGTATGAGATCATGATGACCGATACGTGCAGCGGGAAAAACGGAGAACGCAACACAGGCATGAGAGGTGCAGACGTCCAGCGCAGGAACATGACAAGGCCAACGATAAGCAACACAAGGAAGAACGAGATATATGGCAACAATCGCATCACACGGCCGGAAGAAGCCTGTCGGTCATCTCGCCATGCCTTGAAGATTCGGCGATACTGACTGTTGGGTTGCAGCCAGAATAGCAGCATGCCAAAAAGCAGCAGCAGGTAGCCGGTGTAGGTAAGGCCGATGCCCCAAGGATCGCGTGTCACAATCAGGATGCTGCCTTGCAGATCATCGTCATAGCCGGATTGATAGAAGCGATAATGGGCGTGTGTGGCGATGTTATTCATCGAGATGGTAGCTGTTTCGTCTTTGCCATTTTCTTTGAAGACAATCTCGCTGACGTAATCTTTAGGAGCACGGGAATCAGGATAATACTCTATCTCGAAACGATTGAGTTGCACAGAGAAAGAGAGCAGCTTCATTTGATCATCATCGTCTATGTAGAAGTTCGATGATTCTCTCTCTCTTAAGTGCATACTACCCTGTTCGCCCCAGAGGTGCGTGACCAAAGCGCCGCCAAGAATCACGATAAAAGCCATGTGGATGAGCAGCGTGGCAGGAACATTCCACAGTTTGCGACGGAAGATATAGCTGAGAGCCAGCACAGCGAGCATCCCCCACATTGCTGCAAAGGATGTGGAATGATAAACCGCCTCAGAAGTGCAAGGTTCGCCTGTCACGTTGTCGAGCAACGAGGCAGCTGTCAGCACCAACATGGCGAGACAGAATATAGAGAAGGTAGAAATCTTTAATATTCGCATGTAATGAGGGTTATTCCTTCTCAATGACTGTGAAGCGTCCGTTTGGAGACGCATATTCCTTGCCAATAACGCCGCCCAGGAAGTCGCGGATGTATTCGATCATGATTTCGGCATAGCTGCTGTTCGTAGATATCTGTTCGGCATTCTCGAACGAGCGCTGATATACTTTCTCATAGAGGCAGAAGTCGATGGTGGCGAGCGAATAGGTTGCGTCAGGATTGATAGGCTTATAGAAGCCCGTACGGCGGTCGAGAACCTCAATGTCGCTGGCGCCTACGCCTTCGTGGATGGTGTAATGAAGTCCTGACTGCTGGATGAGGTGTCCGCTGTAGATAGTAGGAAGGGCGAGGGTCATGTCGTTGAGGAGCTGGATGATGTCGCTGCCCTTCACGTTGACCACCACGACCTTGTTGTCGAACGGCAGCATCTGCATGATGTCATAACGCGTGATGTCCTGCCCTGCCTTGAGTTCGTCGCGGATGGAACCTGAATTGATGATGCTGATGTCGGCATTGGTGGTGACACGCATAGCATCAGCCACAAGGTCGCCGGCATTGGTCTCGCAGAAGCGGATGCCCTTGCCCACATGCGGATTGGTGAGCAGGATATCGACGCTGGAAGAACCGATCTTCTCGTAAATGATGTCGTTGAATATCTCCTGGATGCTGTCGAGCATGAGCGACGTCGGAGTGTTGTTGAAATGCAGATCCTCGATGGCGAGAAGTTCGGTCGAGATCACACCGTCGGGTGCGATGACCATCTTGCCAATCTTGCGAAACTTATCGGCTGCCCAGCTGAGGATGACCGGCTTGCCTTGCTTGTTGAGGTGCTTAGTGCCGGCATTCTCGCTACGGTCACGATGGCTGTCGAGCACCACGTCGATGCCCGTAGTCGATGCAATAAGCTGTTCGGTATTGACCTTTGTGTATGTGCCGCCAAGGCCGAGGTGAGCAAGGACAATGACATAGTTTGCACCTTCGCTGCGAGCCTTATCGACGTTCTGTTGCACGTTGGCATAGAATTCGTCATCGTCGAGAAGCTCGTATTTCTTCTTTTTGTTGCCGTCGAGGAACGCCACGGTGCGCAACTTGTTGGATTCAGGAGTGGTCACACCAAGGAATGCCACCTTGCGCGAACCATACTGATGTATGATGTACGGTGCATAGACCGTGTGACGAGAGTCCTTCTCGATGAGATTGCTGCATGTGATGACCGACTCGATGGGACGGAGTGTCTTGCGCAGGGTGTCGATGTTGATGTTGAACTCATGATTGCCCAGCGTGATGGCATCATAGCCGGCATATTTCATGATGCCGACAGTATATTTGCCACGTTCCATATAGCCAATTCCGCCGCCGTCGATATAGTCACCGCATGACACCATGGCTACGTACGACGAATCGAGCGAGATCTCATCCCTTGCACCTGCCAGTTTCGGATATCCTTCGATGTTGAAAAGAGGTTCGTTGTCATAGAAAATCACGATGCTCTTTTCCTTCTGTACTCGATTGCCGAGCAAAGTGTCGAGGTCGGAATAGTCGCGACCTGGAGCAACTGTCTGAGCAAATCTCGGAAGTGAAGGAAGATCCCTGGTGGAATAGATAAGTCCGTCGTTGCTGCCGTAAGGAGTTTCGGCTTTCAAACCATTGAGCAGGGAAGCATCGTAGGCGTCACGGTCGCAACTGCAGCCAACGTAGAGCATGGCGTCGCGATAGAGCTGGTCTTTGGTAGGCGAATCGAAGAACGGCTTGTAGTGGAAAGCTGCAATGGTGAGACATGAGGAAGCGAACGAACCGATGGACGGACGCTGTACTGGTTCCATGCGCATACGCAGCTTGGCATCAAACACCTCAGGGTCGTATGGCATACCCACATGATCGTTGACCATCTGTGAATTCCATGTGGTGAACTGCTCGCGGCCTTTCATCTCGTTGCCCCACAGATAGTAGCGGCCTGTGCCGTCAGGAGCGACATCGAGCATCTGGTTGTTGAGGGTTGCGGCGCCAGGAATAAGATAGTTTTCCTCGATTGAGATTTCGCCCTGACGGCCTCCACCCCACATTGCATGGTCGCGCCAGTTATAGACGATGTTGCGTGCAAAGTGAATCCAGCGGTTCTCGCCTTCCTCGCTCGGAAATTCGACGGCATTGGCCGAGTTGGCGATGAGATTATGATGGTATGTGGCCATGAAACCGCCAGCCATGAGTGCTGCCGGCTGTTTGCCATCCGCAGGCATAGGACTCAGGAGCGTGTGTGAGAGGATGCAGTTCTGCACGCTCACGCCTTTTGCACGGCGAATGCTGATGCAGTTGCCTGTCGTGCCGCATACCGAGAGATGATCGAGCATGATGTGTGACTGTCCGAAATCGCCGTCTGTGATGCCGACACCGCGCAGATGAATGTATCGCATGATGACCTCAGAGGCAAGAATCTGTACGGGTGCGCCGGAGATATAAATGCCCTGGCCCGGAGCCGAGTGACCAAGGATGGAGATGCTGTCATTCTTGATGACAAGCGGCGATTTGAGCTGGATATTGCCGCTGACCTCGAAGACAATGGTGCGACAGCCTTCCTGCTCGACAGCCCAACGCAGAGAACCGCGTCCGGAATCTTTGAGATTGTTGACAATATAAACCTCGCCGCCGGTGCCTCCCTGAGTGTACATGCCCATGCCGTCGGCCTCGGGGAATGTGCCGACAGGAGCCAGCATGGTGTGTTGCTGACCATAGCTGAAGAGTCGCGAACTGCCTCGGCCGATGCGTTTTTCTTCAAGGGTATGTGTGCGGGTATTGAGTTTGAAATGTGAGAAACAGATGTCCTGATCGGGACGTCCTACCTCGCCGCCGGTGGCAAAACCGCGTGTCACATGGATCATATTATAGTTCTGGCTCCATCGGTAGATGTCCTCATGGACGTGTCCGCCGAGAAGTCCGACCATCGTAGCGCGTTTCATCTTGTTGAATTGTCCGCCATAAGTCACGCCGTTGTCTGAGTCGGTGAACGGCTGTCCGTGGATATAAGCGTGCATCAGACGCGAGGTGGCATGATCCTTCATGTTGACCGAGAAAGTGTGTCCTACCATAAGAAAACACCAATTTTCGGCATCTTCCTTGTCCTCGAAGTTGAGCGCTGTCTCGGCGAGCCACTTTACCTGCTGTCCGTGATAGCCCGAGACCTCCATTGAGTCCTGATCGTAGGCATTGAGCACGATGAGACGGAAGCGCTGTGGCGTGAAGTCGCGGTAATAATAGTTGCCTTCAGGATTGGCAGGGTCGATGACGATGCTGTCAGGACCCGCAAGAGGATTGGAGTCAGAGAGAGGACTGAACAGACGATAGAACTCATGGTCGGTGATGATCTGTGAGTTGTCGGGACGGCGATCCTTGGTGCGGCACTTGCCGTTGCAGTCGTGGTTGCCCTTGGTGACGTACATCGGAATCTTGAGGTCGATGAAGTCGCGCTGGCCATGCTCCAGACACCATAGAGCCTGTTCGTGATTGGTGTCGTAGGCATTCATAAGGTCGCCGCCATGCAGGGCAAACGAAAGCGACGGCGTGTGGTTGCAATATTCGATGAAAGCATTGATATTGGCTTCGGCATAGCGTATGTCGGCGCTCGGACCATAGCGGTGAGTGTCGGTGATCATGGCAAATTCGATGACATCCGGATCGTTGTCAGCATAGAGGCATGGGATGATGCTGACGAGCATCAAGGCCATTGTAAGCAATATCTTTTTCATCTTCGTTGAATGCAATCTCTTGTGTTATTCTATTGTAATCTGTTTTGTGTGTGAGATTATCAGACCATCGTCGCTGATGCCTTCGATGGCAATGGTGAGTGTGGTACCGCTGGCATCGTTGGTGTAGAACTCGAACATGGCTGTGCCGTCGTCATCTGTGCGCAATGCCGGATTCCAATAGAGTGTGGAACGCTGGTCGCTGTTGTCGATGGTGCCGGGCTTGTCGTATGTCTGCGGCTTATAGTCGATGCGAGGCTGATAGCCCAAAGGTTTGAGAATGTAGTGGTCTTTGTATGTGCTAGTCTCGGCTATTGACTTGGTCTTGACACGTATCGTCGCTGATTTCTCGTTGAAAGTCCTCATGCCTACGGTCGCTGTCGATGGTGTGTACATAAGGCTTTGGACGGCATTGAGCAGCTCGACAGACTCAATCCATTCGAACGGACACATTTGGAGGAAGGCCTGGTAAGGTGACATTCCGGTGAACGGCTCGACCATGACGTTGTCGATCACGAATTGCAGCACAGCTTGTCGGTAGAAGGCATTATCGACCGATGTGCGTACGCCTGGAATGCGCATCAGGAGTTCGTCAATGGTTGTGATGTTTTTCTCGCGTATGTAATCGCTGTCGAAACGCTTCACGTATTTTATGGCATCGCTCTCCTTGACTTTTTTCTTGTATGACGTCACCACTTCAACCTCATTGAGAAGCATCTGCCACATGCCGTGATTGTATTCCATGCGTTTGCGAAGGTTCTGTACGAAGTTGACATCTGTGGTGAGTTCGCTGATATTGTCTGACGATGCTGGCGCAGCAAGATGATGCAGGTGGTTTGGCAGATAGCTCTTTGGAAATTCGATGTAACCCTGACTTTTCTGTTTGTTGTTGTAAGAACGGATACAGAAGACTGTGCCGTTGGGCAGGTCGAGGTCATTGAAAGTGAAATTGCCGTCAATGTCGGTCACGGCAATGTCTGCCAGACCATGCTGAGGAGCGATAAGTCCAATGTTTACGTTGGCAAGCGGTCGGCCAAGAACGAGCGAGACAACCTTGCCGCTGATAATCTCTGCGTCCTCAAACGGAATGTTCGGCAGTCGTATGTTACCTTTTGCAAGCTCGTCGAGATTGTGTATATAGGGAATCGACATGCTGCTGGCGATGAGGGAATGGCGTGGCTGGGTGTTGAAACCGTTGTCTGTGACTGATACGGCCAATGATGTTTTGGCAGGAGCCTCGATTCGTACCGTGGCTTTTTGCCGTGGGGTATATGATGGTTTGTCTGTAGTTATTCTGGCAGTGCCTGTGAGCATCGATTCTGTATCTTCAAAGGCTGTCTCTATGTCGGCATAATGCCATGCGTCAGCACCGTTATAAGGGATTTTAACCGTTGAGATCTCGTTGTCAAGCACCTCTTTAGGATTGATGACGCTGATGTTTTTCTTGAAGAAATAATGCTCTGACGTGTTGATCATCCATTGTGTGTATGCCACGATGGTGTAGATGCCGGTTGGCAGTGTGATGTCAAGTGGCAGATATCCCTGCATTATGCTGTCGTTTTCTTCTGGATTGCGATGCAGTTTTACGCGCTGCTTGATGGAATCCTGTTCTGAAACCAGATCGACGTACATAAACCGGCTGCGCGACACAGGCGAGCAAGTCATGGCATCGACCAGGAACGGGCGCATCCATACCGTATCGCCACTGAGGTATATTTCCTTGTCTGTGGTGATATGCACTTTCTCCTGAGGGAAGAGTTCGTTCTGCCAGATTACTCGTTCTCTCAGTTTCTTTTCGCTTATCTCTTGTGCCGAGACGTCCGTGCTGAACGTAAGCGTCAGGATGGCTGCGAAAAGTGAGAAGCTGATGCTCAAATGGTTCATTGTTTCAGTGATATTAAAATGCTTGTGAAAGCCCTATCGTGTAGTTTTTTCACAAGCATTATATATTGTAAGTAGGAGAGTGGCTTACTGCATAGAACCGCCGACAATGTCGAGCAATTCGGCAGTAATGGCAGCCTGACGACCCTTGTTATACTGGATTCGGAGTTCTCCGAGCAGGTCGTTGGCATTGTCGGTAGCCGTCTGCATCGCTACGGTACGTGCTGCATGTTCGGCAGCCTGTGCATCGAGCATCATTGTGTAGATCTTCATGCACAGAGCGTCAGGAACAAGAGCATTGAGCACCTCTGTCTGAGTCGGCTCGATGATGTAGCCTGTAGGACCCTCGCCGGTTGAGTCGGTTTTGAGTTCGAGAGGCAGGAAAACCTCGCGTGTAGGCACCTGGCTGGCTGTGCTCTTGAAGTGCATATAGACGAGTTCAACCTTGTCAATACGGCCTTCCACGTAGTCCTTCATGAGCTTTTCTGCCAGTTCCTTGGCTGTCTCGAACTTCGGATTGTCGCCACGTTCAACATACTGACGGATATGATTGAATCCGCGCAGTTTGGCAAGACTTTGGTCGAGCTTACGGCCGATAACATAACAATCGATGGCTTCTGCTGCTTCTGCTTCAGGCTTTGTCAATGTCTTTTTATACTCGTCGAGCAACGCTGTGGTGTGACGAAGCACATTGCTGTTATAGCCACCGCAAAGGCTCGAGTTGCTGGCTACGGCGACAACTGCGATGCGTTTGATTCGATCGTGTGGCTGGCTCAGCGGAGTGGTTACCTTTGCGTCTCCACTCAGCAGGCTGACCATGATCTTGTGCAGCTGACGGTCGTATGGGAGCATGTTCTCGATGGCCACCTGAGCCTTATGAAGCTTAGCTGAAGCCACCATCTTCATGGCTGAGGTAATCTTGAGAGTACCTTCAACCGATCCGATGCGTCCTTTGATTTCTTTTAATGAAGCCATTGTTGTTCTTTGTTATGCCATTTCTGTGCAGATATTGGCTGCAACCTCCGTGATAATGCCGATGATTGTGTCGTCAATCTGTCCCTTTGAAAGAGGAGTGATGACATCCTCCTGATGGGCAGCGCGCAACAGCTGCAGGAACTTGTCCTGGAACTCTGGTACCTGATCGACAGAGAGCTTGGCCATCAAGCCCTTTGTGCCGCAATAAAGGATAGCAATCTGCTCGCCTACAGGCATTGGGCTGTACTGTGGCTGGATGAGCAGCTTGTTGTTCTTACGTCCGCGGTCGATGGTCATGGCTGTAACGGCATCCATATCGCTCGAGAACTTGGCAAATGCCTCAAGTTCACGATACTGAGCCTGGTCGATCTTAAGCGTACCAGCCACCTTCTTCATTGACTTGACCTGAGCCGAACCACCTACACGCGATACCGAGATACCTACGTTGATGGCTGGACGGAAGCCCTGGTTGAAGAGGTCGGTCTCAAGGAAGATCTGACCGTCAGTAATAGAGATTACGTTGGTTGGGATGTATGCCGAAACGTCGCCTGCCTGTGTCTCAATGATAGGAAGGGCAGTGAGTGAACCGCCTGCCTTAACCTTGCCCTTGAGTGACTCAGGAAGGTCGTTCATCTGCTCGGCAACCTCCTGCTGCTCGATGATCTTGGCTGCACGTTCCAAAAGACGTGAGTGCAGATAGAACACATCGCCAGGATAAGCCTCACGACCAGAAGGACGACGGAGAATCAGGGAAACCTCACGATAGGCAACAGCCTGCTTAGAGAGGTCATCATATACGACGAGGGCGTGACGTCCTGTATCGCGGATGAACTCACCGATGGCAGCGCCTGCAAATGGTGCAAAGTACTGGAGGGCAGCCGAATCTGCAGCGGTTGCAGCGACAACTACGGTGTAAGGCATAGCGCCCTTTTCGCGAAGTGTCTGAACCAAAGATGCTACGGTAGAACCCTTCTGGCCGATTGCAACATAGATACAATATACAGGATCGCCATTCTCGTAGTTCTCCTTCTGGTTGATGATTGTATCGATGGCAATGGCAGTCTTACCTGTCTGACGGTCGCCGATGATAAGCTCACGCTGACCACGACCGATAGGAATCATGGCATCTACAGCCTTCAGACCTGTCTGCAACGGACGCTTAACCGGCTGGCGGAATACTACGCCTGGAGCCTTACGTTCGAGAGGCATCTCGTATTTCTGGCCTTCGATTGGTCCCATGCCGTCCAACGGTTCGCCAAGAGGATTGATGACGCGTCCGAACATGTTCTCGTTGACCTGAATAGATGCGATACGGTTGGTGCGCTTTACCACCATACCCTCACGGATCTTTTCAGCACCGCCGAGAAGCACAGCACCGACATTGTCCTCCTCGAGGTTCATGACGATGGCCATGACACCATTCTCGAATTCCAACAACTCGTTAGCTTCGGCATTGCGCAAACCATAGATACGAGCCACGCCGTCGCCTACGGTAAGCACGGTGCCTACCTCGTCAAAACGTGCGCTGGTGTCTATGCCCTTGAGTTGTTCAAGGAGCACTTCGCTAACTTCGCTGGCTTTTATATTACTCATAGTTTAGATAATTCTTTTGTTTTTCTCAATAAATTGCTTCTTGATCTGCTCAAACTGCGTTGACACGCTTGCGTCGAGACGCATGTCATCGAGCTGGAAGATAAAACCGCCCAGGATGTTCGGATCAACCGTTGTCTCCATAATCACGTCGATCGAGTTCTCAGAACGTTTCTCGATCATCTTCTCAAGGCGTTTGGCAACAACCTCGTTGGCAGGAACTGCGGTGATTAGCTTACCGATGCTGATATGCTTCAGTTCGCGGTAAAGGGTGACAAAACTGTGGGCGATGAAGAGCATGAACGACTCTCGGCGATGAGCTACAACCAAAGTTGCAAATTTCTGGAAGACTGGGCTCACCTCGGTCGATGCTGCCTGGCAGATGACCATCTCTTTCTTCTTTGCAGGTAAAAGAGGGTTGCCCAGTACCGTAGCCAACTGTGGCACCTTTGAGTAGGATTCGATGAACTGCAGGACCTCCTGATAGACGAGATCCTCAGCCTTCTCTTCCTGCGCAAAGAGCAACAGAGCCTTGGCATAACGTTTGGCGATTACTCCAATATCCATTTTTTGATGTTATTTGGTTTCTAACTCATCGAGCATACGGCCGATCATTGCCATCTGTGCCTGGTCTGAGTCAAGACTTTGACGGAGCACCTTCTCAGCGACCTTGACAGAGAGTTCGCCAACCTGACGACGGATGTCGCGGATAGCATCCTCTTTTTCTGCCTGAATCTGCTGACGCGCCTCTTCCAGAATCTTCTGGCCGGCTACGGTTGCCTCTGTCTGCGCTTTCTCGACTATCTGCTTACGCATCTCCATTGCCTCGGCCAGTATCTGGCTCTGCTTCTCCTGGGTCTGCTTAAGCATTGCGGCAGTTTCTTCCTGGATCTTGGCAAGCTTCTCGTTGGCCTCGTTGGCTTTGGCAATGCTGTCGTCAATGTACTTGGCACGGTCGTCGATCATCTTCGTGATGATAGGCCATCCGAATTTTGCCAAGACGATGAAGACTACAGTGAACGCAAGAAGCATCCAAATGAAGAGTCCACTTTCGGGAATTAGCAAGTCCATATTTTAATCGGATATTAATTTGCAGGGGTGGGGTAGGAGTCATTGACGATTCCTATCCCTCTCCGTGCAATGTATTTGTATTAAGCGGCCAAGAGGCAGACTACAACAGCGAAAAGGCTAACACCCTCAACGAGAGCACCGATAATGATCATTGGGGTCTGGATTTTGCCGATAGCCTCTGGCTGACGAGCCATTGCGTCCATGGCAGAAGAACCGATCTTGCCGAGACCAAGACCAGCACCGATTGCTACGATACCTGCGCCGAGAGCGGCAGCACCCTTAGTAGAAAGAATTTCCAAAAGCATAGTTGTAATGTTTTAAGTGTTAATATTGTTTTTTGTTTTTATTGTTCAATGATGATGATGTTCTGCCTGCGAGAGTCCGATATAGATGCTCGAAAGCATTGTGAAGACGAATGCCTGGATGAATGCAACAAGCAGTTCGAGGCAGTCGAGGAAGATGCCGAGGAGGATACTTACAAACGACATTGCTCCGTTACCGACACCTGGCATTGATATGGCTGTCAGGAAGATAACGCTCAATACGCCGAGCAGGGCACAGTGGCCTGCAAGGATATTGGCAAAGAGTCGGATGGTGAGTGAGAACGGCTTGGTGAACAGACCGATGAACTCGATGACAGCCATGATAGGACGAAGCCATGCAGGGAGTTCCTTGTTCCAGAAGATCTCACTCCAGTAAGCTCCTGTGCCGAAGATATTGGTGGTCACAAAGGTGAACAGAGCCAGTGTCACGGTGATGGCGATATTGCCTGTCAGGTTGGCTGAACCAGGAATAAGGCCGCACAGGTTATTGAAGAAGATGAAGAAGAACGCTGTCAGCAGGTAAGGAGCATAGCGGCCTGTGTTCTTAGGGATGTTTGGCTTGATGACGTCGTTATATACGTAGCTTACAAGCATTTCGATTGTTCCGACAAATCCCTTTGGTGCAGGATGTTTCTCATCCTTATTCTTATACCAGCGCGCGCAGAAGAGAATCATCCATACAAGAAGGATACTTGTGATGATGAGTCCTGCCACGTTCTTGGTGATCGAAAGGTCGAGAGTTGGACGTACCCATTCACCGCCCACCTGTTCCACGATCTTGCCAGCGTATGGTTCGCCTTCGTGTGCAATCTTAAGTCCGTCATAGCTCTCGTGTCCGTGATGGAAGCGGCTCGACATGAAGCAGTGGAAACCCGACTCCGAACTATAGACCAGCACTGGCAGCGGCATCGACACCTGTGTCTCCTCGTTGATGTCGAAGAGATGCCAGTAGTACGAATCGCCAATGTGGTCAAAGATCATAGCCGTGACATCCAGTCCGCCTTCCTCTGCCTCATTGGCTTTTGCCTGAGAGGGGAGGAGCAAGCCTACCGACATGAGCAGACCTACGATGAGTGTCCAGACTTTTCTGTTGTGATTCATATAATGTGATTATTTCTTCTTTAGGAAATAAATTGTTTCGACGATGGTGGCGATCAGATAGATGCCTATTGTGACAAGTGCAAACTCCTTGACCGAACCCTCGCACAGCATCTTGGCTGCCAGGATTCCTCCGATGGTAAGCACCAGTTTCACAATCTTCGAGCCCAGGATGAGCCAAAGCCGTTGTGAAGGGTCAAGGCGTTTGTAGATGTTGATTACGACCGTCTCGTAGAAGATGAAACCGATCAGCACCAGTTCATACTGCCATTTCATAGATGTACGCAGGCTGAAATCAGGTTGTTGTGTACCTCTACATAGCCCGATGTAACCGGCTGACGTGTTTCAACACCATCTGAGATGTAGCGAATCACGCCTGGCTGGAGTGTGGTAATGATGGCATCGTGATTCTCAAGAATCTCGAAACGTCCCTTTGTTCCAGGCACTTCCACCAGCGACACCTCGCCGTCGAAAACAGTTTTTTCAGGAGAATAGATGATTAGCTTCATATCTTTTCTAATTCATATTAGCCCTTGGCAGCTTCCATCAGCTTGCGGCCCTTCTCGATAGCTTCTTCGATGGTACCTACGTTGAGGAATGCCTGTTCAGGGAGGTAGTCAACCTCGCCGTCAAGGATCATGTTGAAGCCCTTGATGGTGTCCTCGATGTTGACCATTACGCCCTTGACGCCGGTAAACTGCTCTGCTACGGTGAATGGCTGCGACAGGAAACGCTGTACACGGCGTGCACGGTTTACGGTCTGCTTGTCTTCGTCCGAGAGCTCGTCCATACCGAGGATGGCGATGATATCCTGAAGCTCCTTGTTGCGCTGAAGGATCTGCTTTACGCGCTGAGCGCAGTTGTAGTGTTCCTCGCCGATGATGTTTGGGTCGAGGATTCGGGAGGTCGAATCCAATGGATCTACGGCAGGGTAGATACCGAGCTCGGTGATCTTACGGCTCAATACGGTTGTGGCATCGAGGTGCGAGAATGTGGTGGCAGGAGCAGGGTCAGTCAAGTCGTCGGCAGGCACGTAAACGGCCTGAACGGATGTGATGGAACCCTTCTTGGTTGATGTGATTCGTTCCTGCATCTTACCCATGTCGGTCGAAAGGGTAGGCTGGTAACCTACAGCCGATGGCATACGGCCAAGGAGGGCTGAAACCTCCGAACCTGCCTGGGTGAAACGGAAGATATTGTCAATGAAGAGAAGAATATCCTTCGATGTGCCTACTGCGTCGCTGTCGCGGAATGACTCGGCGACGGTCAATCCAGAGAGGGCTACCGAAGCACGTGCTCCAGGTGGCTCAGACATCTGACCATAGACAAGTGTTGCCTGACTCTTGGCCACTTCCTCATAGTCGATCTTAGAGAGATCCCACTTGCCTTCCTCAAGGCCTTCCATGAATTCCTTGCCGTAGCGGATTACGCCTGACTCGAGCATCTCGCGCAGAAGGTCGTTACCCTCGCGGGTACGTTCGCCTACACCGGTGAATACAGAGAAACCGTTATGTTTCTTTGCGATGTTGTTGATCAGCTCCATGATGAGCACGGTCTTGCCTACGCCCGCGCCACCGAACAGACCGATCTTACCGCCCTTAAGGTATGGCTCAAGAAGGTCGATGACCTTGATACCGGTGAAGAGAACCTCCTGTGAGGTCTTCAGTTCCTCAAACTTTGGTGGTTCACGGTGGATAGGGAAGGCACCTGCCTTCGAAAGGGTTTTCATACCATCGACGGTTTCGCCGACTACGTTCATCAGACGACCCTTGACCTGATCGCCCACAGGCATTGTGATAGGAGCTCCTGTTGCAGTTGCTTCCATGCCGCGGCGGAGACCGTCAGTTGAGTCCATGGCTACGCAGCGAACTGAGTTTTCGCCAATGTGCTGCTGCACCTCGACAACCAGTTCGCGACCGTCTGGGCGTTTAACTGTGAGGGCTTCGTTTATGGCAGGAAGAGTGACCTCGCCGGTTGTGGCAGTGAATACCACATCGACAACAGGGCCGATAACCTGTGAAATACGTCCTACAATGTTCGACATAGTGTAAATAAAGTATTTTGGTTTATTGATATCAAGATTAAGCTCTTTTTTCGTCCGCAAATGTATTATTTATTTTTTAAATAGCATAATTTTTTTCATTTTTTTTTGCAATAAAGTCAAAAATCATTGTTAATTTGTCTTTTTTCTGTTTGTTTTTTTGCAATTTATTTACTTTATATCTATTTTTGCGCTGCAATTACGCGAAAGTATTTCTATAAAATCCAATTATGGCAATATCATTCTTCAACGAACAGGCTCCGATGCCATCCATCAGCAAGACCGATGTCCGCAACTGGGTCAAGCAGGTCGCTGCGCTTCATGGCAAGAGGGTAGGGGAGGTGTCGTATATTTTCTGCGATGACGAGAAGATCCTTGAGGTCAATCGCCAGTTCCTGCAGCACGATTACTATACCGACATCATCACGTTCGACTATACCGAGGGCGATCGCATTTCGGGCGATCTCTTCATCAGCCTTGACACCGTACGTACAAATGCCGAACAGTTCGGTCAGCCGTATGAGACGGAACTTCATCGTGTAATCATCCACGGCATCCTGCATCTCTGCGGCATCAATGACAAAGGTCCTGGCGAACGTGAGATCATGGAGCAGCATGAGAACGAGGCGCTGAGCCTTCTGAAACTTTGACCTGCCGTTAACCAGACAACTATAAGCAATAGCTGAACGATGCAATTCGAATATGATGTCCTTGTGATTGGTGGTGGACATGCTGGCTGTGAAGCTGCGCATGCTGCCGCGCGTATTGGTGCCAATACGTGCCTTATCACTATGGATATGAACAAGATAGGACAAATGTCGTGCAATCCTGCGGTGGGTGGAATCGCCAAGGGACAGATCGTACGCGAGATTGATGCGCTTGGCGGCAAGATGGGCGAGGTTACTGATGCCTGTTCCATTCAGTTCCGTATGCTCAACCGTTCGAAAGGTCCTGCCATGTGGAGCCCTCGCAGTCAGTGCGACCGCGGCAAGTTCATTTGGGCGTGGCGCAATGTGCTCGAAAATACTCCTAATCTTTCTATATGGCAAGACACTGTCACTGAGTTCATTATCAAAGATAATGTAGTGCATGGTGCAGTTACTCAGATGGGTGTTACCTTCATTGCCAAATCTGTGGTTCTTACGGCTGGCACTTTCCTCAATGGATTGATGCATATCGGTCGTGCGATGATTCCAGGTGGCCGTTGTGGTGAACTTGCCAGCTTCGGCCTTACCGAGCAACTCAAGTCCTTGGGTTTTGTCACTGGTCGAATGAAGACCGGCACGCCTGTCCGTCTTGATGGCCGCACCATCGACTTCTCTCTTGCCGAACGCCAGGACGGCGACACTGACGGCTATAAGTTCTCGTTCCTTCCTCAGCCATCCCTCTCTGAGTCATCCGCACTTCAGTCATCGTCTGCACTTCTTCCATCACTTCCGTGTTGGACCATTCAAACCAATGATACGGTACATGAGATCCTCCGCCGAGGGTTGCCTGACTCTCCTTTGTTCAACGGACAGATCCAGAGCATAGGCCCCCGTTACTGTCCAAGCATCGAAACGAAGATTGTGACCTTTGCCGACAAGGATCATCATCTGCTTTTCCTCGAACCGGAAGGCACCGACACTCAGGAATACTATCTCAACGGTTTCTCCAGTTCGCTGCCGATCGACATTCAGCTTGAAGCCCTTCATCAGATTCCTGCCTTGCGCAATGTCAAGGCTTATCGTCCCGGCTATGCCATCGAATATGATTATTTCGATCCTACTCAACTTCGTCACACACTCGAAACAAAGCTTGTGAGCGGTCTTTATTTTGCCGGACAGGTCAATGGCACTACTGGCTATGAGGAAGCCGCCGGCCAGGGACTTGTGGCTGGTGTCAATGCGGCGCTCTCTGCCCAGGGTAGGGGAGAAGAGTTTGTTCTCGGTCGCGACGAAGCTTACATCGGCGTGTTGATCGACGACCTCGTTACAAAAGGCGTTGACGAACCTTACCGCATGTTTACGTCGCGTGCCGAGTATCGTATACTCCTTCGTCAGGATGATGCTGACATGCGACTCACGCCTCGCGGCTATGCCATCGGTCTTGCCGAAGAGTCGCGTCACCAACTTATGCTCGAAAAGAAGAAGTGGGTTGAGAAATTGATCGAGTTCTGTGAACTGTTCCACGTGAAACTTTCTTTTAATTCCGTTCTTGAATCTCTTTCTTCCACTCCGCTTAAAGAGGGCGTTCGTTTGCTTTCGCTTGTCAATCGTCCGGAACTATCCATAGCTACTCTTGCTGCCCATATTCCCGAACTGCAGGAGTTCATCGAATCGTTGCCTTTGGTTCGCCGCAAGGAGATAATCGAAGCTGCCGAGGTGCGCATCAAGTATGCCGGTTACATCGAACGCGAAAGAATGGTGGCTGACAAGATCAACCGTCTTGAGAATATCAAGCTCCGTTCGGATTTTGATTATAACTCACTCCAGCAACTCACCATCGAGGCGCGACAAAAACTCTCTGCGATCCGTCCTGCCACAGTTGGACAGGCGTCGCGAATTCCCGGTGTTTCGCCAGCCGATGTCAACATCCTTCTGCTTCTTCTTGGGCGATAATTGGCCAATTGGTCAAATTAGCCTAATCCTGTAACCTCTTTTACCTTTTTATATTTTATGAATATCGAACTAATTAAATCTAATCTCCGCACGATTCCAAATTTCCCAAAGCCAGGAATCATGTTCCGCGACATTACCACTGTGCTCAAGAATCCTGCGTGTCTTCGCGAGTTGGCAAATGGTCTTACTGGCCATTACACAGGTCTTGGCATCACTAAGGTGCTCGGCATTGAGAGCCGTGGTTTTATTCTTGGCCCTATCATTGCCAATAACATCAACGCTGGCTTTGTCACAATCCGCAAACCGGGCAAACTCCCTGCAGAAACCATTTCGCAGGAGTATGCTCTTGAATACGGTACTGACAAGATTGAGATCCACAAGGATGCACTCTCACCAGATGATGTTGTCCTTATTCATGATGATCTTATGGCAACAGGTGGTACAATGAAGGCTGCCTACGATCTCTGCAAGAAGCTTGGCGTGAAGAAGGTTTACATCAACTGTATTATTGAGCTTGTCGATCTCAAGGGTCGCGATGTATTCCCTGCCGATGCCGATGTCTATTGTCCGGTCACTTATGAAGGTGAGTGATTTTATTTCACCCTCCATACAACCTATTTGATAAAGTCCAAATAGAATAATTCACGAAAAATTCACGGTCAATTTACGGTAATTCGCGTTAAGAAGAATCAAGAAGATTAAATTTTTTTACGTAAATGTCCGTAAATTACCCGTAAATTTACCGTTCATAAATTCTTTGAGTTTATATTATGGGTGGGTGAATTCCAATTCATAAATCCTAATTCAAAATTACTTTCCCTTGGTTCAGGCAAAAGACAATCCTCGCTATGATTATCTGATGTCCATTGTTGACATCCTTCCTGATTCCCCCGGCGTCTATCGTTATCTTGATGCCGAGGGAACGATAATCTATGTGGGTAAGGCCAAGAATCTGAAACGGCGTGTTTCGAGCTATTTTACCAAGGAGCATGAAAGCCGGCGTACAGCCAATCTTGTCCGTCAGATTTACGACCTCAAATACATTGTTGTCAATACTGAGAATGATGCGCTCAACCTTGAAAATCGTATGATCAAGGCTCATCAACCTAAGTATAACGTGCTCCTAAAAGACGGTAAAACCTATCCTTGGATTTGCGTCAGGAATGAGGCTTTTCCGCGTGTCTTTATGACTCGTACGTTGGTTAAGGATGGTTCCAGTTACTTCGGACCTTATACCAATATCGGTGTCGCCAAAGCCCTGATTGATCTGTTTCAGCAACTCTATAAGATCCGTACATGCTCACTCAATCTCCAGGACGCAATGATCGAGCGTGGCTATAAAGTTTGTCTGAAATATCATATTCAGAAATGCCTCGGTCCTTGTGTTGGCAATATTTCACGTGAAACGTATCAAAACGATATTGAAGAAATCAAGCAGATTTTACGCGGACATACTTCCGAACTTTGTCGTCGTCTTTATGACCTGATGATGCAAAAGGCATCTGAAATGAAGTTCGAGGAGGCACAGCAAATCAAGAACCGCTATGAGCTTATCGATGGTTATCGAGTGAAGAGCAACATTGTCCCCTCGTCCATTAGTGATGTCGATGTGTTTGCTTACGACGAAGAAGATCTCAGTGCCATTGTCTCGTATTTCCACATTGTGCAAGGTGCCATTGTTCAGAGTTACACCATCGAATATCGTAAACAGATTGACGAACCACGTGAGGATGTTCTTGCGCTTGGAATCCTCGAATTGCGTGAACGCTTCGAACAGGAGCGAGAGGATGAAGGTGCAGATGTTTCACGTGAAACCACCGAACTTATCGTTCCTTTCGAGCCGTCTATTGTGCCCGATGGCTGTGTTTCGTTCATTCCTCAACGAGGCGATAAACGCAAGCTTCTCGAACTTGCCGAGAAGAATTGCCGCCAGTATCGTATTGATCAGATTAAGCAATCAGACAAACTTAATCCCGAACAAAGGCAGACGCGACTGCTTACTGAAATACAACGTCAGCTTGGTCTTCCTTCGCTTCCCCGTCATATTGAGAGTTTTGATAATTCCAATATCTCGGGCACTGATGCAGTTGCTTCGTGCGTTGTTTTTACCAATGGCAAACCGAACAAAAAAGAGTACCGTAAGTTCAACATCCAGTCGGTTTCGGGCCCTAACGATTATGCGTCGATGCATGAAGTAGTGATGCGTCGTTATCGCCGTCTTGTTGACGAGATGCAAGAGATGCCTGATCTTATCCTTGCCGACGGTGGTGTCGGACAGATGGGTGTTATCCGTCAGGCGTTGATCGATCTCGAAGGCCAGTATCTGCAACGACAGATGCAGGGCGAGATCTCAAGTGAACGAATGCACGAGATTCATTCTCTCCTTCAGATCCCTGTTGGCGGCCTTGTCAAGGATGGTCATCATCGTACGCGTCAGCTTCTCTTTGGCAATCCGCCTTCTGCTGTTGACGTCAAGGCTGGCAGCAATCTCTTTCACCTTCTCGAACATATTCAGGAGGAGGTCCACCGATTTGCCATCACTTTCCATCGCCAAAAACGCAGTAAGAGCCAGGTTCACTCCGAACTTGATGATATTCAGGGCATTGGACCTAAGACGAAACAAGAACTTCTGCGTGTGTTCAAGAGTGTCAAACGTCTCCGCGAGGCCGACTTCGATCAAATTGCCCAGATTGTCGGACGTGCAAAGGCTCAACTTATTGTAAATCACTTCTCTATCTCTTAATATTTAACCCTCAACCCTTAACCTTTAACCCTTAACCCTCAACCTTCAGATGGCACTTTCCAACATCGAGAAGCATTATAACAAGCACCCCGAAGACCTTCGCCTTCTGCGCAGGCATGGCATAGTGGAATTTCAAACCACCATGCATCATCTTCATCGTTTCCTGCAGCCGGGTCAGCAGTTGCTCGACATAGGTGCTGGCACCGGACGCTACACCTCGGCACTCATGTCTGAAGGCTATGCCGTAAAGGCCATTGAACTTGTGCGTCGCAACATCGAGGTTTTTCTCAAACGAGAACCTGCGGCTGACGTCGTTCAGGGCGATGCCCGCAACCTCTCGTTTATTCCCGATGCGACAGCCGATGTGACCTTGCTGCTCGGTCCTCTCTATCATCTTATCGGCGATGACGAGAAACTCAAGGCTCTCCGTGAAGCAAAGCGAGTCACTAAGCCTGGGGGAGTGATTTTTGTGGCTTATCTGATGAACGAATACAGCATTCTTTCCTATTGTTTCGACGAGGACAGGATTGGCGATCTGCTTGCGCGTGGCGTGGTCGATGGCAACTTCCATGTGCAGGTGCAGGATGGCGAACTCTACGATTACCTTCGCCTTGAAGATGTTGACCGTCTCAATGCTGCCGCTGGATTGCAACGTGTCACCATCTTCTCGCCCGATGGAGCTGCAGATTACATGCGCACGCGTCTCAACCAGATGTCCGATGAGACTTTCCAGCATTTCATCGAATATCAGAAAGTCATTTCCGAGCGTTCCGACCTTATCGGAGCAGGCAGCCACGTTGTCGATGTTGTTAAGGTTTAGTTTGGAAATGCTTAAAAATAAAGCAAAATCACTTCCCAAGACTTAGGAAGAGCAAAAAAATGGTTCTGAGCATTTCCCAAGAGTTAGGAAGTCCCCAGAACAATGTTCCCGGCATTTCCAGAAACATAGAAGTCGTCAGAACAATGTTCTCAGCATTTCCTAAGAGTTAGGAAGTCCCCGGAACAATGTTCCCGGCATTTCCAGAAACCTAGAAGTCGTCAGAACAATGTTCTCAGCATTTCCTAAGAGTTAGGA
Organism: Candidatus Liminaster caballi; assembly: GCA_018065085.1. Taxonomy (GTDB): domain Bacteria; phylum Bacteroidota; class Bacteroidia; order Bacteroidales; family UBA3663; genus Liminaster; species Liminaster caballi. The sequence continues at coordinate 33,266 of JAGHUA010000029.1, read as the reverse complement.
AGTTCCCAGAACAATGTTCCGAGCATTTCCAGAAACCTAGAAATCCAAAATAAACTTTCGGCAGCATTTCCCAAGACTTCGGAAGTCCTAAAGAAAGTTTTGCCAGCATTTCCCAAGACTTCGGAAGTCCTAAAGAAACTTTTGCTAGCACTTCCCAATAGTTCGGAAATCTCAAAGAAACTTTCGTTAGCATTTCCCAAGACTTAGGAAGTCCCAAAGAAAGTTTCGCCAGCATTTCCCAACAGTTCAGAAATCCAAACAAAAGTTTTGTTAGCATTTCCCAAGAGTTCGGAAGTCCAAACGAACGATTTTTTGACGTTACTCTTTGTTGTAAAAGAATTTTTACGTATCTTTGCCGCGTTAAACCGTAATTGAGATCTAAGAGGACGCGTCTATTTGAGTCATAATATAATAGTTCTATAAGAATATGAAGTATTTTCTGTCTGTCATCACCGTGGTATGTTCATTCTGTTCGCTGTTTGCCCAGAGCACGCAGAACGGAATCGTGAAAGAGTATAATAATGCGAAGAAGAAAACCGCTTTGTCGGGAGTAGAGCTTATAATCTCTAATGCCGGCAGTAATATCTCAGACAATAATGGCCGTTTTGTGCTTAACTTCCGTACACTCAAACCTGGTGACAAGGTTGACGTACGCAAGATAGAGAAGGAAGGCTATGAGGTTTTTAACAAAGAGGCGATAGAGGCGTGGCGCATTGCCAACGATGGCAGCGAGTTTAACGTCGTGTTGTGCAAGAGTTCCGAATTCAAGGCGCTCAAAGACCAGTACAATGCCATGGCAAGCCAGAGCTATGCCGAGCAGCATAGGAAAGAGGAGGAGCGGCTTGCCGACTTGCTCAAACAGGGCAAGATCCAGCAGGCGCAATATGACCAGAAGCTGAGAGAGCTGCAAAACCGTTTTGACGAGCAGATAGAGAATCTTGATACTTATATCGATCACTTTGCCCGTATTGACCTTGAAACCATCTCGAAGAAAGAACAGAAAATCATCGAGATGGTGCAGGCAGGCAGGATTGATGAGGCAATTGCTGCCTACGAAGCGTTGGATCTTGAGGATAAATATGCCACGGCTGTCGAGAAAATACAGGTTGCCAATGAGGGCATCAAAAAACTTCAGAAAGTAATCGAAAAGTCAGAGAACGAACGTCTTGATATTTATCGACAGGTAAAAAATAAGAACAACCTTCTCATCATGCTTGGCGGTGAAGAGAATTTTGCCCGAGTTAAGAACAATCTTATTGCATGTGCCGACCAGGACACCACTATGTTGGAGGTTGTGGCAGGCTGCGCTCAGTTTCTGTTCGATCAGAGAGATTACAAACTGGCAGAAAAATACTACGAGATAGTTTACCGGCGCTATTCCGACCTTGCTGGTGAGAATCTGGACAAACGATTTGAGTTTGCGCAGATATGCCATGACATGTGTATCTTGTACACTTTTCTAAAACAGTATGACAAGGCTGAGACCTACATGCTTCGCGCATTCGAATTGATTGAAGAAATTGCTGATCATGAGCCGTCGACCGTTTCTTTGCTGTCTGTACAATGTAAGAATGTGTACATGAAGCTTTTGCTCGATTTGCGCCGATTTGACGAGGCTGAAACTCTTGGCGTTGAAGCCATCGGACAGATCAGAACAATGTATGAAGATGACAAAGACAAATGCCGAGATACCTATATCAAGACATGCAACAATTTGTCGTTAGTTTATACTGAAATCATGGCATTTGACAAGGCTATTGAAATCTTGCGTCAGCTTCTTCCTTTGGAAGAGGAGGCACTTGCACTCAACGAAAGCCCTTCCAACAAACAGGTTATAGTGAGTTCGTGCAATATTTTAGCCAATGCCCTTATTTATTCCGGTGTTGGCGTGGATGAAGCCGATAGGCTATTGATGCGCGCCGTGGAACTGTCACGCGAGCTGTTTGAATATAATCCCGATGCATATCGTGACTCTTATGTGGTTTCCTGCCATAGTGCCGGTCAAAACTATTTTTATTGCGGCATGATCGATAAAGCCATACAGTATATGGAGATGGCAGACGGTGAAAATGAAATTCTGTTACAGAAATCTGAAGATTCTTACATGTCTTTTTGTATTGATAATGTCAATAACCTTTCATATCTTAATCTGGTGGCAGGCAATTATGAAAAGAGTCTCAGTGGGTATATGAAGGTGCTTCCGCTGTGTAGGCGAATGTACGAACAGAATCCAAAACTCAGCATCAATCAATATGTGCGTCTGCTTGCCAACATTGGCCTTGTTCAGCTCAAATTGGGCAAGTCGGCAGAAGCCCATGAGTATATCGGGCTGTCGTATGACATGTATAAGGACTACACTACGGTTACTCTCGATGATCATTTGCTCTTGATGGCAGTGTTGAGTTTCAAGGGTTTGCTTTATCTCACAGATGGCGAAAAAGATAAGGCGTTGGAGATCTATAACCAGATTATTGCCGACGATCCGAATTACTTTAAGCTGAATGCAACGATTGATTTTTATGTGCGTCTTATCGAAGAGAAACTTATTGAACAACCGCAATAATGGCAACGAACAAAATACATAATTTCGCCTTCATATCATATAACCATCGCGATGTGCAATGGGCGAAATGGCTGCGCCGCAAGTTGGAGTGGTATCGTCTGCCATCGGAGATTCACAACGAGTTTGACGATTCGCGCTTCATCCGTCCTGTGTTTCGCGACCGTGATGAACTCAATGCCGGCATACTGGGCGCAGAGTTGCGCAAAAGGCTTGAGGCTTCGAAATTCCTAATTGTGATTTGTTCGCCTAATTCGGCGCACTCCGATTGGGTGAGCGATGAGGTGAAGGCATTCATCGAGATGGGTCGTCTGGAATACATCATCCCATTCATCGTCGATGGCGAACCTCAAAATTATGTAAGCGCAGAGGCGGCATCCGTCCCGATTATGGGAGAGTGTTTCCCGAAGGCTTTGCGTCAGTGGAACATCGAACATCCACAGGAGAGCCTTCTTGGCATTGCTGTGAATGACGATGGGAGTTCTGACAGACAGAAGGCATTCATCCGAGTGGTCAGCCGTATGCTGGGTGTCGATTTCGACACTCTGTGGAAACGTCGCAAGCGTGAGGTTCGACGCATGATGATGGCTGTCGCTTCCCTGTCGTTGATTTGTCTGGCGTTAATCTATTGGTTCATGATTCCTGTGAACCTTTCCGTCACCATCAAGGGCGAGTCGTCAAATCTTCCGGAGATGAATACGGCTGTCCTGTCGGTCGGTGGCAATGAATACTCTGTCACATCAATGGACACCACGGTTCATACTGCCAAGCTGCCAGGTTATTGTCGTATGGGCAAATTGCCTGTATCGTTCAATGCCGACAGATTCTATGTCTCATGCGAATCGGAAATCGATGTTACGGCAGGCATTAGTCAGTCGGTGGTATTGAACATAAAACGAGACAATACGTTCGCCGAATTTGCAGGAATCGTCTATTGCCTCGGATCTGATGACGAATTGCTGCCGCTTGCAGATGCCGTTGTCACTATAGGCAATCAAGCATCAAGCACTGATGCCGAAGGACATTTCAAAGTCGTTTTCGATGTCGCTGATCAGTCGGAGGCAAAGGCTGTGTCAATCAGTCATGACGGTTATAAGACATACATAAGGGAAGATGAGGTTCCTGACAGCAATCTCCGCTATATATTGCATAGGGAGTAGTAGCGGATTCATCTTTTATAATGGATAAAACATAGATTTTCCTTGTTTTTGTCTTTTATAAAAGATAAAATTAGTATAAAAAACGGTTCTTTGGATTCTAAACTATGATTCTGCTCATACTTTTCTGCATCGGAGCTGCGTTTGTGCAGCGCGTGTCGGGTTTTGGGTTCGGCATCTTCATCATGACCATATTGCCGTATCTGATGCCGAGTTACGGCGAAGCGACGGCATTGAGCGGTTTGCTGGCGGCAGTCACGTCCATACTCATCGTATGGAAGATGCATAGCCATATCTCGTGGCGCAGGCTTTGGCCCATATTGTTTACATTTATAATAGTATCGTACGTGAGCGTGAAGTTCGTCTCGTCGGCAGGAGATATTGTTTTAAAGCGTATGTTGGGCGTGATGCTCATATTGGCAGCCGTGTGGTTTATGTTCTTCAGCCGTCACATCAGGGTGAGGCCTTCCATTCCTGTTCAGGTGGCAATGGGCACACTGAGCGGAGTCATGGGAGGACTGTTCGGCATGCAAGGACCGCCGGCCGTGCTTTATTTCCTGGCTTGCACAGGCACCAAGGAGGGTTACATTGCCCTGACTCAATGCTATTTCCTTGTGGGTAATCTGATGATGACCGTATTCCGTGCCGGCGAGGGTTATCTGACGGCCGATGTGGGTAAGGCATGGTGCGTCGGAGTGCCCGCTGTACTACTCGGCACATGGCTTGGCAGTAAGGTGTTCGACCGCATACCCCTTAATGTACTTAGGACGATAATTTACATCTATATGGCAATAAGTGGCGCAGTTGCAATCTTTGCTTAATAAAATTAGCACTTTTTTATTAAAAATTGCCATTAGATAACCAAAAAATAGAGTGTTTCTGTTAAAAAACGCCCTATTTTTGATTTTTTTTAGCGTTTTATTTGTTTTTTTAAAAGATTCTCAGTTCCTTTGCACCCGATAAATTGTGCCTTTTATCATCGATTGTACAAACAACCATTAATTGTAGGTGCGGTCTTATACTGAACACGAATATAATATTAACAAACTAACCTAATACACACTTTATGAATCTTAAAGATTTGGCAAGAAAAGCTTTCTCAACACTCGTGTTGGGCATGCTTTGTGTTGTGGCATTAGCTCAGACTCAGACGGTGGCCGGTGTCGTTACTGACGATTTCGGTGACCCAATGATTGGCGTTAATGTCTCAGTGAAAGGAACTACCAACGGATCAATTACCGATTTCGATGGTAACTATGTTCTTCACGATGTGAAAGCATCTGATGTTCTTGTGTTCTCTTACATCGGCTACACCTCTAAGGAGGCTGCCGTAGGTAACCAGTCAAAAATCGACATGCAGATGGTCGAGGATCAGGTTACTCTCGAAGACGTTGTCGTAGTTGGTTACGGCACAATGAAGAAGTCTGACCTCACCGGTTCTGTTTCTTCGGTTTCTACCGATAAACTCAATGCCAAGGGTGCTCCTTCTGTAATGGCTAACCTCCAGGGTTCTGTTCCTGGCGTTAACATTACCCAGTCTTCTGGTCGTGCAGGTGGCGGTTTCGCTATCGAGATCCGTGGTAAGTCTTCTACCAACTCTGACACACACCCAATCTATGTTATCGACGGTGTTATCTGCGATGATATGGACTTCCTCAACCCACAGGACATCGAGCGTATCGACGTTCTCAAGGACGCTTCTTCTACAGCTATCTATGGTAGCCGCGCTACCGCTGGTGTTGTAATGATCACAACCAAGAGCGGTTCGGGTGTCAACAAGCAGGAGTCTAAGGCTTCTATCAGCTACGATGGTTACTATGGTATCACCAACGTAGCACGCATGCCAGACTTCATGGATGGCCAGGAGTTCTACAACTACCGTTTCCTCAAGTTCCTCACATACGCTGAGGGTGGTGCTGCTAATGCACGCAGCGGTCAGCCAACTTATCAGATGGGCACATTCCAGCAGATGGGTCTCTGGAAGAGCGATGACTCTGAGGCAGGCGGCTACTCTGTTCTTAAGCAGCGTCTTAAGGCTGGCGAAACATACGATTGGCCGGATGCCGTTACTAGCAACGGTTACCAGCAGAACCACTATCTCGCTGTCAGCGGTACAGCAGGTGGCGGTGACGTAAGCTATCACATGGGTCTCGGCTACAACAGCGAGCAGGGTATCTATGAGGACGATAAGCAGAGCCGCATAAACTTCAAGGGTTCTGTTGACGCTAAGATCTCTAAGTATGTGACTGGCGGTTTCAACTTCAACCTCGCCCGTCAGGAGAACGACTATGCTGACGACAATGCCGTGCAGTATGCATATCGTATGAACCCATTCATGGTTCCTTACAATGCTGATGGCGTACGCAACGAGAAGCCAGGTAACTATGAGGCAATGGGCTCAGACAACGGTTTCCAGTTCTCTGACCAGCCAAACCCACTCCTTCTCTTTGAGAATCAGACAAAGAACAAGCAGACATGGCGTATGCTTGGTAACGTATATCTCCAGATTAAGCCAATGGACGGTCTCTCACTCAAGACCACATTCGCTCCAAGTTTCTCAACCTACCGTGAGGGTACATTCAACGATGAGAGTGCCTACGTTAAGGGTTATGAGCCAGATGGCGATGGCAGCCGTGCAGTCAACACTCAGCACCGTTCATTCAACTGGACATGGACCAACCAGGTTAACTATAGCAAGTCATTCAAGGGCGGTCACAACGCTGACATTCTCGCCCTTAACGAAGTTACCGCTGGCAACAGCGAGAAACTTAGCGTAACATCACGCCGCGTTCTCCCAGGCTCACTCTGGTACAACGTCGGTTCTGCTTCTGACAAGACCACAGGCGACTACTCTTCAAGCTACTCAGAGAGCTCGATGATCTCTTGGGCTTTGCGTGCGAACTATTCTTATAAGGGTCGTTACATGCTCACAGGTACCGTACGTTGGGATGGTTCTTCTAAGTTCGCCGACGGTCACCGTTGGGGTTCATTCCCATCAGTAGCTGCTGCATGGCGTATCTCTGACGAGAGCTTCATGGCCAACACTTCTGACTGGCTCTCTAACCTCAAGCTCCGTCTCTCTTACGGTGTGACTGGTAACAACGACGGTATCGGCAACTATGCTACACAGCAGACTGTTGCCACTGGTCACTACTATCCATTCGGTGGCTACCACTACACTGGCGCTTGGCCAAATGGTGTTGTTGACCGCAACCTTACTTGGGAGTCTTCTACCGAGTACAACGCAGGTTTCGACTTCGGTTTCCTCAACAACCGCATCACCGGTACACTCGATGTTTATAACAAGGAGGCTGTCGATCTTCTCTATCCTGTTAAGCTCCCTCTTGAGGCAGGTCTCGTAAATGGCGCTGTCAAGGAGATGAAGACAAACGTAGGTACAGTTCAGAACCGTGGTGTCGAGGTATCTCTCACCACAGTTAACATCGATGGCCGCAACTGGCACTGGACTACCACATTCAACTTCTCTGCCAACAAGAACAAGGTTAAGGAGATCAACGGTACAGGTATGGATATGCCAGGCGACAACCTCTTCATCGGTCGTCCTATCAACAACGTTTATACCTTCATCTGGGACGGTATCGTGAGCGATCGCGAGATGACCGTACCTAACAAGCCTATCGCAACCGAGCATGGTTTCACTCCTGGCCAGAAGGTTCGCCAGTGCGACTACTACTATGAGTGCTACGGCTGGACTGAAGGTAACGCTATCATCCGCGACGTGAACGGCGATGGTAAGTTCAACGATGAAGACAAGAAGGTGTACAGCTCAGATCCTAAGTGGACAGGCAGTTTCACCTCTAACCTCAGCTACAAGCAGTGGGATCTCTCTGTATCGGTTTATGCTAAGCAGAAGTTCACCGTATCTTCTAACTTCTATGACGAGTATCTCAACTGGGGCGACCGTGGCCGTAACCACCTCCAGGTTGACTACTATATCCCAGCAGGTACACTCATCGACTGCGATGGCGTAAATGCTGACGGTACATACATCAATCCTGTATATCAGAAGCAGACTCACTATGGTTCTTATCCATTCCCTAACAATGGTGCAGCTAATGGTGGTGTAGGTTCTTCACAGTGGACCAGCGACACCAACAAGCTTACAGATGCTTCGTTCGTCAAGGTTAAGAACATTACCCTCGGTTATACATTCAGCAAGAAGGTGCTCAACCACATCGGTTTGTCTAAGCTCCGTCTCTATGCTACCGTTACCAACCCATTCGTCTTCACCGACTACAAGGGCTTCGATCCTGAATGGGCAGGTGCTACCAACAAGCAGGATGGTCCTTCAACCATCACATGGCAGTTTGGTGCAAGCGTGAAGTTCTAATCAAAAATCCAAAGACTTGATACTAAAATGAAAAAGATTCTTTATATTTCAACTTTGGCCTTGTTTGCCGGCGCTTCACTCATGAGCTGCTCTGACTTCCTTGAGGCCGAGAACAAGAGCGCTGGTGGCCAGACAGCTGAGGAGTATTTCTCTACTGCCGAGGGCTTGAAGGCTTGGCGCAACAACACTTTCTATGGTATCCGTGCTATTGCCACAGCCATAGATATCAACGAGCAGGGCACTGACCTCTACTGGCCTTCACGTGGCCGCGGTGAGTCTGATTATGTCCGCTACAGTCTCTCTGCTGAGAATAGCGATGTCAAGAAATTCTATGTTTCTTGCTTCGAGCTGGTCAACAGTGCCAACGGTCTTATCTATTATGGTGGTGACACCTATAAGGCTGACGCTCTCTTTATCCGTGCTCTCGGTTACTATTATCTGACCCAGCACTTCGGTCCTGTGCCATATTCAACCACTTACATCAACAATGCTGAGCGTTCATATGGTCGCGTGGATCTTAAGACTATCTACGACAACTGTATCTCTGACCTTAAGGCTGCTTACGATCTTGCTCCAGAGCGTCCCGCTGAGTATGATGGCACAGTAAACAAGCGTGCCGTTGCTGCTCTCTGCGCTAAGTTCAACCTTGCTGCTGCATGGGATCTTGAGACAACTATGACTGACGAAAAGACTGGTGAATATACTGTAACCGGTACTTCTTATGCAGCTGAGGCTAAGGCTTGGGCTGAGAAGGCTATCAGCGGTATCTCCCTCACCCAGAGTTTCGAGCAGAAGTGGTCTCCAGCCAATGAGGACAAGAACCCTGAGACATTCTTCTCTGTTCAGTATGATCGCGCAAGCTTCCCTGGTACAGGTGGCGGTCACGGTCTTCAGAACGATTTCGGTTCATACTATGGCGATATCACTGCTTCTTATATGAAGTCAGTTGGTTCTGATAAGGTTCCTTCAAATAAGTCTCTCAAGCTCTTCGAGAAGGGTGATGAGCGTTATGATGCTACATTCATGACCACTTTCTATAACACTGAGAGTGGCACATGGAGCACAGAAGGCTATTATGCATATTATAATGCAGCTGATCTCTCAAAGCTTCCAGTCGCTTATTGCTATGCTCCTTACTATGTAACAAAGGCTGAATTTGAGGCTAAGCTCGTTGATGTTGCTGCTGCCATCGTTGCTAACTGCGGCGATTATAAGGCTCTTAAGACTGCACCTTATGCATATTTGATGCAGGATCCTGTTGTTGCCTATAAGTTCAATGGCACAAAGTTCGTAGTTGATTCTTCTACTGACAAGGGCGGTGCAGCTTATACATACGCTACTCTCCAGACACGTATGAACTATGCTCCATGCGTTAAGAAGTGGGATGATCCTGAGACTCCACAGTCAAACGGCAACACTTCTGAGTGCTATCGCGACATCGTTATGCTCCACGCTTCTGAGTCTTACCTCGTTGCTGCTGAGGCTTGCGCTTTGATGAACGATGAGACAGGCTGTCTTAACTATGTGAACGAAGTTCGTTCGCGTGCCAAGGCTGCTAAGATTACATCTGTAGCCTCTTACGAACCTGCATTCACATTCACTGGCACATACCGTATGGTTGACCTCGTGCTTGACGAGCGTGCCCGTGAGCTTTATGCAGAGGGCACACGTTGGATGGATCTCCGTCGTACACACCAGCTTGTTAAGTACACCGTTGCCTACAACTGCCTCATTGATAAGGTTGAGGATATGATGGGTGCTGGTGAAGTTAAGTGGTACCGTCCTATTCCAAGTGATGAGATCAGCAGTAATACTTCGGCTGATATGTATCAGAACCCTGGTTATTAATTTGAACGAAAAACTCAATTGACTATAACAATGAAAAAGTTTTTTATCGTAGCTCTTGCTGCAATGTCTCTGTCGCTCGGTTTCACTTCATGCGACGATGACGAGGGCGGCAACTCAAACTACAGCATCGTTAGCAATCCTGCTGCAGAAGTAGCTGGCGATTATAATGTCACATATTACCGTCATTGCGATGATCTTCCTGAAGCTGGCACTGAAACAGCAACAAGTGTTGTAACAATCGCTCAGTCAGAGACTCCTTATGTTGTAACTGTTACATTCGCAAAATGCGCTGATATGGGTATTGACGAAGCAACAGTCAACTGCAACGTCGCACAGGCCGGCAACAAGTTCTTTGTCAATGCTGTAGGTGACAATAATGCTTTCGGTACATCGTTCCGTTTGATTATTTCCAAGAATAAGGATCTCGAAGGCAATTTCGTCAAGGAAGTTGTTGTTAAGCGTAAGAGATATAAGTACGAGTTCTTGGTGTCAACAACTCCAGTTTCTGCTGAATAATTTACATCCCTATATTTCTTATCGGTCGGTGTTCGCCGGCCGATAAGATGTAAATCAGACATTTCACATTTTTATTAATCTCTAATTTTTTTATTATGAAGAAATCTTTACTTTTTGCTGCTGCTCTTGTTTGTGCAGCTTCAATGAACGCTCAGGTTTTCCAGATGGATTCTGAGGCACTTGGTTTTTCAGGCACAGCTTCTGATTGCGAGGAAGGTTTTGTATGGGGAGAGATTCCTGGCACAGCTGTTTTCAGCAATGCTTTTGCTTCTCAGCACAAGACTCTCGACTGCAAGCAGGACAACTACAATCAGGTAGTTTTCGGCGCTGGTGACGTTGTTGTAACTAAGGGCGGTGCTCAGGGTTCTGATAACCCTAAAGATATCGACGGTGGCAATCCAGGTCTCACTCTCAAGGAGCCTGTTCAGGGTGCAGTTGTTGCTATCGAGGCTGCTCAGGATGGTTACATGTATGTAGTTGCAAAGTTGTCTTCTAACAAGAACTACTATGTATTCGAGGAGGGCTCTGCTATCGCTTTCACTCTTGCTATGGAGGTAACCAATGCTGCATTCCCAACTGGTCGTATCGTTTACACAGCCGAAGGTGATGAAGATGGTTATGTTACTGATCCTAAGTGGACAGACTGGCCTGAGAAGGTTGTTCTCGGTGACGCTCGTGAGGCTGACATCAAGGTTAACGGTCTTGGTGTAATTGGTTTCCCTGTTTATGAGGGTCTTAAGTATATCGTAGGTGCAGGTGGCTCTAAGATCTCTTGGTGCGGTGCTTACTTCACTTCAGCTCCTTGCCGTGTTGCTGTTGTTGGTACAGCTGACGACGCTCCAATGCCTGAGTTCGAGCTCATCGGCGAAGGTGGCGGTGCTGGCATCAACAATGTTGCTGCTGCTCGTCGCAACGTTGTTACTTACAACATCCTCGGCCAGAAGGTTGCTGCTAATGCTAAGGGTCTCGTTATCCGCAATGGCAAGAAGGCTATCAACCTCTAATTTACAGCCGCTAATTGCTGATTCTTCGGCAATTTAATACATAAACACGATGTTGAGTCGCTCAGCATCGTGTTTTTTTGCGTTTTGTTTGCATTTTTCGACAAAACCGCTTATCTTTGCCCTCTGTAAAGCATCATCACCAGTATGAAAAATAACAAACTCTCAATACAGCAGCTCGTAATACGCGTTCTGTTTATCGTATGTGCGATAGCGCTCATCGACTATGTTTTTCCTCATAACGACAGTTTCCGCTATGAATATGAGTTGGGCAAGCCGTGGCGTTACGGTCGTCTGATTGCCGACTACGATTTCCCTGTCTATCATTCCGACTCAGTGATTACACGCATGGAGGACAGCCTTCAACATCTTGTCTCGCCGATCTATTTGCAGGACAGCGAAGTTGAAACCCGTGTGATGCTCAGTCTTAACAAGGAACACATGGTGCTTGGTCAGGATGCTTATCATCATCTCGAAAAGGCTTTACATGAGTTCTACGTTGCAGGCATTCTCTCGGCACCCGATAAACGCAATCTTGCAGAGTCTGATTATACTGAAGGGCGCATACGCAATGGTGTCAATACGCAGATTGTGCGTGAGGCATCGGCTTTTGACGGTGAGAAGCAAGTCTATGATCATCTAATGTCTGACACTACATATTCGTCGGCCTATAGACATGTGTCGCGACTTCAGGATTATATCGTGCCCAATCTTAAACTCGACTCGGCTGCCATGGCTCGCGAGTATGCCGAACGACGCAAGGAAATTTCCACCACATACAGGGTTATTGTTGCCGAAACGCGTATCATCGATCAGGGTCAGGTCATAGATATGCCTACTTTTGATGTGCTAAATTCGTACAAACGTGCACAGCAGCAACGTATGGCCGAGTCGAATGACGGACTTTTGATGCATGTCGGTCAGATATTGCTGATCAGTATCATTCTGTGCAGTATGCTTGGCTTCCTTTTCCTGTTCCGCAAGTGGCATCACGAACGCCAGTCCTACACGCTTGTTGCCGTTGGCATGGTATCGCTTATGGTCTTGCTCACAGCACTCAGTTCGCGCATTGTGGTGGGTGGAGCCTATCTGGTGCCGATAGGTGTGACCACTATTGTCCTTGCCACATTCCACGGTTCGCGCACTGCATATTGGTGTCACATGGTCATGGCTCTGTTGTGTTCGTTCATCGCTCCGTCGCATTTCGAGTATCTTGTGGTGCAGAGTGTGGTGGGCATCATGATTATCTTCTGTCTTAACGATGGTATGAACGACCGTGCCCAGCTTCTGCGCGTCTGCCTTGTGGCCATGATTGTCTATCCGCTTATCTATTGTTCATATACGCTTGCCAACGAGGGTACGCTCGTCAATGTCCCAATCCTCACCATCATTATGATGGAGATCAGTGCTTTGCTACTGATGATGTCATATCTCATTATCTATGCACTTGAGAATCTTTTCGGATTTATGTCGGGCGTAACGCTTGTCGAACTCTGCAATCTCGGCCAGGGATTGTTGCTCAGGCTGTCAAAAGAGGCCCCTGGCACATTCCATCATTCCCTCCAGGTGGCAAACCTGACTGCTGCGGCAGCCGAAGCCATCGGTGCGAAGTCGCAGTTGGTGCGGACAGGTGCGCTTTATCATGACATCGGCAAGCTGTGGAACCCATTATATTTTACAGAGAACCAGATGGGCGGCAATCCGCACGACAAGCTCACTACCGAGGAGTCGGTTGAGATCATCAAGCGCCACGTTACTGAGGGTCTTAAGATGGCCGAGAAAGCCAATCTGCCTGAGGACATCCGCCGATTCATAGCGTCACATCATGGCCGAGGCTTCATCAAATACTTCTATGTCACATGGTGCAACGCTCATCCAGGCGAGGAAGCAGACAAGGAACTGTTCACGTATGTCGGTCCTGATCCGGAGACGCGCGAGGAAGCTCTGCTTATGATGGGCGACGGCATCGAGGCTGCATCAAAGAGCCTGAAGGATTACAGTGAGGAGTCGATACGTAAGTTGGTCAATACCATAGTCGATGGACTTGTTGCCGATGGCCGTCTGAACAATGCGCGCATCACTCTGCACGAAATACAGGTTGTCAAGGAGTCGTTCATCCATGGCCTTGAGTCAATCTATCATTCGCGTATTGCCTACCCGGAATTGAATAAAAAGTCATGAATATAAACGATTGCACAAGCAATTAATGCTAACAGATAGTGCATTATGGCACTTTTTTGTTAAAAAATTTGCTCATTACAATTTTAACTTGTACCTTTGCCACGGCAAATAATAACCATTTAATAAAAAATATCATCATGAAAAAGATTCTCGTCATTATCATGGCGTTGCTCACACTTGGCACAGCGGTTTCTACCGTATCGGCTAAGGATGACAAGACAGAAAAGGCTGCCCAGAAGGCAGAGAAGAAGGCAGCTAAGGCTGACAAGAAAGCTGCAAAGGCAGAAAAGCGTCTCGTTGAGTACGAAGAGCTCTGTGCAAACTATCAGCCACTGGCAACTATCGGCGTACCTGCTGCCGATGACATGGTAGCAACACTCAACATCGTTGTTCCAGCTTTGAACAGCGTATATGAGAAGGTTGGCTACATCGAGTTCGAGACTCACGAGGCTGAGGATGAGATTACTGGTGAAAAGGTAGTAGTTGTGGATCGCGCATACGACCGCCGTACAGGCCAGGACATCGATGTTGAGAAGAAGAAGAGCGAGTACAAGGAGTGTACAGCTGAGTTTGTAGCTATCTCTGCAAGTGCTGTAACCCTGACTTCGTCTGTTATGGGTTTTGCTCAGGATCCTAAGCAGCTCATCGCTCTTGGTCTTCAGGGCAAGAACATCCTCAAGCAGGCTAAGATGATCACCGCAGTTGTGCCTTTGATCCGTGAGAAGATCAAGACCGACTCTGAGATTATCGAGACAATGAAGAACAACTAATCTGTAGCAATACTTTTTGCATACACATTATATAATATATATAAGGAAACAGCAGGATTAAGAGCATGGGAATGGCCAAAAGTTCCCATCTCTTAATACTGCGTCTAAAAGCAAACCAAAAATGAGAAAGATTCTGACACTGCTCCTCTGTGCTCTCGCACTGCCTGTTTTTGCCGATGATGACGAACAGCAGGGTGGTATGGTGCTCCGTATGGATACCGTCAAGGTGACCGACAGCAAACTTGTCATTGCCGCACAGTCACGTCCGGCTGCACAGGAGTTTATCGACTATATCTGCGACCAGACACGACAGGTGATCATGGATGCCGCACAGGAGTCAAAGCGCTTCAACATCACCGACATGGAGGCAGCCGCCCGCATGGACGAGGAGATGCGCAGCGAACGTGCCCTGGATCTTTCGGAAGAAGAGCGTCAGCGTCTTATGCACGACAACGCCGTGAAGATGCTGGCAAGCGACTGGCTTTTGGAGGTCGATATCACCCAGTGCCAGCTCACACCAAAGGCAGGCGGCAAGGCTTATACTGCCATCCTGCGCATTTCAATCGTCACCAAGGACCGTAAGGATCCTAATATCCGAATCATCGACACTCACCGTTTCGTGACTGACGTGAGCAAACAGGCTCCGAAGCTTCGCCGTGAGGACGCCGTTGCCCAGTCGCTCGAAGATATGAAGGCTGAGTTCGTATATCATTTTGCAAACCATTTCTCAATCTATGCCAAGGGCAATGGTTTCGAGGGCGAGGATCTGAAGATTACCGCCGGCAGCAACTATGGTGTCACAAAGGGCACCAAGTTCCAGATTTTCCACATGGCATTCAACGAGGCCGACAAGACCATCATCGAGACTCCTGTCGGTATGTGCGAGGCCAAACAGGTTGCAGACAATTCATCAATATGCAAGATCACAAAGGGCAGCAACGAGGTGTTCACTTGCCTCGAAAAGGGTGGCTGGATCCGTGTGAAGTCCATATTGAAAGAGAAATAATATCAGAAACTTAATACCACAACGATTATGAAGAAACTTATTTTGGGCATTATCATTGCCCTGCTTTCAGTCGGTGTTCAGGCTCAGAAGGTTAAGCCTGTGCAGTATGGCGGCACTTGCCAGTATCAGGCTACTGTCGATCAGGCAAGCCGTGTCTATACCATCCGTGTGACCGGTTATGGCAAGAAGGACGCACAGTGTCGCGAGGATGCTGAGGTGCGTGTTCTGCGCATGGTACTCTATACGGGCATTGATGGCAAGTCTGCTCCTTTGCTCAAGCAGGAGACTTCGGCTCTCGATGACTTTATCGACAACAAGCAGTATAAGGACTACATCCAGAACGTAGTCTCACAGGGTCCATTGACCAAGGACAAGGGTGCAAAGTCAAACAAGATGACTTTCGACATCACTATCCGCATCAATGCCCTCGACTCTTACCTGCGTAATAACGGTTATAAGAAGTTCGGCTTCTAAACTTTGTCCTATTGAATTTTTAAACTTCTACCATCAGTATTTGTCTAACAATAAAATTAACTGATTGAAAAGATGAAACGTATTTTTGCTACCATCTGCGGTGCTATCGCCTGTTGCTCGTTGTTCGCCCAGTACAATACTCAGGGCGGCGGTTCACAGGCAGCCAACCCTACTGTTATGGTAATGCCGGACCTCGGTTCGACAATGACTCCTGAGAAACTTGAGGCTGCAGCTCAGGACAATGAGGTTGTTGTTATGTGCCTTGCTAAGATCAAGGAGATCTTCACCTCGCACGACTACCCAATCAAGGATTATGTGGCCACTCTGCGTCAGCTCCGCACCGAGGGAATGCTCTCACGCGAACAGGGCGCAAGCTCAGACCTCGCCAAGATGCTTGTCGAAAATTCTTCGACCGACGTTGTCGTTTATTTCAAGCCTATGGTGCAGCGCCACAGCGACGGTTCGCTTGAGGTTTCTGTTGCCATCGATGCCCAGGAGACCAAGGTCGCACAGACATTCGCCACCAAGAGCTACTCAAGCGGTAAGTTCAACACCACCGACAGTGTGCGCCTTGCCACTCGCGTGGTTGGCATGATTTCAAACAACTTCTTCGATGAGTTTGCCAACGGTTTTGCCAACATGGTGTCTGAGGGTCGTCTCCTCCGTGTGAAGATTGACTTTGCCCAGGGTTGCGACATCGATGCCTACACAGAGGTCGGTACCAACGGCAATGACCTTGAGACCGAGCTTCGTGACTGGATCGAGCAGAACGCATTCAATTCGAACGGTGACCTCAAGTCATCTGAGCAGTATATCAACATGGAGTTCCGCGTACCTGTATATGACCAGTCAACAGGTCGTCCATTCCAGATCGGCCGTATGCGCTCAATCCTCCTCAAGAGCCTCAATGCCATGCTTCAGCCAGTCGGCGTAAAGGCTAAGACAGTGAAGAGCGACGGTCAGATTGTAAATTTTGTTATCACCAATGAATAAGAAATTCTTTATCACACTCGTCATTTCTCTTTTGATCGGTGCTTCGGCATTTGCTCAGACCATCATGTTCACCCTGTCACCTAACGCACAGGCAGAACTTTCGTCTCAGGTCAAGTCACAGCTCGATCTTAAGCTCACCCAGGCATTGACCAAGAACAGTGCGCTGGCTGGCGGTCAGGACGGTGTGTTTGTAGTCGAGTCGAGCATGGTGCTTGGCAAAGTTACAAAGATAGAGGATCCTAACACTCCTGTAGCCTCGGCTCACGGAGAACTCACACTCGTGGTCAAGAATCGCATAGACGGTTCGATGTATCATAGCGTGGTCATTCCTATCCGTGGCAATGTGATGGGCACAGAGGAAGACCTTAAGCTTGATATGATCAAGCGTCTGAAGGTTGCCGACCCATTGTTCACCAAGTTTGTGACCACTGCCCGCGAGAAGATCAAATCTTACTATCAGACCAACTGCGCTGCCATCGTCCAGAAGGCCGAGACATACTATCGCTCGAAGGAGTACGAGAAGTGTGTCATCTACCTGCAGAGCATCCCAGAGTCTGTAGGTTGCTACGAACAGGCAGCTTTCCTTATCGAGATGTGTAAGAATCCTCAGTAATATAGTGAAACGAAAAATAAGCTATGAAAAAGATATTTTCAACTCTTTTACTTTGCCTCGGACTTTATGCTTCGGCTAACGCCCAGGCTGTAGTGATGTTCCAGGCTCTGCCTTCAACACAGGAAGACCTCTCGGCTCAGGCCAACAAGAACCTCACCACCAAACTCACCGCTGCCATGACTCGCAACAGTGCGGCTGCCGGTGGTAACGCTTGTGTATTCGGCATCGAACCTATCGTGACTGTCACCAACATGGAGGCATCACAGGGCACAATGCAGACCGTCACTCTCTGTCAGGGTGAACTTACTCTTGTGGCTAAGAACATCGTCGATGGTGCTCAGTACCACAGTGTCACAATCCCTCTTAAGGGCACAGTGACAGGTGGCGAGGATAAGGCAATGCTCGAGATGATTGCCAACATCAAGCCAACTGACAGCCAGTTTACTAAGTTCGTGCGTGTGGCACGTGAGAAGATTCAAGACTATTATGCCAACAACTGTGCCGCCATCATGTCAAAGGCTCAGATGCTCTATGATGGTGCCGAGTACGAACTTTGTGCTGCCTATCTTGCTGCCATCAGCGAGGCTCTGCCTTGCTTCGATCAGGCAAGCCAGCTGCTCACCCTCTGCCTCCAGAACATGGGCAAGGATCCTCAGATTGTCGAGGTTGAGCGTGTCGTTGAGAAGCCGGTAATTGTTGAGAAGGTAATCGAGAAACCTGTCGTTGTCGAGGTTCCTGTTGAGGTTCCAGCTCCTGCGCCAACACCAGCTCCTGCTCCAGCTGCTAAGCCAGCCAA
Organism: Candidatus Liminaster caballi; assembly: GCA_018065085.1. GTDB lineage: Bacteria > Bacteroidota > Bacteroidia > Bacteroidales > UBA3663 > Liminaster > Liminaster caballi. Next base: position 15,000 of record JAGHUA010000029.1, on the reverse strand, counting down.
GGCTCAGATTGTGGTTTCAAACGGCGAGATTGAGTTTGATATCATCTCCGTCAAGGGCAGCTGGAAGAACGGCCGTGTTGAGATCAACACTGTCTTCACCAACGAACTTGACAACCGCGATGGCCTGTATATCGCAGCTAAGACATGTATCGACAATAACGGTGCTGACATCTCATCTAAGTTCTACACACGCGAGGACTCTAAGTACAGCTACTATACAAGTGCTCCTTTCGGTGTTGAGCGTAAGCACACTTTCTACATCCTTCGACAGAAGGAGAAGACTCCACGCTTCGACTATCTTGACCTTGAGATCGGTGATACCAAGGTTGTCATTCGCGACATGTTTGTCGATTGGTCTGAATAATTCAATCTTTCATAGTTATAGCCTATGAAACGCATTTCATTTGTTTTAGCCATTTTCGTTTGCTCGGTGTGCGCAGTCTTTGCCCAGAACAAGATTCTTGAGGCAAGTGCAAAGAAGGCTCCATCTTGGTTGGGCTCTGCCAATCAGGGTATGATTGTTGTCACCGGCTATGGTGCTGATCTGGCGGCTGCACAGGAGAATGCCCTCGTCGATCTGAAGAACCAGATGGTTCTGGCCATCGCCAGCAACATTGAGGTCGATCAGACTTCCGAGGCTCTAAGTGTGACTCAGAACGGTATGAACAATACCACTGACATCTATCATGAGAAGACCCGCATCAAGGGTGCCAATCTTCCTTTCCTCAAGGGCATAACACTCTCGAAGGCAGAGGAGACCTATTGGGTCAAGCAGCAGGAGAACGGTCGCATTGTCTATGTCTATCATGTTCTCTATCCATTCTCTGATGCCCAGCTCAATGCTCTCATTCTCGAATATGAGACTCTTGAGAAGGAAAAGGTTGCAGAGTTGAAGCGCATCCACGATCAGATCGGTGAGATCGAGAACGTCAAGGACATTAAGGCTGGCATTGCCCAGCTCATGGCTTTGAAGGAGTTCTTCCCTGACCGTGTCCGTCAGGCCGAGGTCGATGCCGTCATCCAGGAGTACAAGAGCCTCTATTCATATCTCTCGGTTGCAACATCATTCACAGCTCCTGGCGAGTGTGTAGCTCAGCTTCTTCTTAATGGCAATCCAGTGGCAACCGGCGCTGCTCCAAAGGTAAAGTCTGAGTGTGCTTCACAGATCAACATCCGTCAGCAGGATGGTGTTTTCATCATCACTTACAACGATGAGGACTGCCTCGATGACGAAGATAATTTCCTTGACATCAGTTTCCTGGCCGATGGCAAGAAGGTTGCAGCAAAGGCTTACCTGCCAAAGAAGTCCGATGCCAAGGGTGCACAGAAGTTCTCTGTCATCCCTGAGGGTAAGGTCTATCTGCAGGCTGCCGATTCAGATGGCTCTACACTTACCGATATCTCCATCCGTATCTCGGTCAACAACCGTGGCGGAGTGCCATTCGGTTTGAAGTCAATCGAACTCAACGTACCTGAACTCCAGGCTCCAATCGTGTTCGACGATATCAATGGCGTCTATCGTTCGAAGGGTGTCGTTCAGATCAAGGCTGTGGCTGAGGGTCTGTTCAAGGTGCGCGAGGTCAAGACATCATCAGCAGGCTTTGTCAAGGGCAAGCTGACCGTTGTCAATCCAGAGACACAGGCCACCGAGGCTATTGCCATCAACCTGACATATTCCACAAACTGGTAATAAATTTCAAATAACCAATATTATTAATTTTTAATTCACAAAGACTATGAAAAAGATTCTTGTGATTATGCTCACCGCATTGTTCTGCATGGGTGCAGCTCCTGTTATCACTACTACTGCTAACGCTCAGACCGTAAAGCAGCTCAAGAAGGATGCTAAGAAGCAGGTTAAGAAGTACAACAAGGAAGGTTGGACACCAATCAACAGCACTATGTCTCTTGACATGCTCGTTGCTAAGTACAACACATTCCTCCTTGCTGACGAAGAGACTCACATCGGTGTAATCGGCAACTCAGTTCAGGCTTCTGACAAGATTGGCAAGAACGCTGCTGCCATGGACGCTCGTGCTCAGTATTGCGCTCGCGTTAGCGCTGAGATCGTTGGTAAGATCAAGTCTCTCGACTCTGGTTCTAACGGCGAGGAGATCGATAAGTTTGGTGAGGCTTTCGAGCAGAAGATCAACCAGAAGCTCGCTGGCGTTATCAAGGATAGCTTCGTGCTCAAGCGCAAGAGCCCAGATAAGAAGGGTATGTATGAGTATCAGTACTTCGGCACAATCGACCTCACCGCTGTTAACAAGCAGGCTGCTGCCATCGCAAAGGAGACAATGGATGCTTACAAGCTCCAGAGCCTTTCTGACCAGGTTGCTGACTTCATCGGCGACGCTATGAACAACGCTGAGTAATCTACTTGCGAGATACTGAATAATTAATCATCCAGGGGGTAATTAGCCCTTGGATGATTTTCAACAATTATAATAATGTCCTTTTCACAATGAAAAAATTACCATTCATTTTGCTTACGGCGTTTCTGTCTCTTCCGTTTACCGGCGTTCAGGCTCAGACCGATGACTTCATGGCCGAAGAGATGGCCGATTTCGATAAGTTCATCGAGGATGCTAACAAGGAGTTTATCAATTTCCTGCGTGAACCATGGAAAGATACCGAACCAAAGCCAGCTGAGAAAGCTTTGCCAAAGCCAAAGCCTTCCGTTCCGGTTGTGGTCAGTGAAAAGGACCTTCCTGCCGTTGACCCATCTGATCTTCCTGACACTAAGCCATTGATCAATGCCGACAAGGAGCCGGATGTTGATTTCGGTTTCGACTTCGATGCCGACGAACCGGGTGTCATCCGTCAGGGTCAGCAGGGCAGTGTTACTGCTGCCAAAACCAAGAATCCTGCCAATCAGAAGCCAAAGGACAAGAAACCTTCGGCTGGCAAATCTTCGTCGGTCGTTCCTGCCGATGCCAAGCCTCTTGACCAGAAACCGGTCAAGCCTGTAATCCCAACACAGCCAGTTGTGTCGGCTACCCCATCTACTCCTGTTGTTCCGGTTGCTCCTGTAGTTCCATCTACTCCGGCTACACCTGTTGCTCCTGCAGCTAAGACACCTGTTGCCACTCCATCTGTAACTCCAGTGCCGGCTCCATCGGCCACTCCAGCACCGGCAGCAACACCATCCATTGCTTCTTCATCGGCTCTCTTCACCGGCGGTTCAGGCCGTCAGCAGATTGACTATCTTGGCATGCCAATCTATATCGACACCAATCTCAAGAACAAGGCTGCTGTGTCTGGCACCGATGAGAACAGCGTAGCCAATGCCGTTGAGAAACTCGCGTCTTCCGACTATAAGACCATTGTAGCCGATATCACAGAGGCTCGCAAGACTCTCAAACTTAACGGTTGGGCCACGGTTCTTCTTGTCAATAAGATCAGCGAGAACCTTTGCAACTCGGCCAATGAGCGTGTCATTCTGCGTCTCTTCCTGCTCAACCAGCTGGGTTATAAATGTCAGGTCGGACGTGTCGGAGGCGAACTTGCACTCTTCGTTTCGCCTGACTGTAAGATCTATGGCATTCCATACGTTACGCTTGGCAACCAGAACTTCTATGACATTGACAAGGTGCTGAAAGGCCGCACCTTCCAACTCTGTCAGAAGCTTTCGTCAAAGGCTGTCAACCAGATTGACATGCAGGTTTCTGCCGTCCCAGTGCTTGCCACCGCCACCAAGTCATCGACCCACACTTCGCGCGACACCGGTGCAAGTGCCACAGCAACTGTGTCTCTTGGTCAGATGCAGCTCTACAAGCAGTATCCTCAGTGCGACTTCTCAGTCTATTATAAGGCTCAGGTCAATCCTGTCTCTGCCTCTCCTGTGCTCGAAGTCCTGAAGCAGGGCATCGCCGGCAAGAGCGAGACAGAGGCTGTCCAGTACATCCTCAACTGGTGCCAGAAGGCATTTGACTACGCCACCGATGACGAACAGTTCGGTTATGAGAAGCCATTCTTCGTTGAGGAGATGTTCTACTATCCAAAGTCCGATTGTGAGGATCGTTCCATCCTCTTCTCTTATCTTGTGCGCCAGCTTACAGGCCTCAAGGTTGTCCTGCTCGACTATCCTAACCACATTGCCACAGGCGTGAAGTTCTCAGGCGATGTCAAGGGCGACAATGTCACCAAGGGCAGCACACGCTATGTGATCTGTGACCCAACCTATATCGGCGCAAGTATCGGAATGGCTCAGCCTTCATTCCGCAATGTCAAGCCTGAAATACTTGAATATTGATTTTGCCGATGTCAAATATCCCTCGTTTACGCGACACGCAGTTTGTCGATCTGATGCAGAGGCGCATTTGCAATGTGCTTCTCATCGCCAACCCCTATGATGCCTTCATGCTTGAGGATGATGGCCGTGTTGACGAAAAGATTTTCCAGGAGTATGCCGAACTCGGACTGCGATTTCCTCCGCGATTCCTTCAGGTCGATTCGCAGGAGAGTGCCGACCGTGTGATGCAGAACAGCAACATCGATCTCATCATCTGTATGCCAGCCAAGGCATCCACACCCGACAACGATGTATTTGACATTGCCTCATCGCTCAAGAAAGACTATCCTTCAGTACCGATTGTGGTGCTGACTCCATTCAGTCACGGTATTACCGACCGCATGCGCAACGTAGATCTCAGCATCTTCGAGTATGTGTTCTGCTGGTTGGGCAATACCGACCTGCTTATCTCCATCATTAAGCTTATTGAGGATCAGATGAACCTCGATCACGACATTCAGGCTGGCGTACAGATGATTCTCGTGGTTGAGGACAATATCCGTTTCTATTCATCCATCCTTCCCAACCTCTATAAGTTCGTGCTTCAGCAGAGTCAGAACTTTGCCACCGAGGCGCTCAATGCCACGCTTGAGACACTCCGTATGCGTGGTCGTCCAAAGATTGTCCTTGCACGTAACTATGAGGAGGCATGGCGCATCTATCAGCAGTATTCGGGCAATGCGCTCGGTGTTATTTCCGATTGCCGATTTCCACTGACTGCTGCCAAGGGTGCCAATCCGACTGAGGAGGAGAAGGCCGCAGATGCCGGTTTCCGTCTGCTTGCTGCCATACGCGAGACTGATCCTTATATTCCGCTCATCATGGAGTCTGCCGAACAGGAGAACGAGGCCCGTGCCCATGAGAAGGGTTATATTTTCATCGACAAGAATTCGAAGAAGATGGACGTCGATCTGCGTGACATGGTGCGTAACTATTTCGGTTTCGGTGACTTTGTGTTCCGCGATCCAAACACTTTGCATGAGGTGGCGCGTGTCCATAACCTCAAGGAACTTCAGAACAATATCTTCAGCATTCCTCGCGAGTCATTGCTCTATCACATCAAGCACAATAACGTGTCGCGATGGCTTGGTTCGCGAGCCATGTTCCCTATCTCAGAGTTCCTCAAGGGCATCACATGGACCAGTCTCCAGGATGTCGATGCCCATCGTCAGATCATTTTCGATGCCATTGTCTCCTATCGTAAGATGAAGAATCAGGGTGTCGTTGCTGTGTTCCAGCGTGAGCGATTCGATAAATACAGCAACTTTGCGCGCATCGGTGACGGTTCGCTTGGCGGCAAGGGACGTGGTCTTGCGTTCCTCGACCGAATGCTCACCCGTTATGAGGATCTTCAGAGTCCTGATTATGCAGACAGCAAGAGCATTGACATCTCCACACCGCGTTTCAACACGTGCATTCCAAAGACCGTGGTGCTGTGTACCGATGTGTTCGATGAGTTCATGGATCAGAACCAGCTCTATCAGACCGCGCTCTCGCCGTTGCCTGACGATGATATCCTCCATGCTTTCCTGCGCGGACATCTTCCTCAGCATCTTATTGGCGATCTTGAGGCATTTATGGATGTTGTGCATGGACCGATTGCAATTCGTTCGTCATCCCTGCTCGAAGACTCGCATTATCAGCCTTTTGCCGGCATCTACAGCACATACATGATTCCTTATGTATCCGACAAATATAAGCGCATGGAACTTCTTGCCAGTGCCGTCAAGTCGGTTTATGCCAGCGTCTTCTATCAGGGCTCGAAAGATTATATGACTGCCACACAGAATGTCATCGATCAGGAGAAGATGGCAGTCATCCTTCAGGAAGTCGTTGGTCAGCAGCATGGCACACGCTTCTATCCGGTCATCTCGGGCGTGGCGCGTTCGGTCAACTATTATCCTATTGGCGATGAGGAGGCCGACGAGGGTACTGTTTCCCTTGCCTTCGGTCTTGGCAAATACATCGTCGATGGTGGCGTCAGCCTGCGAGTCAGTCCGGCACATCCGGCACAGGTCCTGCAGATGAGCGAGATGGAGCTTGCTTTGCGCGACACTCAGACAGCATTCCTTGCCCTCGATCTGGAGAACGAATCGGGCGAGTTCAAGGTCGATGACGGTTTCAATCTGCGTCGCATTCCTGTGCGTCAGGCCGAGGCCGATGGTACGTTGCCTTGGGTTTGTTCGACGTTCGATCCCGAGGCCCAGTGTATCTATGATGGCTATTATGAAGGACGCAACCGTAAGGTTATCTCCATGGTGGGCGTACTTCAGAACGGTCTCTTCCCGTTGCCAGAGCTGATGCAGAAAGTCTTGCGCTACGGACAGGACGAGATGCGTCGTCCCGTTGAGATTGAGTTTGCCATTAATCTTTATAAGGAACCGTTCATCGATCCGAACAACGAGAATCGCACCATCTATCGCAACTGTGGCGACTTCCATCTGCTTCAGATCCGTCCGATGGTCGATAACCGAATGTCCATCAGCGAGGATCTCAGTCAGATTGCCGACAGCGACACCCTTATCCGTTCGCATTCGGCCATTGGTCACGGCATCATAACCGATGTGCAGGACCTTGTCTATGTCCGTCCGCAGAACTTCAATGCCGGCCATAACCAGGCCATTGCCGACGAGATTGAGCACATCAACCGCCAGCTTCTTGCCGACAACCGCCGCTGTGTGCTCATGGGTCCTGGCCGTTGGGGTTCGAGCGATCCGTGGCTTGGCATTCCTGTCAAGTGGCCGCATATCTCCAGTGCGCGTGTCATCATCGAGGCAGGTCTCGACTCATTTCAGGTCGATCCGTCGCAGGGCACTCACTTCTTCCAGAACCTCACGTCGCTTGGCGTAAGCTATCTTACCATCAATGCGTTCCGAGGCGATGGCGTCATCCAGCAGGATGTGCTCGATGCGATGCCGGCTGTCACCGAGACCGAGCATGTGCGTCACATCCGTTTCGAACAGCCAATGCGAATCCTTGTCGATGGCATCCATCGCGAGGCGGTCATAATGACTAATTAACTTTACCCATTACTCTTTACTCCTTACTCCTTACTTACCCCAACAAGATGCTCAAATCCATCACTTCGCTCATTTTATTGCTTACGGCAATGACTTCCGCTTTCGCACAGGTTGCGGGCACCGAGAGCAATCCTATCATAATCTCTGCCGGAGAACCGGTTCCAGGCCCGGCAGCATCCTCTGGCAGTCCTTTGGTCTATACATACTATCGTTATGTGACAGAAATGGATGGCGTCATCTCGCTCGATGTCAAAGACCTTGGCAATATCATGGGCACAATCACCATTGGCGAAGTGTTGTTCAACTATAAGGCTTCTATACTTGTTTCTGAGGGCGACACTGTCAATATCAAGCTTGTTGCCGAGACTGACGCAACCGACAAGACCTTCACACTCAACATCCGCGATCTTGGCGAGGGCGAGACACAGGAGACTGCCAAGGTTCTCGTTGAGGGCGACAACATCATCTCTGAGGTTAAGACCGGCGGAATCCCACAGTGGTATAAGGTCAGCGTTCCAGCCAACGAAATGTTGGTCATCACCTTCTCTGACTATCCTTCCGGTTCGGTTGAGGGCATCGATGGAGCTACCTTCCAGTATGAGTCAAGATTCTCGGGCTATGCCGTTATTGCCAGCAACAATGATTCGGTTGCTGCCGATCTCTATGTGCGCATCACCTTTGCCACCGCACAGGTTGCCACTGTGGTATTTGACTACATCTGCAAGCCTAAGACTCCAATCGTATCTGTCGGAGACCTTGCCTTCAGCATCGCCAATGGCGCCAAGCTTGCGTCTGCACCCGACTCCATCCTTATCACATTCCCTAACATTCAGGGTGGCGAACCGGACGATGATGTCTTGGTTGCAGCATACGTTTTTGAGGCTGAGGACGGTCTGCCTTATGGCGCACCTATCAATCTCTATGGCTATGAATATACCGGCACTCTCCAGGATGGCGTTGTCATCGGCAATGTCGAGTTCGAGGAAGGACTGGCATACATCATCAGCATCAGCCAGGTCTGCATCCGCGAGACAGGAAACAACGGTCACGGCGGCAAGACCTACGAGTATTCCTATCCAAACGCTGAGGAGAATTCCCCTGTCACACTCTTCTTTGAGGTTACTGGCGATGATCCGTCGTCTGTCGCTGACATTAGGGCTGTCCCTGTCCCCTGTGACATTCACAATCTCAGCGGACAGCGTGCAGCCAGCGCTGCGGGCTTGGTCATCATCGGCGGTCAGAAGGTGATGGTGAAATAATCAGTAAATAATCAGTTGAAGTCACATATTATATATATAGATCAAATTATATAGATCAAAATCCATCTCATAATGTTCAATAATACTTTTAAGGTACTGTTTGCCACCCTGCTTTCATCGCTGACTCTGTCGGTTGCCGATGCTGCTTCATTCTTCGATGCCCGTCAGTCGGCAGGCATCTATGGCCATAAATCAGTTGCTGACACCCATCAGCTGTTAGGTTCTCCGCGCAAGGCATCGGGTGCTGTCACAAGTCTTGAGTGTCCTGGCTATGGCTATCTCGATGGCATCGACGGCCAGATTTGGTACTACACACAGGAGATCACGCGTCAGGAAGAACTGCGTGACTTCTACACCTCCAGTGTCATCAGTGTCTATGACGGCCATCACACACTCAAGGGCTCTGTCTCTATCACCGTCCCTGACTCTTCACGTGTCAACTATATCGAGCCATACGGCATTGTCACCAATAAGATGTTCGACACAAACTCCTCTACACAGGAGATTCTTGTGTTCTTCCATGAGGTCACTCCTGACTATAAGGGCAAGACCTACGTCCGTGTGTACACCATCGGCGGCGACATGGTGGCCGAGTTCCCTGGCGATGGCATGGTTGTCTCTTCGCGCATCAATGACTGGACCACATATCAGCGCTACGTCTCTGTGCATGACAGTGCAGAGGAGCCATGGATGACCGATATCGACATCTATCGTCCTGCCACATGGGGCGAGTCGTCTGCTCAGCACGAACATACCTTTAGGCTCAATTCGCTTCACATCACTTACATCGATGCTCCGTTCTTCAATTTCGTTGAGGCAGGAAACGACAGCAAATACGTGCTCACCTACTACGAAAAGACCTTCTGTCAGTACGATGAGAACGGCGAGAGCATCTTCGACGAGGACTCTTACGTTCCTGTCTTCACACCCGACAACCATTTCATCGTCGAGACCTACGACCGCAACTATCAGCTGGTCGATAGTTTCTCTGTTTCCACCGACGTGCCTTCCGACGAGTATATTGCCCGCATGATTGGCATTGGTTCGTTCTCCGACCTCGACATCACAAGCAACGTCTTCACCGACGACGGCCGTCTGTCATACATCCTTATGTTCGAGGATGTCAAGCTTACCACCGAGACCCATTTCAGCTACATTGTCTTCGATCATGACGGACAGGTCATCGACACTCTTGCCTCTGGCATGAGCGATGTCTATAAGCTGCTCAGCCCATTGAAAGGCAAGGAGGATCAGTTCCTCTTCCTCGATGCTTCCAACGAGCATCTCTACACCGTCGATGTTCCGTCGTTCACCACACGCGAGGTTCCTGTCACGGTCAGCGACATGCCGCTCTCGTTCAACTTCGACCGCTACGCTGCTCCTGACGATCCGCTCGGCTACCGTTACGTAAGCGGCATCAACGTGGCTGATGTCGATGCCCAGGGCAATGTCCTCACGGTCTATGCCCACCTTACCAGCGACTGCAAGCTCCATCATGTGGTGCGTTTCAATGTCGGTCCGCTGGCTCAGACCTTCACTCCGTTGGTCAACAACCAGAGTCTCGACCCATATCTCTTCTGTGCCGACGACCAGATGGAGTACATCTTCTTCTCGAAGCTTGCCTATGACGCTGAGGGTTCGCGTGGCCGTAACGTGCTTTTCGTCGGCAATGAGCGCGGACAGATCGTGCGCCGCATTGATCCTGCCGAGGTCGATGAGGAGTGCGACATCTGGACGGCAGCCATTGTCAACTATGCCACCGACAACGCTGAGCTTCTCGTCAACTTCTACAATCCTGAGACCGAGATGAACAAGGTCGATTTCCATTCCCTTCCGTTCAGCAGCTTCACTCTCGGCGGCGATGGCACTGAGGCCAATCCATATCTCATCACAAGCGTGGGTGAGCTTAATCTCATCTCGCGCAATCCGTCGGCACACTATCGTCTGGCATGCGACATCGAAGCAGCCGGACACATCGCCTCCGTGCCTGAGTTCACAGGCGTGTTCGATGGCGACGGCCATACCATCAAGGATCTCTGCGTCTCGTCCGACAATTACTATGGCGGTCTTTTCGGCACCACCACTTATGCCGTTGTGCGCAATCTCAAACTCTATGCTCCTCATGGCATTGTCAATCCGGGAAATACCACGTTCGGCCTTATCAGCGGCTATTCCATCTCGTCTGAGTTCAGCGACATAGTGGTCGATCAGATGCTGATTTCTTCCGAGGGTCGCGCTGTTGCCACTCCTTTTGGCGGACTCGTAGGCGAGGCTATGTCTGAGACTCGCATCGTTTCATGTCTCAGCAGCAATGCCGACATCACTCTTCCTCTGGGCAATGTCATCGGCGGCATTGTCGGCGAGATGCGCACCAGCTCTGTTGTCACAGCTTCGGCTGTCACCGGTTCGCACATCGCGGGCAGATCGGAGGTCGGCGGCATTGCCGGCATCATCGGCACGGGCTGTAAGGTCACCGACTGCTATTCCGAGGTCAATATCAGCGGACAGATGAGCATTGGCGCTGTGGCAGGACGCTGTGGCATCAATGGCAACCGTGGTGTCATCGCTCGTTGTCTGGCCTCAGGCAGTGTTGTCGAGGATCTGTCTGAGACGCATCGCGGTTTTGCTGTCATTGCCGGTTATGTCGAGCCATGCTGGGCTAAGAGCGACACCACCGTTGTTATCAGCAGTTGCGTCAGCGCCACATCGTTCCTTGTCAGCGATAGCTATCTCAGCGAGGATGCCGATCTCTCGGCTGTCCATGTCATTGCAGGCTATACCAAGGCCAACGAACCAAAGGAAGATCCGTCGGAGGTGCTCGTCGAGGACGGTCTCCGTCACAACTATGCCTATTATAGTGCATCGCTCGACTGTGGCAGTTACGAGTGTCTCAGCGATGATCACACCAGTGCCGATGGCAAGCTCATCATCGATGGCAATGTCCTGCTCGATCAGTCGTTCTGGACGGGTCTCGGTTATGTGTTTGGCAGTGATGCCGCCTCGCCGTGGCAGTTTGCTTCCGATCGCCTCCCGTGGCTCTACATCATGAATGGCGACAACGCTCCGTCTGTCCTGCCATCGGTGTCAACCCATACCTCTGAGCCTGCCTCCGACATTATCTATGACCTCAGCGGAATGCGTGTCACCAACCCACAGCACGGCGTTTTCATCGTCAATGGCAAGAAAGTGATAAAAAACTCTAATCTCTAATATTTTTTCTTATGAAACTTTTCAAATTCCTCACTGCCATTGTTCTTATGGCATCCGCTGCAGTCTTCACATCTTGTGGCGATGATTCTGACGACGATAAGGTTCTGACCGACCCTATTCAGTGTCATTACAATCTCTATACCGAAGTGGTAAACTTCTACCAGTCTGATTTCGATGCTTTCACCCCACTCTGGGAGCTCAATGCCGATGGCGACTATGTGACTCGCATCATCATCATCGAGGGCGCATCTGAGAAGGAGTGTAACGCCGAGGCCATCAAGCAGTTCGACGCCATCCTTTCTAAGATCGACGATGCCAAGGCATGTGCCGGTCTGCATGGTGAAGACTACATGAAGGCTATCCTCCAGCCATTCACCAACTTCGACTCAAGTCTCAAGACCAAGATCTGGACATCTCAGGGTGCCACTGTCGAATAAGTTTGGCTCTCTCTTAATAGCCTTATTGTCCTAAATTCCCCAATTCTCTAAAATACTATGCTTAGATCCTATCTCACCGCTCTGCTGCTGATGTTTCTGTGTGTGAACCTTCACGCACAGATAGCCGTCGAGTCGTTCGATCTTGATGAGTTCGACCTTACTGCCAATCGTTCAGCCACACAGGTTCTTGACCTCGATGGCAATCCCTGCGCATTGATCAAGGTCGAAACCACGCTCAAGGGACTGACCTTCGACACCGGCATGCTTGCCATCATGAAGTCTGAGCAGCATGTGGGTGAGATATGGCTCTACGTGCCCCGTGGCGTCAGATACATCTCAATATTTCATCCCGATCTCGGAGTTTTGCGTAAGCATGATCTCGGCATGTCGGTGCAGAAAGCAAAAACCTACATCTTGAAGTTGCGTGCCGGCACGGTCGAGACCATCATCCACGAGGCAAAGCAGAAGATGGGATGGCTTATCATCGAGTCTGAGCCTAAGGGTGCGACGGTGTTTGTGAACGACGAGTATGTTGGCAACACTCCGCTCGACCAATATAAGGTGCCTTACGGACGATACACCTATCGCTTGGAATATCCGAAATACCATAACGCGGCAGGCCTTGTCGAGGTGCAGCAGCCAAGTGTGGAGCTCAATCTCCCTCTCCAACCTGCGTTCGGCAGTATCAGGGTTACAAGTTCCGAACCTGGAGCCTTGGTTTTGCTCGACAACGAGAACACCGGTCTTACCACTCCATGCACACTCACCGAAGTGGCATCAGGCACACATAACGTCTCTGTGCAGAAACCCAAATATGCGCCTGTCACCCTCCGCGTCGAGGTCAGCGATGGCGCAACAGCCGAGGCTTCGGCAATGCTCAAGGCTCGTTTCGCCCGTCTGACATTGAGCAGCGTTGAGGGAGCTGAGATAGTTGTCGATGGCAAGTCGCGCGGCTATACCTCATACAGCGAAGAACTGATGGAGGGCTATTACGACGTGGAGGTGCGCCTTGCCAATCACCGTCCTGTCACTCGCCAGATTCAGGTCATTGCCGGCGAACCGCAGGAGGTGCATCTTGAGCCTACGCCAATCTACGGTTCTCTTGATATCTCCAGTTCTCCGCGCCGCGCCGAGATTATTCTCGACGGCAAGCACATCGGTCAGACACCATTTTCTGTCGAGGAAATCCTTATTGGCGAACACACGGTCGAGCTCTCTCTCGATGGCTACGCATCTGAGAAACAGACTGTGACCGTAAGCGAGCGCGAGACCGCCAGCGTCACTGCTACGCTGCAGAATGGTCGTAATGTCACTGTCAGCGCCGAGCAGGCAGATGATCAGATTTATATCGATGGCAATCTTGTTGGCACACATTCATTCTCAGGTTCGCTCACCTTCGGCAACCATACGGCATACGCTATGCGTGGTGGCAAGAAGTCTGATGCCAAGACCTTCTCCGTCCAGCAGGGCGGCGCAGATCCTGTAGTGGCTTTTAGCTTTGTTGTTAATAATAAGACTCAGACCTTTACGGTTAATCGTGTTTCCTTTAAGATGGTGGCTGTGAAGGGCGGCACATTCCAGATGGGAGCTACGCCTGAGCAGCAAGATGCTGATGACGACGAAAAGCCTGTTCATAGCGTCACCTTGTCAGACTATTGCATTGGCGAGACAGAGGTTACCCAGGCTTTGTGGAAGGCGGTGATGGGATATAATCCTTCTTATAATAAAGGAGATAAACTTCCTGTCGAGAAAGTTTCATGGGACGACTGTCAGGAATTCATCCGCAAACTCAATATGCTTACGGGCAAGAACTTCCGCCTGCCAACCGAGGCTGAATGGGAATATGCTGCGCGTGGCGGCAATAAGAGCAAGGGCTATCAGTATTCAGGCAGCAACAGTATTGATGCAGTGGCGTGGTATTATTATAATTCCGGCAAAGAGACCCATGCCGTCAAGACCAAAAAGGCAAATGAGCTTGGTCTATACGACATGAGTGGCAATGTTTGGGAGTGGTGTAATGATTGGAAAGGTGATTACCAAAGCGGTTCGCAGACCAATCCAAAGGGGCCAGCCTCGGGCTCGCTCCATGTGATCCGTGGTGGTGGTTGGCTCTACTTTGCCAAGCGCTGTCGCGTGGCTAGTCGCGGCAGGGAAACGCCTTATAACCGTCTTAGCTACCTTGGCCTCCGCCTTGCCCTTTAGTTCTTTCCTAACAAAAAAGAAAAAAGTAAAAACAAAATGAAAATAAAAGAATAATGTTGGCATGGTGCTAAAAAGGCCCTAAGGCCAAAAAAGCACCATGCCGGCATTCGCTTTGTCTTGGCTCCTCTTGATTCGGAAGATAAAGGAGATAAAGAAGATAAGGTAGATAAAGGAAGATAAAGGAGATAAAGGAATATAAAGGAGATAAAGACGATACCATCAGATGGCGAATGCAACTACATTTGTCTTTAACTTTCCCAAGCGACGAAGGAGCTAACTTCTTTAACTACTTTAACTCCCCACAAGTAAGCAAGTTAAAGACTTGCGAAACTTGAATAATCATAATAGTGCTCTATCTTGGCTGGAAGCCAATATCTTAGTAACCGGGGGCAACGCCCTCGGATTAAAAAAGGCTCGACCAAACAGCTGCCTGGAAGGCAGTACCTTGCCCGGAATAAGGTATTGCCCTCCAGGCAATGGTCTTTTGTTTGCTTTATACCGAGGGCGTTGCCCCCGGTTACTCATAGTAAAGCCTTCCAGGCTTAGCATAACTGCATTAAACATCTCGGAACTAACCA
>JAGHUA010000011.1 GCA_018065085.1 Candidatus Liminaster caballi | reverse complement strand
AGACAAATGTAGTTGCATTCGCCATCTGATGGTATCGTCTTTATCTCCTTTATATTCCTTTATCTCCTTTATCTACCTTATCTTCTTTATCTCCTTTATCTACCTTATCTCCTTTATCTACCTTATCTTCTTTATCTTCTTTATCTCCTTTATCTTCTTTATCTCCTTTATCTTCCGAATCAAGAGGAGCCAAGACAAAGCGAATGTCGGCATGGTGTTTTTTTGGCCTTACGGCCTTTTTAGCACCATGCCGGCATTCATTCTTTTTATTTCATTTTCTTTTTTCTTCTTTTTTGTTAGGAGAGAACTAAAGGCCGAGGCGGAGGCCAAGGTCGTAGCTACGGTAGTGAGGCGTATCCCAGTTGCGATAAGCGACGCGGCAGTGCCTAGCGTCGTAGTACCAACTGCCACCACGGTACACACGACGCGAGCCCGAGGAAGGACCCTTCGGATTGGTTTGAGAACCACCTGAGTAACCTCCATACCAGTCCTGACACCACTCCCAAACGTTGCCACTCATGTCATAAAGACCAAGTTCGTTCGGCTGCTTGGGCTTGACTGCGTGTATCTTGCTGCCCAAATTGTCATCATACCATGCCACGGAGCCAAGATTGTTGCTGCCTGAATACTGATAACCCTTGCTTTCCTTACCGCCACGCGCAGCATATTCCCATTCAGCCTCGGTTGGCAGGCGGAAGTTCTTGCCCGTAAGCTGATTCAGTTTCTTGATGAACTTCTGACAGTCTTTCCAGGAAACTTGCTCGACAGGAAGGTTGTCGCCCTTCCAGGTTGAAGGATTAGAGCCCATCACCGCCTTCCACAGAGCCTGCGTGACCTCTGTCTCACCGATATAATAGTCAGAAAGGGTGACGCTATGAACAGGTTTTTCGTCTTTGTAAGCATCTTGCTGCTCAGGAGTAGCTCCCATCTGGAATGTGCCGCCCTTCACAGCCACCATCTTGAACGAAACGCCATTGACCGTGAATGTCTGACTCTCAACGTTTGCTCCTGTGGCTGTGCTCTGGCTTGCGGTTACAGCCGCTGGCGCAACGCGCTTTGTCATCTGCCCATCGACGGATGCGGTCTGACCTTCGCTGACAACGATGTCCTGAGTGTAGTCTTCATATCCCTCCTTGCGGATGGTCACCTTGCGAGTGCCGACAACGACCTTGTTCAGGGCTTTCGGTGTCTGGCCTACGTTCTCGCCATCGATGAAGATGTCGGCATAGTCGGGCAGGGTGTTGACCATCAGACGACCGTAGATTGGCGTCGGATCTGTGAGCGTGAAGGTCTGTGGGCCATCTGCCACGTTGACCGTCTGCTGGCGCGACGAAGAGATGTGTCCGTCCTTGCGCGCCTCAAAACGATGTTCGCCTGCGCCAAGATTGCCCGTCCATGTGCCCGAACCTCGACGCTCGCCATCGATCCAAATGTCTGCATTCAGGCCTACATTGACCGTGATGGGCACGAAGTTCGGCTGAAGGCTCACCCGCACCACCACGTTATTGTCTGGGTCGGCAACACGTGCCGCACTCCTGTGGGTGACGTAGTCAGGAGCGATGACCGAGAACTGGTAGTCGCCGAATGGCACATACTTGCGTGCCACGCCATCGTTGACAGGCCAGGCTTCGTCGTTGACCATGACCATGGCATTCTTCGGCTCGACATGAATGACCAGGAACTGCGAGGTGACAGCCTCCTCAACGATTGTCCGGACAGTGCCTGTGCGCAGTTTCAGGATGTAGGTGCGTGCCTTCTGCACCGACACGCCAAGGTCATGCTTGCGAAGACCCGGAATGTCTGGATGGAAGATGGAGATGTAACGGACGCCACGAGGCACATAAAGCCAGATTTCGCCCACATGCTGCTCGGACTTCATAATGCCCAGCACGCCAGTATCGAACGACAGACCCTTGAGCGTGGTCTCGACCTTGATCAATGCGCAAGGGTTGCCATCGAGGTCAAAAACCTGAGTTTCGCGTCGGTTGGCGGTACCATCAAACTCATCGAGCTCGAACGACTCGACGGCGATCTGTGCGTGAAGCGCCACACACAGCATCATCATGAGAGAGGTAAGGAATGTACGTATCATAGCAATAAGACTAATATTTCATTTGATTGGGAAGTTAAAGACTATACCAATAGTGAAAGTAACGTCTTTATCTCCTTTAACTCCTTTATCTTCTTTAACTCCCCTCATGTAAGCAAGTATGGACTTGCGATACTTTAATCAATATTTCTCGAAATAGAGGCGAACCACATCGTCAGAGATCTGAAGACGCGACGAGGTGAGCTTCTCGACATGATAGGTGTCGGGCAGCGAATTGACGCCATAGGGACGCACTAGGTAAAGACTGTCCGCGGTGAGCGGCTCATCGCCATCCATGCGGTTGTAGATGAAAGCTTCGGAGATGGTGAGGGTGTTGCCATCGTGTTCGAAACGGGCCATCGGGATGCGCTTCAGGTCGTTCTTCTCATGGTCGAAGAACTGGATGATCTTGGCCTGCACCGACCACGATAGACGAGCCGGACGCATGTCACACGACTGGCCGGTGGCGATGCTGTCAAGGCGTGTCATGTACCAGAAGCCGTCGAGGTCGCCATTGCCCGAAACCTCGCAGCCGGTAAGCGTCATCGACAGGATGATGACAGATATTGCGGAGAGTAATGAAAGCTTTTTCATCGGATGTGATATTTGAGTGTGAACTGGGCTCCGGTGTTGTCGCCATAGATCTTGCCGAAATCAGATGCCACGCCCACGACGAACGTGAAGTCCGCGAGACGGTATGACAGCTCGGCAAGGTAGCTGTTGCTAACCTCCGGACGCACGAAAGGACTGCGGTAAGTGCCAAAACCTTTCTGCCAGGTGTAGAGCACACGATAGGTCAGGGCATCAAAACCGAGGCAGCCCTCAGCACCGAAATGCCACGCCGTGAAACGGTTGTCGGTCGAGGAAATGTAACCGTCGGCACAGTTGTAGAGCGGCGAACGATAGAGCGGATTGCCAATGACCTGTCCCCAATGCTGCCAGCCGGGCAGGGTGCTGTGGTTGTAATAGTCGTCGATGCCGCCAAGATGGTCGCTGTTGCCCGAATTGCGGTCGTGATAGATTGGGCCGCTCTGATATTTCGTATTGATGAACTCAACCAGCGCACGCTTCAGCCAACGGCCTTTATTGAGCTTGAGGTCAAGACCCAGCTGAAGGTCATTGAGCTTATAGAGGAAGTAGCGCCACTCCTCCTTCTGCTGCCAGTTCTCGCCCTCGCCATAGCCGTCATAGTCGAGCAGGAACATCGATGAATGATCCTCAAAGAAATGGTCGGCATAAAGGCCGATGGCATAATCAGGACGCGTCCAGTCGAAACGGAAAATCCACGAACCGAGCTGATTGCCCTCCGAGTTCTGGAACGATGTCTCGCCGGTGTCGCCACCGCCTGGCATGAACGCATTCCAATAGCTCTTGAGGTCGCTCTTGAGGCGCATGTGATAGTCAGACGCATAGTCGCTCTGATCGGTTCCCTTCCAGTTGTAGAGATCACCGCCGAACTGTGCTGCCATCTCAAGGCCGAAAACGAAGGTCAGCGGGAAACGCGACTGCTTGCCGATGCGCAGGTAGCCGGCCTTCTCGTGATAGCGTGTCAGCTTGTTGTAAATATACTGTCCGCCATTGGCAAACTTCTCTTCCCATGCGCCGTCGGTCATCACGCCGAACGAGGCATGAGCCATCGCCTGAAGCCATCCGTTGACGCCCGGCACCGTCCACCAATCGTCAAGGCCAAGACGCACCTGAGGCACAGGTCGCGCATTTCTGCCCAAGGTCTGTGCGCCGGAAGACAGACGGTTGTCGTGAAGCTGCATCGGCTGCTGCTTGGCGCCGATGGTCAACACGAAACGACGGTAACGCACATCGGCATAAAGCTGCTGGACAATATAATTGGTCGTGTATCGGCCACAGGCACTCTCGCTCACATAGCCCACAGGCAGAGCCACATCGGCACCGAATCCCCAATCCCAATGCTTCGACTTGGGCTGTTCGAGGTCGCGCGTCAGTGTGGCACGAACGTAGCCGTTATTGGCGTTGAGCGAACTCAAGCCGTACTTATTGGCATTGAGCCAAAGCGGTGTCCTGTCGTTGCTTACAGATGCCTGCATCTCAACGTCGGCATGAATCTGAGCAGACATCGGCACAGACAGGAGCGAGAAGATGAATATAAGTAGTTTTTTCATCGCATGAAAGACAATCAGTTATTCAGATGGGCGCAGCCTTCCGCCTAAATGGGTCAGCCGACAATCACAGGGAAGTTATTGAGTTCGTGACCGATGGGCGAACCGAGCCAGATTGGCACCTGATAGGGTTGCAACACCCAGCGGATATTGTCCCAGATATTGGCAGGCATCGATGGGTCGTCAGGACAATCGGTGAAATGTCCGCAGACAAGTCCTGCCACGGCTCCCGACTTATCGACCGAGCCATCGGGCATCAGCACTCCGAACACACCCATCAGGCGCAACTGCTGAAGCATGCGGTCAATCTTGTAAGGCTGTTCGGCAATGTCCTCGATGAAGAGAATGCGTCCGGCATAATCATAGTCGAACGGTGTGCCATGCAAACCGGTGAGCACGCTAAGGTTGCCGCCCACGAACACAGGGCAATCGGCATTGGCAAGAGCGACACCATTGTCAAGAGAAACAGGAGCACCGTCAGCATCCACCGGCTGAATCTTTGCCTTGGCCATGAAGAGGCGGTTGTGGTGCTGCGGCCAGGCATTATGAGCCGCATAGAAGTCAAGCAGCTCGCGCAGGGTTTTGGTGGTGCGGTGACCGGGATCGTCGCCCAGATGCTTCATCATCGGAGCATGCACGCTCTGCACTCCGGCCTTGCTCCACAGGGCATGGAGAGCCGTAATGTCGCTGTAGCCGACAATGGGTTTGCCAGCCTTTCGGATAATGTCGAGCGGAATGCGGTCAAGGATCTGCATACAGCCATAGCCGCCACGTGTGGCCCAAAGCACATCGACCGTAGGATCCTCAAGTGCATCGACAATGTCCTGAACTCGTTCCTCAGGATAGCCGGAATAGCGGCCGTAAGAGCCAAGAGCATGTTCGGCAACCGTGACCTTGTGTCCCCAACTGCGGAGGGTTGCAACACCTGCATCGACGACCTTGGCCTTGACATTGCCGGCAGGAGAAATAATACGTATATGCATGGCGGTCAGCTTTTACAGTCGTCGGGTCACTTCGCCAATCATATAATCCTTCCACGGCTTGAAGTCGCCGGCAAGGATGTGCTGACGCGCCTCACCCACGAGCCAGAGATAGAATGAGAGATTATGTATCGACGCAATCTGAAGGGCAAGGTACTCCTCGGCATGAAAAAGGTGACGGAGGTAGGCCTTCGAATAGATGCGATCGACCTCACACGGACCGTCTTCCTGAATTGGCGAGAAATCGTGAGCCCACTTGGCATTCTTCATGTTGAGGATGCCATGGCGCGTAAAGAGCATTCCGTTGCGTCCGTTGCGGGTAGGCGTCACGCAATCGAACATGTCAACACCGCGCTCAATGCCCTCAAGAAGGTTGGCAGGAGTGCCGACACCCATCAGATAGCGCGGACGATCGACAGGCAGAATCTCATTGACCACCTCGATCATCTCATACATCTTCTCGGTAGGTTCGCCCACAGCCAAACCGCCGATGGCATTGCCCTCAACATCCATAGCGGCAATCTTCTCGGCTGCGCGGCGGCGAAGATCAGGGAATGTGCATCCCTGAACGATTGGGAACAGCGCCTGATGATAGCCGTAAAGGCCGTTGCCGTTCTCGTCCTCAGTTGCCTTATACTGGGCATAGCAGCGGTCGAGCCAGCGCTCGGTCAGGCCAAGCGACTTCTCGGCATAGCGGTAGTCGCTGTCGCCCGGCGGACACTCATCGAACGCCATCATGATGTCGGCTCCGATCACTCGTTCGATGTCCATGACACGCTCTGGGGTAAACAGATGCTTCGAACCGTCGATATGACTGCGGAAGGTGCATCCCTCTTCCTTGATCTTGCGGTTGGCGGCAAGCGAGAACACCTGAAAGCCGCCTGAGTCGGTGAGAATCGGACGATCCCAAGAATTGAACTTATGCAATCCGCCTGCCTCACGCAGCACGTCAAGACCCGGACGAAGGTACAGGTGGTATGTATTGCCAAGGATAATCTGGGCGTTCACCTCTTCGCGAAGTTCACTGAAATGCAGACACTTGACCGAACCGACAGTGCCCACAGGCATGAAGATCGGTGTCTGGATCTTGCCATGGTCGGTAGTGATCTCGCCGGCACGCGCCCAGGAGTTGATATCTGTTGCTTGAAGTTTGAAGGTCATTGTTTCTTGTTTGCCTTTATTACCTTATTTATATAATACGCGAAGCCGAGCACAAGGACTACGGCAATGCCCACCTTCACATAGCCGCTGTACTGCTGCACCTTGGCAATGAGCTCGTCCTCAGGCATCGTATGGCCGAAGAACGCACCGAGGGCGGCAAGGACGGTGTTCCAGATACCGGCTCCGAGCGATGTGTAGATCACAAAACGACTCATGTTCATGCGCGCAAGACCTGCAGGGATGGAGATGAGCTGACGGATGGCTGGGATGAGTCGGCCAACGAAAGTACCCACGGCGCCATGCTCGTTAAAATATGCCTCTGCCTTCTCAACGCTCTCACGGTCGATGAGACAGAGATGGCCGAACTTGCTATCGGCAAACTTATAGACGATGGGACGTCCGAGCCACACGGACAACCAATAATTGACCAAGGCACCAATCAAAGCGCCAATGGTGCCGAAAAGCACGATGAGCGGAAGGCTGAGCGTGCCCTGATTGACCGCAATATAAGCAGCCGGAATGATTATGATCTCGGATGGGAATGGGATAAACGAACTCTCGACAGCCATGAACAGAGTTATGACCGCATAGTTCATATTGGACGCTATCCAGATGTAAAGGTCTTCCATAGGAATGAGTTTTATTTAATGCGACTCAGAGCCTCTTCATCGCCGATGCTTGCAAAATAGGCTCGCAATAACATGCGTGAGGCTTTGTCTCGCGGTTTGAGATCGAGCAGGCGACGGTAAGCCCAGTCGGCTTCCTCATTTCTGCCCACCTGCTTCGACAGTTCGGCAAAGGCCAGCAGATAGTTCTTGCTCTTGGGTTTGAGTTCGATTACGAGTTTCAGCTGCGTAAGCGCTTCGTCAAACCTGTGCATGGCTGTATAGACGGAGATGAGCAACGCACGGGCATCGGTGTTCTTAGGTTCAAGCTTAACGGCTATCTCGGTGTGCTGGCACGCGGTGTTGAGATCGCCTTTGCTCACATAGGCAGATGCCACCTGAAGATGGCGCAGGGTATCGCCCGGCTGACGAGCCACGAGGACGTCGAAACACTCGCACGATTCGTCCACGCGGTCACAGTTGAGATAAGAGAAGCCGAGCATCTCAAGGATGCATTGCTCCTGCTCCATGAGTTCAAGGGCTGTAGTTTCGATTTCGCTGTCCGACTTCACGCCTTCTACATACTTGCGTACGACTTCAAGATGGCTGATGGCTGCGGTGAAATCGTTGTTGTAATAGAGTATGGAACCATGCGCGAAATGCAGCATAGCGTTATTCGGCTCGATGGCAAGGCCATAATCACAAGCCTCTGCACAACGATCAAGATTGCCCAGCAGATAATGACATTTGGCCAGATCCATCCACGAATAGATATCATAGGCATCAAAATCGAGCGACTGGTCAAGATACTTTATTGCCATCTCATGACTGCCGCAATCCATCAGCATGGCGGCAATGCGGGCATACGACTCGGCGTCATGGCCTGAGTTCAAATGACCCACAGTATCCAGATAGGTTGGCAACATATTGTGCGGAATCCTGTCGAACATGTCCTCGACACCCAACACCCAATAGAGGGGCGTGAGATCACAGCGTTCTTCGATCAACGTTTTAGTAAAGGCGTCGAGCGCCTCCTTGACATGACCATGAGACACCTGCAGGCAGAACCGGATGCGTTCGGAGAGATCTGATTGGTCGTTGGCATACGGCTGGAACATACGTTCGGCTTCCTCTACCCTACCGGCGAGAATAAACACCCAGACGGCGAGTTTTGTTATCTCCTCGTCGTCCGGATGCTGTTTTATAGCCATTTCCATCAGGATGCAGGCATCTTTGACGTTGCCTTCGTCGAGCAGGTCGGTCAGAGCGACTTCGATCTCCTGTCCGTCATAATAGGAAAACTTTCCGGCAGCCTGATCCTGAATGAAACGATAGTATGATTCCGATTTCTTTTGGTTTCTTTTCAATGCAATGCTTTATTTTGATTCCTTGAGCGATACGGTACGGTTGAACACAAGGTGATCAGGTGTTGAGTCCTTATCGACGCAGAAATATGCAATACGCTGGAACTGGAAGTTATAACCCTCCTTGTTGTTGATGCCATGGAACGGCTGTGTCTTGGCAAGTTCGGCGCAATATGGCTCAACATAGGCAGTCACAACGACCTCGCTGTCAGGATTGCGCTGGCTGTCGGTGGTTGCCTCCTCGTCAAGGAACAGGTTGTTATAGAGACGAGCCTCAACCGGCACTGCATGCTGGGCAGAAACCCAATGCAGCGTACCCTTAACCTTACGCTCAGCACCTGGCATTCCGCTCTTCGACTCCGGATCGTATGTGCAGAGGATGTTAGTGATATTGCCCTCAGCGTCCTTCTCAACGCCTGTGCACTTGATGATGAATGCACCCTTCAGACGAACCTCCTTGTCGATGGTCAGACGGAAGAACTTCTTCTCGGCAACCTCCTGGAAGTCCTCACGCTCGATGTAGAGCTCGCCACTGAATGGCATCTCGTGCTTGCCTGAACCTTCCTCCTCTGGGTTGTTGTCCATTTCGCACATCTCGACCTTTCCGGCTGGCCAGTTGGTGATGGTGAGCTTAACCGGGTTGATCACGCCCATCACACGGGTTGCCTTCTTGTTGAGGTCGGCACGGGCTGCATTCTCAAGCAGGGTGATGCTGTTGAGCGCCATAAACTTGGTATAGCCGATGGTGGTGATGAAATCGCGAACAGCCTGACTGGTGTAGCCACGGCGACGAAGGCCACAGAGGGTTGGCATACGAGGATCGTCCCATCCACGAACGATGCCGTTCTCAACCATATCGCGCAGATAACGCTTCGACATCACGGTGTTGGTGAGGTTCAAGCGATTGAACTCGATCTGACGTGGGGTGTATTCCGTTCCCTTATATTCGGCCATAATCTTGGCGAAATACTCATAGAGCGGACGGTGTACCTCGAACTCCAAGGTACAGATTGAGTGGGTAATGCCCTCAAGGAAGTCTGACTGGCCGTGAGCAAAGTCATACATCGGGTAGGCCTGCCATGTGGTGCCTGTACGGTGGTGAGGATATTTGATGATGCGATACATGATAGGATCGCGGAAGTGCATGTTCGGGTTGGCCATGTCAATCTTGGCACGCAATGTGAGCGTACCTTCCTCGAACTCGCCCTTGTTCATGCGACGGAAAAGGTCGAGCGACTCCTCGACAGGACGGTTGCGGAACGGACTCTCAACGCCTGGCTGAGTTGGAGTTCCCTTCTGAGCGGCAATCTGCTCGCTGGTCTGCTCCTCGACGTATGCAAGACCTTTCTTGATCATGTATTCGGCCAGATCCCAAAGCTCCTGGAAATAGTCAGAGGCGTAAAAAAGACGGTCGCCCCAGTCAAAACCGAGCCAATGGATGTCTTCCTTAATGGCATCAACATATTCGGTATCCTCGCGGCTTGGGTTGGTGTCATCAAGGCGGAGGTTACACTGGCCGCCATACTTGGCAGCTGCGCCGAAGTCCATGCAGATGGCCTTGGCATGACCGATATGGAGATAACCGTTTGGTTCTGGTGGGAAACGGGTATGAACGATGTGGGTTGGAGACGCAGCCACCTTACCGGCAGCAATATCTTCCTCGATAAATTCTTCTACGAAATTTGAGCTGATCTTTTCCATACAGAAAATATGTTTTGGTTGTTTATTTCTTCTTTCACTTGTTGACCGGCGCGTCGGTTAACACAATATAGTGGTGCACACAGATTAGCGCTGCCTTATTTTTTCTTCTTCTTTTTCTTTTTCGGTTCTACAAGACGGGCCGGATCATATTGGTCATTCTTCTTCAGGTCGGCATTGTCATAGAGAAACACCTGATAGACCTCATCCTTATATTCGATGCCTACATAGTTCACCAGGTCGTTGATGATCTTGTCATTGTCTTCATCGGCATCCTTGTTGACCAGATGGAAGTTGCGCTTCATGTGGTTGGCACAAAGTTCAAGCAGGCGTATGCGGTCGGATGGATTCTCAAGAGTCTTGACCTTCTCAATCATCTGCTCCACCACCCTACCGTACATCATATAACGGAACGGCTCCTCGTTCTGAGTCATCTTGACAGGTTGGCCGGAGAGACTTTCCTTTGGTGTGATCTGAAACGGATAGTCAACGTCGAGCTCGTAGTTGCTGATCAAAGCCAGATGATCCCAAAGAATCTGCTTGCTGTTCTCGACATTGGCAATCTCAGGATACAGATCGGCCATTATCTCAACGATGGTGTGGGCATAGGCTGTGCGCTTGCCACGGTCAGGAATAGTCTTGCAGTATCGGATAAGTTCCTGTACCCTGCGACCATATTCCGGAAGTGTGATCTTGCTTAGTTGTGTATTGTATTGCTGCATCAGAGATTTTCCAATAAGTTCTTTGGCTTGGTTGCCACAAAATCTTTCACATAGAATGGGGTGAAGTATGCAGTATCGTCGAACTCCCCCCTATTATAGGCCTTCACAGCCAATGCCATCAGGTCGCGGGCCATGACCTTCACGCCTGGCAGGAAATGCGCGTTCGGATGTTTGATTACCTCCTGGCACTTGTCGGCTCCGTCGCCAAAGAAATAGATCGGATGGCGATCGAGTTCGTCACGGAGGAAATTCTCGTCCACAATCTCTGCACTCACCTTGCGCACTTCATTCAGGGCTGAGTCATAGAGAGCTGTGTAAACCTCCATGCGTCGGGCATCGACCATCGGGCAATAAAGACCGCCCTCAGGCATTCCTTCCTCAAACACAGGACTGAACATCACATGACAGCACAGAGCCTTGAGCGTGCTGATGCCAATCAATGGTTTGCCAAGACCGAATGCCAGACCTTTGGCCTCCGACACTCCGATGCGCAAACCTGTATAACTGCCAGGACCGGCACTCACAGCCACGGCATCGGGCATAAGTCCTCTTGTGCGGGCAAACTCCATCGTTTCCTGCACGTACTGACCGAGCACAGTGGCATGGTTTGGACCTTCAATGGTCTCTCGTTCGAACTCGATATTGAAGTCGCAGCTCAATGCCACACTGCAAGCTTTTGCCGAGGTTTCAATTAAGATTACATTCATTTTTATTACAAATAATCGCGTGCAAAGATATTAAAATTTTGTCGAACGACCAAAAAACAGACATACTTTTTGAAAAATCGAAACCAAAAACGAAAAAAATAGCAAGCATATCGCACAAGTTTGACAAAAAAAATGTATCTTTGCCGCTGCATATTCAGCAAAATATGTCAAATCAACGCGATTAACACTCTGTCAAAATGATACAGTCAATGACCGGCTACGGCAAGGCCGTGGCGGAAATAGCAAACAAGAAAGTAACTGTCGAATTGCGTGCTGTCAACTCAAAGCAGCTCGACCTGAGCATGAAGGTCAACTCACAGTACCGTGAACGCGAAATGGAGTTCCGTTCGATGATCATGAAGTCGTTGCAACGCGGCAAGGTCGATCTTTCCGTCAATGTAGAGACGCTCAATGAGTCGGCCGACGCCCCACACATCAACCGAGAGATTCTCAAGGAATATTTCAACCAGATCGAGGATGTACGCAACGAACTCGGATTCGTGCAGTTCAACCAGCAGGCCACATCTGCAGCCATCCTGATGCAGACTCTATTGCGCATGCCTGACGCTATCCATACGGTACAACCCGTCATCGAGGCAGAAGAACTGGATGCCGTAACACGCGTCGTGGCAAATGCCATTGATGCCTTTGTTGAGTTCCGCACTCAGGAAGGACTGTCGCTCTACCGTGTGTTCTGCGAAAAGATCAATAATATCCGCACACTCCTTGCAAGCATCGAACCATTCGAGAAAGACCGCACCGAGCGCATCCGTCAGAACATCCTTGACAAACTTCAGCAGCTGCCCGTCGATTATGACCGCAACCGCCTCGAACAGGAGATGATCTACTACATCGAAAAACTCGACATCAACGAGGAGAAGCACCGTTTGGAGAACCATCTGAACTACTTCATGGAAACCATGGATGCCGAAATGGATGCAGGAGGCACTGGCAAGAAACTCGGCTTCATCGCCCAGGAGATGGGTCGAGAGATCAACACCCTCGGAAGCAAAAGCAACCAAGCTGAGATGCAGCGCATTGTAGTGCGCATGAAAGACGAACTTGAACAGATCAAAGAACAGGTGCTCAACGTCTTATAACCGAATCAAATAACAGACACTCATTTTCATACAATAGGAACACATGTCTAAACTCCTTATATTCAGCGCCCCGTCAGGCAGTGGCAAGTCCACACTCGTGAATTATCTCATGTCGCAAAACCAGGATCTCGCGTTCAGCGTATCATGCACCAGTCGCGAACCACGCGGAACCGAGAAGCATGGCATCGAATACTATTTCCTTACGCCAGAGGAATTTCGTCAGCGCATAGCCAACAACGAGTTCCTTGAGTACGAAGAGGTCTATCCAGACAAGTTCTACGGCACACTCAAAAGCGAAGTGGAACGCCTCAGCAATGAAGGTAAGACCGTAGTGTTCGATGTGGATGTGAAAGGTGGCGTCAACATTAAGAAGTTCTATGGC
Organism: Candidatus Liminaster caballi; assembly: GCA_018065085.1. Classification (GTDB taxonomy): domain Bacteria; phylum Bacteroidota; class Bacteroidia; order Bacteroidales; family UBA3663; genus Liminaster; species Liminaster caballi. The sequence continues at coordinate 21,394 of JAGHUA010000011.1, read as the reverse complement.
GAGCGCGCTTTGAGCGTGTTCATCCAGCCACCGTCTGTCGAAGAACTCTCACGCCGCCTTCATGCACGCGCCACCGACTCGGAGGAAGTCATCCAAACACGTCTCGACAAAGCGGCCTACGAGATGACCTACGCCTCTCAGTTCGACTGCGTTCTCGTCAACGATGATCTTGACAAAGCCAAGCAGGATGCTCTTAAGCTCATGAAGGATTTCCTTGAGTGCTAATCCCTGCCAGAAACGAATAACCTTATATCATCACTATTCGACATGCGTATCGGCATCTATTCCGGCAGTTTCAACCCTGTTCACATCGGGCACATTGCTCTGGCCGACTATCTGGTAAGCGAGGGCTTTGTGGATGAGCTGTGGCTGATACGTTCTCCCCAGAATCCGCTCAAACCTGCGTCTGGATTGATGGATGATGACGTGCGCCTGCATATCCTGCAGATCGCAATCGAGGGACATCCGTCTCTGCGCATCTGCGACATTGAGGATCACCTGCCACGTCCGAGCTATACTTTCGTGACGCTCAATGAACTTCACCGTCGCTATCCCGAGCATGATTTCTATCTTGTAATCGGTGCCGACAACTGGCTCATCTTCGACCACTGGCGCGAGTGGGAGACGATTCTTTCGGACTTCCACGTCATTGTCTATCCGCGCCCTGGCTATCCTCTGCCAGTCATCGACAAGCATCTCTACCCAACCGTTACAGTTGCCGATGCCCCACAATATGATATCTCTTCGACAGAGATACGACAGCGTCTCAGCCAAGGCGAGAGCCTCGATGGATTGGTTGATCCACTCGTTGCCCAGGCTCTGACATCGCAAGCCTTACAGTTTCCACACTAACCACACTTATTCCATCAATAGCATCCAACGCTTCATGATACCATCCAAAATCACCAAGGAAGAGTTCAACGCCCTGCCAATTGTCACACATACCGGCAATATAATCGTAGCCAGCACTTTGCAACAGGCCACCGATGCCATCCGTGCGATACGCAATGCAAACACCATCGTCGGCTTTGACACAGAGACGCGACCTTCATTCACTAAAGGGCTCACCTACAGGGTCTCTCTCGTGCAGCTATCTGTTGGCAATACAGCCTATCTATTCCGACTCAACTTGATTGGCGAGGAGTGTGCTCCTCTGTTTGACCTGCTTGAAGACCCTGAGGTCATCAAGGTTGGACTCTCTACTCACGATGATTTCCAGAGCCTCCGCAAATGGCATCCCACGCTTGCTCCGAAGAGCGTGATCGAACTCCAACACCTCGTCAAAGGCTATGGTATTGAGGAACAAAGTCTCGCTAAAATCTACGCACTTCTCTTCGGTAAGAAAATATCAAAGCGACAGCGCCTCACCAATTGGGAAGCACAGTCGCTCTCTGACAAGCAGCTGGCCTATGCGGCGTTCGATGCTGTTGCCTGTGTTGAAATCTATACCGAACTGTCACGCATGGGCAGCCGTATCATCTGTCAGTAATACAGACAGGTCATTACATCTTCCGATGACGAAAAAATACATCTTCCGGCGACGAAGTCAGTCAAGTACCTCATACTTTGAGTGCTGAGACTTGAATTCCGGCACAATCTCCTTCATTATCCTGACAATTTCCATATCGTCGGCAGCAGATAAGCAGGCATTGCACAGACGCCCTATCTGTTCGCTTACGACATCATATTCGCATTCCCTCACCTGAGCGATGCGTATCTTATTGTGAGACGTAGGCTTGGTGACCTCAGCAGAACTTAGCATCTCCTCAAAGAGTTTTTCTCCATCACGCAGACCTGTATATTCAATCTTGACGTTTTTGGCATTCGACAGGGCAATCATACGTTTTGCCAGATCATCAATCTTGACGGCTTTGCCCATATCAAAGACAAATATCTCGCCGCCTTTTCCAAAACTGCCGGCTTCGAGCACAAGCTTACAGGCCTCAGGAATGAGCATGAAATAACGGATGATGTCCTTGTGCGTCACAGTAACAGGTCCGCCTCGGCGTATCTGCTCCCTGAAAATAGGTATTACCGAACCATTGCTACCAAGCACATTTCCGAAACGAGTGGTGACAAACTGTGTACCATCTGCAGGCTGCTTGTGGCTAAGGCTCTGGCAATACATCTCGCAGATACGTTTCGAGCACCCCATCACATTGGTCGGATTCACAGCCTTGTCGGTTGAGATCATCACAAATTTGCGGGTTCCATATTTCACGGCGAGGTCGGCCATGATGCGTGTACCAAGGATGTTATTGATTACTGCCTCCGATGGATTATCCTCCATCATCGGAACATGTTTGTAGGCTGCTGCATGGAATACGAACTCAGGTCGATGTGCAGCAAACAGGCGTTCCATACGCTCTGCATGTGTAATGCTTGCCACCACGGTATGGCACGTGATGTCAGGATAGAGACGCTGCATCATGCGACGCATGTCATGCATCGGAGTCTCAGCCTGGTCAATGAGCAGGAGTTCCGACGGAGAGAACGATGCCACCTGACGCACTATTTCGCTACCGATACTTCCAGCCGCGCCTGAAATGAGTATTCGGTGTCCACCCAGCTGATGGCCGATGGCAGTCATGTTAACCTCAATCTTCTCGCGTGGCAGAAGATCTTCGATATCCACCTCTCTCAGCATATTCTGCGTCAGGCTTGTCTTACCGTCCCACTTCTGAGCCTCTGGCATCATGTATATCTGAATGCCAGCCTCTGTCAGTTCACTCACCAGGCGTTCGTTGTCGCGGAATGCCTCGGTCTGCAATGGAGACACCATCACGCCAGTAATATGTTCGCGCAGCAGCACTCCTATAAGCTTGATGTCATCAGCATAGACAGGCAAACCTGCCATATACTGGCGATCCATGTCACATAGAGGTGAGATAAAACCGCGCACCAGGAAGTCTGAATTCGTCTGATTGCGAATGCTCTTTGCAAGGCTCACTCCGCCCTCGCGCGTACCATATATAAATATATTACGCGCCTCGGCATTGACATTGGCAATGTCACACACTGACTTGGCCAATACTCGCCATCCGCACATAAACAATGTGGCAAACGAGAAGGCAAACAGCACGACACGAAGACCAGGGAAGATCATGTCGTCATATTCGAAAAACGACACGCGCAATATGAGAACTACGCACGAAGCCAGCAGATTGGCAAACACCACGTTGCGCAGATCGATGAACGAACTGTAGCGAATGATGTTGGTGTAAGTGTGGAATATGCGATAGCAGATAAGGTATGGGATAAGACAGAAGCCTATCATGGCAAGCTTGATCCAGAAATCATCGACCACACCAAGCGAACCGAGCACACAGAAATATCCGACATAGTAGAAGAACACCAGGCTGACGCAATCCAGACCCAATACGCACCAATACGGAAGCGAATCCTTGCCGAAGTACCAACTGAAGAAGGCTCTAATAAGTTTCATCACACTGAGCGACCAGATGGTCTCGAATATCATCTGCATGTCATACCAGAAAGAACTGCGTTCCACATATTCGAGATTCAGCTTCAACTTGTCAGGCATGATTACATCAATGTAGTATTGCTCTGGGTCATCGACCTTATCGAGCAATTCATTCTCGTTGCGATATTTGATCGATGCCTTATCAGTTATGCCCGGACGCACGTCCAGCACATGCAACTGCTCTTCATTGTAAAGATCCACATAATGGCGCACCTCCGGACGAGGACCGACAAGACTCATGTCGCCCACAAAGACATTGATAAGCTGAGGGAACTCGTCGAACTTCATCTTGCGGATCACATATCCGCTGCGTGTGATGCGAGGATCATGGCCGCCGATGGTGATCTGGCTGCCCTTATCAGAACCGACACGCATCGATCTGAACTTGAAGATGCGAAAATCCTTATTGCCACGACCCACGCGCACCTGACGATAGAACACAGGGCCGGGCGAGTCGAGCTTGATCCAGATGGCAAGGAAAAGGAACAGAGGACTGAGGATAATCAGGCCAATGCCACTTGCCACTATGTCGAACAGACGCTTCATACAGTATGACTTTATCTTGAGCGATCTTTAAGCTTGAGAAACAACCTCAAGGAAACACTTGATCACATAATCCACGTCCTCGTCGGTCATTCGGGTATGCGAAGGCAGAGTCATTGCATTACAGAACATTGCGTAGGCATTCGGGAAATCCTTGATATCGAAGCCGAGTTTCTGATAACCGGTCATCATTGGCAGAGGCTTGAAATGGACGTTGCATGCAACTCCACGCTCAGCCATCTGGGCGATGACGCTGTTGCGGTAGTCCGAATCACGACCGATGAAACGGACGATATAGAGATGTCCGTTAGATGTGTGGTCAGCAGTATAGTGCTCCATCAGTTCAAGGCCAGGCACCTTGGCAAACGCCTCGTTGTAGCGTTCAATAATCTGACGGCGACGTGCAAGCAGCCCATCATATCGCTTCATCTGAGCAAGTCCTATGGCTGCTGTTATGTCGGTCATGTTGCACTTGTAGTAAGGTGCCACGATGTCATATTCCCAACCGCCGAGCTGAGTCTTTGCCAGCGCATCCTTGCTCTGTCCGTGCAGAGAGAGGAGCATGAACTGCTTATAGATCGCCTCATTATCGAAGCCAGGAATAGGACGCCAGGTAAGGGCTCCGCCTTCGGCTGTAGTGAAGTTCTTGACCGCATGGAAGGAGAACGAAGTGAAATCGGCGATGCTGCCGCACATCTCACCGTGCCACTGGCTACCGAAAGCATGTGCCGAGTCAGCCATAACAATAACACGGCCAAAAGCCCGTTGAATGTCATTGGCAGGCACGAACAGACTACGCTTGGCTTCCACCGCACGGAACACCTTATCATAGTCGCACACAAGGCCACCCAGATCTACAGGAATTACCACCTTCGTGCGTTCGTTGATTGCAGCCTCAAGCTGGTCATAGTCCATCTCACGGCTATCTTCCTGCACATCCACGAATCTGAGAGTTGCACCCACATGGCAAACCACACTTGCCGAAGCCGTGTAGGTATAGGCAGGCACAATCACCTCATCACCCACGCCCACTCCGAGCAGACGCAGGATGCTCTCCATACAGGCAGTAGCAGAACCGAGACACACAGCGCGTTCGGTGTTGCAATAAGCAGCCACCTGGCGCTCCAGTTCCTTTGTCTTAGGTCCTGTGGTAATCCAGCCCGAACGCATAGCATCGGCAACGAGTTGTATTTCCTCCTCTGTGATATCTGGCGGTGAGAACGGTATATTTCTTTTCTTAAGATCTGACATAATGCAATTTGGGTTAACGTTTATTACATAATAACGGACAAACCGTAGGTTTATTGTGTATTGCAGCCGACAAAAATGCCGACAAGAAGCCGACAAGACAACGAAAGGCCACACGATGACGTGCAGCCTTTGTTGTTTGCGATTGACAGATGTTAATTACTTAACCTTGTCAACAATTGCCTTGAATGCCTCTGGGTGATTCATACCGAGGTCAGCAAGAACCTTACGGTTGATATCGATGCCGTTAGCGTGGAGAAGGCCCATGAGCTTAGAATAGCTGAGACCCTCAAGACGAGCAGCAGCGTTGATACGCATAATCCAGAGAGCGCGGAAGTTGCGCTTGTTGTTACGACGATCGCGGAATGCATAAGTCAAACCCTTCTCCCAGGTGTTCTTAGCAACGGTCCACACATTCTTGCGTGCACCTACGTAACCTCTAGTGAGGTGGAGAATCTTCTTGCGTCTTTCACGTGACGCTACGTGATTTACCGAACGTGGCATAGTTCTAAAAGTTTTTTAAACGCCGCGGACTCTTTTGGCAATGAGAATAAACGATTGACAGAAAAGTCGCTTAATACGGAAGTTTTGTTAATAGATCTTTTTTTGAAAACTTGTTGTTTAAGAGTGTTGCTCACCAAGAATTACTTGAGGCAAAGCATCTCGCGAACGTTAGTCTTGTTAGCGTTGTCGAGAATAGAGAACTTACCGAGGTTTCTCTTCTGCTTCTTTGTCTTCTTGGTCAAGATGTGGCTCTTGTAAGCATGCTTTCTCTTGATCTGTCCTGATCCGGTGAGCGCAAAGCGCTTCTTAGCACCGGAGTTAGTCTTAACTTTTGGCATTTTTGTTAATAAATTTGGTTGTTGTTATTTAGCTTTAGCTTTTGGCGAGAAGATGAGGATCATACGCTTGCCTTCGAGCACTGGCGGATAGTTGTCAGGCTTACCGAACTCGGCCAAATCCTGAGTGAAGCGAGCCAGAAGAACCTCGCCCTGCTCCTTGAACAGAATTGAACGGCCTTTGAAGAACACGTATGACTTTACTTTCGAGCCCTCCTGAAGGAACTCCTTGGCATGACGGAGCTTGAACTCGTAGTCATGGTCATCTGTCTGAGGTCCGAAACGGATCTCCTTGACTACCACCTTGGCGGCATTAGCCTTTGCCTCCTTGGCTTTTTTCTTCTGCTGGTAGCAGAATTTCTGATAGTCCATGACCTTGCACACCGGAGGAACCGCTGTTGGACTGATCTCGACAAGGTCAAGTTCCTGCTCTTCAGCAATGCGCATAGCATCCTGAATGCTGTAGATGCCCATTTCAACATTATCGCCGACCAGACGAACTTCCTTTACGCCACGGATGAACTCGTTGATGCGATGCTGATCTTTGTTGCTGTCGTTACGGCCTGCGTTACGCTGCTGATCTTTGTTGCCCTGTGGGCGAGGTGCTGGTGATGGTTTCGGGCGATACCCGCCGCCACCGTTTCCATGAGGTGTGAATGCCATTAAAAAATATTTATAATTGGTGCGCAAAGATAAGGAGTTTTTTGCAGACTGAAAACTTTTTTATTCATTTTCTGCAAAAAACTCCATCATTTTATGCTTCTTTGCTAATTATAAGCGTCAAACTCACTATATTAATAGCTTGAATGCTCAATCTGCGAGTTAACCTCAGCCACGATCTGGGCAGCGAACTCGTCGATGGTAAACTGTCCGCCATCGCCTGCGCCCTGCTTACGTACGCTGACCTTACCCTCAGCCTGTTCCTTCTCGCCCACGATGAGCATGTAAGGAACCTTCTTGAGCTCGTTGTCGCGGATCTTACGGCCGATCTTCTCGTTGCGGTCATCTACGTATGCACGTACATCAACCTTTTCGAGTGTAGCCTTAACCTGCTCTGCATACTCGTTGTACTTCTCAGAGATTGGCATGATAGCCACCTGGTCAGGAGCGAGCCAAAGAGGAAGCTTGCCGGCTGTATTCTCAAGGAGCACAGCCACGAAACGTTCCATCGAGCCGAATGGTGCACGGTGGATCATAACCGGACGATGCTTCTGGTTGTCAGAACCTGTAAACTCAAGCTGGAAGCGCTCTGGGAGGTTGTATTCGACCTGGATGGTACCGAGCTGCCAACGACGACCGATGGCGTCCTTAACCATGAAGTCGAGCTTAGGACCATAGAATGCAGCCTCGCCGTACTCGATGTGAGCTGGGAGACCCTTCTCCTGGCAAGCCTCGATGATAGCCTGCTCAGCCTTCTGCCAGTTCTCCTCCGAACCGATGTACTTCTCGCGGTTAACCTTGTCGCGCAGAGAGATCTGAGCCTCGAACTGATGGAAGTCGAGAGCCTTGAAGATGATCATGATGATGTCGATGATCTTCAGGAACTCATCCTTCACCTGGTCAGGACGGCAGAAGAGGTGAGCGTCGTCCTGTGTGAAGCAGCGCACACGTGTCAGGCCGTGAAGCTCGCCTGTCTGTTCGTAGCGGTAAACAGTACCGAACTCAGCCAGACGCAATGGGAGATCCTTGTAAGAACGTGGAGACGTCTTGTAGATCTCGCAGTGGTGAGGACAGTTCATTGGCTTGAGCATGTAGAGCTCATCCGGATCTGGTGTAGAGATTGGCTGGAACGAATCCTTGCCGTACTTTGCCCAGTGGCCCGAAGTCACGTAAAGGTTCTTGTTACCGATATTTGGAGTGATTACCTGCAGATAGCCGTAACGCTTCTGAATCTTGGTCAGATAGTCCTGAAGGCGGTTGCGGAGTGCTGTACCCTTTGGCAACCACAATGGAAGACCGGCACCTACATTCTGAGAGAATGCAAAGAGTTCCATCTCCTTGCCAATCTTACGGTGGTCACGCTTCTTTGCCTCCTCAAGCAGAGTCAGGTACTCGTCGAGCATTGACTGCTTAGGGAATGCGATGCCATAGACACGGTTCATCTGTGGGTTCTTGTCGTTGCCACGCCAGAAAGCACCTGCCACGCTGAGCACCTTGCAAGCCTTGATTGCGCCTGTATTAGGAATATGAGGACCACGGCAGAGGTCGGTGAATGCGCCCTGAGTATAGGTCGAGATCTTGCCGTCCTCAAGTTCAGAGATAAGCTCACACTTGAATGTCTGACCCTTGGCAGCGAACTGCTCAAGCACCTCAGACTTTGGCACATCTGTACGTACGATTGGTTCCTTCTTGCGAGCAAGCTCGATCATCTTCTTCTCGATCTTCTCGAAATCCGACTCCTTGATGTTCTCGCCATTGGCAGGAACGACATCATAATAGAATCCGTTCTCGATGGCAGGACCGATACCGAACTGAATGCCAGGATAGAGTTCCTGCAGAGCCTCGGCAAGAAGGTGAGCAGATGAGTGCCAGAAAGCGTGCTTGCCCTCTGGGCTGTCCCACTTGAAGAATTCGATTGTAGCATCGGCATTGATAGGACGGGTGAGGTCATACATGTCCTCGCCAACCTTAGCTACGAGCACATCCTGTGCGAAACGTGGACTGATAGATTCAGCCACCTGAAGCGGCGTCACGCCTGCTTCGAACTCCTTGACCGTCTGGTCAGGAAAAGTGATTTTGATCATTGAATTACAAATTTCAATTGGTTGTTATTATTAAGCCTCAGCCGAACCCTCCTCAACAACGGGGGCTTCTTCGACTGGAGCCTGTGATTCTTCTGCAACTGGAGCCTCTGTCTCAACAGCGTCGGCTGGAGTCTCAGCAGGAGCCTCACACTGCTCTCCGCAGCAGCATGGGCATTCAATCCACTGATACTTCTGATTGAGACGATACGCACCATAAACGACAAAGCCGAGGACAACGAGCCAGCAGAGCAACTTCACCCATACAGGCGACTTCTGTGGATACGGATCCTTGATCTTTATGCCCTTTGGATACTTGGCCTGGTTGGTAAGTGTGGCACCGAATGGGATGTTGATCTTGGCCGAAGCATTGATAGCCCATCCGTTGGCATTGAGCACAGGGGCGATATTACGCTTGCGGAGCTTGAGCCAGGCAATGAACATCGAAGGACCGGAGATGACGAGCATGATGGCGAGGATGATGAGTGGGAACTGCCACCAGGTCAGCCCCATAATACCCTTGCCGACAGCAACGAGAGCCGTACCGATCATGCCGAGAGCCATGCCTACAGCAGCAAAGATGCCGGCATACTTGGCAATATCGAACGAGCCTACCTGCTTGCCTGCATCAGCCGAATCAGCGCTCTTGGCAGCCTCGGTCTTCTCTGTGATAGTGGCTGTAGCATCGCTCATCACGCCGGCTTCCTTCTCAGAAGCGAACTTATTGATCTGCTCGCTGATGAAATTGGCCATCTTCTTATAAGGTGTCCACATTGCCTGACGGATTGAGATTGGGTTCTCGATGATGGCTGTCACCTTGGCATCGAAGTCGCGGCCCTTGCGGTCGTAGAAGATACAGTTCTTGCCTACGAACAGGTCATCAACATCGCCCACGGTCATTGCAGCCATGATCTTGAACGACTCGTTCCAAACCTTCGACGAGCAGTCGCAGGTGATGAGATACATGCCACTCTTAGGAGCCTGTGCTGCCTGAGCACCGGCATCAGCCACGCGGAGGCAGAGGTCGCACATACGCTGGTCGATGAGCAATGTACCGGCCTGGAAGATTGCCTTCTCGCCAGGAGCATAGAAATCCTGGAATGTGACGTAGTTCTTGAGCAATGTATAGAAGTCGCGGGTCAGATGGAGCAGCTTATCGACATTCATGACAGCTGCTGTCTCATCGTCGATGGTGATGCTGTCCTCTGTGATTGTGACGCTTGCCTGATAGTCGCGGTATGCCTTGATCTTGGCACCGATCTCACCCCATGCAGCCTCGGTCAGTTCCTTGGCGTCGGCTGGCAGCGCAGCCTTGACTGTCTCAAACTGTGCAGCCCAGGCAGGGTTAATGGCAACTGAGAGCGAGAGGGTCTCAGAACCGTCGATACGGGCAATCGGATAGCTGGCGATCTCATCCATCCTGGCTGTGAGGTTCTCAGCCGAAATAGCCTCGATGCGACCCACCTGTACGTCGAGCGCAGCGGTGCTCTCCTTGGCAAAACCGGCCAGTTTGCCACGCATGAAGAAATCCTTCACCTTGGCGTCGAGGGCATTGTATGCAGCTTCAATAGCGTCTGTCTTATCGCCGAACGGAGCCTCAACGGCTGCACTCTTGTCGATGGCAGCCAGCGCAGCCTCAAACTTTTCCTTCTTGATCGATGCGAGGCATGCCGAGCTGTCGGCCAGGGCAATCTCCTTGGCGTCTTCCTTGCCGAGGGTCTTGAGCACCTGCAGGATTGTATCGTAGAGAGCCTTGCCGTCAGCGTCGTCCGTGTTCAATGCGTCGAGGCTGAGCGAGTCCTTGCCCTCAAGTATGATGTCATGATTCTTAAGCACCTTGGTGAGCCAGTTAGCCACAGCCACTACCTCATCCACGTGGATGGCGCCATCGTTGTTGGTATCCATGTAACGGAGCGAGTCCTCTGGGATTTCGAGACCCTTGACAGGGCAAGAGATGACAGTCCATTTCTTCTTGTCGAGTTCGCAGAGATGAGCAATGTCTGCACCGCTCGTAACGCTGACACGGGTCACTCCACCCACGCAGCTATAGTTCCATTTGTAATCGGCCATAAGATTGGTGTTATGTATTAATGATTTATTTGCGTCTGTGTATTACAAAAGCGCGGCAAAGATAGCAATTATTTGTTTATGTTATGCAAAAAAACACACGAAATCTGCATTTTTACCCCCAAAAACAAACAAAAAACACACATTTGTTTCTCAAACCGAAACTTTTTATCTATCTTTGCGCACAAATATAATATATAAATGTATAGGCAATGACTCTGAGCGATACTGACATTAAGTTCATGCACCAAGCCATGCAGCTGGCCGAACAGGGACGCGGACACACCGACCCGAACCCGTTGGTTGGAGCCGTGATCGTGCTCGACGGGCAGGTCATTGCCCAAGGCTGGCACCACAGGTATGGCGACCTGCACGCCGAGCGCGATGCCTTCCGCATGGCCGACAGCAAGGCTCTGTCATGCGTCGGTGCGACGATGTACGTCACCCTCGAACCATGCTGCCATCACGGACATCAGCCGCCATGCACGGACGCCATCATCGAGCATCACATCAGCCGCGTCGTGATCGGCCTTGGCGATCCGAATCCGCTCGTAGCTGGCAAGGGCATCAAACTACTCAACGAGGCAGGCATCGAAACTCTCCAGCTCAGCGATTGCGATGATGCCGAAGCCCGTAAGCTCCATCACGAGCTGGAGGTTCAGAACCGGGCGTTCCTTCATTACATCACCACCGGTCGTCCGTGGGTGACTGCCAAATGGGCGATGACCCTCGACGGCAAGATCTGCACTCGCACCGGACACTCACAATGGATCTCAGGTGAGGAGTCTCGCCGCATGGTGCATCATCTGCGCCGCCAGATTCCTGCCATCCTCTGCGGCATCGGCACGGTTCTTGCCGACGACCCTATGCTCAATTGCCGTCTTGAGTCGAAAGATCTGCCCAAGGGCATGAGCGTCCATGACGTCCGGCAGCCAGTCAGAATCATTGCCGACCGTCAGGCGCGCATCCCTCTCGACAGCAAGCTTGCCGCCTCCGCACACGAGCAGCGCACCGTCGTTGCCTATGCCGAGGGCGCTGATCTCCGTAAGCTTCATCTGCTCAACAAGGCAGGCGTCGAGACATGGTGCTGCCCAACACCCGAAGACCTTCTCGAACGTGCCGGCAAGGAACACATCAGCGGCATTCTGGTGGAGGGAGGCGGCACTCTGAACGAATCTCTCCTGCGCGCATCACTCATCGACGAGGTCTATGCCTTCATCGCCCCGAAGATCGTTGGCGGCGCAGACGCAAAGACACCTGTCGAGGGCCTTGGCCTCAGCCGCATGTCAGATGCCGTGACGCTCGATGAGGTCAGCACCACTGCCGTCGGACAGGACATCCTCGTCCACGGATTTGTCAAACACAATACACCACACACACTTTGTTCACAGGAATAATCGAAGAAGTCGGACGCATCCGCAGCATGGTGCGCGGAGCCAGAAGCATCACCATCGAGGTCGATGCCCAGAAGGTCACACAGGGCACCCGTGTGGGCGACAGCATTTCCACCAACGGTGTCTGTCTCACCGTCACAAGCCTCACTCCTAACGGGTTCACAGCCGACATTATGCCCGAAACCCTTCAGCGCACATCCTTCGAGGCTTTGCAACCGGGCAGCCGCGTCAACCTCGAACGTGCAATGGCCCTCGGCGACAGGTTCGGAGGTCACATCGTGAGCGGACACATCGACGGCACAGGACGCGTACAGAGCCGCCGCCTCGACGACAACGCCCTCTGGCTCACCGTCCGTTGCGACTCACAGCTGCTTCGCTACGTGGTCATGAAGGGCAGCATCGCCATTCAGGGCGTCAGCCTTACCGTCGCCAAAGTCGACGCTCAGAGTTTCTCCGTGTCGCTCATCCCCCACACACAGGGAGCCACCACGCTCCACGACCTGCGCATCGGCGACATCGTGAACCTCGAAACCGACGTCATCGCCAAATACACCGAAAAATTAGTCAACCGTTAATCCGAATAGAACGTGAATACAATAGAACAAGCCTTAGAGGAACTCCGTGCCGGCCATTGCATCCTCGTGGTCGATGACCCTGACCGCGAGAACGAGGGTGACCTCATCTGTGCGGCAGAGTTTGCCACCACCGAGAACGTCAATTTCATGGCATCGGCCGCCAAAGGTCTCATCTGCATGCCAATGAGCCGCGAGATCTGCGAACGCCTGAGCCTTCCGCAGATGGTGACCAACAACAGCGACAACCATCTTACCGCATTCACCATCAGCATCGACCACATCTCCACCACCACCGGCATCTCGGCCGTTGAACGTGGCGTGACCGCCCGTGCATGTGTTGCCGACGACGTACGTCCTGCCGATTTCCGCCGTCCTGGTCACATGTTCCCTCTCCAGGCTCGCGAAGGCGGTGTGCTGGTGCGCAGCGGACACACCGAGGCAACCGTCGATCTGTGCCGCCTTGCCGGACTCAAGGAATGCGGCCTCTGCTGCGAGATTATGCGCGAGGACGGCACCATGATGCGTACGCCCGAACTCAATGACTTTGCCCGCGACAACAACCTCTGCATGATCTCCATTGCCGACCTTGTTGCCTACCGCCGCAAGACAGAGAAGCTCATCGACCGCATTACTACGGCCGAGCTGCCTACTAAGTTCGGCACGTTCAAGGCTTACGGTTACGTCAATCACGTGACGGGCGAACATCATGTGGCTCTGGTCAAAGGCGACGTGACCACTCCCGAACCTGTGCTCTGTCGCGTTCACTCTGAGTGTCTTACAGGCGACGCCTTCGGCAGCCTTCGTTGCGACTGCGGCGAACAGTTGGCCGAAGCCCTGCGACGCATTGAGGAACGTGGACGTGGCGTTCTGCTCTATCTGCGACAGGAGGGTCGTGGCATTGGCCTTATCAACAAGTTGCGCGCCTACAACCTCCAGGATCAGGGCATGGACACCGTCGAGGCAAACCTTGCCCTCGGCTTTGCCGCCGACCTCCGCGAATACGGCACAGGTGCATCGATCCTTGCCGACCTCGGCATCCACGAACTTCTGCTCATGACCAACAATCCGCTCAAGATCCAGGGTCTCGACGGCTTTGGCCTTAAGGTGGTGGGACGCGAACCTATCGAGATGACTTGCAACGAGAAGGACGAGTTCTACATGTACACCAAGTTCGCCAAGATGGGCCATCTGCTCCATGTGCGCGAGCCAAAGAAGAAGTGAATACTCCATCAAAGGAAATCAGAGAAAATCAAATAACTTATCCCCAAAAATTGATTTCCTATGAATTCCTTTGATGGAGACAACTCCTTTGATGGAGACAACTCCTTTTGATGGAGGCAACGGCAAAGGACTAAAGGTTATCCATCAAAGGGAATCAGAGAAAATCAAATTAGTTTATTCCAAGATTAATAATTATTTACATATAAGAACATGAAAGTATTAGAAGGCATGCTGGCAGCCCAAGGCCAGAGGATCGGCATCGTTGCCGCCCGTTTCAATGATTTTGTAGTCAGCCACCTGATCTCGGGTGCAGAGGACACCTTCGTACGCCATGGCGGCAACAGCGAGGATCTGACCCTTGCCTACGTACCTGGCGCTTTCGAGATTCCACTTATGGCTCTCCGCATGGCTCAGAGCGGCAAGTATGACGCCATCGTGTGTCTCGGCGCAGTAATCCGTGGAGCAACCCCACACTTCGACATGGTGGCAAACGAATCTGCCAAGGGTATTGCACAGGCTGCCATGCAAACTGGAGTGCCTGTGCTCAATGGCATCCTCACTACCGACAGCATCGACCAGGCCATTGAACGAGCAGGTACAAAGGCCGGCAACAAGGGAGCAGATGCTATGATCTCCGCCATCGAGATGGTAAATCTCCTGGCAAAGTAATCTGACAGCATACACGTCTGCCGAGCTGTCGCAGCAGATTCTTTTGGCACCTCGCAAGAGTGCCGAGCTGTCGCAGCAGATTCTTTTGGCACCTTGCAAGAGTGCCGAACTGTCGCAGCAGATCATTTTGACAGCACGCATACATAACAAAGACACGAGGTGGGTTGCACGAAGAGGCAGCCCACCTTTGTTGCTGTCAAAAAAATCTGCACGGACACTCGCACACGATTGAGAGCTCTTGCCGCAACTTTTTTGATATTGTTTCACATGTTTTCATAACAAAAATACAACAATAAAGCACATTTTTTGACAAATATAAATAATAAATTCGCATACTTTTGACAACGTTTGCATAAAAAATGACGAAAATTGGCAACTTTTATACATTATTTAATAAAAAAGTAGTATTTTTGCGCACAATATTATGGTTATTCTAAACTTTTGACTTATGAAGAAATTTTTACTTTCATTCCTGTTGGCAATATCGACCTTCGTTCTCCCTGTTGTGGCAAAGGCCGGCACTCCTGAAGTTAGCTTCGAGGTTGTATCGACCAGCACCAGCACAGTCAAGTGCAAGTTCGCACCGAATGACTTTGTAAGCGTATATTATTTCTGCCTGTTTGAAAAAGGCGAGTTCGACCAGCAGTTCGAGATGTGGAAAAACTTCTTCAACTTCACAGAGCCGGGCGACATGGTTATGCAGTGGGGCATTGCCCGATTCAGCACCACGGTCAACGAGTGGAAGGGCCTCAATCCAGGCACAGAATACGAGATTTACGTGCTCAGCCTTGATTCGGAGGACAATTATGCGCCTCTCCAGAGCTTTGCCGTAGAAACCGATCAGCAGGGCGGAACCGGCGCTTCGGTCATCGATATTCAGATCATGGAGTTCGGTTCGCAGATGGGCACAGACGAGAACAATAATCCTGTTCAGCTCTACTATCAGCGCGTGATCTATACTCCTAACGACCAGACAGCACGCTTCTACGACCTCATCATCACCCAGGATGGCTATGACAGCCTCAACGGCGCAGAAGGCGTTAAGGGCTATCTCATCGACACCTACCTCAACCCACAGTGGCGCGATGCCTATGCAATGTTCGGTGTTGACGACGCCATGTGGAATGCCGAGCCTGGCACCACATACCATGCGTGCGCCGTGGGCATGAATGCATTGGGCGAATGGGGCGAGATGACCGACGTGGTGTTCACCACCGAGGGCAGCACCATCGACACAATCAGCGAGAACAATTCTGCCAACGACTCATATTTATATAATATAAACGGACAGAAGGTTACCACCATGCAGGGCGGACAGCTCTACTTCCGCAATGGCAAGAAGATTTTCAGCAAATAACAATTGTAACATTTATAAAACATTCAATCTATGAAGAAATTCTACTTCATGCTTAAGGCCATGCTCATCATGAGCGCTATGGCGATGAGCGGAGCGATGTCGGCTCAGGACGCATCGTTCAACTTCATGAACGGCGACACCGAGGTCAACGGTGTCACAGCCTCTTATGCATATTACTCAGCAGGTGCCGACATCTGGAACAACCACTGGGAGTCATTCTCACTGAAGTTCAACGGTGGCGAACACACCATCAGCAAGATCACATTCCAGGGTGCAGGCGAGGTAGGTGCCGGCATTTCTGTCAAGGACGGCATCGGCACATTCTCATTCGACGCAACAGGCACTTCCGTATGGGAAGGCAGCGCCAAGGAAATCGTATTCTGGGGCGAAAGCGCTGAAACTGACTACTATGTAGCAAAGGCCGACGTATGGTTCGGCGAAGGCGGCGGTGATAACGGCGGCGACGGCGATGGCGAGACCTACACCATCGACTTCACCACCGGCTGGTCGGCTAGCTACACCAGCGGCAGCGTCACAGCCACAGCTACATCAAACATGGGCAACAGCATCAACCTCTATGGCAGCAACACTTCCGACGTAGCTCCATGGGGCACACTCAACCTCCTCACCACCGAGGGCACGATCACAAAGGTCGTACTCCATGGCGACCAGCAGATGGGCGAGACTATCGCTTCATGCGGCAGCATCACATCTTCAACTTCTACCTTAGCAACATGGGAGGGCAGCAGCGACAAGATCGTCTTCTCGTCAAATGCCGATGTTTACGTTACATCCATCGACGTTACCGTATCAAAGGATGAAAACGGCGGCGGCAGCAACAACAGCGAGCCTTCATTCTTCGACTTCTTCGCTCTCGATTGGGCCTACAGCTACACCGACGGCGATGTGACCGTCATTCCTTCATGGTACGGCCAGTATGTCAACCTCTACGGCAGCAGCCTCGAAAGCGCTTGGGGTGTAACCACCGTTCAGTCAGCTGGCAACGGCATCGTCAAGGTTGAGATGGTTGGCGATCACGACATGGATCAGACCATCGCTTCTTGCGGCGAGTTCACCGAGCTCACAGCCACAAAGGCCGTTTGGGAAGGCAATGCCACGGAGGTTAAGTTCTCTTCTAATTCCGACGTTATCCTCCTGTCAATGACAGTTACCCTCGGCAGCAGCGCAGGTGAGGACAACACTCCAACAGAGCCTACACTCACCGAGCAGACAGCAACTCTGCCATACCACAACAATCTCTCTACCGAGGCAAAGCGCAATCAGATTGAGATCTACGACGGCAACCACAACGGTTCTACCTTCATGGCTGGCTACTATGATGCTGACCAGAACTGGTACTACTGCATCAACACCGACGGCGCTGACACCGACGACTACCTCGTCCTCCCAGGCTTCGAACTTCAGGCAGGCAAGCAGTACTACTTCAGCGTTGACGTGTTCGGCACTGGCACCTGGTCCGGCCACTACTTCGACGTTATCATCGGCAAGGAGCCAAAGCTCTCGGCCATGACCGACTATCTCATCGACCAGTGGACCTACGTCTCTGGCACTGACGTCATCACAAAGGAGAACGAAAGCTTCACCGTTGAGGAGGATGGCACATACTACATTGCCCTCCACAACTACTCATACTCATGGAACGGCTTCTTCTGCGTCGATAACTTCGTTGTTGAGGAGGTTGACCTTGACAAGCCATCTCCAGTTGACAACATCTTCATCACTCCTGGTGCTCAGGGCGCACTCTCTGCCTCTATCGTATTCTCAATGCCTACTACCACTATCGGCGGCACAACATACGATTCGAACAAGGAGCTCACCTACGTCCTCAGCCGCAACGGCTCGGTTATCGACGAGCAGACAGCAAAGGCAGGTGACCTTGTATTCGCCAACGACACCAATGCCGACCTCGGCCTCGCTAACGGCTACAGCACCTATAGCGTAGTCATCGTCGATGGCGTTCACGAGAGCAAGGCAGCAACCAACTCTGCATACATCGGTGAGGATGCTCCTCTCGGCGTTGAGGAGGTATTTGCCACATCTTCTACCGACTCTATCACCCTCACCTGGACACCTGTCACAAAGGGTTCAAACGGCGGTTATGTAAATCCAACCTACAACGTTTATCCTTACGAGGGCTACTATAAGGGCGAGCGCATCAACGTTGAGCCAATCACCGGCACAACCTTCACATTCGCTTATCCTACCAACGAGGGCACTCAGGGCAACGTCCGCTTCTGCGTCACAGCCGAGACCAAGGTCGATGAGACATGGGGCACAGACGTCAACGTCCTTGTCGGCGCTCCTTACACAATGCCATACGTTGTCGGCCAGTTCCTCGACAACGACTCAACCGCATTCTGGTCATCCGACGGCTCATTCGGTGCAATGTATCGCGACGCATGGTCAGATCTCTCTTCTGACGGCGACGGCGTGAGCGCTTGCATCTACGGCTACAACGAAGACGCAAGCATCGAGTTCACCACCGGCAAGATCTGCCTCATGGGCAAGGCTGCCAAGCTCAGCTTCGACCTCAAGAACGAATGTCTCACAAAGATCCATGTCATCGTCAACGACGCTAACGGCGTGAAGTACGAGATCAAGGACTTCGAGCTTGAGGCAAATGAGGGCTTTGAGACCGTAAGCGTTGTGCTGAAGGGCGACTTCTCTTCTACTGCCTGGATTCGCGCATCGATCGTCTTCGAGCCAACAGAGTTGTACAAGTACCTCTATCTCGACAACGTTCAGATCAACGAGCATAACGGCAGCGGCACAGAGGAGGATCCATACATCCTCGCTTGGGATGCCGAGGGCTTCGCAGGTCTTGAGCCAGCTCAGAGCTACGGCGAGAACGTTTACTTCCAGCTTGAGTCTAACTACGAGGGCGTAATGCTCTTCTCTCACAACTTCACACAGACCCTTGGCTCTATCTCAATCAACGGCCAGGTACGCGTTTCAAGCCTCCCATCGCAGTTTGAGACAATCATCGCACGTCACGACGTTGTTACATTCAAGGTTATGAAGGCACAGGAGGACAACACCGCCAATGCTGCTCAGATCGCTTACCGACCATTCGAGGATGGCGATCTCTGGAACATGCCAATCGCACTTGAGGAAGGCGAGAACGGCATTCCTGCCATCAAGAGCAACATCCAGCTTGCCAAGTGGTATAAGGTTGCAGTTCCTGTCACCAGCACCGTAACTCTTGAGATGAGCGATCCATACGCTACCATCGTTGCCTTCACAGCTGCCAACGCTGCTGAGGAGAAGGAGCCAATCGCATTCACCGAAGGCAAGCTTATTGCCGAAGGCGCCGAGGCTGACTATGATCTCTTCATCAAGGTTTCTTACAACAGCGCCAATGCAACTCTGACCCTCACCACCGAGATGCCTGAGCCTATCGTTCCTGTCTATATCGAGAACGTTCTTGCTGAGGTTGGTCTCTCTGAGGCTAACGAGTGGGGCGACCAGTTCTTCACAGTGACCCTCACCGTTCCTGCTGCCGAACTTGATTCGGTTGCCAACCCTGTCAAGGCTTATGCACCAGAGGGCGTTACCTTCTTCAACGACTCAACCGCTTCTCAGTTCACACTCAACGCTACTGAGCTCGACGGCAAGGATGTTGTTGCAGGCGAGGATCTCACAATGAAGTTCGTCGATATGATGGTTGCCACAACAACTGACACCTCATACGAGATGGATCTCCGTGAGCAGGGCACATTCGCTGCTCACAGCATGATCGTAATCACAGATGCTGATGATAACGAGGTTGCATACGCTGAGTTCCGTGGCGAGCTTACCTTCTACATCGAGCCAACAGGTGTTCAGGGCATCGCTCTCGACAACGCTTCGCTCATCATCTACAACCTCAACGGTCAGCGTGTTGACAAGGCTAACGGCATTGTCATCATCAACGGCAAGAAGGTTCTTGTAAAGTAATCCGTAATCCCTAACATAATATGCAGGTCAAAGCCAACTTTTGACCTGCATATTTATCAACAAACAGAAAACAGATGATTAAGAATATTCTTACCGCTGCCGCTGCCCTCGTTTGCAGCACAGCCATGGCCATCGACCTTGAGCCAACGCCGACCCAGTTTACCACCACAACAGCGATTGACGGCACATACAACGTCAAGCTTGTTACGCTGGCCGACATCGGCATCGATGCCAACGTGGTCAACTTTGCGCTCGACCTCATGGATCCTAACGGCCAGAAGGTGACCGACGTCATGATGACGCTCCAGGGCTACAACCTCACGTTCACCGTGCTCGGCGCTCCTGCCGATTCGCCTTACGGCACATACAGCATCCCGGTTCCAGCCGGTTCCATTCAGATCGAGTCGCCTTTCGGAGGCATTCTCGACAGCGATCCATTCACCGTCTCTATCATCTTCACCGACAATCCAGACCAGGGCGGCGACGAGAATCAGGGCATCACCACCACGTTCGACTTCTCAAACCTCCCCGATGGCAACGTCTATGACCCAGGTGACATGATCCAGACAGAAGACGGACTTGCAACCATCGTCATCACAGAGAACACCAACACAACGGGCAATATCACTCGCGTTGAGATCTCTGCAGGCGCTGCCACAGTGGCCTTTGCCGGTCACTTCATGCTCAGCGCAGCTCCTGGCTACCTTCTCAAGACCATCGAGTTCACCTCTCCTACCTCATCGCCTGGCTACAGCCTCTACGACCTTGAGCTGATGGGTGGTTTCGGCGAGCTTGACAACTACAACACTACAGCCACATGGACAGGTTCGGCTGCTGCCGTAGGTTTCAGCGTTGAGGAAAACCGTTGCCGCGTACGCACCATCGACGTTACCCTTGCTCCTGAAGAAGGCAGCGGCATCGAAGACGTCGCAGACACCAAAAAGTCTCTCCGTCACGTCACAGTCGATCTCACTGGCCGCATCGTGTCGCCTGCTTCGACCGGCATCGTCATCATCGACGGCAAGAAGATCCTGAATAAGTAATCTCAAGAAGCTACGGACTTTTTGCAGTCATTCACAAAGACATCAGAGGTCCAAAATAAACTTTCGGCAGCAATTCCTCGGATTGGGGAAACGCTGCCGAAAGTTTTCTTAATGACCCATACTGGATTGGTAAGCCGTTGACACATTATTGCCGTCTGCTGGAATTATCCGGAACAGAATCACAGATAACAGATAAACAGTGTCCGAAAAATTATTCAAACAGAATTTTATATAATATAATAATATTATATAACCT
>JAGHUA010000056.1 GCA_018065085.1 Candidatus Liminaster caballi | reverse complement strand
AGACAAATGTAGTTGCATTCGCCATCTGATGGTATCGTCTTTATCTCCTTTATATTCCTTTATCTCCTTTATCTACCTTATCTTCTTTATCTCCTTTATCTTCCGAATCAAGAGGAGCCAAGACAGAGCGAATGCCGGCATGGTGCTTTTTTGGCCTTTACGGCCTTTTTAGCACCATGCCGACATTATTCTTTTTATTTCATTTTTCTTTTTTTATTAGGAGAGAACTAAAGAGAGAGGCGGAGGCCGAGGTCGCCGTCTCGGAAGACAGGCGCAGACCTGCCGCGATTAGCTACGCGGCAGAGCCCGGCGTGGTTGAACCAACTGCCACCACGGAACACACGATACGAGCCCGAGGCAGGACCCTTCGGATTGGTCTGCGAGCCGCTTGAGTAACTGTCTTTCCAGTCCTGACACCACTCCCAAACGTTGCCACTCATGTCATAAAGACCGAGTTCGTTAGGCTGCTTGGTCTTGACTGCGTGTGTCTTGCGATTAGAGTTTGAAGTGTACCAAGCAACAGCATTAATATCATTGCTGCCAGAATACTGATAGTCCTTGCTTTCCTTGCCGCCACGCGCAGCATATTCCCATTCCGCCTCGGTTGGCAGGCGGAAGTTCTTTCCAGTAAGCTGATTCAACTTCTTTATGAACGTCTGGCAATCATCCCAGGAAACATCATACATTGGGTAATTATCTCCAACACCAAACGTATTCCAACCATTTCTTTTTGCAATCTGTTCTACTGTTTCGCCCATCACCGCCTTCCACAAGGCCTGCGTAACCTCTGTCTCGCCAATGCAATAGTCTGACAAGGTGACGCTATGGACAGGCTTTTCGTCGTCATCAGCATCTTGCTGCTCAGGAGTAGCTCCCATCTGGAATGTGCCACCCTTCACAGCCACCATCTTGAACGAAACGCCATTGACAGTGAACGTCTGAGTCTGTGGGCCGAAGGCAAGAGCCACGGCAGGATCTGCACCACCCTGCTGGACGTTGAAAGTTTGGACTGAGGACTTCTCGCCGCCGCGCAAAGCGTATGCCGTATGACTGCCGAAGGTAAGCGAACCTGAGAAAGAATGCGAGCCGACAAGATTGTCATCGATATAAATCTGATCATTTGCCTGCTCGGCGCTGACGGTAACATTACGGCCATTTTGCAGCGTGGCAGAAAGGCTTGCCGACTGTCCCTCGCTGACGTTTATGATTTTTGTCTCCGGCGCATAGCCGCCGAGAGTGAAGACCACGGTGTGATCGCCTTCGAGAAGCTGATCGATGCTCAATGGAGTGCGGCCCACAGGCCTTCCGTCGATGCTGACCTCGGCATTATAAGGTGTGCTGACCACATCGAGCGAGCCGTAGATTGGCGTAGGGTTGAGAGTGAGGGTCTGAGGTTCGCCGGCAATGACCTGAATCTGACGCGAGGACGAACGGTGATGAGCCAGACGCACCTCCACGTCGTGATAGCCATCCATAAGATTCTCGACACAGCGCGTCGTGCTGCGCAAAGCTCCGTCGATAAAGATCTGCGCGTCCTGCAGAGTATTGATCTCCACCTGGGCAAAACGAGCCGTGAGCATGGCTGACGCCGAAACGGTCTCGCCATCCCTGACCTCAACACGGATGCGCTCAGGAGCATATTTTTCTTTCTGAAC
This sequence comes from Candidatus Liminaster caballi, assembly GCA_018065085.1. Lineage (GTDB taxonomy): Bacteria > Bacteroidota > Bacteroidia > Bacteroidales > UBA3663 > Liminaster > Liminaster caballi. Next base: position 31,401 of record JAGHUA010000056.1, on the reverse strand, counting down.
TGTGATGTCGTGGATGCCCGACGACACCTCGGTGAGTGTGCAAGGTGCGGTGAAACCCGTTGGCTTGCCATCGAGAAGCACCATGGCTCCCGTCTCGGAACTCTCCACACGGATGCTGCCGAACGCAGGCTTCATCGGGATGTTGAGTTCCACACGCGGCGAATCGATCTGCACCATGCCTGCCGAGTTATGATAGTTGGCAAGCTCAAGGCGATAGGTGTATTTGCCATATTTCTGCTTGAGGCCGGTGAGCGGCGTGTTGCCTGCATATTCCTCGTTCACATAGACCATGGCGCCCTGCGGCTCGGAATTGATGATCAGCCAGCCGGTCTTCTCGCGTGCCTCATGGACTATGGTCTCGACCGTGCCAGTGGTGAGCTTCAGCAGGTAGGTGCGTCCTTTCTGCACCGACATGCCGAGACTGTAGTCGCGCAGCACGCCGAGCTGCTGATGGAAGATTGATATTCGGTTGGCGCCCCACATCACATACACCCAGATCTCGCCCACATGCTGCTCGGTCTTCATGATCGGGAGTCGTCCCATATTGAACGTGAAGCCGGTCTGTGTGGTCTCAATCTTGATCAATGCACAAGGGTCGTCGTTATAGTCAATGACCTGAGTCTCTTTCATTATAGCCGTAAGGTCATTCTCAAGCGGGGTGAACGACTCGACGGCTATCTGTGCATGCAAAGCCACACACAGCATCATCAGCAACGAAGTGAGGAATGTACGTATCATGGACAGTCAATGATAATCGATTATTAGACGCGCAAAGATACACATTATTTATTAAATATAGGTATGTATCGGGAAAAAATGTGCTTCAAAGGAACGGTTTTCGGCAATTTATCGGCAATCATTGGCAAAGATTAGAAAAAATAGCTTATTTTTGCAGCATAAAACAACAGCAACAACAACAACAACAACATCATCATCATCATCAATAATTACCTAAACAACTATGAAAAAAGTCCTATTTGCAGTATTATCGGCATCGCTGCTGTTCGGCTGCCAGTCGAACACCCAGCAGCAACAGTCGTCAGAACCAGACGCAGCTCAGCAGGCAGCACAGACAGTCAGCGCCACACAGGCAGCCCCAGCAGCAAAGCAGCAGTCAGAGCTTAAGGACGTCTATGTCTATGAGTTCGTGGTGACCGACTCCAGGTACCGCCTGACATTGGACGTCAAGGAGGAGACTGCCCAGCTCTACATCACCGACGTGAACACAGGAGGCAACCCGGTAAGATTCTATGGCAGCTGCAAGCGCGACCGCAAGAAGCCATGGATTGTAGAGTCCGGCGGATTTGAGGGCACGGAAGGTTACAACATCATCATGAACGGCGAACACACATGGTGGGACATCTCGCAGTATATTGACACACGCGAAAACTTCATCTACCTGACCTACACGTCGTACAAAGCCAAGAACCCTGACTACAGACTTGCCCTGACTCCTATCGAGATGGAGGACTAAGGCAAGAAAGACTTTATTGGGCTAAGAAGATTATTGGGCTAATTGGGCGAATAAGCCTGATTGGCCTAATAAGCCTAATTGGGCTAATTGGCCTAATTGGGCTAATTGGACTAATTGGCCTAATTAGCCCAATTGTCCTAATCATTCAACCTCTTGTCGGCGAGCTTGCGGAACTTCCTTACGGCATGCCAGAGGAAGGCAGCGGCAAGGGTGCATGAGAGGACGTCGGCAATAGGGAAGGAAATCCACACGCCATCGACGCCGGAGTAGCCGAGACCGATGAGAATGTCGGGAAGGAAAAGGAGAAGCGGCACGAGGAAAAGCATCTGGCGCGTGGTGGAGATAAAGATGCTCTTCCTGGCCTGACGGATGGACTGGAAGAACGTGCCGGTGATCATCTGTCCACCGACGATGGGCAACATGCAGAGCATGGTGCGAAGCGACGGAGCACAGAGCTGGATCATAAGCGGATCGCTGGTGAAAAGACGACTCAGCGGAGCAGCAAAGACTGCCATGAAGAGATAGCCGAAGGTAGTGATGAGCGTGGCACAGACGTAAGCGAACTTCAGGGTGCCGAGCACACGATGGAACAGACGCGCACCGAGATTGAAGCCCACAATAGGCTGCATGCCCTGAGCGAAGCCCTGCACGCACATGAACACAAGCATCGCAATGCGATTGATGATGCCATAGACACCCACGTATGTGTCGCCATCCGTGCCGCCATAGTGAAGAAGGTCGCGATTGATGAGCATGACCACGACGCAGGCACACACATTGACACAGAACGGACTCAAGCCGATGGCAAGAATCTCGCGTATGATGTCGAGACGGAAGATAAGACCTTCCTTGGAGAAATGTACGAAATGCTCCTTATTGAGGAAATAGCGGAAGTTATGGACCCACGCCAGAGCCTGACCCAGAATGGTGGCAAGGGCAGCGCCGCGCATTCCCCAACCGAACCCAAAGATAAACAGGGCATCGAGCACGATGTTGGCAATGACGGCAATGAGCTGACCCTGCATGGCAAGGCGCGGATTGCCCGTGGCACGGAGCTGATCGTTCATGCCGAGGAACGTGTGGGTGATGATGTTGCCCGCCAGGATGATCTGCATATAGTCGCGGGCATACGGCAGGGTTGCGTCGCTGGCGCCAAAGGCAAGAAGGATCGGATCGAGGAAGATCAGGCCAAGCGTCGTCAGTATAAGACCGATGGTGATGTCGAGACGGATGACATTGCCAAAGATCATCAACGCCTTGCGACGGTTGCCTTCGCCCATCGCAACGCTCACCTGTGCTCCACCGCCCACGCCAGCCATGGCACCAAATGCCGAGGAGATGTTCATGAGCGGAAAGGTGATGGCAAGACCGGCGATGGCCATGGAATTGACTCCCTGACCGATGAAGATGCTGTCGCAGATGTTATAGATGCTGCTGGCAGCCATGGCGATGATGCTCGGAGTGGCAAATTGCAAAAGCAGTCGGCTTACCGGTTGGGTAGCCAACTGCTTACTGCGTTCATCGCCATATTGTGACGCCACCTGGGCGTTTAACTGGCTTTCTGTCATTAGAAGATGCGACCTGTGAGACGGAAGGTCATCTGTGGATAGAACTGAATCTTGCTCATTGTATCACCTACACCCTCAATGCCGTCTGCGTTCTCGTCATAGAAGTCGAGCTCGTTGGTGCTCTCAATCTTTGGAGTGCCATGATACCATGCACCGATCTCGAACTGGAAGCCTACGCGCTTGTTAGGGATGGCACGACCGAAACCGATGCCGAAGTATGGCTTAACCTTCTGGATTTTGATGGCAGCATCAACGGCACAACGGTCGCCAAGGCCGTATGAAGTCTCATCGATGTTGTAGCGGAGAGAGCCCTTGATGTTGGTCTCAGGGAGGTCAAGGCCGAACTGCTGGATGGTAGAGGCATTGGCCTTCTTCCATGCAGAATATTCAGACTCAAGCTTGAGAGCCGAGGTATAGGCAGCCTGTGTGTATTCGTCAGCCACACCGTTGAGCGAGATGAACTCCTCATTGCCAATCATGGCACCAAGAGTAAAGTGGAAACCGCTCTTAGACGATGGATAGTACTCGACCATTGCCTTGAAGTTGCCCCAGTTGAGCTTGGCATCGGTAGAAACAGTCACTTCGTTCTCATTGAGCTTGGAAACCTCAGAGAGACCGGCGCCATAGGCATTGATCTCGCGGACACTGGCATTCAGTCGGTCGATTTCGGTGTTGAGATCGCCTGCATCGAACGAGATATCTGTGCTATACTTGATGTTTGGGAAGTTATAACCCAGGACGAGTACGAGGTGATTTGAGACAACAGGCATAGAGACTTCAACACCAGCACCCATGAGACCGGCCTCAACACCGATGCCTACATTCTTGAATGCGTTCATGTTCTTGGTCTGTGCGCTTGCGGTCAGAGCTACGGCCACGGCAACGAGAGAGAGAATAATCTTCTTCATATCATACAATGTTAATAGTTAATGATTCGATTGTATTATTATACGCCGCAAAGGTAAAGATAATTTCGATAATCGCCAAATTTATATTGAAAAAATGCAAATAAGTGTAAAAATCTGTGCCGTAATATTAAATAAGAGGCACAAAATTACGCATTTTAATAAAATATTGCATAACTTTGCGAACACAATTCAACAATAAACACATGAAGACGACCATCATCACCACCACCCTGCTGGCATTGTCGGCAGTCGGATTGGCTCAGAACAGACTGATTGAGAAGCCTGCAAGCAGCGACAACGATCAGCTCATTGCACAATATAACATCGACTGCAAGCTGGCTCCAGGCGTGGAGACCAACCACGAGACATCGAGCGAGGGAATTGCCATCATGCACATCGACAAGCAGAGCATCATGGCCAACGAAGACCTGAGCATGGCGTTTGAATGCTGCCACAACACTTTCCCTGACGGCACTTTCGAATATCACAAGGCTGCATACAACCTCACTCTGACCAACAACACGGATGCCGCAATCTATGTGGATCTGTCGTTCTGCACGCGCCGTCCGAGCGCAGGTGACCCATATACGTACTATGTGGAAGACCGTGACGCGGAGAAAAGCCGATACGCCAAGATAGCCCCTCACGAGAAACTGACCATGAGCCAGAACCGATGGGCAGAGACAGGCGACAACGAGAGACTTGAGACAGCCGAGTGGTTTCTCTTCGGCAACCAGAAGGACGATGGCATACAGCCGAAAGGCACGCAGCTGGAACTGACCCGCGGATTCATTAAGGACGGCGAGACCCGATATTTCGACACGAGCGACACGCCATACAGCATCGCCTATGAGATCACATATTCGACTGAAGAGAATTTCAGCACGTATTCGACACTCAGCGCACGGCTGTATATCGGACAGATCATCGGCGTGGCATCGGTCTATTGGTGGGCAAGCGACGTGAAGGACAAGGGACAGCTCAACATCAGCCGCGCCCTGGCCGACTACTCACAAAAGACGATCTGCGGCCCGATCCTCTTCGCCCGCCCGAGAAGAGCGCCTGTGGCAGAGCAACAATGACAAATCCCCCAGCATCACATCCGGATGTCTGGGGGATTGTTCTATATTTACAGTTACCGTCGCTTATTTCTTGAGCGCATCGTAGAGCTGGTCGATAGCAACAGAGGCATCGCCCTCAGCAGCATCGAGCAACTGAACGAACTTCGAACCGATGATAGCACCATTGGCATTGGCTTGGGCAGATTCGAGCGTCTGCTTATTGCTGATGCCAAATCCGATCATTGTAGGGTGCTTGAGGTGCATGTCGCGCACCTTGTTGAAATAAGCCTGCTTTGCCTCGTTGAACTCCTTCTGTGCGCCGGTGATGGCAGCCGAGCTGACCATATAGATGAAGCCGTCGGTGTTGTCGTCGATGAAGCGGATGCGCTCCTCTGACGTCTCGGGCGTGATGAGCATGATGATGCGGAGATCATAACGGTCGGCAATAGGCTTATAGTCCTCCATATAGTCCTTGAACGGAAGGTCTGGAAGGATCATGCCGTCGATGCCCACCTCAACGCAACGCTTGCAGAAGTTCTCGAAACCGAACTGCATGACCGGATTCATATAGCCCATCAGGATGAGCGGAATCTGAACGGCAGGACGGTCGCCCTGAGGCTTACGGATGTCCTTGAGCTGATCAAACAGGAGTCGCAGCGACATGCCGTTGCGCAAAGCCTTGGTGGCAGCATCCTGGATGACCGGGCCGTCGGCCATAGGGTCAGAGAATGGCACACCGACCTCGATCATCGAGATGCCTTTCTGTTCGAGCGTACGGATTACGTCGGCTGTGCCGTCGAGTGTAGGAGCACCTGCACAGAAATAGATACTGAGCAGTTTGCCCTCCTGATTCTGAAATAACTGATTTATTCTATTCATAGCTGTACGATAAATTCTCTTAGTTTACTAATGTCCTTGATGCCCGGTGCGGACTCAAAGCGCGAATTGAGATCAATGCCCTCGCAACACGGATGGCTGAACGAACGCACGGCATCGACGCTCTCAGGCCCGATGCCTCCGCTGAGCAGGAACGGAGTCATGAGATTATAGGCAGCGAGCATTGACCAATCGAACGTGCGGCCCGATCCGCCACGTCCTGCCGTCGGCGTGTCGAACAGGAACAGATCGACGAAACCTACAAGCGGTTCGCACTTCTGCGCGATATCGGCCTTCGATGTGAGCGACACGGCCTTGATGAGCTGATAGGGACGGAACTGATCGTCGGGCAATGCGCCGAGAGCCTGTCGCAACTTCCAGACATACATCTTGTCCTCGTCGCCATGCAGCTGAATGGCATCCAGACGATATTCGAGATAATGACGGACGATGTCATCGACCTCGGCATTGACAAACACACCTACGCGCTTGCAATGTTCGGGCAGATAGTCAGGTCGCACCGAACAGCAACGCTTGCTCTGCGGCCAGAAGATGAATCCCATCCACTCAACGCCCAATGCCTCGACGTCACGTATGTTGGCGGAGTCAGTCATTCCGCATACCTTGATTTTCATTGATCCTTGGTATTATTTTGTTTTTTTCGATGTTCGAAAAACAGAAGTTAGCCTTTGCTTATTACTCTCTCGACAAACTCTGCGAGCGCCTGACCGGGATCGGCCTCCTTCATGAAACACTCGCCGATGAGGAAACCACGGAAACCGACTTCACGCAACCGCCTCACCACCTCGGGCGATGAGATGCCACTCTCGCTGACAAGCAGAGGAGTCTCGTCTTCGCTCAATCCGAGAGCACGGACAGCCGACTGCATCTGAGCAGCAATGTCGAACGAATGTTGCACGTCGGTGTGGAATGTGCCAAGCGAGCGGTTGTTCACTCCGAGCATATCAGGAACGCCAGCCTTGAGATACTCCAACTCGCTGGCATCGTGCACCTCAAGCAAAACCTCAAGGCCAAGGTCATGAGCCTTACGCAACAGTTCGCCATATTGCATCGGATGAAGATCGGCAGCAATGAGCAACACAGCATCAGCACCGACAAGGCGGGCCTCATAGAGCTGATACTCGTCGATGATAAATTCCTTGCGCAGGATGCAGCCGCCATCGCCAAAGATTGCAGTACGGGCAATCTGAATGAACTCCAATCGTCCGCCGAAATACTTCTCGTCAGTTAGGATCGACACAGCGCTGGCTCCATTGGCAAGGTAGGCAGGCACCACGTCCTCCACACGTGCATCGGCATGAATCCAGCCTTTGCTCGGACTCTTGCGCTTGAATTCGGCAATGATGCCACTCTGACTCTGAGCCAGCGACAGCTTCATTGAACGCATCTTGAGCCGTCCGTCACGAGCCACTCGCTGTTGGGTGAGCTGCTGCAAGGTGTCGAGCGGCAGGTCGCTGACAGCCAATGCCAGTTCGGTGCGTTTGTTGGCCACAATCTCGTCGAGGATATCCATGTGAGGGGAATAATTAAGAATTCATAATTGATAATTCAAGATCCGAAATTCATAATTGGTCATTACGAATTGAGCTCAACAAACTTCTTGAAGACGCTGAGTGCCTTGCCACTCTCAAGCGACTCACGGGCAGCGGCAATGGAATCGGCCATCGAGAGATTGGCGTCCATCACGCTGATGCCACAGGCTGCGTTGGCAATGACCACGTTCTTCTGAGCATCGGTCGATGTGCCATTGAGCACAGCATCGAAGATCTGCATGGCTTCCTCGGCGGTTGCGCCGCCAAAGATGTCCTGCTGCTTGACGTAACGGAGTCCGAGATCGACCGGAGTAAGCACTTTCTCAAAGTTGTTGGTACAGATCTTGAAGCCCGAAGTGAGCGAAATCTCGTCATAGCCATCGTATGAGGTGATGACGCCATAGTTATCGCCAATCTTCTGGTGAACATTGGTGTAGAGACGCAGCTGAGCCTGATTGGCTGTGCCGTGAAGGGAGTTCTTCGGGTGACAAGGATTGACCAGAGGGCCAAGCAGATTGAAGCATGTAGGCACGGTCAATGCCTTGCGAGTCGGACCGACGAACTTCATGCCATAGGCGAACAGCGGAGCATGGAAATAACACATGCCACACTCATCGAGCGAACGCTTGAGCACATCAACGTCGTCGGTGAACTTCACGCCATGACCCTGGAGCACGTTCGACGCACCGCTGACCGATGTGGAACCGCCATTGCCATGCTTTGTCACCTTATATCCGGCACCGGCAATGACAAAAGCCGAGCAGGTAGAGATATTAAATGTGTTCTTGCCGTCGCCGCCTGTGCCAACGATGTCAAGAGTGTCATAGTCCTCAAAGTTGACATACTTGCCAGTCTCAAGCAGACCGTCGCGGAATCCGAGAAGTTCGTCAACGGTCACGCCTCGCGTCTGCAAAGCCATGAGAAGCGCTGCAATCTGCTGCACATTGTACTGCTCCTTGCAGATATTGAGCATAATCTGGTGTGTATCCTCTCGTCCGAGAGTCTCACCTTCGATGAGTTTCAGAAGATATTGTTTCATTGTTGCTTGATTTTTCAGGGGGAGAATAGATAGATGCTATAGAGACTTTAAGGTCATTAGATTTAGAGTCCTTAGAGTCCTTAGAGTCCTTAGAGTCTTTAGAGTCTTTAGGGCCTTTAGCGAGATATTAATCAGACATGCAGGAGCCAGTTGTTGATCATCTTCTTGCCGTCGGGCGTAAGCACAGACTCGGGATGGAACTGAATGCCTCGGATGTCATATTCTTTGTGACGCAGAGCCATGACCTGACCCTCATTGCTAAAACATGTCACCTCAAGACAATCAGGCAACGAGGCGGCATCGACCACCCACGAATGATAGCGACCGACGAGAATGTCCTGATGAAGACCGCGGAAAATGTAGTCAGGCACGTCCTTTCCGCCATTCCTGTCCTCGAACAGAGCCACATGGGCAGGAGTCTGGACGCCATGGAACACATCACTAAGGTTGACAAGCTTGCCACCGAACGACTCGCCGATGGCCTGTTCGCCAAGACAGATGCCGAGGATTGGCTTGATACCAGCATACTCGCGAATCACATCGAGCAGCTTGCCTGCCTCCGACGGAATGCCAGGACCTGGCGAGAGCATGATCTTGTCGAACTGCTCAAGATCCTCAAGCTCGAACTTGTCATTGCGATAGACGGTGATGTCGGCGCCAAGTTCCTTGACCAGATGCACCAGATTATAGGTGAACGAGTCGTAATTATCGATCATTACTACTTTCATAACTCTTTCGCTTTTTCGATGGCCTTGCGCAAGGCTCCAAGTTTGTTATTCACTTCCTGAAGTTCATACTCCACATCGCTCTTTGCCACGATGCCGCCACCGGCCTGGAACCACAGTTCGCTGTTGCGGCTCACAAACGTGCGGATGGTGATGGCCTGATTGAGACTCTTGTCGAAGCCGATGAAGCCGATGCAGCCTCCGTATGCGCCACGGTTGTGCGGCTCGTACTCGCTGATGAGCTGCATGGCACGGACTTTAGGCGCTCCGCTCAATGTGCCGGCCGGGAATGTATCGAGGAACGATTTGATAGGGTCGGCATCGGCATTGAGTTCGCCACTCACACGGCTCACGAGATGGATGACATGGCTGTAGAACTGCATATCCTTATAGAAATCGACCTTAACGCCGTGGCAGTTGCGCGAGAGGTCATTGCGTGCCAGATCGACCAGCATCACATGCTCGGCATTCTCCTTAGGATCGTTCTTGAGATAGATGGCATTCTTGCGATCCTGCTCGGCATTGCCCGTGCGCTTGGTGGTACCGGCAATCGGGTCGATGTAGGCCCTGAACGTGACGTGGCTATGCTCTTTTGCCGACTTGCTGTTTTGATCTGTTGTTCCTTCGATGCCTTGTTCCTTCCTTTGGATGCGGCAATGGGTCTCAGGCGACGAACCGAAGATACGGAATCCGCCAAAATCGAAATAGAAAAGGTATGGCGAAGGATTGATGCTGCGCAATGCGCGATAGAGCTTGAAGTCGTCGCCCTCGTAACGCTGCTTGAACCGGCGCGAGAGGACAATCTGGAACACATCGCCGCGCTTGCAATGCTGTATGCCCTTGCGGATGTTGGCTCGATGCTCATCATCGGTAAGCGTTGACCAATAGTCACCGACCGGACGGAAGTCATAGTTCTGATAAGGACGGCTCATGAGGTCGCGCTCCAGCTGATCGAGATCGTCAGGCTCGCCGTCTTCAAGCAGTTCGATGATGGTGATCTCATTGCGGTAGTGATCAAAGACAATGACGTCCTTGAACAGGATATACTGCATATCGGGCGCGTCGTTCTCGTCCTGGCGCTCGTCCTTGACCGAGATATTCTCGGTGTAGCGCACGGTGTTGAACGTAGTGTAGCCGAACAATCCGCAGTTCTCGCTGTTGTCGCCAGAGATATCATAGCGGCCAAGGAAATCATTGATGCTGTCGCTGAGGCTCTGGCTGCCGTCTGTCATTTCCACGTCAGACGTAAGCACAGAGCCATCGGCATGGCAGATTGTGCAGACGCCATGCGACACACTTACCGAAGCAATCGGATGCAGGCCGATGAAACTCTTGGCATTCTCGCCGCCATGATAGTCGGCACATTCCATCAGTACGCTCTGCGGATAGGCATCCCTCACACGGAGATAGGCCGACACCGGAGTGATAAGGTCACCCAGGATGGTCTTGCACGCTGTCTTATAAGTTAATTTCATCCTTGTGAGCGAGATATGTGTCGAGATCCTTGTCGCCACGGCCTGACACGGTTAATACTACAACATCCTCAGGTTTGAACTGAGACTTCACCTTTGGCAGCAGAGCCAGGGCATGAGCCGACTCAAGTGCCGGAATGATGCCCTCCATGCGTGTGAGCTCGAAAGCAGCACGCAAAGCCTCATCGTCATTGGCAGGAAGCACCTGAGCGCGACCCGTCTCATAGAGGTTGCAATGGATAGGGCCTGTGCCCGGATAGTCAAGGCCTGCCGAGATGCTGTAAGGCTCGATGATCTGTCCGTCGTCGGTCTGCATCAGCTTGATGCGGCTGCCGTGAAGGATGCCAAGGGTTCCGATCTGCATCGAAGCAGCAGTCTTGTCTGTATCGACACCAAGACCGCCCGCCTCACCGAGGATGATACGTACGCGTTCGTCGTCAATATAATGGTAGATCGTACCGGCTGCATTCGAACCGCCGCCCACGCATGCCATAAGATAATCCGGATAGTCGCGGCCGATCTTTTCCTTGAGCTGCCATTTGATCTCCTCCGAGATAATGCTCTGCAGACGAGCCACCATGTCAGGATAAGGATGCGGACCTACTGTCGAACCGATGATATAGAACGTATCGGCAGGATGGCAGCACCAGTCGCGGATTGCCTCGTTGGTTGCGTCCTTGAGAGTCATATTGCCACTGGTCACAGGATAGACCTCAGCACCGAGCATCTTCATGCGCTCGACGTTGACATGCTGGCGCTTCACGTCGGTAGCTCCCATATACACGCGGCACGGAATATTCATCAGCGCACATACCGTTGCGGTGGCTACGCCATGCTGACCGGCACCCGTCTCAGCCACGATGCGAGTCTTGCCCATCTTCTTGGCAATAAGAATCTGACCGATGGCATTGTTGATCTTATGCGCACCTGTGTGGTTCAGGTCTTCACGCTTAAGGTAAAGCTGGCAACCATACAGTTCGCTCATGCGCTTGGCAAAATACAGTGGGGACGGACGACCAACATAGTCGCGCAGCAGTTCGCGATACTCCTGCTGGAACTCCTCACTCTCGATAATCGGCAGGTAGGCCTTCTTCAGATCTTCCACGGTCTTGTAGAGGATCTCGGGGATGTAGGCGCCACCAAACTGGCCATAGAAGCCATTCTCGTCAACCTGATAAGTTTTCATATCTTGTTCTTTTTTCTTACTTTTCGTTTCATGTGTCTATCCTTCTCTGCCCAGGGCAAAAAAAGAAGGGCCTGTCGTTGTGTTTTCCGACAAGCCCTATATTTATATATAATGTATATGCAAACAGGCAATCGACCCACAACTGTTTTAGAGTTCCGAGCTACGCCACCACCAATATGCACGATACATTGTCATACGTTACGCTGTTTCTTCAAATAGACGGTGCAAAGATAAGCATTATTTCAGTTTTTCCAAACAAAAGAGAGAAAAAATTTACAATTCGACCTATTTTTCTTTCTTTTTCCGATGAGCGACCAGTTTTTTGCGTCTCTTTTTTGCTGTTACAATAATTTATTGCTATCTTTGCGGCATTATTAACACCTCCGATTGACCGATCGACCGACTGACAGATCGACTTACAGCAATGACAACTGCATACAAATATCTCATTCTTTTGGTTTCGGCATTTGCAGTAATGGCCGGATGCCGCCAGCAAGTGCCCTCTGACCCGCTCAAACCGACAGACGCCTCGACCCGCTATGCCTCGCTCCTTCAGATGCAGGACGTGGACGACGGCGTGACCGTCTGCCGCATCATGAACCCTTGGCAACCCGAACGTATCGCCATCCAATATCTGCTCGTCGCCGACAGCACCTCCATGCCCAATGTCCATGAGCTGGAGAAGAGGTTCGGACAGTTTCAGGTGTTGCACACTCCTTTGGAAAGACAGACGGTAACCTCGTCGTGTCACGTCTGGCTGCTCGGCCAACTCAATGCGCTCAACACCGTCGGCGTGATATGCGATGCCGACTACGTGATGCTTCCTGCCGCACAGAAAGCCCTCAACGACGGCGAAATCCTTGACGGCGGCAACGCGATGGCACCGAATGCCGAGGTAATCGGTGCTGCCATGAGCCAATGCGTGTGGGTTTCGCCATATGAGGCCACTTCCCAGCAGATCGTCAGCGCCCAACTGCCCGACATTCCCATTATCTACTGTGCCGACTATATGGAGACAGATCCGCTTGCCCGCGCCGAGTGGATGCGTTTCTACGGACGTCTGGTTGGCAGGAGCGCCGTGGCAGACTCGCTGTTTGAGACCGTTGAGGCCGCATATCTTGCCATGACCGCAGCCGACTCTATCGCCGATCATCGTCCGTCGCTCCTCCCCGATCTCCCGTTCGGCGCCACGTGGTATGTGGCAGGTGGTCGCAGCACATTGGGACAGATGTATCGCGATGCGGGATTCTCCTACTTCTGGCAGGACGACACTCACGGCGGTTCGCTCGCGCTTTCGCCCGAGGCTGTATTCCAGCGCGCTCATGACGCAGATATCTGGCTGTTCAAGCATTTCGACGAAAGTCAGGACGAGAGCTTCACACTCGACTGGCTTCTCCGCCAGAGTCCGTTGTTCAGCGAGTTCAAGGCGGTAAAGACCAAAAAAGTCTTTGGCTGCAACACAGCAGCGTGCGATTATTTCGACTCGACTCCTTTTCGTCCCGATCAACTCCTGCATGAACTCAAAATGATTGCCGCCGGGAACGTTGACAGCCTTACATATTTCAAACCGATCCTATGACAAGAACAATCAGCCTTGCTTTGCTGTCGGCGCTGTTTATTCTCAATATATTCACAGGCTCCGTGCACATTCCCGCAGCCGAGATTTGGGAAATCCTCTTTGCATCGCCGTCGGCGGACACTCCGATGTCGTATATCATACATGCCATACGAATCCCGCAGGCGCTGACGGCACTTTGCACAGGTGCTGCGTTAGGCGCAGCGGGTCTGTTGCTGCAATCCTACTTCCGCAACCAGTTGGCAGGACCTTCGATCCTTGGCATCACAGGCGGCAGCAACCTCGCCGTGGCCATCGGGGTTCTTCTGCTTGGCAACATCTCCGGCCTGCAGCTTGTCGGATGTGCTTTTGTCGGATCGGCGGTCGTGCTTCTGATGCTCGTCGGCTTGTCCCTATTGGTGCGCAATGACATTTCCATGCTCATCGTGGGCATCCTGCTCAGCTACATCACCTCTGCCATACTTTCGCTGCTTCAGTTCCAGTCGGCAGCCGAGGGTGTGCAGACGCTGATGGTCTGGGGCATGGGATCATTCAGCCAGGTCGGACTCTCTCAGCTTCCCCTGTTCGTCATTCTTGTGGCAACCGGACTTCTCGGCTCGGCATTACTCATCAAGCCTCTCAACGGCTGGATGATGGGCGAAGCCTACGCACGCAACCTCGGAGTTTCGACCACTGCCGTACGCTGGGGCGTACTGCTTGTGACGGGTCTCCTGTGTGCCGTGACCACGGCATGGTGCGGACCGATTGCATTCGTCGGACTCAGCGTGCCGCACATCGCCCGTATGATTTGCCGCACCGACAATCACCGCCAGCTTCTGCCCATGTCGATGACGCTTGGCGCATGCATCACATTGCTCTGCCTGTGGCTCAGCACATTGCCCGACGGCGGACGCACATTGCCCATCAATGCACTAACGCCTTTGTTCGGCGTACCGGTCATTCTCTATGTACTGTTGCGTCGCAAGATGTGATTTTTGCAGATTTTTGGCAATTCGTTTGGCAGTTACACATTATTTATTTATATTTGCGCGATTTTTTACTACATTTGCAATCAGTAAATACACATATATATGGAATACAGTTTCAGAGACATCGAGCCTAAATGGCAACAGCGCTGGCGTGACGACAAGACCTACAAGGTCGAGATCGACGCCACACGTCCGAAATACTACGTGCTCGACATGTTCCCTTACCCATCGGGTGCAGGTCTGCATGTCGGTCATCCTCTTGGCTACATCGCCAGTGACATCTTCAGTCGCTACAAGCGTCTGTGCGGTTTCAACGTGCTTCACCCTATGGGCTATGACGCCTACGGTCTGCCAGCCGAACAGTATGCCATCCAGACAGGCCAACATCCAGAGAAGACCACAACCCAGAACATCGCACGCTACCGCGAACAGCTCGACCGCATTGGTTTCTGCTTCGACTGGAACCGTGAGGTACGCACATGCGAGCCTGGCTACTATCATTGGACTCAGTGGGCATTCAGCCAGATGTTCAATGCCTTCTACTGCAACAAGTGCCAGTCGGCCCAGCCTATCAGCAAGCTTATCGCACGCTTTGAGGAGAAGGGTTCAATCGGTCTCGACGCTGCCTGCACCAAGGAACTCACCTTCACTGCCGACGAATGGAAGCAGATGAGCGAAAAGGAGAAGCAGCAGACCCTGATGAACTACCGCATCGCCTATCTCGGCGAGACAATGGTGAACTGGTGTCCTGAACTCGGCACAGTTCTTGCCAACGACGAGGTTGTGAACGGCGTGAGCGAGCGTGGCGGTTTCCCTGTCGAGCAGAAGCTCATGCGTCAGTGGTGTCTGCGCGTATCGGCCTATGCCCAGCGTCTGCTCGATGGTCTTGAGACTATCGACTGGAGCGACTCAATCAAGGAGACACAGCGCAACTGGATTGGCCGAAGCGAGGGAACGGAGGCTCAGTTCAAGGTTGTGAAGAACGACAATCCTGCCACTCAGGACGACCTTGAATTCACCATTTTCACCACTCGTGCCGACACAATGTTCGGTGTTACCTTCATGGTTCTTGCCCCTGAGAGCAAGTACGTCCAGATGGTCACCACTTCCGACAAGAAAGCCGAGGTCGATGCCTATCTCGATGCCTGCAAGCGCAAGACCGAGCGTGAGCGTCAGGCAGGACGCGAGATTACCGGCGTCTTCACCGGTGCATACGCCGTCAATCCAATCACTGGCGAGAACATCCCTATCTGGGTCAGCGAATACGTGCTGGCCGGATACGGCACAGGTGCCATCATGGCCGTTCCTGCGCATGACAGCCGTGACTGGGCATTTGCCAAGCACTTCAACCTGCCTATCATCCCTCTCATCGAGGGCGACTATGACCTCAACGAGGGTTCGTTCGACGCCAAGGAAGGCGTGATGAAGAATTCTGCCAACGCTGAGATTAACCTCAACGGACTTCAGGTCAAGGAGAGTATCGCAGCAATGAAGAAATATGTGACCGAGAAGAAACTGGGTCGCGTGAAGGTCAACTACCGTCTGCGTGATGCCATCTTCAGCCGTCAGCGCTATTGGGGCGAGCCATTCCCAATCTATTACAAGGATGGTATGCCTTACACGCTGCCAGAGGAATGTCTGCCTCTGCAGTTGCCAGAGGTCAGCAAGTTCAAGCCGACAGCCACCGGCGAACCGCCGCTCGGCAACGCTGCCATCTGGGCTTGGAACGAGAAGACCAGCACCGTTGTCGATAAGTCTCTCATCGACAACAAGGAGGTGTTCCCTCTCGAACTCTGCACAATGCCAGGCTTCGCCGGTTCGTCAGCATATTACACACGCTACACCGATCCTCACAACGACAAGGCACTCGTATCGGCCGAAGCCAACGAGTATTGGGACAACGTGGATCTCTACCTTGGCGGTTCAGAACATGCCACCGGACACCTCATCTACTCTCGTTTCTGGAACAAGTTCCTCAAGGACATGGGCGTAGTGAAGAGCGAGGAGCCATTCAAGAAGCTCATCAACCAGGGCATGATCCAGGGTTCTTCACGTTTCGCTTCCCGTGTGAGCGGCACACAGAAATATGTCAGCGCAGACCTCCTCGATGCCGATGGCAAGTATGAGGGCATGACCACCGATCCAATCCACATCGATGTCAACTTCGTATCGAACCTCGACATGAACGTTGAGGCATTCCGCAAGTGGCGTCCTGAGTTTGCTGAGGCTGAGGTAATCTGCAACGCTGACGGCAAGTTCATCACAACTGCCGCTGTCGAGAAGATGTCGAAGTCAAAGTATAACGTGGTTAACCCTGACGACATCTGCGAGAAATACGGTGCCGACACATTGCGCATCTACGAGATGTTCCTCGGTCCTATCGAGCAGTCCAAGCCTTGGGACACAGCCGGCATCGACGGTGCATTCCGTTTCCTCAAGAAATTCTGGAATCTGTTCAACGATCCGTCGGGCGATGCTGTCAAGGTGAACGATGCCGAACCTACAGCCGACAATCTCAAGTCGCTCCACAAGCTCATCAAGAAGGTGACAGGCGACATCGAGCAGTTCTCATACAATACCGCCATCTCGGCATTCATGGTTGCCGTAAACGAACTCTCTCAGCAGAAGTGCACAAGCCGTCAGATACTTGAGCAGCTCGTTGTCCTCATCACTCCGTTTGCGCCACACATCGCCGAGGAACTCTGGCATCAGCTTGGTCACACCACAACCGTGTGTGACGCCAAGTGGCCAAAGTTCGAGGAGAAGTATCTCGTTGAGAGCACAGTGAAATATCCTGTTCAGATTGGCGGCAAGATGCGTTTCACCATCGATCTGCCAGCCGATGCCTCAGCCGACGACGTCAAGACCGCTGTGCTTGCCACTCCGGAAGCCCAGCGTTGGATTGAAGGTAAGGAAATCATGAAGTTCGTCTTCGTGCCTAAGAAGATCGTCAACATCGTGACCAAGGGCTGATGCCCATAAGGTTTGCAAAGTCACTCTTTTCGCGAGGCAAAATAATTCGCGAGTATAGTTCCTGATATGCTGTGCCATGCGCAAGAAATTGCACATGGCACAACTGCTATTGGATTGGTAGCAGCAAAGAATGTCGTAGCGAGGTTTGTACCCAGACCTGCATTCTGCATTCCCACCTCGATGCTGAGCGTGCGTTTCTTGGCCGTCGAGAATCCGAAGATGCGGCCAGCCGCATAGCCCAGCACATAGCCGGTCAGGTTATGGCAGAACACCATGCAGAAGGTAAAGACAAAAAGCATGAGTCCGTTCTGTACCAACGGATCATGAACCTGTGTGACAACACCGCCAACGATACACGCAAGACATGCCACACTCAGTCCCGGCATGCACGACTGAATCTGACGGAACACAGGCTTATGTCCAAGCCACATATTGAGCATAAAGCCGATGGCAATAGGAATGATGGTGACAATCAGTATCTGACGGAACATTCCCATGGCATCCACATCGACCTTAGCACCAGCCAGCCACAGCACAAGAAGCGGTGTCATCACCGGAGCAAGAAGCGTCGAGGCACAGGTCATGCCCACGGAATAAGCCACATCGCCCTTGCAGAGGAACGACATGATATTGCTCGACACTCCGCCCGGACAGCAGCCCACCAGCACGATGCCGATGGTCAGCGCCGTGGAATAGGGAGCCAGCGCAGGAATGAGCGAGAAAAGATATGAGATACTGAACGCAACTACGGGCATGATCGTGAACTGTGCCACAGTGCCCACAAGGATATCCCACGGACGACGGGCCAGCAGACGGAAATCAGCAGGCGTTAGCGTAAGTCCCATGGTCAGCATTATGATGCCAAGGATTATTGTCTGAACATTGCCCCTCACCCACGCAAAGAGTTCAGGGAAAAAGAATGTAACGAGGGCCGTGAGTATCACAAAGAGACTGGCTTTGCCGCTCAATGTGTCGCTCACGGCCTTCAATGCCGTATAGATGATTCCGCAAGTCATTGTTCCGAAAGGCTATCAGCGCTCCTTGACAAGATAGATACAGGTTGGAAGGTGGTCAGAGTAGCCATTGAGCCATGTGCCGCCGGCTGTGGTACGGAGTGGAGAGCCCTTGTACTTGCCATCCTGCTGGAAAAGATAATCGCGCATGAACACTTCGTTCGAACGGAAGGTCAGCGTCTTATAGTCTGTGCCATTCATAAGATTGCCCGACACGATGATCTGGTCAAACAGGTTCCATTTGCCATTATACATCAATGTGCCCTGGCCAACCTTATAGAGCATGTTATACCAAGGATTATAGAGTTTATGCTCATCCCACTTTGCCTGATTAGGCTCGGTCAAACACTTCAGTTCCTTCATCACCGACTTGTTGTTAGGATCGTCGTTCAAGTCGCCCATGATGACAATCTTGATGCCTGGATATTTCCTGAGCAATGCCTCCTTGAGCTTAAAGACCTGAGCTGCGGCACGTTCGCGGGCAATGCTCTCGGCGCCGCGTGAAGGCCAGTGGTTGACGATGACTGCCAGACGCTCACCTGCCAGGGTTCCGATGCCGACAAGGAATCCACGGGTGATGTGGGTCGTATCGCCATAAAGCGGTGTCGGATGGATATCATTATTCTCGTCCTGCTTGAAGCCTACGCTGCCTTCCGGCACGCCATTCGATGGATCGGGATAGATATAAAGCACGTAGAGTGAGTCTTCGAGCGTGAAGAAACGAGGATTATAGAGCAGGCCACAATCCACGCCTCGACGGTCAGGACTCTCGACATGGAGAATCTTATAGCCTCTCTGTACGAGCGACGGCTGCTTCACCAGATCGTCGAGCACCGCACGGTTCTCAACCTCGCTGACGCCGATCACAGAGCATCCAGTCTTAACCTTGTCCGTACCGAGTTCGCTGAGCACGCGCGACATATTGTGCAACTTATTCTGGTACTTGAAACCGTTCCACTTATACGAACCGTCGGGCAGGAAGTCATAGTCGTTCTTACCCTGGGCATGTATGGTGTCGAAAAGGTTTTCCAGATTGTAGAAGCCGATGGCGTATGCCGCAATCTTCTTCTCTGCGTTCTGTTGTGGAGCCTTGTTTTTCTTACCTGCCTCGGCTGGCAAAATGGCAGCAAACAGCAGGGCGATGGCAATGATAAAGTTTTTCATTTCTTATGTTTTTTAGGCGAAGTCAATGATATCCTTCTGCACATTATACTGTTTATTTCGGGGCAAAGATATGACATTTGTACAAACAAAGCAAATAAAATGCACTAAATTGAGCAAAAAACTTTGTTTGTTCGACAGTTTTTCATATCTTTGTGCCCAAATATAATAACAAAAAACAACAACAATGAATAAAACAGGTTTAACTCTCTTGGCTGGCGCCATGCTTTCCGTATCGCCTCTGATGGCGCAGGAAGTCCTGCAGCCAGACACCGTGTTGCTTTCGGCAGCAATCGCAGCCGGACAGTATGCCGAGGAAGAGGACGATGCCAGCGACTTCACCTTCACCGAGTCTCAGCTCGATGAAGACATGGATGCCGCACAGACCATCTCAAGCATCTCGGCCAGCAACAGCGACCCTTATCTCTCTGAGGTCGGTTACCTTTGGAGTGCAATGCGTTTCCGCGTCCGTGCTCTCGACAACATGTACAGCAATTCCTATCTGAACGGTCTTGCGTTCAACGATCTTGAGACCGGCCGTTTCAACTACAGTCTGCTCGGCGGCCTTAACGATGCCACCCGCAATAAGGAAGGCGCGTCGGCGTTCGAGAACAACAACTTCGGCATTACCGGCATCGGCGGCGGTGACAACACCAACCTCCGCGCCTCTCGTTTTGCCCAGGGTCAGAAGATCACGCTCTCGGCCTGCAACCGTAACTACCGCTACCGTGGCATGTACACCTACGCCACAGGCCTGATGAGCAACGGTTGGGCCATTGCAGGCACTGTCGGCTACCGTGGCGCCACAGAGGGCGTCATCGAGGGTACGTTCTACAACTCCGTGTCATACCTTCTCAGCATCGAGAAGCGCATCGGTGATGCTCATGCTCTCTCGCTCGTCACTTTCGGAGCTCCGACCGAACGCGCACAGCAGGGTGCTTCGACCGAAGAGGCCTACTTCCTCGCCGGCTCTCACTACTACAACCCTAACTGGGGCTACCAGAACGGCAAGAAGCGCAACAGCCGCGTTGTGAACGACTACGAGCCGACAGCCATTCTCACTTGGGACTGGAAGATCGACGATTCGGCCGACCTTGTCACCAACCTCGGTTTCAAATATGCCATGTACAGCAGCACTGCTCTCGGTTGGACAGGCGAGGCATACGACCCTCGTCCTGATTACTACAAGAACCTGCCATCGAGCATCTTCAATGTCTATGACACCGACACCTATCTCAATCCTAAGGACGACAAGCACTACATCTACCAGCCTGAGAACGCCTTCCTCATCAACGCATACAATAATCTTCAGGAGCGCTGGTCAACAAAGGCCGGACGTCAGGTCGATTGGGATCGCCTGTACTATGTGAACCGTCAGAACGAGGCTCAGGGCGGTGAGGCTCTCTACTATCAGGAGCGCCGCCACAACGACCAGATGGTTTGGGCTTTGTCATCGACCCTCAACAAAGCGCTCAATGCCAGCAACAAGATCAGCGCCGGCATCCAGCTCAACCACACAAAGGGCATCCACTACAAGACCATGGCCGACCTGCTCGGAGCATCTACCTATACCGACCTTGACAAATATGCCGCTGGCGACTACGGCCTGCAGTCTGTTCAGGCTCAGAGCGACCTTCGTCATCCTAACCGCAAGATTGGCGTTGACGACAAGTTCGGCTACGAGTATGAGACAACAGTCGATTATGCTCAGCTTTGGGCACAGTACCGCTTCAACAAGGGTGCATGGAATGCCAACGTAGCTGCCCATCTTGACGAGACTCTCATGCAGCGCGACGGTAAGATGCAGAACGGTCAGGGCATGATTGAAGTCCTCAATCCTGAAAACACAGCAGGTCTCGTGCAGTATAACAACCGCTGGTACGCCGACCACTCATTCGGCAAGTCTGACCGCAAGTCATTCCTTGGCTATGGCTTGAAGGCAAAGCTCGCCTGGCGTCCATGGGCCAACCAGGTGCTCTCTGTCGCAGGCGGCATTCAGCAGAAGGCTCCGCTTGTACGCAATGCATTTGTTGCCCCACGTGTCCAGAACAGCTATGTCCAGAACCTCAAGGCTGAGAATATTCTCTCAGGCGAGGCTTCTTGGCAGTTCCGCTTCGGCAATCTCTCCGGCAAGGTTTCGGGCTATTACGTGAAGTTCGACAATGGTGTTGAGCAGACTGCATTCTTCAACGATGCATATTCGGCATTCACCTATCTGACCATGAGCAATGTGAGCCGCCAGCATTCAGGCGTGGAACTTGCACTCGACTATCAGATTACCTCAGCCCTCTCCGTACACGCCATCGGCACATACGGCGATGCCAAATACACCAACAACCCATACGCAGAGCTTGCCACCGAGGGTATGAACTCGACCGACAATGTGAAGGTCAACGCATGGGAGAACCCGGTAACCGGCAATAATGGCCAGCTTCTTGTGGCTGCCAAGGACATGAAGGAAGGCGGCACACCGCTCTCAGCAGCCACTTTCGGCGCAAACTACAACGTCAGCGGCTGGTTCTTCGAGGTCAATGCCAACTTCTTCGATCGCGGCTATCTTGCCTTCTCGCAGTATCGTCGCCTCACCAACGTGATGCAGAACTACAAGCAGGCAGCACTCACCGACAAGATTCTCGGCGACATCCGCGAGAACGGTGGTGTGGTATTCGACGACAAGGGCAACATCGCCACCATCGTTTCGCCTAAGCAGGAGAAGTTCGACGCCGGCTTCATGCTCGATGCCTCTATCGGCAAGTTCATCCGTCTGCATCACAGCCGCTCGATGAGCATCAACCTGACATTGCAGAACCTCACCAACAATACCGATATGCGCACAGGCGGCTACGAACAGAACCGCGATGACAACTACTACGCCACCGACGGTTCGCTTGGCAACGAGAAGGCTTACAAGTTCTCTAAGAACCCTAAGTACTACTATGCCAACGCATTCAACTTCTTCCTCAATGTCAACTATAAATTCTAAATCGCTTCGATTATGAAAACCATATATAAATTCCTTTCGTTATCGTTGATGTTGTCATTATCGTTGACATCGTGCATGGACGATATCGCAGATCCTAACACAGACAACTTTGCCATCACCAGCAAGGTGTCGGTGGGCGATGTGAACACAACCATCGGCGAACTCAAGAGCAAATACTGCGTTTCTGAAAAGGGTGCGACATACAGCCGCAATTCCAGCAACTGGGAGTTCCTCATCTCCGACAATCTGGTGTTCGATGGCGTTGTCTGCTCCAACGACGGTCCTTTCGGTGCGCTCTATCAGAGCATCTACGTGCGTAAGATCGACGGCTCGAAGGATGAGTGCATTCAGGTGGGCATCAAGAACACCTGTCTCTATCCTTATTTCGCCATCGGTCAGCGAATCAAGATCAACCTCAAGGGGCTGTATGTAGGTGTCTATGGCAAATCGCCTAAGATCGGCTACCCATACTTCACCTCTGCCGACAACCACAACCTCGGTCCTATTCCGTTGGACATGTGCCGCAAGAACTTCGAGCTCATCGGCGCTCCTGATCCAACGCTTCCTGAGTGTCAGCCTGTCGATCTCACAGGCGAATCGGGCTACAGATGGCTTCATGCTTCGGTCAACCGCAAAATCGAAAACTTCCCTATCCTCGTCACAGTCGAGGGTAAGTTCACCGAGGCTGACGGCGTGAAGACCCTCTCAAACGAAGAGGAGCAGGACGACGGCTATGCTGTGAACCGCGAGTTCGCTCCAACCACATCGGCAGGCGGCAACACCACCAAGATGATCGTACGCACAAGCTCGGGCACTGAGGTCAGTCACATCGTCATGCCGGTTGACCAGGAGGTTCAGCTCACAGGCGTCATGACTTTCGACTCATACGACAGCAAGTGGCAGATTCAGCTCCGCGACACTGCCGACTTCAAGATAAAGTAACATATATTTAAATAGGAAATACAATGAAGAAAATTATGTTCATGGCAGTTGCCTCAATGCTGGCACTTGCCTCATGTGACGAGGATCTTGAAAATCCGTTCAATCTCGATCCTGTCGATCCAGACCAGACACAAGATGGAAGCGCCCTCGTTGGCGACGTAGCAAAACTCGGTTGGAAGACCGCTAATCTCGGCGAGTTCTCGGTTTACACAGAGAAGGGTCAGGGCTGGGATCTTGGCAAGACCTACGCCAAGGCCACTGGCTACACAGCCGAGAAGACTTACGTCGAGTCAACCTCATGGCTCATCTCTCCTGCCATCGACACCAAGGCCGAGTCTGGCAAGGCTTACTTCACCTGCAAGTATGTCATCAACTACGGCACCAAGCTCCTCGACAATCACAAGGTCTATGTGACCAAGGCACTTGCTGCCGACACAGTTTCCACACAGTGGGTTGAACTGCCATTCCAGTTCGAGTCTAACAGCTCTACCCTCTGGACCTTCGACCGCGAGATTGCCCTTGCCTTCCCTGCTGAGTTTGTCAACGTGGAGGGCGTACGCGTGGCATTCTGGTTCACTTCTCCTGCCGACAACTCTTCTACATGGGAGCTTGAGGACTTTGCCCTCGTCGATGGCGACCTTGACCAGCGTCCTGCAGGTGCTGACATCAGCAACACTCCTGAGTCGGCCTACACCGTGACCAAGGCCTTCGAGCTTATCGAGGCTGGCGAGAGCCTTGCCACCAAGGTTTACGTCAAGGGCACCATCAAGGGCGAGCCAAACATCGAGACTCAGTATGGCAATGCCACTTACGTAATCACCGATGGCACCAACGACATCGAGATCTATCGTGGCTATGGCCTCAACAACGAGAAGTTCACAAGCACAACTGCTCTCAAGGAGGGCGATGAGGTAGTCGTTTTCGGCCAGCTCACTCTCTACAACAAGAAGCAGCAGATTGCCAGCAGCTACATCTACTCGCTCAACGGCCTGACCTCTAAGCCAGAGCAGACCGAGTTCGAGGTTATCTCTCTTGCCGAGTTCCTCTCTCGTAAGGACACAGACACTGCCTACGAGATCACCGGTATTGCCAAGGGCCTCAATGCCAACTATGCAAGCCTCGACCTCGTGGATGGCGACGCTAAGGTTTATATCTACAAGATGGTCGATGACAAGGGCGAGAAGGTTTCGTTCGATGCTCTCAATCTCACCGAGGGTGACACCGTTACCGTGCGTGGCGTATATCTCCCTTACACCGACAAGAACGGCAACGTCAAAGACGAGATCAACCCTGCCACATACGTAAGCCACAAGAAGGGCGGCAACGTCAATCCTGATCCAGATCCATCGAACATCGACCACATCAGCATTGCCGAGTTCCTCCAGAAGCAGGACACTGAGACGACATACGAGCTCACCGGCACTGTCAAGAACATTGCCAACACCACCTACGGTAACTTCGACCTTGAGGAGGATGGAGCTTCTATCTATATCTACGGTCTTCTCACCAAGGATGGCGCCTCTAAGCAGTTTGCAAGCCTCGGCATCAAGGAGGGCGACACCCTCACTCTGACAGGCAAGTACGTTGACTATAACGGCAAGGCTGAGATCAAGGACGCTAAGTACGTCAGCCACATCTCTGCCAACCCAAATCCAGATCCAAACCCAGATCCAAATCCTAATCCGAACCCGAATCCTGACCCAACTCCATCGGGCGAGAACCTCATCGTGAACGGTGACTTCGAGGCTTGGGACGGCAACGTACCAACCAACTGGAAGACTGCTTCTTCTGCTGGCAATGCCACACTTGCCCAATCGACAGACGCTCACGGCGGCAGCTTCAGCGTGCAGGTCAATGGCAAGGCTTCAAACTGCCGTCTTGCCTATAAGGAGACAACATTCGATGCCGGCACATACGTTGTGACCTTCTATGTTAAGTCTCTCGGCGGCGCAACAAGCGAGTTCGGCGCTCAGTGCCGTCCTGGCTATGCCACATTCAATGCCGATGGCACAATCAACAGCAACGGCTACAAGTATGGTGAATATGCCACAATCACCGAGAGCGACTGGACTCTCGTCACATACGAGTTCACCCTCGATGCCGCTCAGCAGATCTGCCCTGTCGTCATGAATCCTAAGAACTGCGGCAACATGCTCATCGACGATTATTCTCTTATCAAGAAATAATAGATGAAGAGAAATCTCAAATATATCCTTTCGCTGGTGGTGATAGCTATTTCGGCTATCACCGCTTGCGACAACACCGATGACGGTCTCGGCGGACTGTTGCCAACCGAGACACAAACCTCAGACGACAAGGAGACTAAGGATCAGACCCTGTTGCGCATCGAGCTTCCGGCTCCGGGCAACGGCATTTTTGTCAGCCACAAGTGCGAGGTCGATGGCAATATGCTGATGAACTACTGTGTCGAATATGATGCCACGCTCCATCACTCGCGCTGGGTTGCCTATCGCTTTGACAACCGTTACAGGAACAAGTCGGGCGTCAAGCGCAAGGATTACAGCATCAAGCCGCAGTATCCAAAAGACCCTGACTGTTCATCGTCGCTGCCAGACGATCTCTCATTCCGTGGCTACCAGCATGGCCATATCGTAGCATCCGAAGACCGCCGTTGCAGCCGCGAGGCCAATGACCAGACGTTCTATATGACCAACATGTCGCCAATGGATGGCGATTTCAACTCCAACTACTGGCCCAACTACGAGAGCTATGTGCGCGACATGGCCTATAAGAAGAACTTTGCCGACACGCTCTACGTTGTCAAGGGCGGCACAATCCGCTTCGGCGAGTGCCAGAACATCACTTCAGGTTCGTACAAGCTGGCTGTGCCTAACCAGTATTTCATCGCCTTGCTGCGTGTCAACAGCGGCAGGTATGATGCTATCGGCTTCCTTGTCGATCATAAGTACGAATCTACTCTTGACATTGCCAAGGATCGTCGCGAACATGCCATGTCGATCGATGCCCTTGAGGCTCTCACAGGCATCGACTTCTTCCACAACCTTCCTGATGACATCGAGGACAGCGTCGAGTCGAAGGTTGACAACAATCTTTGGGGTCTTTAATCCCCGATTCTGACTGCATCAAAATGGAATATTTTGCTCTCATAGACCGGCAGATGGTGGTACGCTCTGATGGTGCGCCGCTATCTGCCGACTGTCTTTCTCTTCTGGAGGCTCAGTGCGATGTGACCGATCGCTTTACCGAGACGGCCAACGGCATTGAGGTCGTTGCCATGGGCAATGCCGACGTCCAGTTGCCCGACGGCTATGAATGGCGCAACATCCGCGAGGCTTTTGCCCAGCTTGGCACTGACGGATGTTTCCACCTTGCCCGTGCCAAGGCCCTCATCGAGTGGCGCGCCAACACGAAGTTCTGCGGACGGTGCGGACATGCGTTCGACAATCACCCTACGCTCACCGCCCGCCTGTGTCCGCACTGTGGCAACCTTGTCTTTCCGCGCATCGAGCCCTGCATCATCGTTGTGGTGTCGCGTGCCGACGGCAAGATTCTACTCGCCAAGCATGTGCAGCGCAATCAGGACATCTATGCATGCATCGCCGGCTTTATGGAGGCTGGCGAGACAGCCGAACAGGCAGTGCGACGCGAGATTAGGGAGGAGACCGGACTTGAGGTGCAGAATATCCGTTATTTCGGAAGCCAGAGCTGGCCTTTCCCTTCGCAGCTCATGCTCGGTTTCACTGCCGAATATAAGGCTGGCGACATACATCTGCAGACCGACGAACTAGCCGATGCCCGATGGTTCGACCGTGACAGCTGTCCTGCCAGTCCGCAGCCGGGTTCAATAGCACACAGACTCATTCACGACATAAAATAGACACTCAATATGAAACACGCATTCTTTATCGTTAGCACATTGGCGATGCTCTGTACGTCTGCCGCCAAAGCCGAGGTTGGACAATGGACTTTCGCATGGGACACCTCACGTTCGAGCGGCGGCGAAGGTTTCTACCACATTTCGAGCAACACCGACACCATCCAGACCGAGACTCTCAACGGCTTGGAGTGGACGTTCCAGAGCAATACTTCGGTCACTGCCTACACCGCGTCGGCTGGACAGTATTTCGGTTCGGCCAAAAGTCCTGTCAAGCACGCTACCCTGACCACCGACAAGCTCATGGGCAAGGTCAAGGAGGTTCAGGTCGAGGCCAAGAAGAAGGTTGACACTGATGTTACCATCGCCGTGAGTGTCAACAGCATCGACTACACTCATGAGGAGTCGGCGACAGCTCAGCTCGACACCGCATGGGCTAAATACTGTTTCGTTCCTGCTGCCGACGAGGAAGGTCTGATCTGCATCACCATGGATCAGACATCCGAGACTACCGGCCCTATCTACTTCCGCAGTCTGACCATCGTTTACGACGGCGAGGGCGTATCGACGCCTGAGGTGGAACGCGTTTCGCCTGAACTCAGCTACGGCACCCAGACCGTGACCCTCGAAGCCGGCGACGATGCCTTTGCCAACTATCTGACCAACCCATACAACGTGTCGCCTATCACCTACAAGGCTGCCGACGAGAGCATTGCCGTGATTGGCAACAACGGCAACATCTTCACCACCGGCAAGGCTGGTGAGACCACCGTCACAGCCACTTTTGCAGGCAACGACCGCTATCTGCCCGACACCGCGAGCTACCAGCTCGTTGTTGTGGCCAAACCTGTGATCGAAGCCCCTACGGTCAATGTTCCTGGCGGACGATACAGCAAGCCTGTTTCCGTGGTGATCAAGAGCGAGAGCGATCTCTGCAAGGCCATCTGGTATAGCACTACAGCCAACGACAGCATCGAACTTGTTGACGAACCGACCATCAAGGCCGGACGTGTGGCAACGATCACCATCGACCATTCATGCACCCTGCGCTGCTGTGCCGTTGATTACAATAACATCGGATGTGTGCTGACCGCCGATTATGTGATCAGCGACGAACTCACGGCTCGCATCGGTATGCCCGATGGTTCTTACTTCACTCACGAAGGCGGAGCTCTGGTTCCGACGGGCAAGCCTGTCATTTTCCGCGACGCATCGGTGGGCGATCCTGAGGCTTGGATGTGGACATTCGAGGGCGCAGACATTGCATCGAGCAACGAACAGAATCCAACCGTGACTTACAGCGAAGAAGGCCTGTACGGCGTGTCGCTCGAAGTGAAGAGCGGCGAACTGTCAGACACTCTGACACTTGAAAACGTCATCAAGGCTGGCGGCGCTGCCGATGTCTGGAACGTGGAGCCAGAGGAAAGCGAAACGCTGACGAAGATCGAACTCGGCTGGTACGGCAGCTATGCCGGATCCAACTGGCTGGGCATGGCTGCATTTGCCGAACATTTCGACGCACCGTTGGACAAGGCCTCGATTGACACCGTGAGCGTGTATTTCGCATCGACCACAGCCAGCAACCGCAACGCCGAGATCAAGGTCAGCATCTGTCTGCCTGATGCCGATGGCATGCCGGGCGTAAGCATTGCCGAAAGCAAGCTGAAGGTCTCTGAACTGAAACACGAGTCGGGCAAGAACGTGCCGACACATTTTGCATTCAGCGCTCCTGTCGAGCTCGAAGGCGAGTTCTTCGTCTGCATTGATGGATTCCCTAACGCTGGCGGCAACGATGATGTGGCCGTGCTTTGCGCACGTCGCAATCTTAGCGACCGTTCAACGGTCTATCATCTGCTTGAGGACGAGGATGCCAACTATAATCCGCTTGGCACATACACTTGGTTCTGGAACGTTGACGAACCTGTCTCACTGGCTCTGACTGCTCACCTCTCCTACCCAAAGACCGAAACAGGTTGCGTCAGCCCTCTTGCCGAGGATGCAGATACCAGCGCATCTCAGATTTTCGATCTCTATGGTCGCAGGGTTACCGATTTGCATCACAACCGTCCTTACATCATCCGCAAAGGTGCCGAAGCGAAAACAATCTTGCTTCACGGGCTTCACGAGCAATAAAAAAATCAAGCACTTCTGACTTCCAGCTTTCTGGAAATACTATAAAAAATGTTCTGAGGATTTCCCAAGTCTTAGGAAATCCAAACGAAAGTTTGTTTTGGACTTCCCAACTCTTAGGAAATGCTAACGAAAGTTTGTTTGGGACTTCCCAACTCTTAGGAAATGCAAACGAAAGATTTTTTGGTCTTCCCAACTTCTTGGAAGTGTTTTTGCTTGGTTCAGATCGTTATTTCACCCGAAAATATGTTAAAGATTGAATAAAAAAGGATGAAAATGATTGCTGTTTGAAGAAAAATCTTTACCTTTGCGCCCAAGGGCGCTTCATCGTCCGACAGGTTCGGCAAAAGGACATTGAATACCACCAAAAAGCAGATAAAAATGAGCAGATTCAGATACCCCGTTGACACAGACCAGTTCCAAAAGATAAGAGAACAAGGCATGCTATACGTTGACAAGACGGACATGATGTATGATCTTGCCGACAGATATTCCTATGTCTTCCTGGCTCGTCCTCGCCGTTTTGGCAAGTCTCTGCTTTGCAACACCTTCAAGGCCTACTTTCAGGGACAGAAGGAACTGTTTGAAGGTCTGAAGGTGATGGAGCTGGAAAAGCAGTGGAAGAAGCATCCTGTACTGCACTTCACAATGAGCGGATTGAAAAACCTCTCAGTAAGTGATGCTCAGACGAAATTGGAAAGTCTGATTAGAGGATATGAGAAAATTTATGGAAAAGATCCTCTTTCGATAACTCCCGGTGATCGTTTCCGTAATCTGATTCACAATGCCGCCGAACAGTCACGTGAGAAAGTCGTAGTCATCCTCGACGAATATGACTCTCCTATCATGCGTCTGATGTATGACCAGGATCAGCTAGATGCGATGCGCTCTATGCTTCGTGAGTTCTATCAGGTGCTGAAGGATGAAGGCGAATATCTCCGTTTCGTATTCATCACGGGTGTTACGAAGTTCTCACAGCTCAGTATCTTCTCAGAGTTGAATAATCTCTATCAGATTTCAATGCTTGACGAATATTCCGGATTGTGTGGCATCACACAGGAAGAACTTGACACAACCCTGCGTCCTTGCGTGGAGGAATATGCTCAAAATCTGAAGATAACAGTCGATGAAGCATACGCTTTGTTGAAGAAGAATTACGATGGTTATCATTTCTCGGAGAATAGCAAGGATGTCTATGCTCCTTTCAGCTTGCTTCGTGCTCTCAATGATAAGAAGACTACGCAATATTGGTTCGAATCTGGCACAACTAAGTCACTAATCGAACATCTTCAGCATCACCCGGAATTCAATCCGTTGGATTTTGATGGGGCAGAACTGTCACTTGGTGCTTTCAATACTCCATGCGAATCTGCGGAAACTCCGATACCTTTGCTTTACCAGAGTGGTTATCTGACTATCCAAAGCTATAACAAGGAAGATGAAGTGTATAATCTTCACTTCCCTAACTATGAGGTTCGTCAAGGAATGGTATCTGGATTATCCAATTATTTGCTTGACGCTGACAACCTAGAGCGAGATGCCATCGTTCTTGCCATGTCCCGCGCTCTCAAACGCGGAGATCTGTCTGAGGCATTGATTCAGCTCCGTTCCTACATTGCCAGCCTTCCTTATGACATTATCACGAAGAAAGAATGGATGGCCAAGAAGAAGCGTGAGGCATTCTATAAGCTGCTTATCTATGTCATCTTCTCTATGCTCAATAGCAAGGTTGATACCGAGGTCAAGAGCATCCTGGGTCGTGCCGATGTGGTAATCAAGACCAAGACAGACATCTTTGTGCTCGAACTGAAGGTAGATGACTCTGTCGAAAATGCTTTGGCTCAGATTGACAGCAAGGGCTATGCTATTCCATACGAGGCAGACGGTCGGAAAGTGACTAAGTGCGGAGTTTGCATATTGAGCGAGCAGCGAAACAT
>JAGHUA010000064.1 GCA_018065085.1 Candidatus Liminaster caballi | reverse complement strand
TGGCCAACTGAGCTAAAGAGGCAAAAGCGCTCCAAGATGGGCTTGAACCAACGACCCCATGATTAACAGTCATGTGCTCTAACCAACTGAGCTATTGGAGCTCATGCTTCCGATCAGAACGACTGTTCTCCTCTTTAGCGGGTGCAAAGATAGACATAATTATTTTATCTACCAAATTTTCTTAGCAAAAATCAAGGCGCTTTGTCAAAAAAGCACACAAAACCTACATATTTTGAAATCTACGCCTTACATATTCGCAGATTTCGCGCCTTATTGAGCCACAGGTTTAAGCTGTTCGAGCCAAGATGTAAGGTCTGCGATGACCGACTTATGATAAATATACGACTCTCGGCTGCCGAATCCATGTCCGCCCGACGGATAAATATGCATCGTGGCAGGGATGCCATGCTGTTTGAGGGCGAGATAATAGTTCACGCTGTTGGGCGACGGCACGGCCTTGTCATCGTCGGCAAGGAGAAGGATTGCAGGAGGCGTGAGGTCATCGACCTGATTCTCGTTGCTGAACAGATATGCCAAACCAGGGAGCGGCTCCTTGCCAATGAGATTCTCACGCGAACCGCGATGAGTCAGCGACTCGTCCATGGTTACGACTGGGTAAAGCAGAATCTGGAAATTCGGACGGGCTTCCTTCGGAGCATGCGTTGCTACGGTTGTTGCGAGATGTCCGCCTGCTGAATGACCCATGATGCCAATGGCCTGAGGGTCGATGCCTAACTGATCGGCATGGGCACGCAAGTAACGCATTGCCTCATAGACATCGCTCTGCGGAATGAGATGATTGCCGTATGGCATACGATAGTTAAGCACCACAAAGTTATAGCCAAGGCCGACGAAGAACGGAGCCCAGTCATTGCCCTCGTGGGCACGCGCCAGATGAGAGTAACCGCCACCCGGCAGACACACTACCATACGGTGATTGTTGTTTGACGGATCGGCAAGATAGATATCCATAAACGGATCACCGACCCACTTGGGTTGAGTAGGCTCAGACTCATGTCCGTTGACCTGAGGATAATTGCCATCAGGCCAGATCTTGACCTGAGTGTACGAAAGAGTGTCAGACCCGAATGCTGAAACAAGACTCATAGACAAAAGTATTGCAAAAAGAAATCTCATGAAATAACGGTTTATCATTTTTATAGGCCGGTCTGTTGGAGGATTATGCCGACATGGCCTATCTGCCCGGCAAATATACTCACAATATTTCAATATTCACACGTTTGGCCAAAGAAAATCGCAAATTAAAGATAAAAAAAAGATCCAAACCGAAGGAATTGTTACCTTTTGTGCATTTTATCAGCGACAAATCTCCCATCAAACGTCTCATGATGCTTCTGGACAAGAGCCACCCCCTCTCGCACGCGCGTAATAATAAAAAGGTATAGCTATGCGCCGTCAGCAGTCATCGCCAGACTGAACACAGACCGGAAAGAGCGAATCATGAATGGCTGGAAGATGTCATAACAGCGTTTTTTGGCAACAATAAGTTGCAAAAGAAGTCAAATAGTTAACATATTTCCATGTTTGTGTTTATTTTAAAAGATTTATGACATAATATTTGCTCATCAGAAAACAAATATCTATATTTGCGCCACAAAACAAAACAAAAAGACAATCTAACAAGCAATATTGCGTCATTATGGAAGATCTATTAAAGGCTCGTGACTCAGTCAACCAGTGGATGGAGCGTTTCGGCGTACGCTTCGGTGTATATAAGAATGGTGTTTTCAACGAACAGCTGTTCCCATTTGATGCCATACCCCGACAGATTCCTGCCGACGAATGGGCCATGCTTGAAAAAGGCCTCATACAGAGAGTAAAGGCTCTCAATATGTTTCTATATGACATTTACCACGATAAAAAGATCGTGGCT
Organism: Candidatus Liminaster caballi; assembly: GCA_018065085.1. Taxonomy (GTDB): domain Bacteria; phylum Bacteroidota; class Bacteroidia; order Bacteroidales; family UBA3663; genus Liminaster; species Liminaster caballi. The sequence goes on along the minus strand of JAGHUA010000064.1, from coordinate 2,894 downwards.
GACGGTGTCGTGCCTAAGGAATTTACATACGAAAGCAAGGGATACATGCCCGAATGCGAAGGCATTACCCCAACACATAACATCTATGCCCACATTGCAGGCATCGACCTCGTACAGGCCAAGGACGGACGTTGGCTGATCCTGGAGGACAACCTCAGAATACCATCGGGCGCTTCGTATCCAATGATTGCACGAAAGGTGACGCGTAAGGCCGCCCCACAGACTTTCCGTGACAACCTGATAGCCGACAACCGCAACTACGGCGACATGCTGCGCGAGATGATGGACTATATCAACGACGGACGTGGCATCAACGTGATCCTGACTCCCGGCCGATACAATTCGGCATTCTTCGAACACTCATATCTGGCCGAACAGACAGGTGCCACGCTGGCTTTCCCCGGCGACATGGTGGTGGAGAACGGCATCGTCTATTACGTGGGCCTCTACAACCAGAAGGAACGTGTGGGCGCAATCTACCGAAGGGTGAGCGACGAATATCTCGACCCTCTGGCATTCGAACCAAGCTCGCTGTTAGGTGTGCCTAACCTCATGGAGGCTTACAGAGCCGGCAACGTGGGCGTGATCAATGCTTTGGGCAACGGCGTGGCCGATGACAAGGGCATCTATTACTTCGTGCCTAAGATGGTGAAATACTATCTTAACGAAGAACCTATCCTGCACAATGCCCCGACCTACCTTCCGTTCTTCAAAGAGGATTTCGACTATATTATAAATAATGTGTCCAAGCTCGTCATTAAGGATGTGGCTGAAGCCGGCGGTTATGGAGTGATGTTCGGCAGGGATATGACACCTGAACGTCTGGAAGAGGTGAAGCAGCTGATCATCAAGGAGCCTCGCCGATGGATTGCACAGGAAGTGGTTGACTTTATCGATCTCGACATAATCGATGAGACAGGCAAGCCATCGCCAAGAAAGTGCGACCTGCGCGCGTTCGTGATCAGCGGCAAGGAGACAAAGGTCTGGAAATCAGGCCTGACGCGTTTCTCCCGCAACCCGAATTCGTTCGTAGTCAACTCATCCCAGGGCGGCGGTTTCAAAGACACCTGGGTAATGGAATAAAAATCAAGAAAAAAGAATATGATACTATCTGCAAATACTTGCAACCGGCTGTTCTGGCTGGGTAGGTATGCCGAGAGAGGCTACCTGTTTCTGCACCTGATGCGCAAGGCATACGACGAGGTGCTGGATGTGCCTGTGGGCGAAACTCCCGTATATAGCGACTTCCTGAAGAAGCTGGATGTCTATATCGAAGGTTCGCTCGACACCTCTTATCAGATCATGGACCAACTCTACAATCCGGAAACAGTGACGTCGCTGCGTTCGATCATCGAATATATGATGGACAATGCCATTGTGCTGCGCACCGAGATCCGAACAGAGTCATTCTCATACATCGAGATGTGCCGCGACCTGATCAGGGTCAAGTCAATACAGAAGGACTCGAACATCACCAACCTCCAGCCCATCACAGATGCACTGCTGGCATTCTGGGGGTCGATTCAGGAAAGAGTGTATGGCCGTGCACGCACCTTCCTGATGCTGGGCAAGATGATTGAACATATCGATATGAACATCCGCTTCGACTACAAGCATTATCGCATAGAGGAAGCAATGGGCGTGCTTGAGAAATTCATCGAGGACGAACCGGCGCTGGTTGACAAAGTGATTATTGCCAAACTGAGAGCTATGGTGGTGGACAAGGAGGCATACGAGAAGTATGATCCTGAATACAAGGACAAGATGCTCAACTACCTGAACTGCCTGGTTGTGGTGTGATGATCTACAGATACAGTTATACCACAGAATCGAGTTTCTCGCCAGAGGTGACATGGCACTTCTTCAAACTGCGTGCAATTCCCTGCACCAACGAGTTTCAGAAAGTGACCGACGATTGTCTGGAGATACGTCCGTCATGCCTTGTCAGCAGGGCTACCGACGGACTGGGCAATGCCGTGCAATGGGGAACGATAAGTCAGGGACACTCGTCGTTTACGGTGACGTCCGAGGGGACTGTAAACCAGCTCTTGCCATACGCCATACATGAGTCGCCCGAGCCATATTACATCGCCCCCACCCGACTGACGGCATGGAATGATGAGATGTCGGCAGCGGCTCTCAATAAGAAGAAAGACGGTTCGGTCTTCGACTCGGCAAGAAACATCATGCGGATGGTCAATAAGCACATGACCTATACTCCATGCCTCACAACGACCGAGACTTCGGCCATCGAAGTGTATGAAGACCCACGCGGAGTCTGCCAGGACTACGCCCACCTGATGATAGCACTATGCCGCGCCGCAGGAATATACGCAAGATACGTCAACGGCATCATTGCCGGCACAGGACAGACCCACGCATGGGTCGAGGTGTCGGACGGCAACGTGTGGCTGGCATTTGACCCTACGCACAACACCATGCCCGAATGGGGATATGTGAAGATTGCACACGGACGCGATGCCAACGACTGCCCCACCAACCGCGGACGCTTCTACTCATGGACCACCGAAAGGCAGACGGTGATGTGCCAGCTCTCGCCCAACATCATCTATTGACACACAGAAATCGACATAAAGCAACGAAAGACAAAGAATAATGATACAGAACGTAACATCGCTCGAAATGCCTGTGGATGAGGAATTCCGCATCGTGAAGAACCACCTGTCGCACGGACAGGGTCCTCGCATCTGCATTGTCACAGGCACTCATGGCGACGAACTTGAAGGCCAATACGTGTGCTATCTCATTGCCAAAATGGTGCGCGAGAATATTGGACACTTATCGGGCACGGTTGACATCTACCCTGCCCTCAACCCGCTTGGCATCGACTCTATGCAGCGAGGCGTGCCGGCTTTTGACCTCGACATGAACCG
>JAGHUA010000083.1 GCA_018065085.1 Candidatus Liminaster caballi | reverse complement strand
TAGACGGAAGTAAGTGCTGTGCCACTGAAAGCAGAACTTCCAATGTTTGTTGCAACAGGGAAATCAATTGAAGTCAATGAAGTACAACTTGCGAATGCTGCATCACCAATAGATGTGGCGGCAGGTGCAGAGAAACTTTCTATATCGGAAATCCTGTAGAAAGCATAGTTGGGAATTTCTGTCAAAGCGTTTGATGCGACAAGATCCTTTGCAGGAGTTTCTGAATCACCCACATATAGTGTAACTGCCTGGGATGTCTGCTGCAGAGGATTTGCATTACCGTCTCCAAAGTTCACCTGGCACCACTGATCCACGCTACCAATACGTAGAGAGCTGATGTTGGAGCACTGTTCGAAAGCATTAAATTCAATCGACTTTACGGAAGACAAATCTAAACGCTTTAAGGACTTGCAATTACGTTGAACATAGTTGCCGTTCTCATCATAATAACTTAAATATCCGAAAGCCCAGTTGCCGATTGTCTCCACCTTTGGCATGATTGCCTCCTCCAAAGATTCACAGCCTTGGAATGCACCACTACCAATAGTTGTTGCGGCTGGAAGATTAATCGACGCTAATGAAGTACAACTTGCGAATGCTGCATCACCAATAGATGTCGCAGCTGGAAGATTCACGGACGTAATTGCACTTCTACTAAAAGACCCCTGACCAATTGTCTCAACCTTTGGCATGATTGCCTCCTCCGAAGATTCACAGCCTTGGAATGCATCACTACCAATAGTTGTTGCGGCTGGAAGATTCACGGACGTAATTGCACTTCTGCTAAAAGACCCCTGACCAATTGTCTCAACCTTTGGCATGATTGCCTCTTCCAAAGATTCACAGCCTTGGAATGCATAAGAACCAATGGTAGTAGCTGCTGGCAGATTAACTGATGTAAGCGCACTTCCCCTGAATGCAGAACTTCCTATGTTGATTGCAGCAGGTGCAGAAAAACTTTCAATATTAGAAACTCGACAGAAAGCATAACTTGGTATCTCTGTCAAAGTGCTTGCTGCTACAAGATCTTTTGCCGGAGTTTCTGAATCACCGACATAGAGTGTAACTGCCTGAAATGTTTCCTGCAGAGGATTTGCATTACCGTCTCCAAAGTTCACCTGGCACCACTGATCTACGCTGCCAATGCGTAGAGAGCTGATATCGGAACAATGGTAGAAAGCACCACTCTCAATTGTTTTTACAGAAGACAAATCCAAACGCTTTAATGCAGAATGATATTGCCAGTCCTCCTCTGAATATTGTCCAACAAATGCCCATCCGCCAATAGTTTCCACCTTTGGCAAAATAGCCTCCTCGATGGCACCACAGCCTTGGAATACGCCATAGCGTATATTAGCAACGTTAGGAAATCTGAAAGATGTCAAAGAGGTACAACCTTCAAATGCATAATCATTTATGGTAATTATCGAAGGTGCAGCAATAGAAGTAATATTACTATTACTTTGAAAAGCTCCATAGCTAATTTCTGGCACACTATAAGTAACTTCTTCATACGTCACAGTTTCTGGCACAACTACATCACCAGTAGCATTCTGACCATTTACAACTTGCGCAGTTTTATCTTCTTCTGAAAGCACAGCATACGTCAAGTCATCTATCGTAAATGTCTGAGCGAATGTGCAGACTGCTACCGCGAACAGACTCAACAGGGTTAATATCTTCTTCATAATATTGTGTTTTTGATTAATTATCTTTTAATGACTTTCTGTCCATTGATTACATAGATGTGGCCAGATTGTGGGGTGAGGACTCGATTGCCCTGAAGGTCATAGATAGTTGAATGTTTCTGGTTGTTCGAACCAGAGACAGATTGAATGCCTGTTTCATCATTTTCAAAACGGAAATTAAGAGCAGGAGCATTGGCAGGAGTAGGTTCAGCATAGCACTTGCCAGCAGGGATTGTGAATGGAGTGCTTCCTATCATATAGAACATTGGACCAGAGCCTTTGTTCTGCATGACATAACCAGCAGATACTTGAGTATCGACGAGCACGCCAGTGATGCATCCATCAGAAACGAAAGTGCCGGCAGGATAGCTGACGGCATCAATTGTACCATCGAGTGTGACATCTACGCCATTCTCACTATATAATATATAAGGTGTAAAGGCAGTGATGCTCTCTTGCTTTGTAAGACTGATATATTCTGCATCTGAGCCATCGGTTGAATAAACCTCAAGACCTTCGGGCACAGCGCAAGAGAATGGGAAGATGGCAGTGCTGAACTTATTAGCGGCAGTTACCCTTACAAGCACAGAAGTCTCGGGTGAAATCGTTCCTGCAGTGAGAACCTGATCCTGATAAAGATACTTTGTCTCGTCAGGAGATACGAACTTAATATCCTTTATTGTAACCTGGAAATCACCTGGCTTTGCGTAAGGTGTGGCCTGAACATAGACATCGAAAAGATCGCCTTCATTTCTCTTGAATGCATCATTTCCATCTGATTTTACCAATAGCTGTACGTGATTGTCTGACTTTATATTGTACGTCAATGAATGTGGCCAAGATTTAGTTCCGCCACGTCCGCTTGTAGTATATGGATAAATAGGACATTCTTCAAAATAAATATCACAAACTTTATCTATTGAAGTATTAAAAACTACACCTGCCGGCAAGAAAATATCCATCTGATATGCGGTGTATAACTTGTCTTCATCTGGAGCCTTCAAAGCAATTGTAAACCAACCTTCATCATTGCTTTCTGCTCCAGGTTGTAGAGAGGCAGAAATAGAAACCTCCAATGTACCTGTAGATTCCAAAGTGCCCTGGGCATAAATCCCTAAACAACTTGTCAGGGATAAAAATAAAAGTAATACTTTTTTCATAGAAATATGTTTTTGATGAATTATTTCGTAGGTTTGAAATTTATACTGGTGGCTCCTATCCAGTGGTAACTACACAAAAAAAGCGTGGAACCTTTTGTTACTTGTTCCGCGCTCTGTGGCCTTCGAACTGCCTGTACCATCGAAACAAGCAACGAAGACCCACGCCGTATAACTATTACGCACACTGCATCTGACCTTCTCGGCCAAATGCAATGCTAATACATAGCATACCCATGAGCGTATCGTTGCATGGTTTTTGATAGTACGATGAAGTGTTCGAAGTTTCAGAGCACTAAAACCAAGCGTCAATATACGCTTTTCCAATATGTCTGCCCTCCCACCCAGAACTCTAAAGACAAGAGTACGGCGTGGAAAGACGCTGCAAATGTAGAAAAAATTTTATTAACCACCAAAAGAAATGCTAAATTTCTAATAGTTCCGCCCTTATTTTTACAACATTATCTGCTATAAAGCATAAAAGTTGACATCATAAAACGAAGATTTTTGAGAAACTGAAGTATGATGTGAAAAAAAAGGAGGTAAATCAATTACCCCCTAATAGATTTTATGTAAACTAAAAATGTATTCTATCTACTCCCCTCCCTGCGGGGGAAGAGTAGGAGATGTATAAAGCATAATTTGTAGTCTTTGTAGTTATTAAACCACTTCTTTCAGCATTCCTGTCTCAAAACAGGATACTTTGCGGCTGCAAAGTTAGTGGAAATTATCCGAAAATCATAAACTTAACCTCAAAAAAACTCATTTTTCCCCACATTTGCCCACCCAGAAGTACAAAATCCCCTCAAAAACTAACATTTTTCACTCCAAAGTTTGTACAAACGAAATTTTATTCGTACCTTTGCACCACCAGAACCCGCCAAGCCTCTCAACGATGCTCAAATGTGCGGGTCGTTTTTTTATACATATAACTCATGGCAACAACACCCACTCCATTCTCAGAACCTTACAAGAATCCCAAATCGCATGACTCGACCATGGATAACTCTGCCAACTGATCCTCTAAAGGTCTATCATGACATTTGCATCATCAAATACTTGTTAGATGTTGTAAGTCCCAATAACGACATGCTCGCAAAACTCCGTTGGCTATTCGTTGACTTCCCAGAGATCGATCTTGCAGCTATGGGATTCCCTAAGGGTTGGGAAATGGAACCGATCTGGCAATAACGATTGTCATGAACACCAACTTATATAATACGAACAAAACGGCAATTTACAGTTGTTTGCACTGTAAATTGCCGTTTTTGCTATATATGGGTTTGACACATGAGCATCATTGCCCAGAGTCATTTGTTGTAGGTTTTGTGCCAAGTTTGTTTCCAAGTAACTTTGCAGCAGAGATGTTTTTCTTTTCGTATGGTATCACGATACCTGTGGCAGTGACTATCGTCATCGTGACGTCGAACTTATATTCCTCGGCCTTGAAAGCCAAGCTGGAGAGTACTGTCCAGAATGACACGCCCTCATTGAGACTCGAAAGGCCGCTTACTCCGATGGTCTGCTTGCCGTGGATTATTGAGATATCGTTGACCGATGCCTTAACGAACTTTGCGCCGTTCTTATAGACCTGCACACGGATGTTCTTCATCTTGAATGCAGGACCATTGTTCGTCAGCGTAAGTTTGCCCTTTCCGCTGATAGAGGTGAGGCTCTCAGGCATCACATTCTCAATCGAATAGTCGTTGAACTTGAGTTGCGACAATGACTGTGCCTTTCCTATGCTGCCACACATCATCATAACAATCGCAGTCAGCATCATCAGATATTTCTTCATAATTCTTAAAAAGTGTCTGCAATACCTCATGAAAGATATTGCAGACTGGATTGAATAGAGGTCGGGGTGACCCGACTCGAACGGGCGGCCTCTACGTCCCGAACGTAGCGCGCTACCAACTGCGCCACACCCCGATAAGTGGGGTGGCAACGTTATTTTAAGAAATTGCCACACCCCGATAGGTGGGGTGGCAACGTTATTAAAACCGTTGCCACACCTTATTCTGTTACAGGATTAGTCCTGGTTGAGATTAACGCGCTTGAAACCAGTAGCGGTAAGGCCCTTCTGAACCTTCTCAAGATACTGCTGCACGTTGATCTTAGCGTCGCTGATGAACTCCTGCTCAACAAGGCAGTTCTCCTTGAAGAACTTAGCCATACGACCCTTAGCGATGTTCTGAACCATCTGCTCTGGGAGGTTAGCAGCCTTCTCAGCAGCAACAGTAGTCATGATCTCACGACCCTTAGCTGCCTCCTCAGCTGTAATCCAGCCCTTAGACATGTTAGACTCGATGTGATCCTCGCTATCGAAGTGGTTAGGATTGAGACCAGCCTTCTTGAGAGCTGCAGCAACAGCCTTCTCAACCTGCTCCTCCTTAGTCTTCTTAACAGCAAGTTCGAGCTCCTCGTCCTTCTTAGCCTGTGGGATCTCGTCAGCGTTAACTGCGAGTGGGTTCATAGCAGCAACCTGGCAAGCAACCTCCTTGAGAGCCTCAGCAGGAGCAGCCTGGTTGAAGGCTACGATAGCAGAGAGCTTCTTGTTGAAGTGGTTGTAGGCAACTACGCCCTCGCCCTCAAGGTGCTCGTAAGCAACCTCCATCTTCTCGCCACAAGCGCCTGAACGCTCTGTGATGACGTCAGCAACTGTGCTACCCTCAAGTGGGAGAGCGAGCAGAGCAGCCTGATCAGCTGGCTTGTTAGCCATAACGAGATCAGCGATAGTGTTAGCGAGCTCAGCGAAACGGTCGTTGTTAGCAACAGACTCGGTCTCGCACTTCATAGCTACGATAGCAGCAAAGTTACCCTCGGTACGAGCGATAACCAAGCCCTCAGAAGCCTCACGAGCCTCACGCTTAGCAGCGATCTTAGTAAACTTCTCGCGGATCCACTTAACAGCTGCATCGAAGTCACCGTTTGACTCCTCGAGTGCCTTCTTGCAGTCACCCATACCAGCCTGTGTAAGCTCGCGAAGTTTCTTGATATCAGCAATTGAAACTGCCATAGTTTTATCTGGGATAAAAAGTTATTAATGTTATTTAAGCATTAAGCCTCCTCAGCAGGAGCCTCAGCCTTCTTAGCCTTGCGTGGAGCCTTGCCAGAAGCCTCAGCAGCATCCTGGTCAGCCTTCTCTACCTTACGCTCCTCAAGACCCTCAGCAATAGCCTCGCACATTGCGCCTACTACTACCTCGATAGACTTTGTAGCATCATCGTTAGCTGGGATGATGTAGTCGATGTCGCGTGGGTTAGAGTTGGTATCAACCATGCCGAATACAGGGATGCCCAAACGAACAGCCTCTGCAACAGCGATGTGCTCCTTCATTACGTCAACAACGAAGAGAGCTGAAGGAAGACGGGTAAGGTCAGCGATAGAACCGAGGTTCTTCTCGAGCTTCTCACGCTGGCGGCTGATCTGCAGACGCTCGCGCTTAGAGAGATTGCTGTATGTACCGTCCTCTGTGAGCTTGTCGATGGTAGCCATCTTCTTTACAGCCTTACGGATTGTAGCGAAGTTGGTGAGCATACCGCCTGGCCAACGCTCGATAACGTATGGCATGCCAACAGCCTGTGCCTTCTCGGCAATGACTTCCTTGGCCTGCTTCTTAGTAGCGACGAAAAGCACCTTCTTGCCGCTCTTAGCCAAAGCCTTGAGCTGCTCAGCTGCCTCGTCGATTTTAGCAACTGTCTTATTAAGGTCGATGATATGGATGCCGTTACGCTCCATGAAGATATATGGAGCCATTGCTGGGTTCCACTTGCTCTTGAGGTGTCCGAAGTGAACGCCGGCCTCCAAAAGTTGATCAAAATTTGTACGTGACATAATTGTCGAAATTGTTTTTTGTTTACATTCTTGTTATGCAAAGCCGGAGTAGTTTTGGTCTCTGGCTTTTAGATACTAAACACGTTATTTAAATAAGATGTACACGCGTACTATATTTAAATGACGCTTAATGTGAGTCTAAGCTCTAAGTTTCAAGCGCAAAAAATTAACGCTTGCTGAACTGGAAGCGACGACGAGCCTTTGGCTGACCTGGCTTCTTACGTTCAACGACACGAGCATCGCGTGTGAGGAATCCTGCCTTGCGAAGAGCTGGCTTCAACTCAGCATCGATCTTAACGAGAGCACGTGCGATAGCGAGGCGGAGAGCCTCTGCCTGACCCTTATAACCACCACCGGCAAGTGTCACCTTGATGTCATACTGCTCAGCAGCACCAACTTCGTTGAGAGGCTGCTTAACGATGAACTGAAGGATTGACGATGGGAAGTAGGCCTGGAGATCCTTCTTGTTGATAGTGATGTTACCAGCACCAGCAGCAACATATACGCGGGCAACGGCTGCTTTACGACGGCCAATTGCATTGATTACTTCTGCCATACTTGTCTGATTACTTAAGAGTGTTAATGTCAATTACCTTTGGCTGCTGAGCAACCTCCTTATACTCTGAACCCTCATAGATACGAACGTTCTTGAGGAGCTGAGCTCCGAGCTTGTTCTTTGGGAGCATACCCTTGAGTACGATAAGGAAGATAGCTGCATAGCCGTTCTTCTGAGTTACGCTGGCAGCGGTGTGAGCACGCTGGCCGCTTGGATAACCGGTGAATGTGAGCCACTCGCGCTCTGTCCACTTGTTGCCGGTCATAGTTACTTTCTCGGCGTTGATGATGATGACGTTGTCACCGCAATCAACGTTAGGGGTGAAGCTTGGCTTGTACTTGCCACGGAGGAGCTTAGCCACCTTCGAGCAAAGACGACCCATAATCTGGTCAGTAGCGTCCACTACAACCCACTCTTTCTGTGCAGTTGCTTTGTTCACAGAAATGGTCTTGTAAGATAAAGTATCCACTGTTGATTTGGATTAATAAGTTAATAATATTACTTTGTCTGGCAGAGCCTCGGCTTACGGACAAGAGCTTACCGAGGGTACCACTGAGTCTCGCAACCTATACACGCTACAAGAAATCAGCGCGCAAAGATACGATTTTTTCTTCATATACGATGCAGCATCATTGATTTTCGCCATTTACATGACATATTTACCGCAATAATTTGCAAAAATGCAATCTTTAGAGTTCAATTTAGGCAAATTCTTTGCTCTTGTTCAAAACTTTCGCTATCTTTGCGCCCGCAAACCGTTAATCAATCTCATCATATATGATCTGGCACGTATTAGCACTCTTCACCGCCTGCCTCTGGGGCTCGACCTTTGCTGCGAGCAGCGTTCTCATTTCGGCGGGCATCACTCCGGCAGAAATCATGTGTCTGCGATTCATTCTCGCCTACATCCTGCTCCTCCCCTTCTGCCACAGGAACATCATAACATCGTGGCGCGACGAACTTCTATTCGTTCTCCTTGGCATAACCGGCGGTTCGCTATACTTCCTCAGCGAAAACTATGCCGTCAAACTGACCAGCTACACCTCGACCGTAGCTCTCATCGTATGCACATGTCCGATCCTCACCGCACTGATCAACCGAATCATGTGGCGAGCCGAACATCTCAGCAACCGTTTCATCATCGGATCCCTGCTGGCGCTTGCCGGCGTCACTCTGGTGGTACTCAATGGCGTGTTTGTGCTCGACGATAATCCGTGGGTAATACTTCTCAGCTTCTGTGCCGCCCTTCTCTGGTCGATCTATAGTCTTATTTTAAAGGTACAGGAAAGGAGATACGGTTCGGACGTCATCACGCGCAAGGTGTTCCTCTGGGGCATTATCACCATGTTGCCCGTATGCTTCATGGAGATCAGCAACGGCGACTCGAATCTCTTTCCACTCGGCAGCAACGGTTCTGTCAGCATCAACATCCCGCTGCTGGTATCCACGAACGTAAGCGTCGCCCTGCTCTTCCTCGCCATCATCGCCTCGCTCGGCTGCTTCCTCATCTGGAATATCGTATGCCGCCGTCTGAGCGTAGTGACGGCCAGCAATTACCTTTATTTCAACCCAGTCACTTCGCTCTTTGTCGGAGCCATCGTGCTGGACGAGTCAGTAACATTGCTGGCCGTTATTGGTTGTGCTGTCACCATACTTGGCGTATGGCTATGCAACAGTAAGCGGGCTTAGTCAATAGCTGAAACCGGCAAAACCGAAGGCAGGTTTAGCCCAAGAATGCGAGAAGCACACCTGCGGCAACTGCCGAACCGATCACACCTGCCACATTCGGACCCATGGCATGCATGAGGAGGTAGTTGGTAGGATCGTACTTCAGACCGACCTCCTGAGAGATACGGGCTGCATCAGGCACAGCCGAAACACCTGCATTACCGATGAGCGGATTGATCTTCTTACCCTCAGGAAGGAAGAGGTTGAAGAACTTGACAAAGAGTACGCCAGAAGCAGTTGCAATGATGAACGACAGGGCGCCGAGGCCGAAGATACCGATTGACTGGGTGGTCAGGAAGTAAGAAGCCTGAGTTGAGCAACCTACGGTGAAGCCGAGCAGGATGGTCACGATGTCGATAAGCGGACCCTTGGCTGTATCGGCAAGACGACGTGTCACACCGCACTCCTTGAGAAGGTTACCGAAGAAGAGCATGCCGAGAAGAGGCAGACCAGAAGGGATGATCCATGTAGTGAGAAGAAGACCCATGATTGGGAAGATAATCTTCTGACGCTGAGAAACCGAACCCGGTGCCTTCATGCGGATGCGACGCTCCTTCTCAGTGGTAAGCGCCTTCATGATAGGTGGCTGGAACACTGGGATAAGGGCCATATAAGAATAGGCAGCCACAGCGATGGCACCCATAAGATGAGGAGCAAGCTTAGACGAAAGGAAGATAGCGGTAGGACCGTCAGCACCACCGATGATGCCAATGGCACCTGCCTCCGTAGCAGAAAAACCGAGTGCAAGGGCAATCATATAGGCAGCAAAGATACCGAACTGGGCAGATGCACCGACAAGCACAAGCTTAGGATTAGCAATAAGAGCCGAGAAATCGGTCATGGCACCGATGCCAAGGAAGATAAGAGGCGGATACCATCCGTTCTTCACACCATCATAGAGGATGTTGAGCACCGAACCTGCCTGATAGGTCACTTCTCCCGTCAGCGGATCAGTCACATACTTACCAGCCTCATACAGACCGATACGAAGACCAGCAGCCTCTGGGAAAGGAATGTTTCCGACGAGGATACCGAATCCGATAGGGATAAGAAGCATTGGCTCAAAATGCTTGGCGATGGCCAAGTAGATGAAGAAACAGCCGATAGCTGTCATCAGCAGGTTACCTCCATTTTCCCAAGAGATATTGGCAAAGCCGGTATATCCCCACAGGAACTGCAAGTTTTCAACGAGGAAGTTAATTGTTTCCATTATTAATCAGTTTTTATTTATTTTTCTTCTTGAATAGTTTCTTCCAGCGGCTATCATTCTTATGATTGTCGCCATAGCCGTATGAGTAGCCATAGATATAGCCATAGCCATAGCCGTAGCGGCTGCGTCCGTAATGGATATCCTCGACATCAATGCCATTGAGCACGATGACCGGCTTGGTCAGTTTCTCCGACTGGGCCGCCATGTCGAGTTCGCTGATGAAGCGAAGATCGCTCACGCCCGCACGCATAATATAAATATTGCGGTCGGCAACACGGTTGATGGTCATTGGATCGGCAATCAGCAGGAACGGAGGCGAATCGAGAATCACATAATCATACGTCTCTCGCAGTTCGGCAATCAGTGTTTCGAAACGACTGCCAGACAGCAATTCATTCGGATTAGGAGGTATGGTTCCCTTCAGCAGCACATCAAGCATCGGCACTCCCTCGACACTATTGACAGCCCCATGCCAGTCGTCGATATTTCCGCTGAGATAATCCGAAAGGCCCATCCTTCTGTCGCGAGGTATGGCGAAAGTGCGACGCTGATGTCCCTTGCGCATATCTGTCTCGACGAGAATCGTACGCTTGCCAGCCGAGGCAAAGCTCACGGCAATATTGGTCGATACGAACGACTTTCCCTCGCCCGGAACGCTCGAAGTGATCTGCAGCACCTTGCCCTCCATGAAACTAAGGCTTGTGCGCAGTGTTCGGAACACCTCCACCGTCGTGTTATACGAACTTTGAGCAACAATATCCTTGATGGTCACCATACGGATTCCGCTCTTAGGCACCACACCGAGCAGCGGCACCTTCGTTCGCGTCACGATATCCTCCGGAATTGTCACCTTAGTCTTGAACAGCATGCGCAGATAGACAATTCCAATCGGGAACAGGAATCCGAGCAGGAAGGCAATACCGAGGATGCGGTTGCGGTTAGGACCGACAAGCGAGGATGTATTCTCCGAATGTTCGACGATGCGCGCGATGTCCGGCTCGGCAATGATGGCAAGCATCGTCTCCTCCCTCTTCTTCTGAAGCAACACATAAAGAGGCTCGATCACCGACTGTTCGCGTTCGATGGCAGCCAGGCTGAACTTCTGTCCTGGCAGGTTCTGAAGGTTCGACTTGCTCTTGCCGTGCAGACGCTTCAGGTCTTCCTGACGCGATGTCAGGATGCTTATCTGATTTTCGATGCTCTTGCTGATGAGTTTGCGGCTTTCGTCGAGTTGCAGGTAGAGCTTCTGGACTACAGGGCTGTTCTCTGACGAGCTTGTCAGCAGTCGCACTCGCTCCACGCACATCTTGTTGTATTCGTTTATCGCCTGGTTGATCGAAGCGTCGGCAATACCGATATTGCTTGGCACCGTGCTGTAAGCCTCGCCCGAACGGAACTCGGAAAGCACCATCTGCATCAGCCTGATCTGTATTTCTATCTCCTGAGCCTCCACCTGGTTTTTCATATCCTGGTTAAGGCTGAAGTTTGCCTGTGACTCAAGGTCGAACAGATCATGGTCAATGCTATAGTCCTTGATACGGCCTTCCACATCGGCCAACTGCTCCTTCAGGTCTGACAGACGGCTCTGGATAAACTCCATCGTGTTGGTGTAGGACATTGAGTAGTATTCCTTCGTCTGGAGATTATACTGCTCGACAACCTTTTCTAGCACCATTTCGGCACGGCGAGGCAGGTTGTCCTGCATGGTGAGCATCATGATACTGCTTCCTCCGCCATACATCGATGACGAATGCTTCTCCTCGATCACATCCACCGCCATGCTTGCCGCCAGTTCGCGTGCACGACGCTGAGGCGAATACAGTTCGATGTAGCGCGACGACGGTTGCGGCTCGTCATCGTCTGTCGTGACACGAGGCATGTATGTGAAGTGCATGTTGCCGAAATGACCGAGAGGCACGTTGCTGCCAAATGCCACGAGCGTGTCAGAATAGAGTTCAATATCCTTGCCCTTCTTGCCCGCAGTCTTGACCGTGATAAGGAGCGAGGTTGAATCCACCACCTCATAGTCGATACGATAGAACGGCAGACGGTTGATGTTAACGCCCTCGGTAGGGATGAAATGCATACGCACATCACCTGCCGAAGTCTCGTCAACGCGGAATGTCTGTTCATCGAAGTAGCGGATATTGAGGTTCATCTCCTCGACGACCTTCTGCATGACCGGAGTCGAAGAAATGATGATCTTCTCGTTGGAAAGGCTGTTGTACGATGCCACGCCTGTCATATCCTGCAGGAATGACATCTGTGCCGAGTTACCCATGCCCGCATTCTTGTCGGTGGTGATAAGCACCATCATGTTGCTGGCATAGAAGTTTGTGCAGGTATGCAGATAGAAAACAGCTGCAGAAAGGGCGGCAACGACTGAAGCCAGCACCCACCAGCGCATGTTCCACAACATGCTAAGAATGGTCTGCAAATCGATTTGCAGACCCTGCTGGCTATCATTATCCGTAGTGTTAGGCTGAATATTGCTCATTTTCGAAAAATAGTATCCAGGCTGGGAATCGAACCCAGATCAAAGGTTTAGGAAACCTCCGTTCTATCCATTGAACTACCCAGACGCGCTTTATGCGTTTTGTTTTTGCGCGGCAAAGGTAATAAAAAAAAGCGATTTAAGCAAATATTTCGAAAAAAAATGCCATTTCCCAAACTTTCTTAGTCAAAATTGCTATTTTTAAATTTAAAATGTGTACCTTTGCAGCCACTTTGAGGCACTCGCACTCATCCGAAAATACAGACAACGAACAAACGATGGAAGATTTCGATATCCGTTCGGCTAACAATGCCAGCAACCAAGAAAAGGAGTTCGAGAAAGCCCTCCGACCGCTCACCTTCGACGACTTTTCCGGACAGGAGAAGGTCATTGAGAACCTGCGCATATTCGTGCAGGCTGCAAAAATGCGCGGCGAGGCTCTCGACCACACGCTGTTCCACGGTCCTCCGGGCCTGGGCAAGACCACATTGAGCAATATCATCGCCAACGAACTGGGCGTCGGTTTCAAGCTGACCAGCGGTCCTGTGCTCGACAAGCCTGGCGACCTTGCGGGTCTGCTCACCTCGCTCGACAAGAATGACGTGCTTTTCATCGACGAGATTCACCGTCTGTCGCCCGTGGTCGAGGAATATCTGTATTCGGCCATGGAGGATTACCGCATCGACATCATGATCGACAAGGGTCCTGCAGCGCGCAGCATCCAGATCGACCTGAATCCGTTCACCCTCATCGGCGCCACCACACGCAGCGGATTGCTCACGGCGCCTCTCCGTGCCCGCTTTGGCATCAACATGCACCTCGAATACTACGACACCGAGGTTTTGGCAGGCATCATTGCCCGTTCGGCCAACATCCTTCAGATGGGTTGCACGGAGGAAGCTGCCATCGAGATTGCCCTGCGCAGCCGTGGCACACCGCGTATTGCCAACGCCCTGCTGCGTCGCGTCCGTGACTTTGCCATGGTCGTGGGCGACGGACGACGCATCGACATCCGCATTGCAAAGAAAGCCCTTGAGGCACTCGGCGTAGATCAGTACGGACTCGACGAGATCGACAACAAGCTGCTCACCACCATCATCGACAAGTTCAACGGCGGACCTGTCGGCCTCACCACCATTGCCACAGCGCTTGGCGAGGATTCAGGCACGGTCGAGGACGTTTACGAGCCGTATCTTATTAAGGAAGGTTTCATCAAGCGCACCCCACGCGGACGCGAAGCCACTCCGCTGGCCTACAAGCACCTGGGCCGTCAGATGAAAGGCGTCGATGGACTCCAGGGAACGCTTTTCTAAACGGAGACGAACCTATCCAACATCACACACAGACACCTGAGCTTTTCCGACAATGGCCAACTTAAAATCATTGTTCAAAGATACCGTCATTTACGGTCTGAGCAGTATTGTGGGACGATTCCTCAACTACATGCTCATGCCGCTCTACACCTACATGCTGCCTGTCAATGGTGGCGGCTATGACATCGTGACCAATCTCTACGCCTTTGTGGCGCTGATCCAGGTCATCCTTACCTTCGGCATGGAGACCACATGTTTCCGCTATGCCAACAAGGAGAACGAGAATCCCGACACAGTCTTCAGCACGTCCATCGTGTTCATCTCGGCACTCACCATTGCTTTCTTTGCCATGGTCTGGGGTTTCATCGGCAACATCTCCCAGGCTTTGGGCTATGCCGACCATCCCGAATACATCCTTCTTATGGCTGGCGTAATCAGCTTCGATGCCATCCTCGCCATTCCGTTCTGCCTGTTGCGCTATCAGAAGAAGTCTATAAAATTTGCATCCATCCGCCTGTTCAACATCTGTCTGAGCATCGGTGTGACGCTGTTCTTCTTCCTTGTGCTCCATAAGGCCGACGTCTATTACATCTTTGCCATCAACTTCTTCTGCTCGGCCCTTAACGCCGTCTTCTTCATTCCCGAGCTCATACATCTCCGCTGGAAGGTCGATCTTTCCCTGTTGCGACGCATGTTCAGCTACTCATGGCCAATCCTTGCCCTCGGCATCGCCGGCATCATCAATCAGGTGTTCGACAAGATTATCTTCCCTACGGTCTATCCCGACCCAGAGGAAGGACGAATCCTGCTGGCTGAATACGGTGCGTGCGTCAAGATTGCCATGTGCATATCGATGATGACCCAGGCATTCCGCTATGCCTACGAACCGATAGTCTTTGCCAAGAGCAAGGACAGCGACAAGACCGAATACTATGCCCAGTCGATGAAGTATTTTGTCATCTTCACGCTGCTGGCATTCCTTGCCATCATGTCGTGCATCGACATACTCAAGCTGCTCGTCGGCACTGACTACCGTGCCGGACTCAAGATCGTTCCGATTGTCATGGCAGCAGAGATTATGATGGGTATCTACTTCAACCTTTCGTTCTGGTACAAGCTCATCGACAAGACCATCTGGGGTCTTTACTTCTCGCTGGCAGGCTGCGTCGTGCTCATCATAATCAACCTTCTTCTGATTCCGCACTTCGGTTATTATGCATGCGCATGGGGCGGATTTGCAGGTTACGGCACCTGCATGCTGCTCAGCTACATTGCCGGACAGAAGATCAACCCAATCCCCTACGACATGCGTTCGATCTTCACCTACACCGCCCTCGCAGCAGTCCTCTACGCATGCATGGAGATGCTGCCTTTCGACGGCATTTTAGGCACGGCGTGCAAACTTGCAATCACTGCTGTCTATGTAGCCTTTATGCTCTACAAAGACTTCCCGTTGAGCATGCTGATCAGCCATTTGCCTTTGAGAAAGTCAAAAAAAATATAAAAAATTACAAAATAAGACTCAAAATTTTGCGCTGTCAGATTATTTTTATATCTTTGCGCACAAAATTAATTATAAATGTACAGATATTCAAGCCGTCTTTTCAGACTTGCAGTTGTTATGGTTTCCGCCCTTACGCTCTGCTTCTCATGCGATGAGGTAGATGAGGGTGTATGTTATACCGAACAGGCCTTCGAGGTGGGCAATGTGAAGTGGAGCAGCGATGTTTCTTCAAGCGACCGCGAGGTTCTGTCTCGTCTCATCAGCAACATGGTCAAGGTGGAGTCTTGCCGATTCCACATGGGAGCACAGTCGCAGTCTTCCGCCCGCGCCAACTTCATTCCGTCACTCACTCACAGAGACACCATCTGGGGTCGCAACGGTGAGGCTTTCTGGCGCGACCTCAAGACCAAGGACACCATCCGTTTCAATATCGCTGACTTCAACTTCATCGACACTATCCGTTCGAAGCATGACACCGTGGCATACAATGTCATCTACAAGGCCGAGACTCTTTGGGTCGGTCCGGTAATCGATGTCGATATGCCCGACTACTATATCGGCAAGTTCGAGATCACCCAGGCCGAATGGATGGCTGTCATGCACCGCAATCCACGCGGACAGTATTGCATCATCGAGGGCCATTCAGGACAGCCATGGTATGACGAGATTGGCAAGGGCGATAACATTGCCGCCTACAACATCTGGTTTGAGGATGCCGTGGAGTTCTGTCAGAAGCTGAGCGCCATGACCGGCCTTGAGTTCCGTCTGCCAACCGAGGCAGAATGGGAATGCGCTGCCCGTGGCGGCAAATACAACCGTGGTTACCGCTATCCAGGTTCAGATTCATCACAGGAAGTCGGATGGACCTACGAGAATGCATGTCAGCAGAAACTCGGACAGGAGAACTACGGCGTGCATGCAGGCGGCGAGCGTCTGCCTAACGAGCTCGGCATCTATGACATGTGCGGCAACGTCTCTGAGTGGGTCGGCAATCAATACTACCGCTATGGCTGGACCGATACGGTCAATCCGCAGGGCATCGCCCCTAACTTCAATTCGGATGACGTCCTGATCCTTCATGGCGGAAGCTGGATGCAGCAGCGCACATCAATGTTCTGCCCTGCCTATCGTGAACGTCGCATCATGTCGCAATATACCACCGAGGCGGCCCGACAGAGCGCATTCGTCAACTGTGGTTTCCGCATCGCCGTCAGCGCCAAATAACCGGCTCTGGCAAAGTATTCGTCAACGCATTTAGGAATTACTTCAATACACAAACTGACTATGAGACTTGCAAAGTTCTTTCTTTCGGCTCTGGCCGTCCTGATTGTCGCTCCATTCTGCCCAATCCAGGCTCAGAACTCTCTCTATCCTAACCGTTTCAACCTGCAGGAGGTCACTCTCCTCGACAGTCCGTTCAAGACGGCTCAGGATCTCAACTACCAGACACTCATGAACTATGACGTGGAACGAATGCTCACGCCATACATCCGTCAGGCAGGTCTGTCACAGACCACCGACGAACATAGCAAATACTATCAGTGGGAATACGAGCATCCAGGCTTCGACAGCTTTGCCTGGAACCCTCAGATGGCCATGGACGGTCACATCCTCGGTCACTATCTCTCGGCTCTTTCCATCTCTTATGCTTCATGCCACGACGAGGCTCAGCGCGCCAGGTTCAAGGAGCGCATCGAGCTGATTATCTCTGTCCTGAACGACTGTCAGAAAGTGTGGGACAACGACAGCAACGGCATGAAAGGCTTCCTCGGC
Organism: Candidatus Liminaster caballi; assembly: GCA_018065085.1. Taxonomy (GTDB): domain Bacteria; phylum Bacteroidota; class Bacteroidia; order Bacteroidales; family UBA3663; genus Liminaster; species Liminaster caballi. The sequence goes on along the minus strand of JAGHUA010000083.1, from coordinate 6,057 downwards.
GGCATCCCCGACAATAGCATCTGGACTTCGCTACTCGATGCCGACTACCGCGTCTATAACCAGCATGGCAACTGGGTGCCTTTCTATTGCGAACATAAAATCATGGCTGGTCTGCGCGATGCTTTCGTCTATGCCGGCAACCAGCAGGCCAAGGAGATGTTCCGCAAGCTGTGCGACTGGACCATCAACGTCGTGTCACTCTTCACCGACGACATCATGGAGATGCAGATCCTGCAGTGGGAGACCGGCAGCATGAACGAGGTGCTGGCCGATGCCTCGCAGATCTTTGGCGACAGCAAGTACATGAAGGGCGCACAGAAGTTCACCCACAAGATTGTCATCGAGAACATGAATGCCGACCCTCAGCACGAGTTTCTCAATAAGAAGCATGCCAACGAACTCACCTCGCTCTTCCTCGGTGCTGCCCGCATCAACGAACTGAAGCACGAGAACCGCTATTTCTCGGCAGCCCGTCTCTATTGGGAAGATGTCAACCGTCGAGCATCTGCCATCGGCGGCGTGGGCGTGGCAAGCTATTTCCAGCCAGAGGCCAAGAGCAGCGCATACATCACCGACGGCGATGGTCCTGAGTTCTGCACCACCTACAATATGCTCAAGCTCACCGAACAGCTCTTTGCCTCTTCGCGAGCTGCCAAATATTCCGACTACTACGAACGTGCTCTTCTCAACCACGTCCTCGCCAGCATAGATCCTGAGACTGGCGGCTATACTTACTTCACATCGCTCCGTCCTGAGAGCCATCGCATCTACTCGCGCGTCAATGAGGCCATGTGGTGTTGCGTAGGCACCGGCATGGAGAGTCATTCGAAGTATGCCGACTTCATCTACACACTCTCTCAGGACACTCTCTTCGTCAATCTGTTCATTGCCAGCGAACTCAAGAATGACCGCGTGGCTCTCCGTCAGGAATCTTCATTCCCATACGGCACACAGTCGAAGATCACCGTCCAGAAGAATGGCAACTATCAGATTGCCGTACGTCACCCAAGTTGGGCCACCAAGGATTTCAGCGTCAAGGTCAACGGTAAGGAGGCTAAGTATAAGCCAGAGCAGGTTACTCCAGGCAACCCATCCTATATCTCTTGCGGCAAGAGCTGGAAGGCTGGCGACGTCATCGAGATCACCTATCCAATGACCCTCACCTACACCGCCTGTCCTGGCAACAGCGACTACATCGCCCTCCGCTGGGGTCCGAACGTACTTGCCGCACAGACATCTTCGGCCAACGAGAACGATCCCCTCTATGAGAATCTCTTCTTCGAATATGCACACGAAGGCATGAACGACTTCTCTCCACAGTCGAAGATCAAGTTCAACAGCCTTGCCTTTGCTCCTATGCTGATTTGCGACCGCAGTGCTGTGCCTTCACGCGTACGCCGCACCGATGAATCCAAGCTCTACTTCGAAATCGATGCCTCAGCAACGGGTTCAAAGTGGAAGACTGTTCGCATGATGCCGTTCTTTGCACTCCATCACGCACGCTATGCTATTTACTGGAATCATCAGAGCGAGGCTGCATGGCTGCGTAATCCACTCTTCAAGGATCAGTTGCGCAAGGCCGAGATGGAGGCTCTCACCTACGATATGGTTATTCCTGGCGACAACAACAGCGAGAATGCCCATAAAATGCGCATCAGTAAGACAGGTTCACGAGGCAACCTCAACGGCAAGCCGTTCCGCGATGCCCAGCCAGGCGAGTGGTTCGAATACAACCTCAGCCTTGAGAAAGCCTCAGCCGATATCTCTGCAGGCAAGGATGCCGCACTCGTCTGCCGCCTGTCACTCACCGACAAGGGTCGTAGCTGCAACATCTCAGTCGATGGCAAAGTCATCAAGACATTCGAGGTTCCAATGACAAAGACAGGTGTTGGCAAGGATAAGTTCTTCGACGAAGTCTTCATTATCCCTGCTTCCACTCTCAAGGGTCGCAAGAATGCCACCATTCGTTTCGAGTCGAACGACGGCAGCTTCGTTCCTCGCGTTTATCAGGCCAGCCTCATGCGCTATGACGACAAGATATTGAAATAATCGGAGATCTATCAGATAATAGTTTCCAGTTATCACATACGAATGACAAGTTAACACGAGCAGTTAACTTGTCATTCTTTAATACATTACTCCAATAAAATAACATTTGCTTTCTTGTTATCCATACGCGGCATTGTCATTCCTACTGATGCTCCAATATATGTAGGATCAGAAACTATGTATCTTTGCCCATTAAGTTCTATATAGTCTCCGCTAATTGAATCTGTGAAACGTATCGCAGCTGCAAGATGGCCAGGATAGAAAACCAAGATACACTTTAAGCCGAGAAGGTCTCGCACAAGTCGAGTGAATAATATCGAACGGTCTTCACAATCACAATATGGATAGTTGAGAGACTCTTCTGCAAAGAATGCTCGATCGCCTCCCCACACCTTATCATCATACTCATATACAAATCCTGTCTGTACCCAATTAAGCAGTATATTGACGGCCTCCAATTGCGGCTTGCCAGCAAGCAATGATTTCAACTGTGGGTACAACTGCGTTGCCACATCCTTTGCCATTGGAGTATTTGCATACATTGCCCATCGTGTCATAACATTATCATCCAACATAGATGTAGGGTACGTACTATAGAAAGACATAAGATTCTGGTTAACCCTTACAGTGGCAGATACGTTAGGATAACGCTCAGACTTTATAGTTCTTTGTCCTTTATAATCTGCAGCGAATTCTTGCGCCTTCGGAACTAACAAAGACATTGCCTTTTCTTTTGGAAAAGATGCTTTACATATTTGCACCCGGTCATTCATCTTTTCACCTTTGCGTAGAAATGGATAGAAGTACGAACCATCAAGATTATAATAAGGAAGATTGAAAATCTGATGTCTTGAACTTACAAGCAGAATCAGCTTTTGTTCATCAATCGCTAATCTCATTTGGTAGCCAGATTGACAATACACGTAAGCCGTCAACAAAGTAGCTTCGTTTGTTCCTTTTCCACAAACGGACTCAGCCATTTCACTGAGCATCATTAAATATGCCCAGTCACATAACTCGTGGTTCTTTCGTATCTCGAGACAGTCATGAATCAAGTTGGTATATGTCTCCTCTGATAACTTCAGCCAAGCATCTGCAATAGAATTTTCATTCAGTGATTTTAGGCGAATGTTATTCTTCTTGTCAAACCTTACCTTGTCTGTTGTGCCAAAGTATGTGAATGATACAGAGGGTTGAGTTGGTGCAACTGGAGTTACAGGAACCTCTTCAATAGGATTGATAGGCTCAGGCTGTGGTGTAGGTTTTGGCACCGGCACAACATCCTCAAATGGAATAGGCTTTGGCTCCGGATTAACAGGAACAACATCATCCTTGGGGACAACTACAGGTGGTACCGTTTCGTCCTTTGGCTTCGGAACAACCGGATTGGCATTAAAATCATCCCACGACCTACGCATGAATTCTGCAAACTCTTCGTTGCGTTTCCGTCTGTACTCTTCAAACTCTTTTCTACGTTGTTCTTTGTAGCTGTTGAACTCCCGATGTCTTTGAGCCTTGTATTGTTCAAAAGAAACACTTCCCTGAGCCATTGAAGGAAATGGGATCAAGGAAATGATACTAGCTGCTATTATCAATCTTACATTCATTGTATATTAGAATTTATAAGCAAAAGACACACCCGCTCCACCATTAGGCATAGCGAACGGTGCCATTGCAAGGCCTCCACCATCCGCACGCTTTACAACTACGTGCCTTGCACCTTTTGCTACGATAGCGTCTACCATATTATACACCCAAATACCAGCTGCAACACCTATACAGACATTACGTCCAGTTTCCCAATTGTCAGCTTTAGAACTGTATTCTTTTGCAAATTTTGGTTGCTCATTAGCTTTATTGATATAAGAGGCTTTCTGGTTTTCACAGGCAATGATACCAGCAACGGCAGCGGCCTCTGCTGCGAACAGACTTATACCTTTTATTTTACTGCCCTTATACCACTGACCAAGACCAGGTATTATAGACATTGCAGCAGGCATAGTGCCATAAGACGTTGTCAGATAAGTTCGGTCAAAGACAGGATCATCGCAAAGAGCCACCATGTATAATGTATGGAGTGTAACAATGCCGTTATCGGAAGAAGAATACTCATCAACCTTTACAGCTTGCAACTGATACTGCTCACCGTCAACAGTTGTCTCTATTTCGATGTGCTGTTGTTTTGTCTCGAGAAGTTTACCTCCGTTTGCACGGTTCTTGTCTATGGTCGTATTGTCTTTAGTCCTACGATAGACACGAATGCCTTCTTGCAGCTGGGTATCATCCTCAAGCGTTTCTTTGGCATTATGCCTTGCCAATTCTATGGAAGAACCAGTAGATACCACCTCCAGAAACTTATAGGTATAGTTTAGTTCCTGTGGAGTATTGTCTATCCATTTAGGCTTTTGTGCATAACAATCTGCTGATGCACAAGCCCAAATGAACAGACATATTATTGATAAAATGTAGTGCTTCATAAAAGGATTACTTTACCTTTTCGCGCAACTCTTGCAGACGATCTTTGTTGTCTTGAATGAACTTCATCTTGTCATAATCGATGCCAAGAATCTCATCCTGGGTCAGTTGATCATATATCTCACCGAGAACATTGTCTGTTGGTTTCTGCAGTTCTACACAGACATACACCTGAACAGTACCATCCGATGCATCAAAAACTTCAGGCAAACCTATCATCTTGGTGCTTACCTTCTGAGACACTGCAGCCTCTACAAATCTTTCCAGATTAGATTCTGAGAACTTCTTAGCATTTGCAGATGACTTTTTATGGTATTCCTGAGTAAGGCTCACTATGCATGTTTCCAGATACCCTGCCAGAGTATTTTGGGCATCCAATATGGCTTCTCGACGAGACTCCTTCTCGTCAAAGTCATTACCAATACCCACAGCACGCATCTTATCGGTCTCGGCAGCGACGAGTTTATCAACCTCTCGAACCTCTCGCTTCTTTAAGGTTGGCTGAGCGGTCTTTTCAGTAGGATTAGAATAGTAGTTGTCGGCAGTTGCTTTCTTGCTTGAGCCACATGAACTAAGCATCAATGCCATAAGGCAGAATGCTGTAACATAATACTTTGTTTTCATAGTTGTTAATTGTTATATGTTAAACTTTATTGATTTGGTTATAATACCATCTCTCTTTGCTACAAGTATGAACACTCCAGAGCGCAGATTCTCTATGTAAAGGCTGCTACCTATTGCGACCTTCGACGACACCATATTGCCAGCCACATTATACAAGCAGACAATATCTCCATCCACCATTCCGGTTACAAGAACACTTCTCCCTTCAATGCAAATGTTTATGTCACCAAATTCGGCATCGTTAATACCTGTCTCTGCCTCATCTATGCAGAATATCTGACGAGCCATTGACAGCAAACCGTCCATAGTAACGTATGCTTCGAAAGGTGAGGCTGTGCGTAGTCCCTGTACAAACATGCTTCCCATTGCATGTCCCTCGTAGGTTTCGCCCACATTCAAGGTCATGCACTCATCCTTGTCTGTAACCATGAAGTTAGGGACGAATATCTTGTCGCCCTTGCTTCCGTGGTTCAATTCAGATGATGCCAATACCTTGACATTGCTGCCCTCAAATGTCACATCACCAGAAAGGATATACTCGTCTGCATAATGCTCGTTGTTAGGCATGGCAATAATATAAGGTGTATTTGCCACAATAGCATCGCTGTTGACGAATCCGCCTTCTGTCAGCTCACACAGCCAGAATGGCTTCTTCGTTGCATCATTAGCAGCAAACGGAGCCATCTGTCCATTTGTTGCATGTGAGATCGACGTTGGTGTGAAAGGCAATGCTATTGTTTCCCAACCACTACATTTTCCACTAATCGTTTTCTGGGCATAGTTGTGAGTATAGGTTACCTTATGAGCCGTGAACTCTCGTGGGCAATAGAAGTTATTATTACCTTCGCCGTCAGAGAGTATAATACTATCTGCTGTCCCATTTACGATTACATTCGTAATCTGAGAAGG
>JAGHUA010000003.1 GCA_018065085.1 Candidatus Liminaster caballi | reverse complement strand
CAGAGATTTCTGCCATGATGAATACTTCTCAATAAAGATAGTGGCTTGACATAAGAAGAGGACGTGCAAAAGTCTAATCATGGACTTTTGACACGCCCTCTTTTTGTTATCGGAGAATAAGTGTCGCTTACTTGCGATAGTTCTCAAGGTCAGCTGGCTGAGCGTCAGCAACGAAGTCTGAGTGCTTCTCAACCTCTGCAGCAGCGTAGCGAACATATACCTTGGCGCTCTTGTCGAAGAGATCAGGACGCTTGGTGGCATTGCCGAGGATGAGGATAGACATTACGGTGTCAGCAGCCATCTCGTAGAGGTGACGTGAGCAGAAGTCCTTGAACTCCTCGTCCTTGAGATCAACAACCTTGGCAACGGCTGCGTTGTACTTCTCTGCCATCTTCTCGACGCGAGCCTTAAGCTCAGCATACTCAGGAGCGATCTCGGTCTCAGCGAGGAGATCGGCAATAACCTGACCATAGAAACCGTTGGTTACGTAGCGGATAGCGGCAACAGTCTGGAGCTGTGTTGTACCCTCGTAGATTGAGGTGATACGGGCATCACGATAGAGACGCTGGCAAGCATACTCAAGCATAAAGCCTGAACCGCCGTGAATCTGAATACAGTCGTATGAGTTCTGGTTAGCATACTCTGAGTTCATACCCTTTGAAAGAGGAGTGAATGAGTCAGCGAGCTTAGAGAACTTCTTGAGTTCCTGCTTCTCTTCTGGTGTAAGCTTGCGCTCACGCTCGATATCCTCGAGGCACTTGTAGATATCCACATAGCGAGCTGTCTGGTAAAGAAGTGCACGACCAGCGTCGAGCTTAGCCTTCATGATAGCGAGCATATCATAAACAGCTGGGAAGTTGATGATAGCATTACCGAACTGCTTACGATCCTTAGCGTATGCAAGTCCCTCCTCGTATGCAGCAGCAGAGATACCTACAGACTGGGCAGCGATGCCGAGACGGGCACCATTCATGAGTGCCATAACGTACTTGATCAAACCAAGTTTGCGTGAACCGCAGAGCTCAGCCTTTGCATTCTTATAAACAAGCTCGCATGTAGGTGAACCATGGATACCGAGCTTGTTCTCGATACGGCGTACGTTCACGCCACCCTGACGCTTGTCATAGATGAACATTGAGAGACCGCGACCGTCCTTTGTTCCCTCCTCCGAACGGGCAAGAACCAAGTGGATGTCTGAGTCACCGTTGGTGATGAAACGCTTGCAGCCATTGAGCAACCAGCAGTTGTCCGCCTCGCTCCAAGTAGCCTTGAGCATTACCGACTGGAGGTCAGAACCTGCATCCGGCTCGGTGAGGTCCATTGACATGGTCTCGCCAGCGCAGACACGTGGCACGAAGCGTGCACGCTGATCCTCGTCACCGAACTCATAGAGAGTCTCAATACAATCCTGGAGAGACCAGATGTTCTCAAAGCCTGCATCAGCAGTAGCGATCATCTCGTTGATGATTGTATAAACGGTGCATGGGAAGTTAAGACCATTGTAGCGACGTGGCATAGTCACACCGCAGAGACCTGCCTTAACGGTAGCGTCGAGGTTCTCGTATGTCTTGGCTGCGTAACGTACGCGGCCGTTCTCGCAGTGAGGGCCCTCAGCATCGACTGCCTCGGCGTTTGGTGCAATGATGTTGGCACAGATATCGCCAGTCAGATCACAGACACGATCGTACGAGTCCATTGCGTCCTCGTGGTTCTGTGGAGCATAATCGTATGCGTCCTTATCTGCAAAGTTGCGCTCCTTCAGTTCAACGATGCGCTTCATCAAAGGACTATTCTCGAGCTCAAACTTAAGCTCAGGATGGTCAGTATAGAAATTTGCCATGATTTACTTTGAATTTTTCTTATAGTACTTGATCATCTTTGGAACAACCTCCTCAACGGTGCCGTTGATTACATAATCAGCGATGGTGTTGATAGGAGCGTTCGGATCATTGTTGATAGAGATGATAATGCCAGAATCCTGCATGCCTGCAATGTGCTGGATAGCACCACTGACACCGCAGCAGATGATGAGCTTTGGACGAACGGTGATACCGGTCTGACCAATCTGACGATCGTGATCAGCAAAGCCAGCATCGACAGCAGCACGTGAAGCACCAACCTCAGCGTGGAGCTCCTTGGCAAGCTCGAAGAGCATGTCGAAGTTCTCGCGTGAACCGACGCCGAAACCGCCGTCGATAACGATTGGAGAACCCTTCAGATTGTGCTTGGCAGCCTCAACGTGACGGTCGATAACCTTTACTACATACTCACACTCAGGAACGTACTTGGCAACGTCATGACGAACAACCTCGCCCTTGTAGTTCTCATCGAGGATCTCCTTCTTCATCACACCCTCACGCACAGTGGCCATCTGTGGACGGTGCTCTGGGTTGACGATGGTGGCAACGATGTTACCGCCGAAGGCAGGACGGATCTGCATGAGCTTGTTGTCGAAATGCTTAACGATAGGCTTCTTGTTCTCGTCGAAACCGCAGTTCATGTCGAACTCGTCAATCTCGAGCTCGGTGCAGTCGGCAGTAAGACCGCTGAAGAGAGCTGAAGAAACACGAGGACCGAGGTCACGGCCGATAACGGTAGCGCCCATAAGGCAGATCTGTGGATCCTCCTCCTTGAAGAGGTTCACGAGAACCGAGGTGTGAGGATTTGAGGTGTAAGGGAAGAGACCAGGAGCATCGAATACGTGAACCTTGTCAACGCCATACTTCATCACCTGCTTCTCAATGCCGTCGAGACCAGCACCAGCGCAGATACACTCCAACTGTACGCCAAGAGTATTGGCCAGCTTGCGGCCCTTGGTCAAAAGCTCAAGAGAGACATCCTTTACGGTTGTACCCTCGATCTCGCAATATACAAATACTGAATTCATATTCTTAGCCAATAATCTTTTCGTTCAACAATTCAACCATGAGGTTCTCAACATCAGAGTCGCTGCCAGTCATTGTGCGGCTTTCCTTTGCCTTGAACACGATATTCACAACGGCCTTAACGTTGGTTGGGGAACCGGCCTTACCTACCTGCTTGAGATCAGCATCGATGTCAGCAGCACCCCACTGTGTGATGTTGAGGTATGGCTTCTCAGCAACGAGAGCTGCCATTGCCTCAGCCTTGTCGGCAGGACGCTCGGCAGGAGCAGTTGCGTTCTTATACTTCATCACGCGCTTAGCGTTGCGTGGACGGCAAGGAGCTGCCGAACCGTTGACAGTGACTACCAATGGAAGTGGAGCCTCAACGGTCTCAACACCACCGTCGATGTGACGCTTGATGACAACCTTGCGAGCCTTCTCATCGAGCGAGAGGATCTCCTCGGCGTATGTAACCTGTGTGAGACCAAGCTTCTCGGCAATCTGAGGACCTACCTGTGCGGTATCACCGTCGATAGCCTGACGGCCGCCAAGGATGATGTCGAAATTGCCAATCTTGCGGATGGCCTGGCTCAATGTGTAACTTGTTGCAAGTGTATCGGCACCGCCGAGGCAACGGTCTGTAACAACATAACCGGCATCAGCGCCACGATAAAGAGATTCACGAACGACCTCTGCCGACTTAGGAAGACCCATAGTAACGACCGAGATGGTAGAACCAGGGAACTGATCCTTCAGACGAAGGGCCTGCTCCAATGCATTGAGATCCTCAGGGTTGAAGACTGCTGGAAGAGCGGCACGGTTGATTGTGCCTTCCGGAGTCATGGCGTCTGGACCTACATTGCGTGTGTCAGGTACCTGCTTAGCAAGTACGATAATGTTCAATGCCATAATCTGTAATAAATATAATTTTTTAGGATTTATTATTTCTATATAATACGCGCGTAAATACATTTGGGGGCATTTACACGTTGCAAAGGTACTATTTTTTTTTGAAGCAGCAAAAAATTATTGGGAAAACAGACGGTTTTGAACCCTTAATCACGCATTTTATGCATAATGGCACATAAAAATTGCACAAAAGCAGAAAAAGTGAGTAACAATATTCTGCTTTTGTGCATATTATCGTCCGACTGGAAGCCGGTGAAAAACTGCAGTCTTCTAAAACCTTCAGTCTGCTATCAGCGGTTAAGACCGTTGTTGGCGATAAGCCACTCGGCAATCTGAACGGCATTGAGGGCTGCACCCTTCTTGATCTGATCGCCTACGAGCCAGAACGTAAGACCGTTCTCATTGGCCAGATCCTTGCGCACACGTCCGACATAGACATCGTCCTTACCAGCGAGGAAGAGTGGCATCGGGTAGGTCTTGGTGGCAGGATCGTCCATCAGCTGTACGCCCTCGCCCTTACGGATTGCATCCTGGAATGCCTCAACGCTGACCGGTTCCTCTGTCTCGACCCACACTGCCTCTGAGTGGCTGCGGAGCGAAGGAACACGCACGCACATTGCCGAGCAGGCGGCATCGGTATGCATAATCTTACGGGTCTCGTTGAACATCTTCATCTCCTCCTTGGTGTAGCCGTTGTCGGTGAACACATCTATCTGAGGAATAACATTATAAGCCAACTGATATGCGAACTTATTGACTGTTGCAGGTTTGCCGTCGAGCACCTCACGATACTGCTGTTCGAGCTCGGCCATTGCTGCTGCACCGGCACCGCTGGCTGCCTGATAAGAGGCGATATGGATGCGCTTGATGTGGCTCAGCTGCTCAAGGCACTGAAGCACTACGACCATCATGATAGTCGTGCAGTTAGGGTTGGCGATAATGCCGCGTGGACGATCCAGAGCATCCTTGGCATTGCACTCAGGCACAACGAGAGGCACGTCCTTGTCCATACGGAAAGCCGACGAGTTGTCGATCATCACTGCGCCATACTTTGTAATGTCGGCAGCATACTCCTTGCTGGTGCCACCGCCAGCCGATGTGAAGGCTATATCAACGCCACGGAAATCCTCAGGATTGTGTGTAAGTTCCTTTACGACAATGTCCTTGCCACGGAAGTTATAGGTTCGTCCCGCACTGCGTGATGAGCCGAACAGAAGGAGTTCGTCAATAGGGAAATTACGTTCAGCCAATACCTTTAAAAACTCTTGACCAACAGCGCCACTGGCGCCGACAATTGCAACTTTCATTGTTTCTTAATAATACAGTTTGTAGAATAATCTGGCGGCAAAAGTATAAATTAATATTCATTAATCAAACTTTTCGTCCAAAATTCTTTACACACACGCGTACTTTAAATATAATTTTTGGCAATTTATCAATCACGCATTGCATAAAGGCCGATATTCTGCATCGATCAGCGCCCCGTCAGCCCCTTCATGCTCAGCGACAGCCTGCCACGCTTCAAATCGACCTCCTTGACTCTCACAACGATATGCTGATGAAGCGAAAGCACCGTGTTCGGATCCTTCACGAACCTGTCGGCCATCTCTGACACATGGACTAGACCCTGTGTGTGAACTCCGATGTCCACGAAAGCTCCGAAGTTCGTAATATTGGTCACAATGCCCGGCAGTTCCATACCCTCTCTGACATCTTCGAGGGTCTTCACTTCCTTTGAGAAACTGAATTCCTCAAGCTGCTGTCGTGGGTCGCGTCCCGGCTTGTCGAGCTCGTCCATTATGTCCTTCAGTGTCATCAGGCCAAGGACACGGCCGCCTGCCGAACCGTCTCTAACAGCTCCGTCAGTCACGTAATCCTGCACATTGACCCTGCCTCGCAATGCCTTTCCCTTCTCGCCGATCAGTTCACCGACCTTGCAGCCAAGATCACGCGCAATCTTCTCGACCACCCAATAGCTTTCGGGATGAACGGCACTATTGTCCAAAGGATTATCACCGCCGTCGATACGGAGGAATCCTGCACTCTGCTGAAAGGCTTTCTGTCCCATGCGAGGCACGGACTTCAGCTCTTCCCTCGTACGGAAAGCTCCGTTCTTAGCTCGGTAATCGACTATGTTCTGTGCCATGAGAGGACCAAGACCCGAAACGTATGTGAGCAGATGTTTCGAAGCCGTGTTGACATTCACGCCCACGCGGTTCACACAGTTCTCCACCGTCTGGTCGAGGCTGCGTTTCAGTTCCGACTGGTTGACATCCTTCTGATACTGACCCACTCCTATCGAGTTTGGATCAATCTTGACCAGTTCGGCCAGAGGATCCATGAGTCGGCGGCCTATCGAGACAGCTCCGCGCACAGTCACATCCTCGTCCGGAAATTCCTCGCGAGCCACTTTCGAAGCCGAGTAGATCGACGCTCCGTCCTCGCTGACCACAAACACTGAGACCCGTTCGCCCGTCCGGGCATTGATCAGATTAAGTCCTTTCACAAACTCCTCCGTCTCGCGCGAAGCCGTTCCGTTGCCTATCGAGATTGCCTCGATCTGATATTTCTTCACCAGCTGTTCCATTTTGTCCATGGCATCGACAAACTGACTCTTTGGCGGATGCGGATAGATCACATCATGATGCAGCAGATTTCCTTCCGAATCGAGGCATACGACCTTGCAACCTGTACGGAATCCTGGGTCGAGAGCCAGGATGCGCTTCTGGCCCAGCGGAGCCGACATAAGCAGCTGTTCGAGGTTGCGCGCAAAAATCCTGATTGCCTCCTCATCGGCCCTTGCCTTTGATGACTGAGCGTATTCCGTCTCAATCGAAGGTTTCAGCAACCGCTTGAAACCGTCAGCAACGGCATCGGCCACCATCATTCCCGCCTGGCTTCCGTTGCGAACCCATTGGCGTTTCAGACGTTCCAGGCATCTGTCATCGTCGCCACTGATCGACACACGCAGGAATCCCTCTTCCTCGCCTCGCCTTATGGCAAGAAGTCTGTGAGAGGCACAACGCGACAGCTTCTCCGAGAAATCGAAATACGAACGGAAATTCTGTCCCTCCTCCTCTTTTCCCTTGATCACCTTGGATGTAATGACGGCGTCAAAGTCGAAATTCCGTCGCACAGTGTTTCGGCTCTGCTGATCTTCGCTCACCCGTTCGGCAATTATGTCGCGGGCTCCTGCCAAAGCATCTTCTTCGGTCGCAACGCCTTTCTCGGTCGAGACATAATGTCCCACCTGTGCGCCAATCGGCATGTCAGAACGCGGCTTAGACGCCTGATCGAGCAGGAAATCGGCCAATGGTTCCAGGCCCTTCTCACGTGCCACCTGTGCACGTGTCCTTCGCTTCGGCTTATATGGCAGATAGATGTCCTCAAGTTCGGTCAGATCCCACGTCTGATCAATGCGGTTTCTCAAGTCATCGGTCAACTTGCCCTGCTCCTCGATGGTCGAAAGAATGGTCTGCTTGCGTTTGCCTATCTCCACGAGTTTCTTGTTCTGCTCCTCGATAGCAGCAATACGCACCTCATCCAGGCCGCCCGTGGCTTCCTTGCGATAGCGCGAGATGAAAGGAATGGTACAGCCATCGGCAAGCAGGTCGAGCACAGCCCGCACCTGACGCACATCTATCTCAAGCTTCTTGCCTATAAGTTCAGCGAAAATGTTTTGCATAGTAATAATAATTGTATGGGAGCAAAGATACACAAAAATCAGTTATTGCAAACAAATGCACCTCGTTTTTTACAAAAATCAGCACAACTTTGGACCGTAAACGGCAAAAAAGCGCAAATTTTTCCGTTTACTGTTGCTTGATACGGCAGGAAACACTATCTTTGCATCAAATTAGGCGATGCCGGCTCCGTCTGCATCTTCCCTTACAAACCAATGAGCCATGTCAAAATATACAGAACAAAGCTGGCTTTACAAAGCCTTTGTAGAGTGTTATCTCCGCTACTCGAACAATCTGATGATGATCCGCAAGCATTATGTGGTCGGCCTTGAGAACCTGCCACAGCTTGGCGAACGATTCTTCATTGTTTCCAATCATCAGAATGCAGCCAACGACCCGATCAACATCGCTTTCTCCCTGCCACGCGACCGTCGCATCGGATTCATGACCCGCGCCGATGCCTTCAACCTCAACAGCTCGTTTTCGAAACTGATACGATGGCTTGGCCTTGTGCCTGTGTTCCGCGCCGGTTGGGAAGGAGCCGAGGCGCTCGAAAAGAACAACGACTCGTTCGATGAGATTTCCACCAAGATCAACGATGGCATGCCTATCGTGGTCTTCCCCGAGGGCACTCACGCTCAGGGTCATTACCTGCTGCCTCTTTCGACAGGCACGGCACGCATGGCATTCCACGTAGCCGAACAGAACGGATGGAAGGAGGACATCAAGATCCTTCCCGTGGCTCATCACTACGAAGATTATTTCAACGTACAGCACGATTTCCTGCTTACCATCGGTCAGCCGATCTCGCTCAAACCCTACTACGAGGAGTATCAGTCAAAGCCATACACCGTGTTGCGCCGCGTCAAGAAGCAGATGTGCGAACAGATTCAGCAGATGATGCTCGACGAAGGCGAGACAGATTACGAAGTGAAGGATTTCCTTCGCACGTCCCTGCTCAACGAATCGACGCGTCGCGGACGTTCCGTTGCCCTGCCCGAGCGTCTTGCCATCGACAAGAAATTCATCGCCTCGCTCATCCAGAGCCCAAACTACAGCGAGATAATTCCGCTGGCAAAGCAGATGAAGGACACAGAAGACCGTCTTGGCATTGACGACAGCGACACCCTTTATGCCGACAGTTCCACAGCCGTCCAGACACTTAAGCTCGCAGGTTCGGCCATCATCGACCTCATCCTCCTCCCTCTCTGGATCATCTCACTGTGGCCTAATCTCCTGTGCTACCGCATTCCGCTGCTTCTGCTCAAGACCGACATCATGTTTGTCAACACGTTCCGCTTCATCCTCAACGTGCTGGTGCTCTATCCGCTCTTTGCCCTGATTACCACTGCCGTGATTGGATTTAATGCCAACTGGACCATCGCCCTTATCTATCTGGCATTCTATCCCAGCATCACGCTCTTCTCATGGTACGAGTGGCTTCATATACGTCAGACAATACGCCGTTTCCGCGTGCTGACACATGGCACCGAGATTGCCTCGCTGAAGGCTTTGCGCGAGAAGATTGGCAAGATGCTAAGTCAGATTGCTGCATAATAAGACTTAGCGAAAAGCAAAATAGCATTCATTCGGATTTCCCAACTCTTAGGAAATGCCGCCGAAACTTTCATTTGGACTTCCCAAGTCTTGGGAAATGCTGCCGAAACTTTCATTTGGGCTTCCCAAGTCTTGGGAAATGCTGCCGAAACTTTGTTTTGGATTTCCAGCTTTCTGGAAATGCTGGGAACAATGTTCTGACGACTTCCAGCTTTCTGGAAATGCTGGGAACAATGTGCTGACGACTTCCAAGGTTTTAGGAAATGCCCGGAACAATGTTCTGACGACTTCCAAGGTCTTAGGAAATGCCCAGAACAATGTGCTGACGACTTCCAGCTTTCTGGAAATGCTGGGAACAATGTTCTGGCGACTTCCAAGGTCTTAGGAAATCTTCAGAACCGTTTTTTTGGTCTTCCGAAGTCTTAGTCGTTAAAACATAGAGACCTTATATCTCCGATTATGGTTGATTTCTTGAGAATTCATCATAGAACTATTCAAGATTGACATCCCAATAAGTAAACCCTCTGATTTACAGCAGAACTGCTATAGGTCAGAGGGGTCGATGTTCTCAGAATGAACTCCACAATTCTTTTTGAGCACATAAGAAGGTATCATAACAAGTTGGAGTGGTTAGCAATCTCGACACCAAGCAGACGGAAGGCTACAAACATTCCAATACACACCTTTACGGAAGCAATATTTTTATCAACAAATATTATAAAACTTTTATTATATTCCGTCCCTAACGTCTAAATTTAGATAGTTAGGGACGAACTATAAATGTACAATATTAACATTTTGAAATGAGATATGCACATCGCAAATTTGGTTATTACAGGTCCCTAACTATTCAAAATTTCAAGTTAGTGCCAGACTATAATTGCATCGCATGGAGATATTTATTATATTTGCATCGCTAAAAACAAGATAGTTATGACACCTAACAATGGAATTATCGGCAGAGAATACGAGCAGAAAATTCTCGCAAACATCTGTGAAGAACAAGAAGCACGACTCATTGCTATATACGGCAGGCGTCGTGTGGGCAAAACCTACCTCGTCAAGTGCTTCTTCAATGAGAAGTATGACTTCTTCTTCACAGGCAGTTACCAGACTCCGATGAAGGATCAACTGGTGCTCTTCCAGCGAGCGTTGAAGGAATACACTAGCAAAGAATGCCCATTGCCAAAGAATTGGTTCGATGCGTTTTCTCTGTTGTGGGATTATCTGAAAGGACTCCGCAAGAAGCGCCTTGTGGTATTCCTTGATGAGTTGCCTTGGATGGATACCCCAAAATCAAACTTCCATTCAGCATTCAGCTATTTCTGGAACACCTGGGCTTCGACTCGAAACGGACTGAAGCTTATCGTGTGCGGTTCTGCTACCACATGGATGCTCGATAAGATCATAGGTGACAAGGGAGGATTATATGGACGAACCAACCGCTCCATCTACCTCGCTCCGTTCAATCTGGGCGAGGTGGAGTTGTTCTTGCTGCAGCATAAAGGTATCAACTGGAATCGTCGCCAGATAGCCGAGGCTTATATGATCTTCGGAGGTATTCCTTATTATCTTGATATGCTCGAACGAGATCTGCCTTTGTCAAGGAATGTGGACAATCTGTTCTTCCGAGAGAAGGCTGCATTGCGTGAAGAATATGACTTCCTGTTCCAATCCTTGTTCAAGAATGCCGTGACCTATCGTAAAGTTATCGAGCTGTTGTCCTCGAAGAAGAAAGGTATGACCCTACAGGAGATCCTGACTGCTTTGAATGCAGAAAAAGGCGGATCACTCACAGATGTCCTGAAGAACCTATGCCGATGTGATTTCGTACGTAAATATTCATCTTACGGCAAGAAGGAACGTGGTGTAATCTATCAGCTGACCGACCTTTTCTCGCTCTATTACCTTACCTTCATCGGCAATCGTACAGGACAGGATGAGCACTTCTGGACTAACGTCAAGGAATCGACGAAGAATGCCTGGGCTGGATATGCCTTCGAACAACTCTGTCTGCATCATGTACGTCAGATCAGGGCTAAGCTCAGCATCGGAGGTGTATTGACCAATGTCTGCTCCTGGTCTTGTCCACCTATGACCGATGCAGATGGCACAGATTGGAATGGTGCTCAAATCGATTTGCTGCTCTGCCGAGGAGACGAGACCATACATCTATGTGAGATGAAATATAGCTCAAAGGAGTTTGCCATTGATGGCAGTTACGAGGAGACCTTACGTACCCGTCTTGAGACATTTGCTCACCATACCAAGACAAACGATTCACTACGCACAACCATGATCACGACGTACGGAGTGAAGCCAAACAAGTACTCCAGCGTTATGGACGATCAGGTCAGATTAGACGATCTGTTCGTACGAATGGATGAATAGAAAAAGAAGAGCACAGAATGCTATTGTGAATATGTCAAGCAAGATCCGCACTCTTTCTTTTTAGGGCACACATGTTTCTAGATAGCATACTTTGCATAAGAGGAAACATTAGTTAGTCTTGTGGATGGCTATTTTTTATATATGTATCCTCCAGTTCCACCCTTTACCATCAAATAGGCCCGATGGAATAAAGCCCGTCGCTGTGCATCTGCCTCTTCATCGTCATTCTTGCCATCCCATCTGAGGCTAGAATTGTCGCCACCACCACTGGCAGAAGAAGTAGGTGTTGCCACGCTATCAATCAAAGAAAAGAAAATGCTGGCGACATGGGTTCTGAACTCTGGGCTTTCTGCCTCTTCACGTTCCCAATCAAGACAGAAAGGAAGCACTTCGTGCAATTGCTTCACGGATCTGCGTGTTCTGCTCCTCTGCCCATTTCTCACGACCTATTAATGGAGGTGTACCGATTTGTGGAAATACAACCTGGATATTCGTAAGTGGAGTGTATTCAGCTTTTGCCGACAATGATGACCACGATAGCTTCACGTATTGGCTGTGCCTGAGCCTGCATCTTCTGTCCGATATGCTGCTTGTAGATGGCAGCGACCTTGGCACGTTCCTATTGCTGAATCGCTCCGCCAGTGTCAAATAATTGACAAATTTTATCAAAACAATCGGTTAAACAAACAAATATTTACTCATAATTGCATTTTTATGACTATGATTTGTACATTGTAATAGATTTCTCCTTATCTTTGCAACGTCTAAGGGCGGAATTCTCGAAAGAGAGGACTTATCCTTAGCATTAACTAGAAGGCGTTTTTCGCTGTCCACTGGCTAAATTCTGGAAAAATTTGAAGATGGATTAGTGAACTAACACTTCTCGTTCGGCTTGTTATATAAGTCGGACTACATTCTTCTTTTGGGGAGAATGAGTTCAATTTTATATATGGCTGGGCGTGGAGTATTGTTTCATCATCTTTTCTTCAAGGCAATTCCAGAAGCCCAGCCAGACGGACGTGAGACAAGATTCCACGTCTTTTTTGTTTTATATAATGCCTAATTCGGGAATCTTAAAAGCAATTATGTATTACAATGATAATAACTTATATTGGATGGACTTTTATGGCAATTTTTGTGATATTGCTATTGGCAGATTTATTTCCAGAAGATGATTATCGAGGCCGAACCGTTTGGGGAACTATAGTAAGTTTTATAATGGCAATAGTTTTCTTGAATATTAGTCAACATAATAACGTATCTATTTACATTATCTCAAATATCTTGCTTATCAACGGAGTTGTACGACTTATTGCAGCTTTTTTTGCAAAAGACAATTCTTATTTTATTATCACATCAATTATATCCTTTATCTTAG
Source organism: Candidatus Liminaster caballi (assembly GCA_018065085.1). Classification (GTDB taxonomy): domain Bacteria; phylum Bacteroidota; class Bacteroidia; order Bacteroidales; family UBA3663; genus Liminaster; species Liminaster caballi. The sequence goes on along the minus strand of JAGHUA010000003.1, from coordinate 125,260 downwards.
GTGGATTAGGTCTATTATATTGTAATAAAGCTAGTGGATATCTACTTCAAGAGATTGAAATGTTTTTTTTGTCTTAATCAATCATAACTATGCCACTGTTTAGAATTACCACCAAGCAGCGTTCCAATTGCAATGGAATCCGTATCGAGCCTGGAATGTCAGTCCAGATAGTAAGCAACAGTTTCAGTGACCCAATCCATACTAACGGTGGCCAATTAGTCATCGATGCCTTTATGCGTATGTATGGTATTGACATCAAGAAGGCAGGATGCTTGAATTCGGTGTATCTGAGTTGTGAAAGAAATGGGTAAAAATAATGTAACATGGAAGATGTTTCTTTAGAAAAAGTAAAACGTGCCGCCGAAAATGGCACATTAGAGAGTCTTGCAAAAAAAGTCCCCGAAGATCAGGTAGCTTTGTTTTTGGGTCTCCTTTTAGTTGCTGGAATTGGTTATACGACCATTATGGCAATTAAGGAGATGGTATTAGCTAGTAATAAATAGTAGTTACTAGAAATAATAAACAGACATCTATGGTACTACAAAAGTATTAATGAACCATGAATAATAGGAAATACGATGTTTTTCGTTTTCTAATGAAAAACGCAACATATTGGAAACCTGAATCGCAAGGAGTCTTCCATGTTTGTCCAGACTCTGGAACATATTGGAATCTTCATATATTGCATAAAGCAACAAGTGAGGAGCAAATATTATTTGCATTTGTTGACGGCAATACTGAAGGTTTGCTAATTACTGATCAGCGTATTGTAAAAGATCGTTATTCTGTGGAATGGAATAACCTTGCCTATTTTAAAATACAAGGTAATTATATTCTGCCCATTAATAATGATGACACTGCTAGTTGCCGTTTCTCTATTCCGTATTTTTTATTGGGAATTAATAACATTCAAGCTGCCGAAGAATGTGTATCCATTTTAATAAAGGTTCTTAAGGATGAAGCAATGTCATTGGTTGAATGTAACGAAAAAGTTGCAAACAATGATCAAGATGCCGTAAATCTATGCTTCTCTTGTATCGATATGTTTCCTAAAAATGCAGCCATCTATTATGGATTGGTTGGTAAATACTATTTTCAGAACAGTCAATATCAGAGGACAATTGAAACATGTTTGAGAGGCCTTCAGGAGGAACTCCAAACAAACCAATCCTATGCTATGCTATGTTTTCAGCTGTCTAAAGCAGCTCAGGCTGTTAATGATTGGACATCTGTTCGAAGATATACTCTTGCTGCCTATGATCGTATCCCGTCAAATGCTGTTACAAAAGAAGGAACAAGTACGAAGAACTTCTGTTATGAAATGTTCCTCAACGCAAATCAAAATTTCTTAGATAATTTAGAGAACATTCCTTATCAAGATCGCAAGGTTATAATTATCGTTGATCATTATTCTTATAATCTTTTCAATAAGATTAATCAATTAGAATATTCTGAGTCAAAAAGTTTATCCTTCCCCTTTGGGCATCCAATTAAAAATGAGATATATGTCGGCCATCCACTAATTCCAAACAAATACATCCCATTTGAATCATATCAATTAGAATTTGTTGAGGATAAAGTTCGTGAGTTCTGCCAACTTGCACAGTGCTTGGGCGCAACAGAGATCTCCATTGATTGCATAAATTCTTCTTCAAGCGATGGAGATGTTACTGGCAAAAAAGAAGTTTCTGTTAATATTGACCATTGGGCTGCAAACGGCTCAGGATCTCGAAATAGAGATTATAACCGTCACATGATAGAGGAATTGAGTCGTTCTATTAGCCTCCATCAAACCTTTGAGCCTCATAATAAGCCCACCGTTCCTGATGGATTGGTGTGGTATGACAATGAACCATCATGGCAAAGACTTGTTTCGCAAAGAATAAATGGAGGGCTGACATCTCATCAAGAACGTATTGAGACTAAAAAGAGCCAAATGATAGAAGGAAGAGAAATGACTGAGATAAAAGCTGAGGTTAAATCTCTATTCCTTGACATGAGCGTTAACTTCGATACTACTGAAGAACAAAAATTCTCGACTCAGGAGAATGCAGTTCTTTCTATCAATGTAAAGTTCGCGCCTCTTTCTCAGTTGAATGGATTCCCTCAGAATAACAATCAAGTTTTGCCCCCCTCACCAAAAGCCTCATTTACAACAGACGAGAAGGAATACCTCGAAGAAGTCAAGGAATGTCTGGCCGATGGAGAGATAGGTCCTCGTGAGCGCAGACTTCTCGATAAGATTCGTTCAAAATTAGGAATCTCTGCTGCTAGAGCATCTGAACTTGAAGCATCTTTGTCAACACCCAAACTCACAGAAGACGAGCAAGAGTATCTGAAAGAATACAAAGAATGTGCGATAGATGGCATTGTCTCTGATAAAGAACGCCGCCTCCTTGACAAGGTTCGCAAGATGCTTGGTATTTCAGAGGAACGTGCAGCAGAAATAGAAAAACTAATCAAATAACGACTTTTCCCTAAGTCAATCAATAATTGAAATTTTCCAGATTTGCAAGGCGAGTCAATAAGGGTGATCATTCCTTTATCGCAGTCTCAAATGGCAGCTCAGTCGGTAATGACTGGGCTGTTTTTCGATAAGATTGGGACAGAGACGGATTGGGAACACCGTGCCAAACCATCGCGAAGAAATGCGGATAACAAGAAACGCTGTCACTAACGCCGCGCGGCTCGGAATGGCGCAAGAAACACAGTCATTTCTTCCATTCGTGACGGAAACGAACGAGAAACGTGTGACATTTTGTCCGCGAAGAATGGAATCGGGCAGGAAACAGTGTTTCTGGGGCGAGATTCAAGCAATTAGCCTTGAGCGTCTGAACAATGGCGCACACTATCTCATCATCAGCAACGTGCTGGCTCGAGTCGAGGCCGACACGAAAGTTGCAAGTAAAGCCGGCAGTCAGTTCGCTACGCTGCGTGCTGCGAAGGAACAGGAGGACATCGACCTGAAGATGCAGCTTGACAAGCAGACGGGACTCTTGATCGTGTTTTTGCTTGTTTTTTTGCGTCATTAGGAGACGCTATTCTGCTTTGATTAAATAATTACAAGCTTACAACCTTGTTTTCTTCTTTCCGCCGCGAATGTAGAATCCATTCTGCGGAATCTGGTTGATGCGACGTCCTGTCATATCGAACATTACGTTCTTCTCATCCTCTAAAAATTTCTGCAGGTCGATACCATCTGTTTCATTCTGACTCATATCGTCTTCGCCCTTAAGGTTCTTGAACATTCCCCAATAAGCATGATGGCTATATTCAGCGACAGCATCAGCAGGAACAATGAGTTCGCAGTTTGCATAATCAATACCCCAAAACACAGAATCATCAATATCTGGAGGTGTCGAGTTCATTGAGACCACTTTGTTTATATTTTTGCAGCCAAAGAACGCATAATATCCGATGCTAATCACCGAGTCTGGGATAATGACAGAAGTCAGGCTGTTGCAGCCATAAAAAGCAAAGGCTCCGATGCTTGTAACCGAATTTGGAATACTTATAGAAGTCAGGCTGCTACAGTCGGAGAACACTGACGATTCAATGCTTGTCACTGAGTTTGGAACAGTGACAGAAGTCAGACTACTGCAATATCGGAATGCCTCAGTTCCGATGCTTGCCACCGAGTTTGGAATAGTGACAGAAGTCAGGCTGCTACAATTATAGAACGCAGAGCTACCAATGCTAGTAACAGAGTTTGGGATGTTGACAGAAGTAAGGCTACTACAATTGAAGAACGCACAGTATCCAATGCTAGTAACAGAGCTGCCAATTGTGACAGAAGTCAGGCTGCTACAATCATAGAACGCCCAGAAGTCGATGCAGGTCACTGAGTTGCCAATAGAAACAGAAGTCAGACCGCTACAGGCGAAAAACGCTTGGGCACCGATGCTTGTCACCGAGTTTGGAATAGAGATTGAAGTCAGGCTGCTGCAGCCATAGAACGCGAGAGTTCCGATGTGGGTCACAGAGTTGCCAATAGAAACATAAGTCAGGCCGCTACAGTCATAGAATGCACCAAATCCGATGCTTGTAACCGAGCTGCCAATTGTGACAGATATCAAGCCGCTGCAGCCATGGAACGCAGAACCTTCGATGTCAGTAACAGAGCTGCCAATCGTGACAGAGGTCAAGCTGCTACAATAAGCAAATGCACATTCTCCGATGCTGGTCACGGAATAGATTTCTCCGTCATAGGTAACGGAAGAAGGAATGATCACATTTCCAGAATACTCATCAGAATAACTGTCATAACCACTGCCGCGATAGGTGACAGAAGCAATTCGGGCGGAAGTGTTAAAGTCATACCAGATTCCATCTACTTCAACATCACTGGCGCTGGCAATAGCAGTGCCGCATAAAGCACAAAGCAAAAGAATTATTTTCTTCATAATATAAATAATAATGTGTTTTTTGCCTCATATTTAATAACGAAGACGTCGGCAGTTTAGTGTGCGGAGCATTGTAATTCGTTATTGTTACAATCTGCAACAAAATCTATGTTACAAAATTAAAAACTGGGCGCAAAGTTACAGTTTTCCCGGGAATGGGGCAAAAAAATGATTGCGCAAAATTGCGCATCTTTGACTAAATCCCATTGATGAAGGCATCCCAATCGTTTGTATGTCCCTTTTTATGGAAAACTTTCTGATACATTCTGATGCGAGCGGAGGAAATTGCACCTGCCGACTTGTTCAGAAGGACTGCTATATCGCCCGGTGAGCAAGAGATTTTCAGCAGCATACAAATCTGCCATTCTGTTTCGCTCAAAGAAATCAATTCGCGCAATGAACTTTCGAAGTGTGGCAGTTTCTCACAGAACAATGAATTCAAGCGATACAACTCGGAGGCTGACAGACCGCGGTTGCTGCGTGCAACAGCCTGAATACTTTGGATGAATGCATCGGACTTCAAAGAGAAAAGAGCTTTTTCATAGTCCACGGCATGCAGCTCTTTGTCCATCTCCATCTTCTGAATGGTCTTATGCAACAGCAATATCTCAATTCTCTTCTTTTGCAGAAGCAGGACAGACAGACAGATGATCAGCATTAGCAACAGTAGCAGACCGATTATCAGAATGGTCATTGTCCGACCACGGTGTTCTGCCCGTTTTAAGTTCATCTCGGCATATTCTTTCTGCGAAGCTATGGAGGTATGCCGGAATTTCTCACTTATCACACGTTCTTCTATTTTGAGAAGAGTATCCTGACATAAGGACATCTCTCGCAGACTGCCTGAGATACGATTTACCCAATAGGAACTGGTATAATAAAAAATCGAATCATTGAAATCGACACAGCTTTGCCGAATCTCATGCAGATACTTTCGTGCTGATGCTGTGTCTCCATTATAAGCCGATATTGTTGCCAGGGTTGCAATGTCTCGGGGCTGTAACACATAGTCACTATGTTCCATCAGATTACACAACAGTTCTTCGGCCAATGACACGGAATCGACACAGATTGCATACTGTGCCTTCACAGATTCTGCTTCGTTCAAAAGAAATGTATCCGACAGGAGCTTTGCCTCCATGACAGCCTCGTCAAGAACTATGCGGCATGAGTCGAACTGCTGGGAATGGAGATAATATGAAGCTATTACAATCAAGGCATTGGCAGCGTAATCTGTGAGATTATGTGACGAAAAGGCAGTATAGGCCTTTTGCGCATAACCATAAGCATCGGAACAATGAAATATCAGATTGATAAGAGCAATATGGTCATACATCTGTCCCATGGCATAACCATCGTCAATAGCGGAGGAATTTGACAATGCTCGCATAAATGATTGGGAGGAGCCTTCGTAGTCTCTCAATTCGTATCTGGTCAGTCCTTGGTACAGATAGGCATAAAACTTTTCTTCTTCATCGCCCTCCTCCTCATAATAATCGGCTGCAAGCGAGATCAGAGAATCACTGGAAGGAATGATATAGTTTCTATACTGCTCTTGCGTACGGAGCAACGCTTGTCTGGCTTCCGACTTTGTATCGAGAACCTCCCCTGCTTCACGATGCGAACATGAAAGCAGAGAGACGAGAGCAACCAAAAGAAATGACAAATAACGGCGCATAATAGTAGATTCTTAAACAAGTATTGCCGTCAACCTTAGGTCCTGAGGTTAACGGCAACAATATTTTGGTTCCAGCCCTGCGATCAGAACTTGCGGAAGCCCATGTACTGGCGAAGCTCGTCGAGATTCTTGCGCACCTCTACGCGAGCCTTCTCTGCACCCTGCTCACGTACCTTGTTGAGATAATCGGCATCGGCATAGATCTCGTTGTAACGCTCGCGGATTGGAGCGGTAACCTTAAGGACGTCGGTGGCAATCTGCATCTTGAGGTCGCCATAACGGATTGAGCAGTCGTTCCATGCTGCGAGGAACTGGTCATAGACCTCCGGTGCGCTCACGAGCTTGAGGAAATAGAAGAGGTTCTTGATCGGCTCGTTCATCTCTGAATTAGGCTCGGTCGGGGTCATATCGGTCACAGCCTTCTTGAACTTCTTGATTACGGTCTGATCATCGTCGTTGATGTAGATACAGTTGCCCTCGCTCTTGCCCATCTTGCCGCTGCCGTCAAGTCCCGGGATCTTAATCGGTTCACCCTTTGCCTCGTACGGACGTGGCAGAACCATGAAGTCGGCCTTATAGAAATGGTTGATGCGCTGGGCGAAGTTACGGGCCATCTCAAGGTGCTGGAGCTGATCCTTGCCGACCGGCACGAAGTTGGCCTTGTGCTGGAGGATGTCGGCAGCCATCAGCACAGGATAGGTCAGGAGGCCTGCATTCACATTGTTAGGCTGCTTGCGGGCCTTGTCCTTGAACGACACGGTCTTCTCAAGCTCACCGAGGTAGGCATGCATGTTGAGCAATGTGTAATACTCGCATGTCTCAGGCACATCGCTCTGAACATAGACCGTACACTTGTCCGGATCCATGCCGGCAGCCAGATATTCGGCCAGGATGCTGCGCACGTTAGGGTTGAGCACCGATGGGTCAGGCTGGGTAGTCAATGAATGATAGTCTGCTATAAAGTAACGACAGTCATAGTCGTTCTGCATTTCCACGAAGTTGCGCAAGGCGCCATAGTAATTGCCGAGATGGAGGTGTCCGGTACTGCGGATGCCGCTCAGCACGATAGGTTTCTTTTCCATATACAGATATTTTTGGGCGCAAATATACTGCGCTTTTACCATTTTTGCAAGAAAAGGCCGCTAATTTGTTGACCGATGACCTGCAAAAGACGCAAAACATCAACTCCCATTAGCATTTTGCCCCCACTTACTGCTTCTGGCTGTAGTAATCTTCAAGGCGCTTAGCCTCGCTCATGGTGATTTGGATTTATGTTGATGTGATTTGTTACCGGTGCTCACTCGCGACCCTCGCTGAAGCGGTTGCCTATTCTTACGATGGTACCTTCTTCTGTCATAGCTTCGTCTGCGATATCCGCAGCCTCTGCCCTTGTGCGAGGAGTGTGGCTGTTGTACCAGCTGTCACGACGACGAGATCCGTAGTACTTACCGTCGAACTCATTGATATAAGGAGTCCAGTCATAATAATCGGCCACCTTGCGCAGAGAGAAACGCTGCGAAGCATTGTCGAAATAGCCGGTCAGAGAATTGTTGGTCATCTTATATTCATAGATGCAGGTATTCAGATCACGCTCGCCGAGATAGGTCAGATAGATGGTTTTGTGCTCAACCTTCCATGTGAAGTAATGATAGATTACCTCATAAGGGCCATCGTTATAATGATCGACCTGATAGCCGTAGCCGGAAGTAGAATAATCGTATGACGGAACGAACGAGATATCAGTGTGGTAGCTGTCGTATGTATAGTAATGGCCACGCCACTCATAGTCGTAGCACATGCCGAAATTGCCTGTCCAGTCGCCCGACAATACCATTGAGGTAGTTGTGTCCTCATCGCATGATGCGAAGAATGCTCCACTCAGCGCCATTGCGCCAACGAATGCCATGTTGCGGAAGAACTTTTTCATAACTTTTCTTTTGTTTTGGTTTTGTCAATAAGACACCTTGAGGGTTTGTTTGGTTTAAAACATTGTGCAAATACGGTGCAAATATACAAAAAAGTCATAAAATAAACAATAGTTTTACACTTTTATCAATAATAATGTAACGTTTTTCCTTTTTTTTACTATCTTTGCGCCCAAATTAATAAAAATATATAATGAGAAGACTTGCTTCAACCATGCTGCTCGTAATGATTGCAGCATACGCTATGGCACAGATGGTCGATCCCGTGAAGTGGAAGACCGCCATTGCCACATCAGGCGATGAGATGACTGTTTCGTTTGTTGCCGCCATTGATGACACTTGGCATCTGTATTCAACTGACAGCCCGGAAGACGGACCTCAGCGCACAGAGTTTCACTATGAGACCATGACCGGTCTGGAGCCTCTTGGCGAGGCTACACTCACTGCCGGCACTCCTATCACCCACATGGACGATGCGTTTGGCATGGAACTGACCTATTATGAAGGCTCAGCAACATTCTCTCAGACGTTCAAGGTGACAGGTTCGGAGTGGACTCTGTCGGGATATGTATTCTTCATGTCATGCAACGATGGCATGTGCACTCCTCCTACCCGCTTTGAGTTTGCTCTCCCTGACGGTGTTGCCGTTGCCTCTGACTCTGGCAGTTCGGCATCTTCTTCGGCCAATGGCGGACTCTGGACTCCTGTCATTGACCAGCTTCAGGCATTCAACGGCGAGGGCGACATCACATCCGACGTTTCGGGTCAGACCCACTCTTGGTGGTACATCCTCATCGCCGGTTTCATTGCAGGCCTCATTGCCTTGGTTACGCCTTGTGTCTGGCCAATGATCCCTATGACCGTAAGTTTCTTCCTGAAACGCACCAAAGACCGCAAGAAGTCAATCCGCGATGCCTATACATACGGCATTTCGATCGTCGTCATCTACGTAGTCCTGGGACTTGCCGTGACGCTGATCTTTGGTGCTTCTGCGCTCAACAGCCTTGCCACCAACGCTGTGTTCAACATCATCTTCTTCCTCCTGCTCGTGGTGTTTGCATTCTCGTTCTTCGGAGCCTTCGAGATTGCCCTTCCTGCATCATGGACCACCAAGCTCGATGAGAAGGCCGACGCCACCACAGGTCTGCTGAGCATCTTCTTCATGGCCTTCACCCTGTGTCTTGTTTCATTCTCATGCACAGGCCCTATCATCGGCACCCTCCTTGTTGAGGCCGCCACATCAGGTTCGGTTCTCTATCCTGCCATTGGCATGTTCGGCTTTGCTGTGGCTCTCTCATTGCCATTCACATTGTTCGCAATGTTCCCATCGATGCTCAAGTCGATGCCAAAGTCTGGCGGCTGGCTCAATATGGTGAAGGTTGTGCTCGGTTTCTGCGAGCTTGCCCTCTCGCTCAAGTTCCTCTCCGTGGCTGACCTTGCCTACGGTTGGGGCATTCTTGACCGCGAGACATTCCTCGCCCTCTGGATTGTCATCTTCCTCTTCATGGGTCTCTATCTGCTCGGATTCATCCGTCTGCCACACGACGATGACCCTCAGCCATCCGACCGCGTATCCGTAAGCCGTCTGATGCTGGCACTTGTGTCGATCAGCTTTGCCGTTTACATGGTACCGGGTCTTTGGGGTGCTCCATGCAAGGCTATCTCTGCCTTTGCGCCTCCGATGACCACACAGGACTTCAACCTCGACCCAGACTCACGCATTCAGACCTACCACGACTATGAGGAAGGCATGGCTGCAGCCGCACGTCAGGGCAAGCCTGTGCTTGTCGATTTCTCAGGCTTCGGCTGTGTCAACTGCCGTAAGATGGAGGCTGCCGTATGGACCGACCCAGAGGTTAAGCGTATCATCGACGATGAATACATCCTCATTGAGCTCATGGTCGATGACAAGACTTCGCTGGCAGAGGTTCAGGTGGTCAACGAGAATGGCAAGGACGTGAAACTTCGCACCGTAGGCGACCGTTGGTCATACCTCCAGCGTTCGAAGTTCGGTGCAAATGCCCAGCCGTTCTACGTTCTGCTCGATCATCAGGGCAATCCGCTCACCGGCTCATATTCATACAACGAGGACATCCCTGCCTACGTAGAGTTCCTCAACAACGGTCTAAAGAATTTCAAGTAAAATGGAAAAATGCCTTATCATAGGCAGTGGACCTGCCGGTTACACTGCCGCCATATATGCCTCACGTTCGGGTTTGAATCCTGTGGTCTATGAGGGTCCGCTTACCGGCGGTCAGCTCACTCAGACCTCCGAGATTGAGAATTTCCCGGGCTATCCGGAAGGCGTGAGCGGTCAGCAGCTCATGGCCGATCTGCGCCAGCAGGCCGAACGCCTCGGAGCCGATATCCGTTTCGGCATTGTCGATCATGTGGATTTCTCAACCGACGGCAGCAAGCCTCATCACGTCCACATTGACGATGGCACCGAACTCGATGCGCTCACCATCATCATTGCCACAGGCGCGTCGGCCAAATATCTTGGTCTCGACGACGAAAAGAAATATGCAGGCATGGGAGTGTCGGCATGTGCCACATGCGACGGATTCTTCTATCGTAAGCGTACGGTTGCCGTCGTAGGCGGCGGCGACACGGCATGCGAGGAAGCCCAGTATCTTGCCCATCTTGCCAAGAAGGTCTATCTGATTGTGCGCCGCAACGTGCTGCGTGCCAGTGAAGCCATGCAGAAGAAGGTCAAGGAAATGGAAAATATCGAGATTCTCTGGGAGACACAGACGCTGGGTCTCTTTGGCGAGGACGGCGTCGAGGGCGCACATCTCGTACGTGGCAAGGGAACAGATCATGAGGAACTGTTCGACATCGACATCGACGGGTTCTTCCTTGCCATCGGCCACCACCCGAACACAGAGGTATTCCGTCCTGCGATCGACGTTGACGAACAGGGTTATATCCGCGTGCAGCACCCAACCACAGCCACCAACATCCCAGGAGTCTTTGCCGCTGGCGATGTGGCTGATCCGCTCTACCGTCAGGCAATCTCTGCTGCCGGTTCGGGATGCCATGCTGCCATGGATGCCGAGCGCTATCTCAACAAGTGATTTACCGCCCGGCGACTGATACGTTTAAGGCTTGACAAGCTTATCCATCACGGCCGAGACCACAGCCTTGTTGCCAGCCACGATCGAGATATTTCTGTCGTCACGGAACGACTGGATGCAACCGCCGGCTTCGGCTACAATCAGTTCGCCTGCACACACATCCCACGGCTTGAGGTTGAGTTCCCAATAGCCGTCGAGCCAACCGGAGGCCACGCAACACAGATCGTAGGCAGCGCTGCCCGAACGGCGAATGCCACGCAGATTAGGAACGATTGCCGAGAAATTATCCAGATTATTGATAGGATTTGTGCCCTTGTCATACGGGAAACCGGTGGCAAGGACACATTCATCTAATACGGTCTTGCGCGACACACGAATGAATCGTCCGTTAAGGCTTGCACCTTCTCCCAATGTGGCGGTATATAGCTCGTCGAGGTATGGCACATAGACTACACCGACCTGAGTCTCGCCCTTATATCTTACGCCGATGCTGACACAGAACAGAGGCAGTCCCTGGCTGTAGTTGTTCGTACCGTCAAGCGGATCCACCACCCATTCCCAATCGCCCGTACTCTGGTGCTCACCGGTCTCCTCGCCCAGCACACTGTGCGATGGATAGTGTGACGAGATATGTCCGATGATAAGGTCTTCACATGCCTTATCGACCTCGGTCACTACGTCATGGATACTGCTCTTTGTGTCCATCTTGATGTGACCGCTACGGAATTTCTCACGTTGCAGTTTGCCAGCCTCCATAGCCCATTCTATGGCATGCTGAAGTATTCGGCGGCGAATGTCGCTTTCATTCTCACTGTTGCTGAATTTGCGTCGGATGTTCATAGTTATAGCCTTAAAAACAGCGCAAAAATAAATAAAAAAGTCGACATTCTCGCATATTTTGCCTTAAATTGATACATATTTTTAAATAAATAGGCAAAACAAGCCACATTTTTGCACGAAAATTGTTATCTTTGCGCGCAATTATCTGTATTATAACAAACAAAATCGAACGCTGTGTACACCGACAAGACTGTTGCATACTACACTCTTGGCTGCCGACTGAACTTTGCCGAAAGCTCCACCCTCGCTTACCGTCTCCAGCAGATGGGCTTCACCCGTGTCAAGACAGGTGGAAGCGACCTGGTGGTGGTCAACACATGTGCGGTGACCGAGCAGGCCACAGCCAAATGCCGTCAGCAGATTCGCAAGCTCATCCGTGAGAATCCCGGAGCGTTCGTCATGGTCACCGGATGCTATGCACAGATCGACCCTCAGGCTCTAATCTCTCAGGTCGAAGGCATCGACCTTATCGTGGGCACAGAATATAAGGGCGAGGACATCACTTCCTATCTGGGAGATCTCAGCAAGAACTCCGAGCCGAAGGTCATCAGTACGCGCTTTCAGGAGATCCACACATTTCATGCCAGCTGTTCGGCCGACGACCGCACACGTCATTTCCTGAAGGTACAGGACGGCTGTGATTACTTCTGCACCTACTGCACCATTCCGATGGCTCGCGGTCGCAGTCGCAATCCTCACATCGCTGACCTTGTGGCATCAGCTGGCAACGTGGCTCAGCATGGCGGCAAGGAGATCGTGCTGACAGGAGTGAACATCGGCGATTTCGGACGTTCCACAGGCGAGGATTTCTTCTCGCTTTGCCGCGCGCTGGACGACGTTGAAGGCATCGAGCGCTATCGCATAGGCAGCATTGAGCCTAATCTCCTGACCGACGAACTCCTCCATTGGATAGCTAATGAATCCAAGCGTTTTGCGCCTCATTTCCACATTCCGCTTCAGGCTGGCAGCGATGAGGTGCTCCGCCTCATGCGCCGACGCTACGACACGGCTCTTTTCCGTCGCAAGATCGAACTCGTACGTCAGCTCCTTCCAGATGCGTTCATCGGTGTCGATGTGATGGCTGGCATGAGAGGCGAGACACCGGAACTGTTCGAACAGTCATACTCTTTCCTCGACTCGCTGCCCGTGTCACAGCTTCATCCGTTCACCTATTCCGAGCGAACCGGCACCCGTGCCCTTGAGATCAAGCCTATCGTGCCCATGCCCGAACGACATGAGCGCACAGCCCGTCTCGTGGAGTTGTCCGAACGCAAGTTACGCGATTTCTACGCTTCCCAGCTTGGTTCATCGCGCCGCGTTATCTGGGAGGAGGTTACTGCTGGCAGGAAAGGTCGTCAGCAGCCGATGCACGGCTTTACCGAAAACTATATACGCATTGAGACAGAGTGCAACCCAGCGCTCTTCAACACCTGTCAGACCCTTACGCTCGATGGCTCGATTGGCGAAAGCACACAGGGTCTGGTAATAAAAATCCGATGATTATGAACCTACGCATTTCTCTCCTGACTCTGTTCCTTGTCCTCGCTCACGGCGCGTGGGCCCAATGTTATGACCTCGTTGTGGCTAAGGATGGGTCAGGCGACTACACATGCATCCAGGAGGCCATCAATGCCATACGCGACTACAAACCCGAGGGACGACAGCGAATCCTTGTACGCAACGGCATATACGAAGAGAAGGTAATCGTGCCTTCATACAAAAGCAACATCTCGCTCATCGGCGAGAGTGTGGACAGCACCATTCTCGTGTGGCACGACTATGCCGATCTGCGCACCCCGTCAGGCTGGCCGGAATTCTCGCTCGAAGGAGAGCGTCAGGCACAGCAGCGGGCCTACACCAATGAGGGCCGTAAGATAGGCACGTTCCAGACCTATACTCTTAGGGTCGATGGTCCTGGTTTCGAGTGTGAGAACATGACCATTGCCAATGATGCCATGACCTACTGGAACCCATCATGGACCGCCGACAGGAAGAACACAGCTCGCGTGTCGCAGGCCGTGGCCGTACACATCGAGGGCGATCGCACCGTATTCCGCTGCTGCAGGCTGAAGGGTTTTCAGGACACCGTGTTCACAGGCAATGAAGACAGTCGTCAGATTTTCTATCAGTGCTATATTGAGGGCACGGTCGATTTCATCTTCGGTCCTGCCACCTGCTGGTTTGAATCATGCCAGCTGCATGCCATCAGCAACGGCTATATCACAGCTGCATCCACACCGGCACATCATCATTATGGATATTTCTTCTATCGCTGCAACGTCACAGCCGATCCTGCCGTAACCAACGAGTGGCTTGGCCGTCCGTGGCGCAACTATGCGTCGGTTATCTTCCGCGAGTGCGAATTTCCTGCCGTAATCAATCCACAGGGATGGAACAACTGGAGCGATCCAGCCCGCGAAAAGACTGCCCGCTATTATGAATATATGTGTACCGGACCTGGAGCCGACACAACCCAGCGCGTAGGTTGGATGAGCCACCTGCCCCGTCAGGAATGGAACCAGCAGCGTGCCCATCGTGTGCTCAATGCCGGTCACTCCACTCCTTGGCAGTCCAACTATGCGCCTGTGTCTTTCCACGATATGGTTTTCGCCTTCTACGACCAGTTCACACACAAGGGCACGAAATATGAGGGCGGTGTGCTCGATGCTCCATACCGTCAGACAAAGGACAAGCCTTCGCATGATCTTGTGTCCGAGCGCGAACCGCTTGTCATCCGTCTCGATGCCCTCGACTGCACCACATTCGTCGAATATATGTGCGCCGGCATGATCGGCCGTGTGGCCAATCCTAATGCCAACGACTCCATCTTCCAGCGTTTCGTCCAGGCTCTGCGCTATCGTCAGGGCAAACGTGGCAACTACGCTTCGCGCAAGCATTATTTCAGCGAGTGGATTGCCGACAATGAGGCTCAGGGTTTCGTCGAGGAGATCACATCGACCATCCCCGGTGCCAAGAGCCAGCGCCGCACCCTCAACTTCATGAGCGCCAACCGCCATCTCTATCCGGCTCTGGCTGCAAGCGATTCGCTCACCCTTGAGATGGCTGGCATTGAGCGCCGTCTGTCAGAACAGACCACATGGTACATCCCACGCACCCAGGTCCATAAGATCTACAAATATCTGCAAGAGGGCGACATCATTGCCTTCGTCAGCGGCAAGGACGGACTCGATGTGCTCCACTGTGGCTTCGTCTGGTGGCCTGAACGCGACTATCTCGAACCGCAGTTACTCCATGCCTCAAGTGCGGAGGGACAGGTCACAGTCACTCACATCCCTCTGGCAGACTACACGCAAGCCTATCGCAGCGCCACTGGCATCCGCGTGATCAGAATGAAATAATGAAATAACTATATAATACACCAATATATTATGAGAAAGCTCCTCACCCTTATTTTCGCGACATTTATGGTTGCGGCCTTTGCACAGGAAATCAAGAAACCTGTATGTACCATCTACCAGTTCTCCGGTTCCCGCGAGTTCTCTCACGACGAGGTTACTATTGTACGCAACAACATCGTATCAAGCCTCCAGAAGACTCACCGTCTTGAGATCGTTGACCTCAGCAACACTGTGTTCATCGAACAGGAAGCCGAGCGCCGTATGCAGGAAAGCGCCATGAACGACATGCGCATGGTCAATGAGATCACCACTCTTATGTCGAACTATGCAGTCACCGGCAACCTTGATGCCATCACTGTCGAGAACGTCGAACTGAAGGACTATAAGACTGGACGTATGTACACCGCCAAGAAAGCCACAATGACCTATAGCATCAAGATCTTCGACCCAAGCACCGGTTCCATTGTCTCTTCTCGCACATACAGCAGTTCGAGCACAGAGAACACTGCCGACGTTGCCCGCAAGAACGCTGTCTCTGGTTCAAGCCGCAACATGAAGGCCCTGATCGAGGAATGCTTCCCTGTCAAGGGCATGGTTCTGACCGTGGCTGACAAGGATAAGAAGGGCAAGGCAGCCAAGACCGTCTATATCAATCTGGGCAGCGAGTTCGGCATTGAGAAGGGTCAGCTGTTTGATGTCAAGGCTATCATCGACATTGCCGGTGAGAAGGCCGAGAAATCTATCGGTTCGCTCAAGGCCGTTGAAGTCATGAGCGCTACACGCACCCTCTGTGAGGTCAAGGCCGGTGGCGAGGATATCCTCAAGCACATTGAGGCAGGCAATCAGTTGCCAATCCAGACACGCGACACCAATAATGCCCTCTCAAAGTTCTGGCGCGACCTCTAATCTGCCCACATGCTTAGACCGTTTTCCTTCCTATCCCTCCTTTTCATATCGTCGGCTGCCATCGCACAGACCGACACAGCATCTGTTCGCACAGAGATCATCGAGGAGGTAAGTGTGACAGGAGGAGTCAAGACGCGACGCATGGCAGGTGCAGTCAACGGACTGCGCATCGGACAGGAAGAACTGTTCCGTGCTGCATGCTGCAATCTTGGCGAGAGCTTCACCACCAATCCGTCGGTTGATGTCAGTTACTCAGATGCTGCCACCGGAGCCAAGCAGATCCGTCTGCTTGGACTGTCGGGCACATACGTCCAAATGCTGGCCGAGACTCTGCCTGTATTCAGAGGCGCCGCCCAGCCTTTTGCCCTTGGTTACGTTCCGGGCACATGGATGAAGGCCATCAATGTGTCCAAGGGCGCAGCGTCGGTCAAGAATGGATATGAGTCGCTCACAGGTCAGATCGACATTGACTATCTCAAGACAGACGACGAACCTTCGGCTCACGTCAACATCTTTGCCGATCAGATGCAGCGCATACAGGTCGATGCCGACATCAACCGTCAGCTCACGTCCTCGCTTTCCACTGCACTGCTCGTCCATTATGGCATGGGGCAGGAAGACTCGGATCACAATGGCGACGGATTCATCGACAGCCCGAAGCAGCGTCAGTATAACATCTCAAGCCGTTGGAAGCTGCGCCTGCCACGCTACATCATGCATGCCGGAGCATCGGCCATCGTCGATAGCCGCCGCAGCGGTCAGTATGGCAGCAACATAACCGACCCTTATCGCACGGGTATCTCCGCCCATCACTATGAGGGCTATATGAAGCATGCCTTCATCATCGATCCGTCGCACAACTCCAACATCGCCCTTATGGCCAATGCCGCCATGCATCTGTCTGACAATGTCTATGGACGCAGCGACTGGCGCTCATACGATGTCAATCAGAAGAACGTCTATGCGCAGTTGATGTACGAGAGCGATCTCACCGACCGCCATTCCATCAGCACGGGCGTCAGTTTCTCTCACGACTATCTCTCGCAGCATGTCCGAATCAAGCCTCTCTCGCCTCGCCAAGAACTCGACGAGTCTGAGAATGTCTTTGGAGCCTATGCACAATACACCTACACCCTTGGCACAAAGCTGACGCTGATGGCTGGAATCCGTGGCGATCACAGCGACATGCATGGCACATTCGTCACTCCGCGTGCCCACGTCAAGTTATCTCCAGCCCAATGGCTCAGCATACGCTTGTCGGCAGGCAAAGGCTATCGTACAGTCCATGCTCTTGCCGAAAACAACAACCTGCTGGCTTCGGGACGCACGTTTGAGGTCGGGAAGCTCAGTCAGGAGGAGGCTTGGAACTATGGAGGTTCGCTGGCATTCATCATCCCGTTGGGCGAACGTAGTCTGAAACTCAACACCGACTACTATTACACCCATTTTATCCAACAGGCGGTCATCGACTACGACTCAGACCCTACCGCCATCTCCATCCACAACCTCCACGGACGTTCATTCAGTCATGTCTGGCAGGTCGATGCCACATGCGAGGTGGTCGATGGCCTTGAACTCACGGCTGCATATCGTCGCAATGACGTGCGATGCACCTACGGCGAATCTCTTCTCTCCAAGCCACTCACCAACCGCTATAAGGCGCTGTTCTGTGTCGGATACAAGACTCCTCTAGAACTCTGGCAGGCCGATGTGACGCTCCAACTCAACGGCGGCGGACGTCTGCCAGGCGGCATGGGTTCATTCCACTCCTACCCCCAGCTGTCGGCTCAGCTCACACGCCGCTTCCGCTACATTGACATTTCTGTTGGCGGCGAGAACCTTACCGGCTATCGTCAGCACATGCCAATCATCGATGCTGCCCATCCATGGTCTCCTAGTTTCGAACCCACACTGATCTATGGCCCCATCGAGGGAGCTATGGGCTATGTCCAGCTTAGGATCAAGATCTGATCCTCTCTAAATCATCGGCAATTCGATATCTCAATAATCGAACATTCGTAAAAAAAGTAAAACGCAATCCTACTGATATGAAAAAAATTCTGTTTCTTTCTGCCTTAATGTTCCTCGCTGCCACTCTTCCAGCCAAGACACTCAAGAAAGTCACACTGTACACCGGCACACAGATGCACTGCCAGAAGTGCGAGAAAAAAGTGACCGAGAACCTTCGCTACGTCACCGGCATCAAGTCCATCAAGGCCGATGCCCCATCGCAGACCATCACTATCGTCTATGATGCCGACAAGACCACGACCGACGCAATGCTCAAGTCTCTCGCCAAGATCAAATATACCGCTGAGGTCAAGGAGGTCGTTGACATAAAGGATGAGAAGTAACCGTCACACCAACCGATGGCTTAACGCCGCCATCATTGTCCTCGCCCTGACACTCATTATTATAATATATAGGCGCGAGGTATTGGTCGATGCATATATTGCCAATCTGGAGGCTCGCATCTCTGCCCTTGAGAACTACTACAACGATTCGGCAGAAAGCGACAGCAATGTGCCAAGCGACGGCAACACCGCGTCAAAGGATGACCGGATGCCAAACCTGGCACATATGCCTGTGCGCAATAATACGCCAAAGGCAGACACAAAGACCAACTTAAAGGCACCTGCCAACCAAACGGAAACACGCACGACTAGCAGACTTGCCTTCTCTGACACTAAAACCAACGACACTCTGACGTACGGCCGTAAGTTCCGCCAGCCAACGAAGTTCGAACTGAACTCCATTGACAGCGTCACGCTCATACGCATTCCAGGAATAGGTGCGGCTACTGCCCACATGATTATCTCCTATCGGCAGCAGCTTGGAGGCTATTATTCGGCGCAGCAGCTTGCAGAGAAAATCACATGGGAGGGCTCGGCAGAAAGGCTCAAAGACTGGAATGAAAACTGGTTCTGGACTGACGAAAAGAAGATTCGACGGCTGCACATAAACGAAGCTTCTTTCAAGGAACTGGTGCATCATCCTTATCTCAACTACGATCAGGTCAAAGCCATTTTCAACTGGAAGGACCGCCATGGACAAATAAACAATATCGACGAACTTGCACAGATTGCCGACATCGATTCAACCCAGTCAGCCAAACTCGCCCGATACGTCGAGTTCTGAGCTGATGTGACAATAAATCATTTTGATGGATGAATTATTCAGCGCAATAAGTATTCAGCTGTACGGAAATCGAGATAGCGATGACGAAAACGTTTGAAGATACTTTCTTCCGGAAATTCTGCAATAAGAACTTCGACAAAATTTTCAAGAGTAAATACTTGAAATTTGTATTTATATTCATCCTTCAAAATATTAATCAGTTTCGTCTCGTCTTCCTTATTGCTGACATTATCTTGAGGTGCGAGGACAATAGAAAGCGAATAATCCAGATTCTCTTGAATACGAACACACTCAGTCAAAAGAAAGTTGCGATATACCTGATTTAATTGGGTTTTGCCCAATTTGATTTCTTCAAGTGCATCTTCATGAAATAGTTGTTTGATCCCTTCTCGCTGCGTTGCTTCTCTTGCATGAAGAGGATTTCTCGCTTCATTTTGCCCAAGGACATCGGTGTATTTTGTTTCAATGGCTATAATGCCTGTTTTGCCATCTTTGGTAACGAAACGGAAGAAAGCATCCATTGCGGTCTTATCGTTAAGACATTGCTTATAATATGATGGAATAAATTCAAGTCCGACTTTTATTACTTTTTCTATTTTAACAGAATCGTGCAATAACGTATTGACAACATTTGCCAGTTTAGATTGTCCATCCTCACATTCAACAATTTGCATCAAAGGATAGAACAAATTGAAAGCCATAGGTTGACTTGAAAGAAAATTGTTCATCATACGATTTTCTTCTATTGTCTCATAAGGTTTCTTTTCAGAAATACGTTTTTTAACATAATCAAAGATTTCGTGATGAAGGAAATTTACCCCTGTCTCATGTGCATTCTCTGCAAGATTACCATGGTAGGTTTTCTCACCTTTGTATTCTCTAAAACCTTCTTTTGCTCCAGTCTGCCATCTTCTTATAGACTGCAAAAGTCTTGCCTTACGAGTGAACATATTATCACCAGCAACAAAGAAACGATTTTCTTTGTCTGCCTCTTTATATGACAGGTATTCTTTAAGTCCGCCTAAAACTGCAATCTCGTTATTAATTGCCATCTGATTTGTAACTACTTCAATTGTCATATATAACGGAGTTTTTGATTCGCTCATTTTTATCTGCTTTTTGTGGTTCTCAAAGTCCTTTTAGACAACATTTTCGGCAAAGATACGATTTTTATTCAAAAACAATCATTTAAATCATGTTTTGCGCTATCTTTAACATATTTACGGCTTAAAAAAGAATAATTGAAAAATAAACATTTCAACAAAAAGCATTTGCCAAGTTTTGGGAAATGCCAACGAAAGTTTTTCTGGCGTTTCCGAACTATTGGGAAGTCTAAATGAAACTTTCGCCAGCATTTCCGAAGAGTTGTGAGTCCAAACAAAACTTCCGCCAGCACTTCCGAAAAATTGGGAAATCCAAACAGAACTTTCGCCAGCATTTCCGAACTATTGGGAAGTCCAAATGAAACTTTCGCCAGCACTTCCGAAGACTTGGGAAGTCCAAACGAAACTTTCTCCGGCATTTCCGAACTATTGGGAAGTCCTAACGAAAAATTTTTGGACAACTACAAATTATCACAATTCCTATTATCCTTCTGCCAGATAGTCGATGACCTTTGCGTTGGCGTCAGAAACGGCCTGACTTGCCATTGCAAGATTGCGGGAGAACTCCTCGAACGTCTCGGCACCGCTGTCGCAAAGATCAGTAACAGACTTGATGAAGAGCACAGGAACGCTGAACAGCGAGCAGACGAAAGCCACAGCTGCGCCTTCCATATCCTTGAGTTCGCCATGATTCTCCTGAATGATCTGGAGGTCGCATGGCTGCATGTCGAGCGACGAACCGGTAGTGACCTTGCCAAGCTTGAATCCGAGATCGTTGGCAATCTTAACGGCACCGGCATAGACAGGATAGTTGCCCAATGCCTGAGTACCCCACGCATCGTCGCCTGGCACACGGCGGTCATGGAACATCACGGCATTGCCTATGAAGACATCGCCGATAGCGGCACCATTAGACTTGAAGGCACCGCACGTGCCGGAATTGATGATGATGTCAGGATGAAGACGCTGAATGGCTGCCATAGTGGCCACGGAGGCAGCTTCACATCCGACGAGATCGGAGCCATGCTGCTGTCCGTTGAGCACGACGTTGAGTGTGGTATGTACTAACTGCACCTGATAGAGCTTGCATGGCAGAGGTGCAAAGAAATCTGGCACTTCGGTGACACCATAACGGTCAATGAACGGCTGAGCCTCAGCCTGCATTGCGACTACGAAACAGATATTTTTCATGACTTTTGAACGCTGATTAAAAATTTACACAGTGTAAAATCGACGGTTCGACGCTCCATGTTGACAGAAGCCACCTGGATGCGGACGTTATCGCCAAGGGTGAAGCGGCGGTGTGTGCGACGGCCGATAAGGCAGAAGTTGCGCTCGTCATAGACGTAATGATCGTCCTTGAGATCGCGGGCAGGAACCAAACCCTCACACATGTTCTCCTTGATCTCGACATAGAAGCCCCACTCGCTCACGCCGCTGATGACGCCATCGAACACCATGCCGAGACGGTCGTTGAGATACTCGGCCTGCTTGTACTTGATGGAAGCTCGTTCGGCCGAAGCTGCGAGCTGTTCCATATCCGAGCAATGCTTGCAATATTCCTCATACTGAGATGCTGGAACCGATCGTCCACCTTCGTTGAGATAACGGTCGAGCAGGCGATGAACCATACAGTCAGGATAGCGGCGGATAGGCGATGTGAAGTGGGTGTAATACTGGAACGCCAGACCGTAGTGACCGATGTTCTCAGTGGTATAGACAGCCTTCGCCATCGAGCGGATGGCAAGCTGCGAGAGCATGTTCTCCTCCGGACGGTCGTGGATATCCTTCATCAGCGCATTGATGCTCTGCGAGATCTCACGGTTATTGCCCTGAGCCTTGAGCTTATGTCCGAAGCGCGATGCAAGGCTGGCAAGGTTCTCAAGCTTGTCGGACGACGGCTGGTCATGCACACGATAGACAAATGTCTTGGCCTTGGCAGTCTTCTTTCCCTTTTCGCCCTTCTTTGCCACCTTGCCGATGGCCTCAGCCACACAACGGTTGGCAAGCAGCATGAACTCCTCGACAAGCTTGTTGGAGTCCTTGGCCACCTTGAAGAATACGTCGGTAGGCTTGCCCTGCTGGTCGATGATGAACTTAACCTCGGCACGATCGAAGGCAATGGCTCCCTCAGCGAAACGACGGGCACGGAGCTGCTTGGCTAGACGGTCGAGCTGAAGAACCTCGGCTGCATAGTCGCCCTGTCCGGTCTCGATGATCTGCTGTGCCTCCTCGTAGGTGAAGCGGCGGTTGGAACGGATACAGGTACGCACGATGCGGCTCTTGAGCACGTTGGCATCATCGTCCATCTCGAACAGACAGCTGAAGCAGAGTTTCTCCTCGTCCTGACGCAGCGAACAGAGCTCGTTGCAGAGTTTCTCGGGAAGCATCGGGATGGTGCGATCGACAAGATAGACCGATGTGGCACGGCTGTATGCTTCCTTGTCGATGACCGAATCCTGGCGGACATAGAAGGTGACGTCGGCGATGTGTACGCCAGCCTCCCAGTGTCCGTTGTCGAGCTTGCGCAATGAGAGGGCATCGTCAAAGTCCTTAGCATCAGCCGGGTCGATGGTGAAAGTCACCACCTCGCGCAGATCCTCGCGGCGGGCAATCTCCTCCTCGGTGCAACCGTCGGCTATATGATTGGCGGCACGCACCACATTCTGCGGATAGCGGTAAGGCAATCCGTATTCGGCAAGGATGGCATGCATCTCGGCATTGTTCTCGCCGTTCTTTCCCAGCACATCGACAATGCGGCCTACAGGATTCTTGGAGAATGCAGGCCAGCGCTCGAAATCGACCACCACCTTATCGCCGTGGTGAGCCTTGCCGAGAAGTTCATTAGGGATATAGATGTCCTTGTCGAGCGAACGGTTGTCGGGTGTAACGAAGGCATACTTGCCGTTCTTCTGGAGCACGCCCACATAGCGGTGCTGTACACGCTCGATGACCTCGACGACACGGGCTTTCGGACCGCCCATCGAACGTGAGCGTCCCTTGCCACCAACAATCTTGTGGAGGCGCACACGGTCGCCTGTCAGGGCCTGCATGTCATCGCCATCATAGACGGTGAAAGGCTCCTCATAACCATCGACACGCACCTGATGCAAGCCGTTATGACGACGGTCGAACGTGCCTTCAAGTTCCTCCGACTGGCGTTGGCTCAAGGTGTAGCGGCCTACAGAGACCTCGCGGAGGTAGCCCTGGGCAGCAAGAAGTGTGAGCATCTCATAGACATCAGCACGGTTGGCGCGGCCAAAGATGCCAAGTTCCTGTGAGATCTGAAGGTAATTGTATGAATTATTAGGATGCTGGCCGAACCACTCTGTGATCCGTTCAAGCAATTTGGCTTGTGAAGATTTTCCCATAGCATTGATTATTTAAATAATGAGACAGTTACCGAAGCGATGCGCGAGGCTTCGTGCTCCGGCCATATCAGCAGCCTGTAGGATCCGGCTGCAGGAAAGGTGATGGTGTATTGCAGATCATCGAACTGCTTGGTGCTGAGCGAACCCCACGTTGAGCCATCGGGTAAGCCATCGCTGCCGGTGAGCGAGAGACGGCGACTGCAACCGACATACGAGACGCTGTCATTGACCAGGCGCATGTGTAGTGAAAGCGGCTCGCACGGATAATCAGGCCGATAGCGTAAGGCAAGAGCCACATTATACGGAGTGCCTGCCTGCAGGGGATTGTAGGGATCGAAGACATCGGGCACTGTGACCTCGAACGACAGCGTGTCAGTGCGGCTCCACGTCCTGAGGCTGACATTGACCGACTGCTCATAAGCAGCACTGCCCCCACCACATGATGGGAGCAGATATGATGTCATCACGACCAGAATCAAGAGGAGGATTTGCCTGTTCATCTGATTTACTGTTGCGGTTTGTCGTTGTTATGTTCCTGACGGCGTTCGTTACGCTCGCCATTGCGTTCACCTCGGTTGCGATCGCGGTTACGGTTGCGATTGCCATGGTTCCTGCGGCGCGAACGGTCGAAACGGTTGAGAGCCTCATCGCCCACGCCATCGGTAAACTCTGGACGCTGGTCAACCTCGCCTTCGCCTGAGGCCAGGCGTTCGGGTTTCATGCCGCGTTTGTTCATACCATAGACCTCGAAAGCACGCTGGGCACTGATGGTGACGGTGTTGTACGGACCGTCCTTCGATGTGCTGTAGGTGACCATGCGGGCAAGCGTATCGGCCTTGAAGAAGAAGTAATCGCTGTCGAGTGTCTGGAGCACAATCTCGCGATTGGGAATATCGTGCATGGCCTCCATATAGCAATCGACCTCATAGTTGAGGCAGCATTTGAGCTTGGCACACTGGCCTGCCAGCTTCTGCGGATTGAGCGAGAGATCCTGGAATCGGGCAGCCGCCGTGCCGACGCTTTGGAACTTGGTCAGCCACTTGGCGCAGCACAGTTCCCTGCCGCAAGGACCGATGCCTCCGATACGTCCGGCTTCCTGACGCGCACCGATCTGCTTCATCTCGATACGGACCTTGAACACATCGGCCAGCACCTTGATGAGCTGGCGGAAATCGACACGTCCATCGGCAATATAATAGAAGATGGCCTTCTGTCCGTCGCCCTGATACTCGACGTCGCCAATCTTCATCTCAAGACCGAGATCCTGCGAAATCTGGCGGCTGCGTATCATCGTGTCGTGCTCCTTTGCCTTGGCCTCGTAATAGCGCTCCATGTCGGCAGGCTTGACGAGGCGATAGACTTTCTTCGTGGCGTCAGGATCGTCGAAATGATAGTTGTATTTCTTCATCTGCAGACGCACAAGATAGCCGGTAAGGGTCACCTCACCGATGTCGGCTCCTGGATTGCCCTCGACCACTACCATGTCACCCTTATGCAGTTCGAGGCCTTCGCTGTTCAGGTAATAGCCCTTGCGGGTATTCTTGAACTGCACCTCGACGTAAGGGAACTCCTGTAGAAGTTCGGGAGCATCCTCAAGCCAGTCATAGACCATCTGTGGCTTGTTCTGCCTGCAGTTATCACATTTGTTTGCCATTAGTCAAAGAAAGGTTTACTTGGCGTAGCTGACAGCGCGGGTCTCGCGGATGACAGTAATCTTAACCTGACCCGGATAGGTCATCTCCTTCTGTATCTTGGTTGCAATATCGGTAGAGAGCTGCTCTGCCTCGGCATCGTTGATCTTGTCGGCACCGACGATAACGCGGAGTTCACGGCCTGCCTGGATAGCGTAGGTCTTGACAACGCCCGGATAAGCCTGGGCAAGATTCTCAAGGTCGTTGAGACGCTTGATGTAAGCCTCGACAATCTCACGGCGAGCACCTGGACGTGCACCTGAGATAGCATCGCAGATCTGAACGATAGGAGCAATGACCGAAGTCATCTCACACTCCTCATGGTGAGCAGCGATGGCATTGACGATATCCGGTTTCTCGTGATATTCCTCAGCCAGTTTGGCACCAAGTTCTGCGTGTGGGAGTTCTGGTTCGTCATCAGGCACCTTGCCGATATCGTGGAGCAAACCGGCACGACGTGCCTTCTTGACGTTGAGACCGAGCTCGGCTGCCATGATGGCACAGAGATTGGCCGTCTCGCGGGCATGCTGAAGGAGGTTCTGACCGTAAGACGAACGATACTTCATCTTGCCAATCATGCGGATAAGCTCCGGATGGAGACCATGTACACCCATGTCGATGGCTGTGCGCTTGCCGGTCTCGATAATCTCCTCCTCGAGTTGCTTGCGCACCTTGGCAACAACCTCCTCGATGCGGGCAGGATGGATGCGGCCATCGAGCACAAGCTGATGGAGAGCAAGACGAGCCACCTCGCGACGCACTGGATCGAAGCATGAGAGGACGATAGCCTCTGGCGTGTCATCGACGATAATCTCGACGCCTGTGGCAGCCTCAAGGGCACGGATGTTACGTCCCTCACGGCCGATGATACGTCCCTTTACCTCATCGCTATCAATATGGAATACGGTCACGGCATTCTCGACGGCTGTCTCGCTTGCCACACGTTGGATGGTCTTGATGACGATCGACTTAGCCTCCTTGTTGGCGGTCATGCGGGCATCGTCCATGATCTCGTTAATGTAGCTGGCAGCCTCGGTACGGGCTTCGTCCTGCAAGCTGTCAATGAGTTTCTTCTTTGCCTCGTCGGCACTGAGACCGGCAATCTGTTCGAGCATCTTGCGGCCCTCCAGGATGCGTGCATCAGCCTCCTGACGCTTCTGATCGACCACTTCGAGCTGCTTCTGAAGGTTCTCGCGTGTGCGGTCGTTGTCAGCGATGCGGTTGTCCAGTTCCTGCTGCTTCTGCTGAGCCTGCTGTTGCATCTGCTTGACGCGCTGCTCGGCCTGCTGCATCTTCTGGTTACGCTGATTGGCCTGACGGTCAAGGTCGCTCTGCATGCGGCTGATCTTCTCCTTGGCTTCGAGAAGTTTCTTGTCGCGGAGCATCTCGCCCTGCTTCTCAGCCTCGGCCACAGTATTATTATAAGTCTTTCCCAGGACTTTCGTCCAGATCAGGATTGCCACACCTGCACCAACTATGATGCCCACCAGTGCTGCTAAAATAATAAATAGAGTCATAATAGAGTTATATATATAGATGTAAGTTGTCGGCTAAGCCTGGAGCCAAGTCGATACACAACAGAAGGATGGAAAGCGGAGAAAGTGGTAATATAGGTATAATAAGGTCTGTAATGCTCAGACATCACCTTCACGGAGGAAGTCCTGAAGCTGGCCTGTGAGGTCACGGAGAGCGTCCTCAACCGGCTGAGTACTCGTCTGACGCTGCAGACGCACATATCTGGCAGCAATATCGACAGCAGCGAACGACAGAATGAACTCTTGCGGCAACTGGGCTGCACGGTATTTTGTCTGGTAAGTGATCAGACGCTCGTTGATAAGCCTTGCGGCCTCCCTGTAGATTGGCTCGTCGTCTTTCCTTACCGTGAGCGGATGCTTCACTTCGCCTACTTGTATATTTATTTTTACCTTATCTTCCATTGAGCTTCTCAATGCAATCATCGATCTCGCGTATCATGGCGAGGTACCTATTGCGGAGGCGTTCAATTTCCTCGGGCGAGGTTGCCGTGGCGGCTCCTGCCATCAGATTCTGATACTTCTCAGTGATATCCTTGTTCTGCTGTTCAAGCTGGACAATCTTTGCTTCGTCTGACTGACTTTTCTGTTCGAGCAATGCGACTTTTTTCTCGGCAGCCACACAGCGCTCCTTCAAAAGTCCCACCTGTTCTCTCAGTTGTTCCATCAACTGCCCAAAAGCTGTTTCTCGGATATCGACACTCATCGTAGGTACAGAATTTCACATAAAATCCCGTACAAAGGTAACAATATTTTTTTGTTCAATGCAACTTTTTGTGCATTTTTTTACACTTTACGCTGTTTTTTGTGTTAAAAGCGGCTATTTTGCACAATTTTTTCGCACATTTAGCAGATTTTATCTGTCAAAAACATCACAACATGCCTGCTTTTTTCATTTCGTCGGCAGTGAGACACAGTTCATCGTACCAAGCTTGTCCGAAGCGGCGCACGAGCGAATCCTTGAGGCATTGATAGAGCCTTATCTGATGCTTACGGCCGAGACGCTGTGCACAACCGCACATCTGTGGCTGCTCGTCGTAGTTGACGGCCAGATAGTCGCCAATCTTCTTCAGGCGCACCGGATAAAGATGGCATGAGACAGGCTTCATGAACGGTTCTTTTCCGTCACGGTAGGATGGATGGGTTGTGAAACGTCCCTCACGGAAAGCCTTCTCGATGGCACACAGACAAGCACCTGCCGGCAATCCGTTCTTCTTGGCGTATGCCTCGTCGGCATAGGTACAGAAGACGCAGTCGTGGGCATCGACCACCGATGTAACCCAATCGCCGGCTGCATCCCTGAAGAACGCTCCCTGCTCGCGTATCACCTGCTGTGCACGGGGTGTGAGTTCGTCCCACAGCATATCTGCCATGGCCTTCATCACCTCAAGCTCGTCCTCGTCGAGTGGAGCACCACTGTCACCCTCCGAATTGCAGCATGCGCCCTTGCACGAATGGAGGTCACAGCAAAAGGCCTCCCGAAGGAGGTCTTCGCTGACTAATGTATCCTGGATTCCTACCATGGTTCAACGATAATTAGTGTTTTCGCACTTTCGTGTCTTCGTACTTTCGTATTTTCGTATCTTCGTACTTTCGTTTACCAGTTGAAGCCCACGCCGAAGTAGAGTTTGCC
Source organism: Candidatus Liminaster caballi (assembly GCA_018065085.1). Classification (GTDB taxonomy): domain Bacteria; phylum Bacteroidota; class Bacteroidia; order Bacteroidales; family UBA3663; genus Liminaster; species Liminaster caballi. The sequence goes on along the minus strand of JAGHUA010000003.1, from coordinate 96,604 downwards.
GGTATTGTCCTCGCAGAACTTCTTGAAGCCGTTGTCGTTGAGCCAGTATGAATACTGATAGGTGGCCTTGACGTTTACATGCCAAACCTTAACGATAAGACCGGCTTCAGGAGCAACACCGTTGAACCAGTTGGTCTTCATACATTTGTTGCGGAGTTCATCATCCCAGTCATTGAAGTCGCTCGTATAGTCAAAAGTATTCTTGCTTGACTTATACTCCTTGACAATGTTACGAGCTGCAGCATCGCGGTCAAAGGTATAGAAACCGCCGCCATGATAACCGACACCGAGATGAGCGAAGAAATAACGCCAGATACGCACGGTCCAACCGAACGACATACTTGCCTCAAAATCGAAATCCTTTGGAGCATAATAAGAAGGATCGGCAGCCAAAGCCTCATCTCCGCTCTCATCATAGATCGACTTGTATGAGTCATCATCATATTTCCACTTGAGCGTTCCGGATTCAAGGTCGAAAGCACTTCTGAGTAATTCCTCATTGCCAGTACCTATCTTGCTGAGTGTCGGCCATTCGCCTGTAATAGTACCATTCACTGAACTCTTGCCAGACATCATGCTGAATGCGCTTGCATTCGTACGCACAGTAATGTATCCTGAACTGCGGCGTGCACTCTGGTAACACTGGGCAAAGGTGAGACCGATGGCCTGGTTAGGTCCGAAATCATAGAAGAGGCAGCGCGCACTCTCCTTCGACTTGTTCTGCTTGCGCTCGATATTGGCAAGTGCAGCCGTAGCCTCGACGATGCGGTTGTTGCACTTCTTGTCGATGATGCGCTGGTAGCAAGCCTTGGCCTCATTCACCTTGTTGATGTCCATGTAGTGTTCGGCAAGCGTAAACTCTGCCTCGCAGTCATCGAGGTACATCTGACGCGTGGCAGCGATACGCGAACGCAAAGCCTCGTTGGATGAGTTGTAGCGATACATCTTATAATACATATCCGTAGCATCGCTGAACTTAGCGAAATGCTCGAGCTCCAAAGCCTTGGCACTCCACTCCACCATCGAGTCGCACATGGCGATATGCTCATCGACCGACTCTTTGTTGAGCTGATACTCCGGACAGGCCTTGATCATCTCATAGCAGTCCTTGGCGCCCTGATACTGCGCATTGTAGAAAAGGTCATTACCCTTCTCCTGATATACGAAATATGGGCTGCGTAGAGCTGAATAAGGATCACTGACTGTATATTCGAATTTCTGCTTGTCCTTGAGGTTGAGAGGCAGTGTATAGCCCTTGAAACCTGGTGCCTTGATGGTGATACGGCGTCCGCTGTAGTCAACGCCAGGTGCCTGGGTCACAAACACGATGCTGTAGGTCTTGGTGCCTGCCACTGAGTCGAGATGGATATCGAGCTCCGAGTCGTAGTTTGAGTCGAAATCAAGACCGAAGCTCTCGTGGGTTACGAACTGAACCATGGCCTCATGACGCTCGCCACAAGGATAGATACCGATGCCCTCGGTGGTTTCCTCGACGGAAAGAAGCTTCTGGGCGTATGCCGATGGCACGAGCATTAAGGCTGCGGCCAGAATGGAAAAGATCTTTTTCATATACTATATTATATATATAAGGATAGAGTGGGTTGAGAGGTTAGAGAGGATTAAGAGGGTTGAGAGCCCGGCTTAGATATTGAAATCGTCGAGCGAGAACACCTCATCGCGTGGGATTGGCGTACCGTCGTCAAACTTATCCGGCTGCCATGTACGTACCTCGATGCTTGGATTGGTCTCGTCCTCGAAGTTGATCATAAGGAAGAGGTAGCCGACGTCGCTGTATGTGCTCGAATTCCAATACTGCTTGAGTGTGACGCCATAGATACGCTCGTGCTTTGGATGTCTCTTGACCGAAACCTCTTCAAACTTAAGGTTGATGTATGAGTTCTTGCCGAACACGCGCTGGAGGTTCTTCATGTACTGCTCCTTGTTCATCACCGTCTGCTGCACCTTTACGGCACCGAGCGACTGGTTCATATAGTCGTTCTGCTGCGGCTTCTTCTGGAGCACCTTACCCGTGATGATGAGAGCGTCATTGCTATAGACCTGACGCAGATAATCAAGATCCTTACGATTATAGGCGGTACGGAAGTTCTCGACGAAGTCAAGGATGATCTGACGGCGGGTGAAGTCCTCGACCGAAACGCCAGTTACGATCACGTTCTTATAGTTATGCAGCTCAAGGGCCACATAGACGTTGTTGAGGATGCCGTTCTCATCGAAATTGAACACCAGATCCTGATCGTCATCATCGCTGGCAAGCATCGACACAGGGATGTCGCGCAACTGATAGCCGCCTGTAGGCAACTTGAGAATCTCGCCCTTGATCTCGCTCACGGCACAGGCGATGGCGCTCGACTGCCACATATTGAGCAGCGTTGACTCCATTTCCTTTGGCACCTGACGCTCCTTGAGCTTGTCCTTGAGTTTCTTGCCCTCCATAACTGCGGCGTTGAAAGCCGAGAGGACATTGCCAGCCTGCTGTTCGATGGTCTGTTTAACGGCAGGGTTGTCAACACCCTTGATGACGGTGACCTTGACGTCCATCTGTGCCGAAAGTGGTAACACCGAAATCATCAGCATACCGACAAGTGCGGCACAAAACCTTGTAAAATTCTTTTTCATATCTAATTTTTTTGTATTTTATTCGAACAAATTATAGATGTTATTCTGAGGCACGTTGGTGAAGAGATATGCACGGAGCTGCGGCTTTGGATCGTCAAACAGCTGATCGACGAACACATTGACCGTGAGCATATCCACGTAGCCATAGCTGCCATGCGACATAATCAGTACGCCCGAGAGCGCCTGTCCATTCTCGATATATCGGGCAGCGGCAAAGCACTCTACATCCGGCTGGACCAGCGTGCAGAACAGCGACGCCCAATCGACATTAAAGCGTGGCGGAGTCAGTCCGTAGCGCTTGTGTGTGAGATCGACGAGGAAATCCTTCTTATCGACCTGACCAAGCAGCAGGTTGGTGAACGACTGCAGTGCGTGATCGCGGTCGAAGACTACCGACACGCCGCCAGCGGTCTCTTTCCTATAGTAGCAGGTCGATGTCATCTGCTCGATCATAAATGGCGAACCGGCAGACTTCAGCACCGATGGCTCGTCAGTCGGGAGAAGCTTGCTGACCGCAGGCACACGAGGCGAGAGACGCTGCTCTGTGCCCAATGCCACGAGTTCGGTCATGCGTTCGTCCTGCTCTTTCTTGTCGGTACCGAATATCAGCTCTCGATCCTTCGGGAACGCCAGTACCAGGGTATTGTCATCGTTGCCGGTGATGCGCAGCTCGTAGCCAGAATCCAACTCGACGAACGACGTACGGCTTGACTCCGTAAGCAGTTGCATGACTTTCGGGAAGGAACTGAACTGAGGCGAACCGAGAGGGAATCCATTGAGCACCAGGCGCACCTTATCCTCACGCAGCAGGGTGAGACGCTCAGCTTCGGTTTTCTGCAGCAGGAGCTCAAGCAGGATGCGTTCGGAACAATTACACAGCAAAGGACTCACCATGCGCTTCATCTCTGGAGTGAACAGATGCAGTCCGAGATGCGACAGCTGACCCTTGGCATCGTGCATGACGCTGATGCTCACGCCTCGACCGAGTGCAGGGCATTGCATCACTGTGTCACGCACCGACGGCTGACACGGAAGTTTTTCCTGCAGACGGGCAATGCGCACCGGCACATCGGCAAGCATCACAAGCGGCATCATCCATGCTAGTATTATGGTCAAAGCTTTACTCATTACTCTTTACTCATTATTCTTTAGTCTTTGTTCTTTACCCATTACTCCTTGCTCTCTCACAAACTGTAACCCGCCTTCAGCACGGCATCTATCCAGCCGTTCTGCTGAGCCCGATACCAGCAGTCACGTATCAGCGTAGCCTGATGGAAATCGCGTTTCACGGCCACGCCCTGCATGTAGGCATCAGAGAGTTCGTGTATGGCTTCGACCGAACCGAGGTCGATAGCCTTAGAGAGATTCTGAAGGTAGGAAGTAAGGTTTTGGGCGCCACCGGCTCCTGCCTTGTCCATACGGGCCAATGCCAGGTATGCGTCAGCATTTCCCTTCTTGGCCGACTGGTTGAGATAGTTGCGACCCTTAGTGAAATCGCGTGTGGTATGGTTGGCATTCACATAGCACGTACCGAGTTTGTAGAGCGAATATGCATCGCCCTTCATGGCTCCCTGCTGATAATAGTAGAAGGCTGAATCGGCATCTGCGCCTGTCTCGTTCTCATACATATCACCCATGATGCCATACCATTCGGTCGAATGCTTCTGGGCAAGTTTGTTGAGGTTATATCGGCTGGCCTTGAGATACTTCTTGCGCGATGAGCTTGAGAGCGACTGGTTCTCGTAAGCCTCGTTATAATAGAACTTGGCGAGCCAGGCGTAGATCTCCTCGCTGTCAGTGCGCTGTGCCTGCTGGTTGAGCATCTTGAGCGCAAGCGACTCGTTGGCCTCGGTACCGGCGCCATAGAAATACATTGTGGCAAGCGCCAGGATCTTCGATGGGTCACGCTGTGCGTCGCTGTTGACCTGGGCGAAAAGTTCTGAATGATCGTCCTCAAGCTCCTCAGTCTCGATTGGTTCGAAGTGAACGTAGTCGGTGGTGGTGCGGAAGAGGAAGAAGCTCTCCATTGAGTTCTTGATCAGCTTCGAACCCTTCTTGTTGGTTTTCTTCTCACGTCCTGTATAGTTGACGCGCATCACGCCCTCTCCCACTTTGTTAAGGGTGAACTTCATCTCGGTGGTGAACACTGACTCAAGGTCCTTATCCTCCTGCTTGGTCAGCATCTTATCGCCAATCTTATAGACCATCTGTCCGAAAGGCAGGAGGGTCGATACGTTGTCGAGCAGGGTGTGACCCCACGAGTAGATTGACGAGTTCGGTTTGTATGTCTTCTCGCTTTCGAGGTTGAACGACATCTGCGAGCCGCTGATTGTGCCGAGCACCTGATCGCATGGGATCGACAGCGTTGTGTTCGACAGGATTTCATTCTCCTTCATGAAGTTCACTACACGGTCATAGAACTTGCGCGACTCTGCCACATCATTGAGTATGCCTGCCTCGGGATGGAGCTGCACGGCACTGTTGTTGTCGAACGGCGCGATGTCGAAGATCCAACGCTCACGACCGTCGGAATTGGCAAGCGACGACACCCAGTGACCCTCCAGATCCTCGTTTGTGATGTTGACCGACTCCTTGTCCTTATGAATCTCTGGCAGAGTGGGCACCTGAAGTTCATAATAGGTCAGATATGAGAACGGGCCCTCCTGCTTGACGGCAGCGAGTTTCTGTTCGGCAACGGCAGGCAGGTCGGCAGCCGTGGCACGTGCCGTGGTCTCGGTCTTTACCTCTTCCTGCTTGGCAGCAAGGGCTACGTCCTTATGTTCGATGCGGCGCGACGGTTTCTTGTCGAAGTCGGGCAGCAGTATCTCCTCCTCGGCAAGCATCATGGCCTGCGAGTCATCGACGATGGTAGGCAGCACCAAGGCGCTGGCTTCCTCCTTGCGGGCTTCTTCCTCCTCCTGATCCTCGAAGTGGGCAATCTGCAGGCGGTCCTCCAATGCACGGAGCTTCTGGCTTGCCTCGCGTGTCTTGTTCTCGTTGAGTTCCATCGAGAGGAACTTGCGATACATCAGCACGGCTGCGTTCAATGCCGTCGGGTCATTGCTCTTGTTGTACATCGACTCATAGATGCGGCCCTCGCGTTCGTAGATCACCGACAGGCGTGGCAGGAGTGTAGCCATTGAGTCGAGCAGGGCTATTGCCATTGAGTCCTTGCCCTGTGAGTGGAGAGCCTCAGAACGATACATCGCCTTGAGCACCTGTCCGCGTGTCACCTGCTGGGCAATCGCGCCACCGGCACATAGGCAAATCACCATGAGAGTGAGAAGTGTCTTCTTCATTATGCTTGTTTGTTTGTCTCGTCGCGTACGACGTGTTGAGTATTCCGTTGGTTATTTGAAGACCACCTTGCGCTTGTCATACGACACCTCGGACATGCGGTCGGGCAACTCACGCTGCACCTGCTTCATCATCTCCTTCAGCGCACGGGCACGGATCTTCTCCTCGCCCTTGTAGGCCGGCTGCAGGAGGTCGAGGTCGGTGATCTTATATTCCATGAGATGTGCCTTGCTGTCGCGCACCTGCACCACGATGTTCATGTTGCAGCGGAAGGTGGCGAGGTAGTAATCGCCATGCTTTTCAGGCGCATCGCTCAGCATCTGGCTCTGGCAGTCGAGTACCAGCTCAAGGTCGGCTGTCTCCTGGTTTTCGGCAAGGACAAGGCCATGCTGCTTGACAATCTGCTGGATGACAGGGGCGAACTCCTGGTCACGTTCTTCTAGCGTCACGGCGATGGTCGGAGTCGGGTCGAAGGCTACAAGGTCGATCGATGCCGTCGGGAACTTGCCGGTCAGGTGAGCCTTGAACAATGGAGTGGCTACGTTCTCAGGGATGGACAGGAACAGCATCTTCTCATCGACTCCCATGTTGATCTTACCGCTGTCAGCGTTCGGAGCCTTGGTCACCTTGGCAATGACGATGCCGCCATGATCCGTGATCGATGCCGGAGTGCTGCACTTAACCTTTGTGCCGTTGTCATCGCTCCAGGCACGCATTGTGATCGAAGGCACATCCTTGCCTTTGGCTGAGGTCAGATGGAAAGGCAGGTCGAGCGGAATCTCCTCGCCCTTGACCATCGGAGAACTCTTGCGTGTAGCTTCGAGCTTGAGGCCGTCGAGCACGATGAGGAACTCGTCGAACAGGGTCTTGGCCAGGTCGTTGCCTCCGAGGGCGTCAGATGGCAGCGACTTATGTATGCATGGCATCACTTCGTTCAATCCCTTGGCGTACTGCTGTGCGGCAAGGAGCAGGTCGCCCTGATCCTTCACGAAACGGGCTCGGGTCAATGACTCCTGACCCTTCTGTATCACGCTCTGCTGAAGTTCCGGCAGATACTGCTTCAGTTCGTCCGGCTTGATCTGGCAGCGCACCCAATAGCTTGTGTCGGTGGCGAGAGTGTCCTTGATCTTGAAATATCCGCTCTGCATGGCAGCCTCCACCCATGGTGTGCGCTGGTCAACGACGAGCGTTGAATCAATTTCGAACAGCTGCTGGCGGAACGACTCAGGGTCGGTGGTCATGCCGAACGAGTCGAACAGTTGTGTCACAGCCTTACGGTAGGCATCCTCACGATCTTCGCCCATGGCGGCTGTCTCACCCTTGGCTGTAGGTGTGGTTGTCCATTTTGGCAACTTCTGTGCTACGGCTGCTGTGATGCCGCACATAAGCACGATGGACAGGAAAAACTTTTTCATTGCTTGATTATTGTTCTTTTTATTATTGACTTGGTTGGTTGCAGTTGTTTACGGTTGGTTATCGTCCGATTCTCACTACTGTGAAGCTGTAGGCAGGCATCGTGAGCTGAAGTTTGCCGTCGGCGGTTGTTGCCTCCGAGTCGGCAGGCACGGCATGGGTGTCGGCCAGTTCGCCGGTCAGCGTCTGAGCTGCCACTACGGTTGTATATCCGTCTGGCAGGGCTACGCTGTATGTATTTTCGACTGGAAGATAGTTCACAAGTTTAATGATCAGCTGATCTTTGGCTTCGTCCACCACCACACTGCATCCCACGCGCTTCTGTACGTTTGCCGATGGGTGTTCGAGGCGTACGGTCGATGCGATGTACTTTGTGCCGGCATTCTGGCCGAACATCTTCTGCACCTGATAGCCCGATGTAGGTTCGACGGTGGTGTTGGTGAAGTAGATCATGTCTGGGTTCCACTGTGTGTGACCCTTCTTGGCCAGCAACGGTGCGTAGCTGGTCATTGCCACGATGTCGGCATTGCGCTCCACCGAGCAGAGATACAGGGCCTCGCTCAACGCAGTTTCCACACAGTTGCTGCGGTTGCCGATATGACTGGCATACTCGCCGAGATAGACACGTGTGGCAGGCTTGACGTTGCCCTCGCTGTCGGTGATGTGGCGTGCATAGCGGTCATAGAACGTCTGGTTATTGATAAACCAGCCGGGCGAGTTGTAGTAGTGCTCATCGACGTATGGGAGGTTCATCTCATGGGCCAGTTCCCAGCCGCGCTCGTAGTCAGAACCTTCGCAGAATGGGCCTACCGTTCCCACAATCTCCACCTCTGGGTGCTGCTTGGCCACTGCCTCACAGATCATCTTATATCGTTCGGTGAACACATCGCTGATCAAATCTTCGTTGCCGATGCCGATCATCTTCAGGCCGAATGGCTTTGGGTGACCTGCCTCGGCTCGCATACGTGCCCACTCGCTGGTCTTAGGGTCGCCGTTGGCCCATTCGATGAGGTCAAGCACCTCCTGCACATATTCTGGCATCTGATCCATCGGGATTCCACCCTGCTGACCGTTGCCGCCGGCTGACGAGTTCTGGCATGGCACACCGGCAGCAAGCACTGGCAATGGTTCGGCACCGAGATCCTCGCAGAACTGGAAATACTCGTAGTAGCCAATGCCCACCGTCTGATGATAGTGCCAGATGTTCCAGTTCGGCTTGCGTGACTCAAGCGGACCGATCGTATTCTTCCATCTGTACATATTGTCAAGGCCGTCGCCATGGCTTGCACAGCCGCCTGGGAATCGCACGAACTTTGGATGCAGGGCTTCGAGGGCCTCGGCAAGGTCGCGACGCATACCGTTCTTCCTGCCCTTGTATGTGTCCTGTGGGAAAAGGCTTACCATATCGAGGTGCATGGTGCCGTTCGACTGAGGCAGGAGCACGAGTCGTGCATCATTGGCCGACGCCGTAGCCTTCAGCACTGCCTGCACCTTCTTCCACGACTTGCCACCGGCAATTGTGACTGTGCTCTCGGCAATCACCTTGTCGTTCTGTCCGCACTGCAACTGCACCTTCACCTTCACGCTTTTGCCCTCCGGCACACGGCCATAGACGCTGAAATCATATCGGGCGCCTTCCTTGACGGCAATTCCCTCCCAGCCACGGTTTGCGAGCTGCGGAGTCGGATGATATTCGAGTGTCGAGATGCCCATGGCTGCCTGCTTTGACTTCAGACGCTTGGTGGCAGGATCGAGCAGCGGATTGTCGATGCTGAGCACGGCATAGTGAGGATTGTTGACGTGCAACGGATCATCCGTGCTAACCTTCAGATCGAGACCTTCTGCCACCCACCATGATGTAGGCTGCCACTTGCTGGCATCATGCATGTGTTCTGGGGTGTATTCGAAATCGCGGTTCTGAATAAGCTCGGCATAGAGGCCGCCATCAGCCGCATAGTTGATATCCTCAAAGAAAATGCCGATAAGCTTGTCTGTTATCGTCTTGCTATGCTCTGGCAATACGGTGACGCTGATCTGCTGCGGTTTGAGGTCGCGGAAACGGCCTTTCACATCATCGGCTGCACGCTCGGCATTGTCGCGATCCTTCTGACGCTGCAACTGCAAGGCATTGAGCAGGTCATTGACCAAAGGCCAGGCCACACGGTGCACCTGCCCCTTCACCTCGCCGCTCGATGGCAGAACGATGGTCTCAGCAGGAGCCACATTGCGCATGGCACTCTTCACCTCCGATGCGCCGACGTAATCCTGAGGCTTCCACAGCGACAGGTTGCGGCTCTCGGTGATTGCCACCTTATTCGGTTCCTGCTCGTTGAGGTGCCACGAAGCCTTCCAAAGTCCCGACTCCGAGTCGAACCACACCACAGGATCGAGCATACGCTTCTGAGCGCCCCATGCTCCGTAATCCGACTTGACAGGAGCCCATTCAGGACCGATTTCCTGCCAGTTCACCTTGTCCATGCTCCATGCGAAATGCAATCCGTTGCGGCCTGCATTCTTGAGCGTTGAGTAGGTGAACAGCCATGCGCTGTCGGCATTAGCCACGGGCACATACTGAGCGAAAACTGAACTTGTCAGGGCTGCGAAAACTGCAGTGAGGATATAGTTCTTAAAACTCATAAGCGATGCTGATTCTATTGCTGATAATTATAATTTTAACGCGCAAATATAATCATTTTTTCAATAAAAACCAAATATCTCGCATAAAAAAATGACATTATCGTCAGCAACCATGTGTTTTCGGGGTAGTCAGATAGCAAAAGATGATCAGGTTTTGCTAATTTACATCTTACGCACGCACACCTGTTCAGGTGCCTCTGCAGGGACCTGTGCAGGTATCTGTGCAGATGCCTCTGCAGATGTGTGATCGCGTTTCCTGCGCGTCGCTAGATAAAGATATAGATATAGATAATAAAAAAAATAAATAAAAAAAAGATTTTTTATACTTCCGCCGGCGTTTCCCAGCTTTCGGGAAGTCCAAATGTCACGTCAAATAGTCGCCAACTGTCACATTGAACAGAATGAATTGTGTGGTTTACATGCCAGAAATCGTTAATAAATCAGCGGAAACACAAAATTTATATTAGTTTCCGCATGTTTTCGCACGAAAATTATTAACTTTACACCATAATTTTAGACATTACGATAAAAAAACATTTTTTATACTTCCGCCAGCATTTCCGAACTCTTGGGAAGTCCTAACGAAACTTTCGCCAGCATTTCCTAACTCTCGGGAAATCCAAAACAAAGTTTCGCCGGCATTTCCTAACTCTCGGGAAATCCAAACGAAAGTTTCGCTGGCATTTCCTAACTCTTCGGAAGTCCAAACGAAAGTTTTGCCAGCATTTCCCAACTCTCGGGAAATCCTAAACAAAGTTTCGCCAGCATTTCCCAACTCTCGGGAAATCCAAACGAAAGTTTCGCCAGCATTTCCTAACTCTTGGGAAATCCTAAACAAAGTTTCGCCAGCATTTCCAGAAACTTGGAAGTCGCCAGCACATTGTTCCCAACATTTCCAGAAAGCTGGAAGTCGTCAGAACATTGTTCCGAGCATTTCCGAAAACCTTGGAAGTCGCCAGCACATTGTTCCCAGCATTTCCAGAAAGCTGGAAATCGCCAGCACATTGTTCCCAGCATTTCCGAAAACCTTGGAAGTCGTCAGAACATTGTTCTCAGCATTTCCGAAAACCTTGGAAATCGTCAGCACATTGTTCCCAACATTTCCAGAAAGCTGGAAGTCGTCAGAACATTGTTCTCAGCATTTCCAGAAAGCTGGAAGTCGCCAGCACATTGTTCCGAGCATTTGCTAAAACCTTGGAAGTCGTCAGAACATTGTTCTCAGCATTTCCGAAAACCTTGGAAGTCGTCAGAACATTGTTCCGAGCATTTCCAGAAAGCTGGAAATCCAAACGAAAGTTTTGCCAGCATTTCCAGAAACTTGGAAGTCAATAATATTTACGATAATTCGCGGTCAATTCTCGGTAATTCGCGTAAAAATAAAAAAATATCGGTCATAGTGAACCAAGTTTTTTATAAAATGCAAACACCAGTGAATTTACCGCGAATTTTATCGTTCATGAATTAAAGTGCTTGACTGCAAATACGAGGCATCTGTGAGACTGCATATAGAGGACAAATACTAACATGACGGACAACACCATCTGCTTTCTCATCTATATAATCGAAGGAACTGAAGTTTTCGAGCGAACAGCGTATGGCATGAGAGAGCTTCTTTTCGCGCATAAACTCCCAAAGGCTTTTCATTCCTCCCTGTACACCTGCTTTCACCTCCATCGGCACAACTTGTGACTGCAATGGCAATACATAATCAATCTCTGCCACGGAATTCTTAGCCTGACGAACCCAGTAATATTGTTCATGGCGAAGGTTGGGCGAAAGATAGTGGAGATATTCAAGACCAGCAAGCATTTCGGCTATAGAGCCTTTATTGACCAGATCTGCTGCTGTCGAAGTAAGGATATGGGTGGTGAGGTCAGAAACATCGCCAAGTGTCATATTCAAAAGACGAAGCATCAAACCCGTATCAAGTAGTAACATCTTACGGATACTCTGGTCGCACTCATCGCCAAGAGGAAGACCATTGGCACTGGCGTGTGTGACAGGAATGATGATTCCTGCCTTGGTGAGCATGTCCAACGCTTTCTTCACTTCCGCAGCTTTATAGTTGCCCGGGACCTGAGCACAGACAAATTTCTTAGCGACCTGCACAGCCACACTTCGCAGAGTCTGTCGAAGCAGTACGGGATCAACTTTCTTGCGATATTTAGGAAAGTCATCTTCATAACCCGTCAGTATATCATCCTGAACCTCCTGACATTGCAGATAGTCATGCGTTTCTACCCATCGGGACACACTTTCGGGCATACCGCCGACAAGCATATAAGTGCGGAGGTGTTCAATGAGCCTATTGTGGACAACATCGTCAAGCGGATTCCCAGTATCGGCCTGATTACGAATATCAAGAAGCAGCTGCTCACCGTTTGCCATCATAAACTCATCGAAAGTCATTGGATACATATACATTGAATGTATGCGCCCAACACCGAATGTAGGCAACTCGTCAAGAGCAAATTCGAGAAGCGAACCAGCGGCTATCACATGAAGTTCGGGCATATCCTCATGAAAATAACGCAGTGCCATAATGGCTTGAGGACAATCCTGTATCTCGTCAAGAAACAGAAGAGTCCTGCCTGCTATGATCGATGTCTTCGATATGGCAGAGATGAGAGGAACAATCCGCTTAACATCAAGGTCTTTTTCGAACAATGTTTTATACGATGGCTGTTTCTCGAAGTTGATTTCAATATAGACATCAAACTGTTCTGCCAAATGCCTCACCGCGGTTGATTTTCCTATCTGTCGTGCACCTCTTAGAAGCAATGGCTTATGTGTCTTCCGCTGCGCCCATTCTGAAAGATGCGCATCAACGATTCTGCTATAGTACATAATATGCTGATTTTATGGGCGCAAAGATACAGATTTTATATTTTCCAAACAAATAATTCGGGGAAATTTAACAAAATCCAAACAAATAATTTGCCGTTTTTTGACAAAATCCAAAGAAATAATTGGAGAAAACTTGACAAAATCCAAACATTTTCTCATTTTTCCTACCGCCAGACCTTCCTGTCGCCGACGATATGGATGCCGCGGGAAGCGGCAGACGATGGACGACCGAAGAGGTCATAGGATGGCAGATTTTCGTTCTTGGCGCAAACGGAACTGATGGACGAACCGACCTTGGTGGCAACGCCGGAGAAGGCATCTGTCCAGTTGATCCAGTCGGGAGTGTAGGAGATTGGATTATCGAGCACAAGACGGCCATCAATGTCGAAATGGAACGACACACGGCAATCGCCCACGTTCGAGCCAAAATAGTTGACATAGTAACCGTCAACAATGTCATGATGAAGGTCGGCATAGACGCCCTCATTGCCATGCTCGAAGTGAAGCGCGTGAGGAGTGTCATCACCAAACATGCCGCTTAGCACGAAGGCTCCATACTGTCCCTCAGCAATGGAGAACTGTGTGGTCTGAGTCCGGCCGTCGGCATCGACATACTGCATGACGTATTGACCCGGAAGCGATGCACGGGTGACAGACGGATAGGTATCGACACGCGAGGCAGACACCACACCGGGATAGTCAATGGCATAAATGAAGGCGTTCTGTCCATTCTGCTCACCCAGGTAATAGAAGCCGAGCGAGTTGGGTGTGGAACTGAAACGGATGCGTCCGTCAGCATCGCGACTCACGGCAAAATAGAGCATCGGATCGTGGCTGTAGGGATCCATGAACTGACCCATATATTCGTCCCACATCCATGGCGTGGAGATGACGGTGAGCAGCTGTTCGGCATAACTGTAGGTGGCTGTGGCGCCATATCCGAGAGGTGCGAAATTATCGGCCATACCGTTGTAAAAGAACGAATAGAGCAGGAAGGTTCCATCTTCCTGTGCCTCAAGATAGAACACAAAATCATCATGGGCATAGACCTTATCGGCAAACGATGCCTCCCAGTACTCGCAGGTGGCTGTGAGATGATATTTACCAGCCAGTTCTGACTGCTGCACCTGAGCGAGACAGGCGACAGGAAAGAGTGTCAGCAAAACGGAGAAAAGTATATTCTTCATAGACGTTATCGTTTAATAATGAGACGTCGGTCAACAGCCTGAACACCCTGGACGCGGCCTGTGATGCGACGGCCATAGAGGTCGAAGGCCTGGCTGTCGGCGAGGCTTGCAGGACGTGTCTGTTCGATGGCAGACGACTGATGAGGGGTGAGCGCAACGCCACGGTAGAGCTCAAGATGATAGACATCAGTGGTGGAGGCATTGATGGCAAGATAGTTGACCTCCGGCTGGGTGAACACTCCGCTGTCACGGTCATAGATGAGGATGAAATCGCCATAGAGAATCTCACCGCAAGTCACATCGCCACCGCCAAGCCAGATGTGATAGTCGCCCATCATGCCCATGTGCTGATTGCGGTCAAAGACACAGATGCCCCACTCGTCAATGTGACCCTTGACCCATACGTCGGGGAAATAGGCCGACAGGCCGCGTACCCACACGTCATAGCCACTCACCACGGCACTGACCTGAGAAGCAACCGCATGGTTGTCATCGACGTTGATGGCCGAGAGGTCATACTGTTCGATGTTCTCTTCGAGGAACGACGGCAGCTGCACTTCGCCATAGTCAGGGACAGGCATTGTATATGGACGCATGGTGATGCCATCGAGATGCATCATAGCCATCGGTTCGCCCTCGCCAGCCTGCACAAAGAACTGGCAGTCAGGAACAGACGTGAACGTGCGCGACGATGTATCGAAATGCATCACGAGCTGTGTGAGAGTGTCGGCAAGCGGATTCCAGCCAGCCACGAACATATTGTAAAGGCCATGGTAATTGCCCACATACTGAGGCGACTGGAAGGTCACGGTCGAGCCGCTGAGTGTGCCTTTGACCCAAGACTTTGGCAAGGCTGGATAAAGACCCTGAACATAGACCTCATCGCCCGAAAAACCGACCTGAAGGGTGAAGTCAGAAGGGATATGGGTGAATGGATTGCGTCCGCTGAGGAGATAGGCAACGGTGGTGAGTCCGGCAGGCGGCGTGACACTCGGATCATCGCCCGCCTGGCTCTGCGGAAGAATGGTGACACCCTGATAGAGATGGTCATAATAGTAGCCAATCATATCAGGCGTAGAGGTGAGCAGAATCCAGTTGTTGGAATATGCCATGAAGCTGTGGGTCTGCGGATCGTAGGCCATTGCCAATCCACTGACATCGCCCGTATTGGTATCGGCGCCGGTGAGGTACTGGTTCTGGCTATGCAGATTGTAAGTCCACTGTCCAAGGAGCTGCGGAGCATCGAACACTGCCACACCATCGCTGATCACGGCATGAGCCCAAGCTGTCGGAACCTCAGCGCTGATGCCCTGAATATAGACATCACTGCCCTCGAAACGCACTTTCACGTCGCGACGGACAGCATCAAAACCGTAGTCGATACACTCCATCACATAGCTCAGTTCGACGCCCTGCTGCGGCTGGTTTCCAGTGTCGCCGCCACCCGTGTCAGGATCATCGCCGCCTCCGTCTGAAGGATTGCTCTCGACCAGGAATACATAGTCATAGGCCTCGCGGTCAGAAAGTAGCATGGGCGTATAGTCATAGTTGTAGCCAAGCGTCTCATAGGCAACACAGAAATGATAGCGACCCTCGTCGGAAGGAAGACGGTAGGTGAACTGCACCTCGGCCTCGCCCATTGACGGCACGAGGTTGAGCTGATAGTCAGTATAACCGACAAGAGCCGTGCCCTCAGGATTATAGACCATGAGGTAGAGAGGCGCAAAATACTCGTACGGAGAGAGGTTGCGAACTGTGGCGGTGAACGTGGCGACAGAGCCTGCCTTCAACGCTGACGTGGCATGAAGATCGGCCAGTCGGAGCTGGAACATCTGTTCTGGATCAGTATGCAGGGCTATGCTGCCACCTGCGGTCACGTAGCTCAAAAGGCTGTGAGGACTGCCCAAGCGCGAACCTGCCACAAGCCACTCTTCCTCGCCCTCGCGTTGATAGACAATATCGAATCGAAGGTCAGGACGATTGCCCAAAGATGCCAGATCGACGTACCATGCACGTTCGCCGCCTGCACCAGACTTGCATTGCGTATGCAAGGCTGTTGCCATCGGATCGTTGAGCACAAGACCGTCAGGATCGGTGATGCGGAGTGCTATGTATCCTTTGAAATCCGTAGCAGAACGATTGCATATCTGGAAGTGGATGGCAAGTCCCGCCTCATCGGTCTCGGTCCAGATCTGGTCATAGTGGAGGGTTAGTGTGGCTGGAGTCTCGACACCTCCGCAATCGGGCTGGATGCCAACGATGGCGTTCTGCATGAACGCATAGCCTGCGGCAGAACCTCCGATGCCCTGACTGTCGCGCGGAGTAAGGTCTGTGAGCAGATAATAGCCGTTGCTCGTGCCGTTCCAACCCCAGTTGACATGGAAATAGCCATCGGCATTATAGCCATCGATCACAAACGCATGGCCAGCGGCAGAACCGTCGCCACGGACGTTGATGCCACTCACATAGACAGGTCGGCGGGCATCAATCTCGCTGCGTATCAGCGCTGCCCATTCGGCTGTGGTGTAGTCGGCATGATCGACAAGGCGCAACGACGGATCGTAGCCGAAATTGGTCTTCAACGCCTTTGCCGCACGGTAATCCTCAGACGTGCTGCCTGCCGGCGAAAAATCGGTATAGCATGCCGCAGCCACGTCAAAGACCAGACGGGCTACCTCGGCTCGCTGTTCGGCAGTGGCACTCGTATAGATATAGTTCGGAAGGATCCGATTCCAGTCGTAGGTGTGCGACCCAAGGTTGGAAGCGACCGGAAGGTCGTAGGTATCGGTCGTGTAGGAGATGTTGCCCGTGGCATGATCGGGATAGCCGTGATAGCACATTATTTGACCAAGCGCCACGGCAACACAACCTGCATAGGTGGGATAGTCGTAGCCAAGGTATGAGTAGCGCGGACAAAGGTCGTTCATGGGCTGATCCTGAGTCCAGGCAATATCGCCAAGGAGCTGATCGACACTGCCCGGAGCCTGTGGGATGTCAGCGGCTCCACAGGCGGTAATCTCATCGAGCCATGCTGTGAGCGCAAGTGGAAGGTCATCAAGGTCGAGAGTGCCGCTATCGGTATAGCCCAGCACGCGCGGATTGGAAGCGTCGGCAGAAGTGAATACCACTCCACCCTCAGCACGCTGGGCAACGGCTACGCCTCGCAGATGATGAACATCGGACGCAGCAACGCTCGACAGGCCTCCAAGGGCCATTGACAGGAGAACGAGATCAAGTCGCTTCATAATCAGTTTGCAATAGAAATGTGGCTAATATTTGTATAAAGTCGGGGCAAATATATGTATTTTGCAACAAATGACAAAGAAAATGCGACAAAAACCTACAAAACACTACTACAAAACCTACAATACACAAAGAAAGCGCACCCAAAAGAGTGCGCTTTGCTATTTAGATGACAAACTGAACGGGATGAACAGAGTGTCAAGTCGTTCTTGGTGGATCAGAGTGTCACGCCGTTCTTGAAGATAGAAATCTCGTGGATACCTGCCTTCTCGTTGTTGGTAAGCTCGCCGCTTGCCACTGCAAGGATCTTCTGGGTGAAGGCCTTGACGGTCTCCTCCATGGTCTTGTCCTCGGCAAGGACGCCGGCATTGAAGTCGATCCATGTTGGCTTACGCTCGGCAAGACCCGAGTTGGTAGAGACCTTCATGGTTGGAACGAAAGTGCCGAACGGTGTGCCACGACCTGTGGTGAAGAGCACGAGCTGGCAGCCTGCCGAAGCAAGGGCTGTGGCAGCCACAAGGTCGTTGCCCGGAGCCGACAGAAGGTTCAGTCCGTTGTGCTGCAGACGATCGCCATACTCCATGACGCCACAGACAACGCTCTTGCCCGACTTCTGAGTGCAGCCAAGTGCCTTCTCCTCAAGTGTCGAGATACCGCCTGCCTTGTTGCCTGGCGATGGATTCTCGCCACATGGTTCGCCATGAGAGAGGAAGTAGTTCTTGAAATTGTTGATGAGCGAGATGGTCTGATCGAGCAGTTCCTTCGAACCGCAACGCTCCATGAGGATGGTCTCAGCACCGAACATCTCTGGCACCTCGGTAAGGATGGTTGTGCCACCCTGTGTCTCGCAAAGGAAGTCTGAGAATGCGCCGAGCAGCGGATTGGCAGTGATGCCAGAGAAACCGTCCGAACCACCACACTTCAAGCCTACGCGAAGCTTTGAGGCTGGCTGTGTGGTGCGCTTGTCCTGCTGAGCCTTGGCAATAAGTTCCTTGAGCACAGAAACGCCGTATGGAACCTCATCGCCCTGAACTTCCTGGCAGATCATGAACTTCACGCGATCCTTATTATAATCTCCGCAGAACTCCTCGAAGATACGTGGCTGGTTGTTCTCACAGCCGAGACCTACGACAAGGATGGCACCTGCATTCGGATGGTGCACCATGTCGCGCAGGATCTTCTTGGTGTTCTCATGATCCTCCGAGAGCTGCGAGCATCCGAAGTTATGAGGGAAATGGAAGATGCCGTCGATGCCTGGGATCTCGTCGCCAAGCTCTTTCTTGGTCTGCTCGACAATCAGCTTGATGATGCCATTGACGCAGCCAACGGTTGGGATGACCCACACCTCATTGCGGATGCCCACCTGACCGTCGGCACGCTCATAACCCTCGAAGGTAAGCTGTTCGCCGCTTGGCTCGCACTTTGTGAGACCCTTCAGCTTGATGTCAGAGTAGTCAAGTGTACCGGCAAGGTTGGTCTTGATATCCTCATGATCCATGTAGCTGCCCTTCTTGACGGCATGACGGGCATGACCGATAGGGAATCCGTACTTAATGATATTCTCGCCCTCAGCAAAGTCCTTCAGGGCACACTTGTGTCCGGCTGGAACGTCGGTGAGAAGAGTCACCTCTTCTCCATCGACGTTGAGGGTTGTGCCGGCTGCCAATGGCTGGATAGCAACAAAGACGTTGTCGGCAGGATTTATCTTAATGTAGTTTTTCATTGCTTAATTAAAGAGTGTAAACCCACATAATATCAGCGAATTCAATATACATTTTCAATTCTCCTTCTTTGAATTGGATGAGGCGAACCTCGCATTCGTAACCTTCCCGATCTTCTGCATACATGTTGATAACACGGTCGCCATCACTGTCAACATACTCCCGGTCCCAGTCGTAGATATAATATATCTCTCTATCCGGGCTATCGACTGAGATTACAAGATCTGAAAAGTAAGAAATGAAAACTCTGTAAGAACACTTCTTAGGCTGGCTCCATTTTGTCCATTCTCCATTATCTTCAAGGGTCTTTTCTCGAACAGATTTGGTCAAATGGTAGCCCACGGAAGTATTTATTATTTCCGACTCAATCATAAACTCCTGCGAGTAGCCACAAACGCTACATAGGGCAATGATAAGAGCCAAAAAGTATTTTTTCATATTGCAATTCGAATATTATCGTTGGCAACAATTTTTGGTCGAGATACGATTACAGGATTGCCTTGACAGTCTCCTTCATACCCTTCTCCTGGATGCTGTTGAGGAAGCAGGTAACCATGTCGGTGAGACCTGGGATCTCGTTGAGGTTCTGCTTAGACTCCTTCCAGATAACGTCGGTAGCAGCGAGAACGCCCTCAGCAACCTTGCGGGTATCGCCAGTGGCCCAGAGCTGGGTAAGACGATCCATGATCTCCTGAGCATCGTTTGGCTGGATTGGAGCGCCGTCGGCACGTGTGCCACCCTTATAGTAAGTGATGATGGCAGCGAGACCAAGCACAAGACCCTTAGGAAGCTCGCCCTTACGCTCGAGATAAACCTTCAAGCCTGGGAGATCGCGAGTCTCGAACTTAGGGAATGAGTTGAGCATGATAGAGGTAACAGCATGGTCAACGTATGGATTGTCGAAACGCTCGAGAACGTCAGCGCCGAACTGCTGGAGCTCTGCCATTGGGAGGTTGAGAGTCTGCATGAGTTCGTCGAACTGAACCTTCTTGATATACTTGCCTACGATTGGATCGTGGAGTGCGTCACGTACGATGTTGATGCCGCTGAGGTAAGCAACAGGCGAAAGAACGGTGTGAGGGCCGTTGAGCAGGGTAACCTTACGCTCGTGGTAAGGAGCCTCAGACTCAGCGATAAGCACGTGGAGGCCAGCCTGATCTGCAGGGAACTCCTTGCGGAGAGCTGCGATGCTCATGTTGGTTGGCTTCTCGATAACCCAGAGGTGGAAGATCTCGGCCTGAACCATGAGGTTGTCAGCATAGCCGGCACGCTTCTGGAGCTTGGCAATATCCTTGCGTGGGAAACCTGGAACGATGCGGTCAACGAGGGTTGCGCATACATAATTATATTTATTAAACCAGTTCTTGAACTTCTCATAGTCCTTGCCGAAATCGTCCTTCCAGAGCTCGATGTACTTCTCGATGCACTCCTTGAGGTGGTGGCCATTGAGGAAGATCAACTCACATGGCATGATGATGAGACCCTTCTTTGGATCGCCATTGAAGGTCTTGAAACGACGGTAGAGGAGCTGTGTGAGCTTGCCTGGATATGACGATGCAGGAGCATCTGCGAACTTGCAGTTAGGATCGAAGGTGATGCCAGCCTCGGTGGTGTTCGAGATGACAAAACGAATCTCTGGCTGCTCGGCAAGAGCCATGAATGCTGCATTCTGAGAATATGGATTCAATGCGCGGCTGATGACATCCACACGGTCAAGTTCGTCAACAGGCTTGCCATTGAGACGCCCCTGGAGGTTAACGTGATAGAGACAGTCCTGACCATTGAGCCACTCAACCATACCACGGTCAATAGGCTGAACAACAACAACGCTGGCGTTGAAGTTGGTCTTCTTGTTCATGTTCCAGATAATCCAATCGACAAATGCACGAAGGAAGTTACCCTCACCAAACTGAATGATTTTCTCAGGTGCCACGCTCTTTGGCGCGGTCTGCTTATTCAAAGCTTTCATGTTATAAAATGTATTTAGTTAGATTTTTAGTGTCAAAATAGTTCGTTTTGTGCGGCAAAGATACGAATAATATTGTCTTTTCAAAAAAAAAACGCCTTTTTTTTGCTACTAATGAAAAAAAAATGTATCTTCGCAGCACCAAAGTATAGAAAACCTTACCGATTTTTACGCTTTTTGTCAAACGAACTTTAATCTTATCAACCTATAAATAAAAAAACGCAATGAAAGCATTTATGGACGAAAACTTCCTGTTGCAGACCGAAACTGCACAGAAGTTGTATCATGAGCATGCGGCTAAGATGCCGATCATCGATTATCACTGCCACCTCATCCCACAGATGGTGGCCGAGAACAAGCGCTTTGAGTCTATCGCACAGATCTGGCTTATGGGCGACCATTACAAGTGGCGTGCAATGCGCTCGAACGGTATCGATGAGCGTTTCTGCACCGGCAAGGACACTACCGACTGGGAGAAGTTCGAGAAGTGGGCTGAGACAGTGCCTTACACCTTCCGTAACCCTCTCTATCACTGGACACACCTTGAGCTCAAGACTGCTTTCGGCATCAACGAGACTCTCAATCCTACCAACGCCCGCAAGATCTACGATCAGTGCAACGAAATGATTGCCAACGATCCTAAGTTCTGCCCACGCGGCATGATGGAGCACTATAATGTCGAGACCGTCTGCACAACCGATGATCCTGCCGACTCTCTGGAATGGCACAAGATCGTTAAGGACGACCCAACAGCCAAGACACGTATGCTGCCTACATGGCGTCCTGACGCTGGCATGAACATCGAAGCTGCCACATGGAAGGCTTACATCGAGAAGCTTTCGGCTGTTGCAGGTGTCGAGATCAAGAAGTTTGCCGATCTCGTTAACGCCCTCCAGAAGCGCCACGACTTCTTCGCCGAGATGGGCTGCCGCCTGTCTGACCACGGCATCGAGGAGTTCTATGACGAGCCTTACACCGAGGCTGAGATCGACGCTATCATGGACAAGGCTCTCGCCGGCAAGACTCTCACCACCGAGGAGCAGCGCAAATATAAGCATGCCTACATGCATGAGCAGGGCATCATGGACTATAACGCTGGCTGGACTCAGCAGTACCACTACGGCGCTATCCGCAACAACAACTCGAAGATGTTCGCCAAGCTCGGCGCTGACACAGGTTTCGACTCAATCGGTGAGTTCACCACAGCCAAGGCTATGAGCCACTTCCTCGACGAACTCAACGCAGAGGGCAAGCTCGCCAAGACTATCCTCTACAACCTCAACCCATGCGCCAACGAGGTTATCGCCACTATGCTCGGCAACTTCCAGGACGGCAGCGTGGCTGGCAAGATCCAGTTCGGTTCGGGCTGGTGGTTCCTCGATCAGAAGGACGGCATGGAGAAGCAGATGAATGCTCTCTCTGTACTCGGTCTCCTCTCTCGTTTCGTAGGTATGCTCACCGACTCTCGCTCGTTCCTCTCTTACCCACGTCATGAGTACTTCCGCCGCACTCTCTGCAACCTCGTAGGTCGCGACATCGAGGACGGCCAGATCCCATACGTTGGCTATGAAGCTGAGCGCGTCAACCAGATGATCGAGGATATCTGCTACAACAACGCAAAGGGATTCTTTAAGTTCTAAAAAAAGCCCCCATCCAATAAAGACATTGCCCCAGCTTTGAGACTGTGGCAATGTCTGCCACTTTTTGATAATTAAATTCACTAACTTTATTTTATATTTTTCTATGGGAAAAATTATTACCCTCGGCGAGATTATGCTCCGCCTCAGCCCAAACGGCAATGACCGTTTTGTACAGACCGACATCTTCCGCATCATCCCTGGCGGTGGTGAGGCAAACGTAGCAATCAGCTGCGCAAACTATGGTCACGATGCTTATCTCGTAACCAAGCTCCCAAAGCATGAGATCGGTCAGATCGCAGTTAACTCACTCCGTCGCTATGGCGTAAAGACTGACTACATCGCACGTGGCGGCGAGCGCGTTGGTCTCTACTACTGCGAGACAGGTGCCTCAATGCGTCCATCTAAGGTTATCTATGACCGCGCACACTCTGCAATCGCTGAGGCCAATCCTGAGGATTTCGATTTCGATGCAATCATGGAAGGTGCAGACTGGTTCCACTGGTCAGGCATCACCCCTGCTATCTCTGATAAGGCTGCTGAGCTCACCAAGCTCGCTTGCGAGGCTGCAAAGCGTCACGGCGTAACCGTTTCTGTTGACCTTAACTTCCGCAAGAAGCTCTGGACCTCAGAGAAGGCTATCTCAATCATGCGTCCATTGATGCAGTATGTTGACGTATGCATCGGCAACGAGGAGGATGCAGAACTCTGCCTCGGTTTCAAGCCAGAAGCTGACGTTGAAGGTGGCGAGACCAATGCTGCAGGCTACGAGGGCATCTTCAAGCAGATGAAGGAGCAGTTCGGCTTTAAGTATGTTGTCTCTACTCTCCGCGAGTCATTCTCTGCCACACACAACGGCTGGAAGGCTCTTATCTACAACGGCAAGGAGTTCTATCAGAGCAAGCGCTATGAGATCAACCCAATCATCGACCGTGTAGGTGGTGGTGACTCATTCTCTGGCGGTCTCATCCACGGTATGCTCAAGTACGGCGAGGATCAGGCTTCTGCCCTTGAGTTCGCTGTTGCAGCTTCTGCTCTCAAGCACACAATCAATGGTGACTATAATCTCGTTAGCGAGGATGAGGTTCTCTCACTTGCTGGCGGCAATGCTAACGGACGAGTTCAGCGTTAAATTTTCCAATTAGCCCAATTAGTCTAAATTAGCCCAATAGTAAAAAAAATGGCAAAATTCGATAAATTTGAGGTGATGGCCAAGATTAAGGCCGCTCCTATGGTTCCTGTGTTCTATCACAAGGATGTTGAGGTTTGCAAGAACGTAATCAAGGCCTGCTATGAGGGCGGCGTTCGTGCATTCGAGTTCACTAACCGTGGCGACTTCGCACATGAGGTATTCGGCGAGCTCTCTAAGTGGGCTGCAAAAGAGTGCCCTGAGTTGGCTCTCGGTATCGGTTCGGTTGTTGACGCTCCAACAGCTGCTCTCTACATGCAGCTTGGCGCTAACTTCGTTGTCGGCCCATTGTTCAACCCAGATATCGCTGTTGTCTGCAACCGCCGTTGCGTAACATATTGCCCAGGCTGTCTGACACCATCAGAGATCGGCAAGGCACAGGAGGTAGGCTGCGACTTCACCAAGGTATTCCCTGGCGACGTTGTAGGTGCAAACCTCGTTAAGGGCCTTATGGCTCCAATGCCATGGTCAAAGATCATGGTTACCGGTGGCGTTGCTCCTGAGGCCGACAACCTCAAGAAGTGGTTCGACGCTGGCGTTTACTGCGTAGGCATGGGCTCTAAGCTCTTCCCTAAGGAAGTCGTTGCTGCTGGCGACTGGGCATACGTTACCAACAAGTGCAAGGAGTGCTTCGACGCTATTGCAACATTCAAGAAGTAATCACTTATTAACCAATAACACAATTTTATTATGGCTAATAACAAATCAGTCATGACTAACTGGCGATGGTGGATGTGCGGTTTGCTTTTCGTGGCAACTACCGTCAACTACCTCGACCGTCAGGTTCTCTCTCTGACAGCTAAGGAATTCATCTATCCAGATTTCCACTGGACAGACGAAGACTACGGCAACATCACCGCATACTTCTCAATCTTCTATGCTGTCTGCATGTTGTTTGCAGGTAAGTTTGTCGATTGGATGGGCACTAAGAAGGGTTACCTCTGGGCTATCGGTGTATGGAGCTTCGGTGCATGTATCCATGCCGGCACAGCCGTAGTTACAGCTTCAATAGTAGGTAATGGAACCATTGAACAAGTAATTGCTGATCCATCTCTGGCCAGTGGATTCACAAATTGGCTTATTAATACAGATTTTCACATTAGTTTCTTTGGGCTGTTTGAAATTGTTGACTTTAGGTCAATAACAACTATTACAATGGTAGTTGCAACAGTTGGTGTTTGGCTCTTCCTCGTTTGCCGTGCTATCCTTGGTCTTGGTGAGGCAGGCAACTTCCCTGCTGCCATCAAGGTAACAGCTGAGTACTTCCCAAAGAAGGACCGCTCGTATGCCACATCAATCTTCAATGCCGGCGCTTCAGTTGGTGCTCTTGCAGCTCCACTGATGATCCCACCATTGGCTAAGAATTTCGGCTGGGAGATGGCATTCATCATCATCGGTGCTCTCGGTTTCATCTGGATGGGCTTCTATGTAAAGTGGTATGACAAACCAGAAGAAAGCTCTCACGTCAACAAGGAGGAGCTCGAGTATATCCATCAGGACGATGCTGCTGAGGCAGCTGCCGGTGCTGCTCCTGTAACTGAGGAGAAGCAGGTTTCTATTCTTAAGGCTTTCACCTTCAAGCAGACTTGGGCATTCATCACAGGTAAGTTCTTCACCGATGGTGTTTGGTGGTTCTTCCTCTTCTGGGCTCCAGGTTACTTCCAGGATGTATATGGTTATAAGGCATCGTCAGGCACAGGCATGCTCCTGATCATGACTCTCTATGCTATCGTAACCTTCCTTTCAATCTACATCTGCAAGCTTCCGACATACTTCGTTGAGAAGAAGGGCATGGAGCCATATTCTGGCCGTATGCTTGCCATGATGTTCATTGCTTTCATGCCACTCGTATGCGTAGCAGCCCAGCCAATGGGTGCTTACTCAGCATGGTGGCCAGCAATCATCATCGGTCTCGTAGGCGCAGGTCACCAGGCATGGTCTGCCAACCTGTTCTCTACCATCGGCGATATGTTCCCTAAGTCAGCTGTTGCTACCATCACCGGTATCGGCGGTATGGCAGGTGGTGTTGGTTCGTTCCTCATCAACAAGGGTTCTGGCCAGCTCTTCACATACGCTGAAGGTCAGGGTTCCGCCTTCACCTTCCTTGGTTTCGAAGGCAAGCCTGCATCTTACATGATCGTCTTCTGCATCTGTGCAGTTGCATACATCCTCGCATGGAGCATCATGAAGACTCTCGTTCCAAAGTATAAGAAGGTAGAGCTCTAAAGCTCATCTCCTATATAATTAAACTGACCCCCGGAAGCTGTTCTGCTTTCCGGGGGCTATTGTTTTTATTACGCGCGCGTATATATATTTTAATGTATAGATGGTGGCGACAGCCATAATCTCATTTTCTGTACTTCACATCAATGCCGGGCTGAGTCTTGGCGCATTGTTCGATGGTCGATGATGGCATTGAGACCGGATTGACCGAGAACTCAGGGATATTGAACGACTTCATGAAACGATGGTAGAAGTGAGCATCTGACTGTGGGAGTGGGAATGGCTTGGTGAACGAGCCGTCATCGTTGAGGTGGGTGAGATACGGACGAGTATAGAGGGCATCGTCACGGCGGGTAGAGAACACCACCCATCGGCCATTACTGCTCCATGAGTGATAACTGTCAACCTCCGACGAGTTGAGTTCGGTGAGTTCGCGGATGTAAGGGCGAGAAGAGTCGGAAGGATTGGATGCGTCAGAAAGATTGCTCATATCAGCGATGAGCAGATCGGCATCACGATGCCAGATTGAGAAGTTGCCGTAGCCTGCACGCGTGAACATCAGCCAGCGACCGTCAGGAGAGATACGCGGAAAAGAGATGCTGCCGCCCTGACGTTTGGCATTGTAAATGGTATCTACAGTGGCCGAGAAAGCCGAGGCAAGACTGCCACTCATTGCTGCCTCTGCATCAAAGCCAATGCTGCACAGCGAATACTGCACCTTGTCATATTCTTTCAGCACATTCAGACTGTCAGCCGAGCAGAAATAAAGGGTCTTACCATCGGCAGAGAAACAAGGGAAGGTCTCGAACGCTGCCTGAGACTTCAACTGCGGACAAGAGAACACCTCATGCTTCTCCGTGTCATAGATCACAACATCAGACTCGTTGTCGAACACCTCGATGCGGTTCGGATCCTTGCTATGGAAAGCCTGCTTCGTGATGTTGGTGCTGAATGCCACAAATCGGCCTGACGGATGCCAGTAAGGATAGACCAAAGCCGATACAGTCTCAGGAGTCTTGGTGTTCAATTTCTCTATCCTGCCATCACGAATGACGTACGTTCCGCCACATTTGGCACGGAAATGGAAAAGCATGTCATCGGCATTGTTCTGGCGGAACGAGTGGCAGTTCATGCAACCGCCTTCTGTCTGTTTGTTCTCGACGATAGCCTTCTGAGTGTATGTACCAAGCTCGCGCTGATACAGACCCATGCTGTCCCAGACCTCGTAACCCGGTTCGATAAGACGATACGAAAGATAAGGATCGATATCGTCAGCCGAGACACTTATGGTCAACGGATCATATTCCACCCATTGTCCTGCCTTATCCTTGCCCTGGATGCGCACCGACACACATTCAGCCGCGGCAACAAGCTTCTGCCAGTCTTCGATGCTTATTGCCAGTTCGCCGGCATCTGCGCCCACAATAATCTTCGATGACGAAGACTCGAACACAGCCTGAACGGACGACAGACTGCATGTATCAGCCATTGCCAGACGAAGCGGAGCGAGGTTACGAGGCACGGTGATGCCATCGACATCCGGAGAGACTGGTGCCTGACTATGCAGCTGACGGGCATCCTGTTCGGTCAACGTGCAAGAACCCAGCGACAAGCTTGCAAGCAGAAGGAAAGCATATTTATTATTCATATTGCTGTTTTTGGCTATTATTATCAAAGATTCTGTTTCGTGGTTAACGCAACATACCTATTGCCTTGAGATATTCCGACGATGGCAGGTGTCCAGGGTTGCGGTTGACAATCTGCTGCAAGTCATACGGAATACTTCTCGAACTCGGGAAACCGTTCTC
The DNA here is from genome assembly GCA_018065085.1 of Candidatus Liminaster caballi. Taxonomy (GTDB): domain Bacteria; phylum Bacteroidota; class Bacteroidia; order Bacteroidales; family UBA3663; genus Liminaster; species Liminaster caballi. Next base: position 68,799 of record JAGHUA010000003.1, on the reverse strand, counting down.
CTCAGGCACACAACGACGTTTCAGACTTAGGTACTCATCGGCCATCACTGCCTCGTCACTCAGTTTCGTGCGATAATATTCTGCCCACGAATGATGGCGGACGGTCTTGCTCAACCAATCGATATATTTCTCTGCCACACGATATTCACCCATCACGATGTTGGTCAATGCCAGACGTTTCAGCAGGCGCGGCGACAGATTGCCCAGCTTCTCATTGGCCTCGAAAGCATACATCTGCGACATCGTAATCTCGCCCATAGTCCAATATATATCACTGAGCAGGGCAGCAACGTAGGGCGAAGAATTGATCTCCAACACAAACAGATCGTTTACGTCAGGGTGACGGTTGGCAGTGAAACGGCGCGACAACTGTCCACGCTCGGCATAGGCCATATTCTTCAGATTATTTTCAAGTTTGGTGGTCGATGGCACTTTCGAATATTCCTCGATGATGGTGTCCCATTTGTTGTCGGCAGCCAGACACATCATAGCCCGCACATTCTTATCAGCCGACGATGTGAAGTAGCCTCTCACTGCCATGGTGCAGACTGTGGTCAACACAAAGAGCAAGGCATAGACGCCCGATTGCTTCACGGTCGTATCCATCACCTTGTGTAACGCTCCTATCTTACCGAGCAAGGCATAGGCAACACTCACCAGCACTGTGGTAAAGACTGCCAGGACGGCAGCAATACCCGTAGTCGTAGCGTATGCCTGATAATAGAAATCCTGGATTAGTTGCCATGCACCGCTATGCTGTGCCAATATCTCGTTGCAATAATGCCGATCCCAATAGAACGTACGCCATTGCGCGATGTAGCAGTCAGACAACGGCACCGTCAGCCAATACACCAGCATCGACAGGCCAAAGACTATAAGCGAGGAGAGGATTTTTTTCATGAGGGATATTTGGGATTGGGAATTATTCGTTATCACCATTCTGTTTGATATGTTCCTCCATATATGCTGTCGGAGTGACTCCATAGAGTTCCTTGAACGAAGTAGCGAAATTGCTCGTATTGCCGAATCCGACCTTGTCAGCCACCTCAGCCACCGACACCTTCTTCTGAGCCAGCAGTTCGGCAGCCTTAGCCAGACGGATATTGCGGATGAAGTTCCTTGCCGACTGGTTGGTCAGTTCCTTCAGTTTGCGATAGAGATGCACACGGCTCATGCCCACCTCACTGGCAATCATCTCGGACGTCAGGTCAGGATTGCTGAGGTTCTGGTTGACTACCTTGAGGATACGTTCCATAAGACGTTCATCCGGCGACTTGCTCTCAGGTGTATCGACCTGATCGGCAGGCAACTGCTGTCCGCTATAGCTGTTACGCAGACGGTCACGGCCTTGCATGAGGTTCTGAGCCGTACGCATCAGCACTTTCATGTTAAACGGTTTGGCAACGAAGGCATCTGCGCCAAGGTCCAGGCATTCGATGCGGGTGTCTTCGGTCGAAACGTCCGACAGCATCACCACAGGGATATGGTTGACTCGAACATTCTGGCGCACACGGCGACACAGATCCATGCCCGACAGCTCAGGCAGGTTGACATCCGATATGATTAAGTCCGGAACCAGACGTACGATCATGTCGATGGCTTCACGTCCGTTGCGGCTCTCAATGACACGATAGGTCGATGTCAGTTCCTGCGAGATGAACTGACGGATCTCATCGTCGGCATCTGCCACAACCACCAGTTTGCTGGTCTGCGATGCACATGTCTCATGATGCAACTCGTCCATATCGAGCAACTCGTCCTCCTGCAACGGTTCGATTTTCTCTCCGTCGATATGATGCTGATCCATCAGCTGGTTGATGAGTTCCACCAGACGGTTGGTGTTGTGCTGCAACATGCGGTAGGTGTTCTGTCGCTCTGGATTAGAATCGGTGTCGATAAGTTCCTGCAACGGTGACATGATCAGGGTCATTGGCGTGCGGATCTTATGTGCCACCTCCATGAAGAACTGCAGCTTTGCCTCATTCACTTCCTCCGACTGGATATGTTCGGCCAAGCGTTTGCGAATGGTAGAGTGATTGATGAGCTGCAACAGGCCAAGGTAGATGACGCAGCACACCAGCACGGCAATTAGCAGATACGACCACCAGCTCTTATACCAAGGATAGGCCACCCTGAACTCAAACTGATGAATGTCAGAATATGACTCGCCGATAGCCACACGATAGCGGAACACATGGCGGCCTGGCGACAGATGGCTGAAAGTGACAATATTCTGTCCGTGGCGCAATGATGTCCATGGATCGCTGTCGAGCGAATAGCTGTAAATGCCATGATGGGTCCTGCCGAGAGGCACTGTTGCCATCTCAAACGAGAACGAGTTATCTTCGAGTTCCATGCCGCTGACAGGGACCATCTTCCTGCCGCTTGCCATAAATCCCACGATTCTCACATCGCATTGTTCGCCATCAGACGACACGCCGCTCGGATTGAAATACGAGATACCGTTTGTTCCGCCGAACCAGAGATCGCCGTTGGCATCGCGCATCGACGCATGCTTGTAGAACTCATTGCTCTGCAGGCCGTCCTTCTCCGTATAGTTAATAAATGAGTTGCGTTTCTCGTTGAAGCACGACAGACCCGCATTGGTGGTCAGCCACAGCAGACCGTTACCGTCGCTCTCTGCTGCATATATCATGTTGCTTGGCAATCCGTCGTCGGCAGTATAGACGACGTACTTGCCGTCATTCATATTGAACAGTATCAGACCCTCCGACGTACACAGCACGAGACGACCGCTCGTGTATGGCGCAATGTGATAGATGATATAGTTGGACAGATACTGGCGGAGATTGAGCGAGTCTGTATCGGTGTCGATTTCGGTCAGACCGTTGAACGAACCCACATACAGATGGTGTCTCATCTGGTCGAAATAGGCACAGCTGGCCCATCGGCACGAGTCGCTTGCCACGTGACGGTCGAGCGACTGGCTGCGTTCGTCGAACATATAGACGCCCGTTCCCATGGTGGCAACCCAGATGCGTCCGAGATTGTCTTCGGCAAAGTCAAAGACATTTGACGAGTTCTCAAGCTGTCGGTCAACCTTCAACGGTGTGCATCGGCCTGTGTATGTATCCACCCAGCCGTATCCCTGGGCAAACGCACCGTACCACACACGTCCGCGTCCATCCTCAAACACCCTGACAAGAGATGCCGGTATGGTGTGAGGCTGTCCGGTGTATGGGAAATGCTTCACCTGACGTCCTTCATAGTCCACGGCATAGAGTCCGCCGTTGTCGGTCGATACCCAGACATATCCGTTGCGGCTCTGCGACATGCTCGTCACACATTTATCGCCCACGCAGTTATAGCTCGACGACAGCGAACCGAAATACTTGAACGGCAGGGTCTGCTGTCTCACCATCATCACGCCTTTCTGATAGAGTCCGAGCCAGAGATCGTTGTTATGGTCGATGACGACGGCATGTACCTTCTGGGTCAAAGGGTCGGTGCGTCCGTCATCAAACAGATATGGTTGCATCTCGCCTGTGCGGTAGTTATAGATCTTCAGACCCTGATTGTCGGTAGCCACCACCATGTTCTGATCGTCATAGTTGTGCATATCTGTCACCAGATAACCCTCGTGGCCGGGAGTCTGGAGTTTCTCAAACCTGTTTGTCGCCATGTCATAGCGATAGAGGCCTGTCCACTGTCCGCCAGCATAGAGCACACCGTCTGAGGCTGTGAACATACAGTTGAATGGCAGCCTCTCGCCATCCTGTTCAAAGGTCGTTATCTCGCCTGACACTTCCAGGCGGTACAGCGACTTCATGCGGCGGTTCACCCAGATGCGTCCGGCATTGTCCTCGACCAGCGTCTCGGTGTAGTTCACCTTGTCGGTAAATTTGTTTGGATAGAGCACGGGCGTACCGTCTTTCTCGATGCGCACACACGACGATATGTTGCCTGACATCCATATCTCGCCATTCTTTCGTTCGATGATCCTCGTCACATCGCCCAACGAGTGTTCCGGATTATCGGCGAAACGGGCAAGGAGCGAGAAGTCGTCAGTCTGTGGACGATAGACCTGCAGACCTGCACGCGTACCGACCAGCAGATGTCCGCTTTTGTCGATGAAAAGCGAACGCACATAAGGCTGCTGCAGGGAATGCGGATTGCCCTCTTCGGGCAGATAGGTCGTAAACTTCGCGCCGTCATACTTACACAGTCCGTAGTCCGTCGCCACCCAGATATAGTTGTCGGCATCCTCAATGATGTCATTGATGAGCGTATTTGGCAGGGCATCGGCAATGGTGAAGAGCTGGCATGACTGCGCGCAGAGAGAGGCATGATGCAACATGACGATGCAACATAGCGACAGGATTCTGATAGCAAACAATTGGCTAAGACGATGTAACATAGCGGCAGTATCTAAGGTAATATTACATGCGCAAAGTTACATAAAAAGAATACACCAAACAATAAAACGTACCAAATATCGGTATTCCGCGCAATGTTACAACGGAAAATGTAACATACACATGCCTTATTCAAAAAAGAAGATGAGCGATACGCTCTTGTTACGTGCGCGGTTCAATGCGTCGGTGTATGGACGCATAGTCTCGTCCTTGAGGTCGGTACGCTTATGATCGAGCATGTCGAGAAGGCCGAGGTTGAACCTCAGTTCCGGACAGAATTTGAAGAAAGGCAGATAGAAGTCGCAGCCCATGGCCACGTGCAGTCCGAGGTCCAGTCGGCGGAACACGATAGGCTGTTCCTTCTCATGGGCAAGGTCATAGTCGGCCTGCACGCCCATCAGCATGTATGGGCGATAGTTGTTTATGCGGTGAGTTGCCACTTTGAGGCTTATGGGCAGTTCGAGGTAGTTGTTCTTGAGCGTCTGCGTACGGGTGTCGAGCGTTGACTGGTCGATGAACTTCACGTCGCGCGACATGAAATAGAGTGTCGGAGTGCATCTCACATTGAGGTGTTCGGTCAAAGCCACATCGCCCATCAGTCCCACACAGAACGCAGGATTGACTGACGGACATTCAGCCGTCCATGTGTTCGCGCCCGAGTGCATCATCGTCACGTCACTAAGATTCACGCCCAACAGGAATCCGTAATGCACCCTGCGCTGGTCGATATAGGGAATATTCTTGACACCCTGACGCTGTGCGACAAGCGGCAGGGACACCATGACAATGGCAAGAAATACGAGTATTTTCCTCAACATATTACCTTCTGTTTTGCTGAATATTCCAAAGAAATAACGTCATTTTCGTGCCATTATTGCATATTGGCGAGGCTTTTTGTCATTTTTCGCATCGCCACTTTGCTCATTTTAAATAATATGTATATATTTGCACGGTTTTTCCGTCACCTGTCAACCAATAAAAACACCATCACGCACATGAAACCGACACTCATTGCCCTGTCTCTTGCCGCTATGTTCGGCATAGCCGATGCCCAGGTTACCGGCAACGCCTCCGGATATCCGATCACACCTGTTCCCTTCACTTCCGTCACGGTCAATGACGCCTTCTGGAGTCCCCGTCTGCAGGCCAGCAAGGAGGTGACCATCCCACTCGCATTCAGCAAGTGCGAGGAGTCGGGCCGATATACCAACTTCGAGGTTGCAGCCCGTCAGTTGGCTGGCGAGGACACTCACGAGATTATCCCCGGCGGTTTCCCGTTCGACGATACCGATGTCTATAAGACCATCGAGGGTGCGTCATATCTCCTGCAGACCTATCCTGACCGTCATCTCGTAGCTTATATCGACAGCGTGCTCGAAATCGTTGCCAAGGCTCAGGAACCCGACGGCTATCTCTATACCCCACGCACCATGAATCCCTCCCACCCTCATTCGTGGGCAGGCAGCAAGCGATGGGAGGCCGTTGAGGCTGGCAGCCACGAGTTCTATAATCTCGGACACATGCTCGAGGCAGCCTGTGCACACTATACAGCCACGGGCAAACGCAATTTCCTCGACATCGCCATCCGCTATGCCGACTGCGTGATCCGTGAGATTGGCACAGGCGAAGGTCAGACCCTTGTGGTGCCTGGTCATCAGATTGCCGAGATGGGTCTTGTCAAGCTCTATCTTGTCACTGGCGACCGCCGCTATCTCGATCAGGCAAAATATTTCCTCGACTATCGCGGCAAGACTTCGCGCAAGGATGCCTACAGTCAGGCGCACAAGCCTGTCATCGAACAGGACGAGGCCGTAGGTCATGCCGTGCGTGCCGGATATATGTACAGCGGCATGGCCGATGTGGCTGCGCTGACCGGCGATACGGCCTACATCAACGCCATCGACCGCATCTGGGACAATATCGTGACCCGCAAGTTCTACGTCACCGGCGGTGTTGGCGCACGTCATGGCAGCGAGGCTTTCGGCGATAACTATGAGTTGCCGAATGCCAGTGCCTATTGCGAGACCTGTGCTCAGATTGCCAATGTCTATACCAACTACCGACTGTTCCTCCTGCATGGCGAGAGCAAATACTATGACGTGCTCGAACGCACTCTCTACAACGCGCTGATCTCCGGCATCTCGATGGACGGCGGCGCATTCTTCTACCCTAACCCGCTCTCCACTGCCTCCGATGCCAACTATGCACGCCAGCCTTGGTTCGGCTGTGCCTGCTGTCCGAGCAATGTCTGCCGCTTCATCCCTTCCCTGCCAGGTTATATCTATGCCGTCAGGGACAACAGCCTCTTTGTCAACCTCTATATGGGCAACCGTGCCACACTTACCGTAGGCCGTCAGAAGGTGACCCTTGCTCAGCAGACTCTCTATCCGTATAACGGCGATGTGGCTCTAACCGTCGAGAAAGGCAAGGGCAGGTTCTCGCTCTGCCTGCGCATCCCTGGATGGGTACGCGATCAGGTTGTGCCGAGCGACCTCTATTCATACGCCGATGGCAAACAGCTCGCATACAGCGTCAAGGTCAATGGCGAGAGCGTGGACAGCGAACTCAGGGACGGCTATTTCGTCATCGACCGCAACTGGAAGAAGGGCGACCGTGTGGAACTGCACTTCGACATGCAGCCGCGCGTCGTTGAGGCTCGCTATGAAGTCTATGCCGACCGCGGACGCATCGCCGTGGAACGCGGACCGCTGGTCTATTGTGCCGAGTGGGCAGACAACGAGCACGAGATCAGTTCATACATCCTCAACCGCAAGCCAGTCTTCTCCGAGGTGCCTGACTATCTGATTGAGGTTCCTGCCGACACCCGCTACTCTGCCCGTGTCATCGCCCTCACCACCGAGGCTCAGACCATCAGCACAGGCGCTGACGGACGCGTCGCCGTCAAGGACGCACGCCTCACTCTCATCCCTTATTATGCATGGGATCATCGCGGACAGAAAGGCGGCATGGACGTATGGCTGCCCGTACAGTTCAGATTAGGACAATAAATATCACTCCAACCATAAATGATCGAAAAAGTAATTCTCCTCGAACAGGCCGACCCTGTAATCTTCTACGGAGTGAACAACAGCAATATCCTGTTGCTCAAGACACTCTACCCCAAGCTGCGCTTTGCCGCCCGCGGACGTGCCATCAAGGTCTATGGCGACGAGCAGGACATCGAGATGTTTGAGGCTTTCGTCGATAAGCTCGTACGCTACTGCAACGACTATAACAAACTCAACGAGGAGGTCATCCTGGACTTCTGGAACGGCGAGGGCCCTGTGGAACACAAGCAGGACTCGCTCATCATCTATGGCGTCAACGGCAAACCCATCACCGCACGCACAGCCAACCAGAAAGCCCTTGTCGATGCCTTCCAGAAGAACGATCTGTGCTTTGCCCTCGGTCCTGCCGGTTCGGGTAAGACCTACGTGGCGATTGCCCTCGCCGTGCGTGCGCTGAAGAACAAGGAGATCCGCAAGATCATCCTCTCGCGTCCGGCCGTCGAGGCTGGCGAGAAGCTCGGATTCCTGCCTGGCGAGATGAAGGACAAGCTCGACCCATACCTGCAGCCGCTCTACGATGCCCTGGAGGACATGATTCCTGCTGCCAAGCTCAAGGAACTGCTCGAAACCAATGTCATTCAGATTGCTCCTTTGGCATACATGCGCGGCCGTACGCTGAGCGATGCCATCATCATCCTCGACGAGGCGCAGAACACCACCGCGCCACAGATCAAGATGTTCCTCACGCGTCTGGGTCTCGGTGCCCGCATGATCGTGACTGGCGACATGAGCCAGATCGACCTCCCGCACAATGTCACTTCCGGACTTATGCAGGCTCAGCGCATCCTGAAGGGCATTCCGGGCATCGCCACCATCGAGTTCGACAAGCGCGACATCGTGCGTCACCGTCTCGTGCAGCGCATCGTGGATGCCTACGATCGCTATGATGAGGAACGCAAGAAGATGCACGTTGTTACCGACTGACACAATCCCCGTATTGACCCGTTATGATCAAGCTACGCACCGAAGTGGAACGACAAAGCCTGAAGCAGCAGATTGCTCCGGGCGACAGTCTGTTTCTCATCGGCTCCTGCTTCACCGACCATATAGGCTCATGGCTCAAGGACATGTGGCTGCCCGTGACGTGCAATCCGTGGGGCGTGCTGTTCAATCCTGCCAGCATCGCCATGAGTCTCAGCCGCGCAGCCTCGTTCCATGCCGATGGCTACAGGCCAGAACTGCATCTGCGCGACGGTCTTTTCCACAGCTTCGATCATCACGGTTCGTTCTCGATGAACGACGAGGCTGAGATGACGGCACGCATCGTCGACTGCGAGACTAAGGCGGCTGATGCCCTTTCGGCTGCTCGTCATGTGGTGGTAACGCTCGGCACAGCCTGGGTCTATGAACGCGACTCACACGTTGTTGCCAACTGCCATAAGTTCCCTGCCTCCGAGTTCACGCGGCGTATGCTTTCGGTCGATGAGATTGTCGGCTGTTTTTCGCCTCTCATTAGCGACAGACATTGGGTCTTTACGGTCAGCCCGATACGTCACGTGCGCGACGGACTGCATGCCAATCAGTTGAGCAAGGCCACCCTGTTACTTGCCATCGACCGTCTGCAGCAGCTTTTCCCTTCGCAGGTGGAATATCTGCCTGCCTACGAACTTCTGATCGATGACCTGCGCGACTACCGTTTCTATGCCGACGATCTGGTGCATCCGTCGCAGCTCGGCGTTGAGATGGTCCGTCAGCTTGTCACCGACTGCTGTTTCTCTGCCGCCATGAAACAATATGTGGCCGAGGCCACGTCAATACGCAAGGCTCTCGACCACCGTCCGTCCGATCCCGACTCGCCGCAGCACAGGGCTTTCGTTGCCCAGACACTGGCTCGGCGCGATCAGCTACTCCATTCAGCAGGACTCACCGCCTGCGTTCAGCAAAGAAATCTGTAACCAACCTCAGGCACTCGTCGGCAAGCACACCTGACGACACCTTCGTGCGTGGATGAAGGGCTCGCGGAGCATAGAGCTTATATCCGCGACGCGGATCATCTGCGCCATAGACTATGCGCGACACCTGGCTCCATCCCAAGGCTCCGGCACACATCACGCAGGGTTCAAGGGTGACGTAGAGAGTACATTCCTGCAGGTATTTGCCGCCCAATGACTCTGCTGCAGCCGTGATGGCCTGCATCTCGGCGTGTGCTGTCACATCGTGAAGGGTCTCGGTGAGATTGTGACCACGCGCGATGATGCGGTCACGGCATACCACCACGGCGCCGATCGGGATCTCGCCCTCAGCGGCGGCATAGCGGGCTTCCTTCAATGCCTCGCGCATGTATTTCTCGTCGATGTTCTCTTCCACGGCCATTATTCTTTTGTCACTCCGCAAGGAAGCACAAACCGCACTTCCTTAAATCCATATGCTCTCTCTCCGCCATCGGCTGGCAACAGGTGCAGATGACCCGTATGGTCCACTCCCTGCAGCCTTGCCTCAAAGCTCTCGCCCGTCTGTGCATCTACGTATGGATGAAATCCGTTGCTGCGATACAGGCGCTGGCAGAACCAGTTGTGTATCTCGGCAGTGGCCTTCTCCTTGTCCTGCTCCAGCATGCGGTAATACATGCCGATGCGCTGTGTCACCATGTCGAGCACCTCCTCTGGGTCAAGTTCCTCGCCCAGCACCAGTTTGAGCGACGTCGGGTTAGGCGCATTGCCCACCCATCGTTCCTGATTGACGTTGATGCCCACACCGATGACGCTGTGGCAGATGGTCATTCCCTGCAGGCTGTTCTCTATCAATATGCCGGCAAGTTTGTCATCGCCCACATAAATATCGTTGGGCCACTTGATCTTGACAGGCTTGGGTGTCATCAATGCCACGGTCTCGCATACCGAGAGCGCGGTCAGTTCGCTGATCACAAACTGTTCGCGAGGATGCAGGAACGAGGGTCTAAGCAACACCGAGAACGAGATGTTCTTGTCCGGCTCGGCTTCCCATGTGTTGCCCACCTGTCCGCGCCCTGCGGTCTGGCGCTTGGTCCACACCACGGTTCTATCGACCAAAGGCTGCCCGTCAGCAAGTGCTTCGAGCAGCCATGTGTTGGTCGATTGGATTTCGTCCAAATGTATTTTAGTCATGCAAGATTACTGTTCGTAATCAGCCCAGTCACCGCCACGCTGTGATGGAGCGAAGTTGTTACCTGGGTTATCATTGCCTGGAAGGCTATCGTGCTTACCGCCACCGGAAAGTGCGATAAGGCCTTCTACCTCAAGTTCCACCACGTTGATGGTTGGCGCAACATACTTTTTCATATTTCGTTTTCAATTATAAAGTTACTTCTCTTATTACTTAACACGCATGTACTTAACCTCGCCACCCACGATGTAGAGACCATTGTTCATCACCTTCTCTACGCGCTGACCTGTGAGGCTGTATGCCGATGTGGTCTGCTCTACGCTCTCGATGGCAACTTCCTCGATGGCAGTCTCCGATCCGTTGATGTCGTCGAAGCTGAAGCCACGCATCAGGCTTGCTGAACTTGAAGTAGGAACTGCGAGATAAGCACCGCCAGCCTTAGCTGTGAATGCTGCGCCATCTGCTGCGCCCCAGTAGAAGCCAAGACCAGTCTTATTGGTGTAGTCATCGTAAGCCAGCTTGTAGAACTTAAAGTCACCCTCCATAGCAACTGAAGCAGGACGAAGGAGGTTGAACTCTGGGTCATAACCTGAACCTGTCTCCTCTGTATAACTGTAAGTTACAGATGGCGCAGACGGATTAGTTGTAATTGCATAAACCAGAACACCAGTATTTGCAGGAATGATGATATCACCATTTGAATCAGTGTTGTCAAAATCGACATCGAAGTCAACGAATGACAATCCAGAACCATCAGCAGCAAGCGCATATACTGCAATCACAGTGTTAGCATCTGGCGTTGCTGGCATAACAACATTGCGAGTGCTGCTGAATGTTGCATAATAATCGCCAGAACCGGCTCCATCTTCTGCTGCGAAGTCAAGGGTGCCTTCATTAGATGGTGTTACGAAAATTGCAACTTCGTCAAGGAATCCACGCTTGCCTGCTGCCATGTAGAAACGGAACTTGCTATTTGCAGTAAGACCAATGAATGAGAGATCATAATCGCCCCACTCGCTCTTCTTAGTTAATGTCACCTTTGCGGTTTTGTTGCTGTTTGAAAGAGTGACACCTGATGCTGGCAAGAACGTGCCGCCGCCAACAATGTCGACATAGAAGTCACCAGTATCAGTACCCCAAGACTGTGCGTTGAATGTGATATTACCATTACCAGCAACACCGATAGCAGGAGTTGTAAGGCCGGAAGCTATGTTCTTGCCTCCAGAAGTACCTTTGCGAATAGAAGCACACTGAGCACCCTTGTTCATTGTACCCTCTGTAGTCCAACCTTCGTTATCGCAAACTTCTGTTTCCCATGCATATGTTCCAGATATACCTGACCAAACATCATCATTACCACCAGAACCTTCCAATTGGTCGAACGACTCATAAAAAACTGAACCGGCTGGTGCTTCCTTTGGTGTAACGGTTACTAAACATTGGTCAGTAAAACTTCCATCGGAAGTGGTTACTGTAATCGTTGCGGTGCCTTCGCTTTTACCTTTTACAACACCTCCATCAACAGTAGCAACATCTGTGTTGCTTGAACTCCAGGCTACATTCTGATTTGTTGCATTAACAGGAGCAACAGTGGCAGTAAGAGTAGCAGACTTTGATTCCATGACAACGAGGTTGTGCTGATCTAGAGTGACACTCTCCACATGAACTGCATCACCACCTAAAGTGTACCACACTTTGATAGATGTGATATAAGAAGCTTGCTTGGTTGAAGTAAAGGTAATCTGTAAGGCACCACCCTCTCCTTGGGCTTCGTTCAATGTCTCAACGTTTGATGTAGTTGTTGTCGATACAGTCGCAGAACCGATGGTTATAGAGCCTTGTTTAACTGTAACGGAACTTTCAGTACCACCATTATCATAGCAACCAACTTGTACTTTAGTGATGTTGTAAGAATTAAACTTATTTGTTGAGAGTGTGTATTCACTCCAGAAGACAGTCTTACTACTTCCAAACTTCCATTTGCTGCTGCTGACAGTCCATGCAGGAGTACCAGCACCCGTAGTCATGTCTGACAATGTCCATGTGGCTTCGTTGATAGTTGTTGAATTGGAGGAAATTGAACCACTGAAAGAAGTCACACTCCAATCTGGATCTTGCGCCCACGCCGTAATACTCATCACAGCAACGAGCAAAGTTAATAATAGTTTTTTCATGAGATAAATATTTATTTGTTATGAATATAGATTTCTAAAAACGTGCGCAAAGTTAGTAAAAATTTATTATATCAACAAATAAAGGGCCGAAAAAGTAACAAAAAGATAACAAACAGGCACGAAGACCTATAAAAACATGCCGTTTTTCTAACTTTTCTATGCTAATACTACGCATATTTAAATAAAGAAAGGGCTTGCCGAAAGGACAGAAATATCGGGAAAACCTTTCGACCTGTAGGGATGAAATAATTTATGAACTGATTCGTGGACAATGGTAAATTTATGTTGCGCCGCAGGCAATATTTAATATTTTGAACACGAATTGCCATGAATTATCCACGAATTACAGTTCATTAATTGTTTTAACCGTACAGCATGAAAAACTTTCATTTGGACTTCCCAGGTCTTAGGAAATGCTAACAAAAGTTTCATTTGGACTTCCCAGGTCTTAGGAAATGCTAACAAAAGTTTTGTTTGGACTTCCCAACTCTTAGGAAATGCTAACAAAAGTTTTGTTTGGACTTCCCAACTCTTAGGAAATGCTGACAAAAGTTTCATTTGGACTTCCCAACTCTTAGGAAATGCTGCCGAAAGTTTGTTTTGGATTTCCAGCTTTCTGGAAATGCTGGGAACAATGTTCTGACGACTTCCAGGTTCCTGGAAATGCTGAGAACAATGTTCTGACGACTTCCAAGGTTTTAGGAAATGCTCAGAACAATGTTCTGGCGACTTCCCAAGTCTTGGCAAATCCTCGGAACAATGTTCTGACGACTTCCCAACTCTTAAGTCTAACCGCCAAACTTTTTTTTGTTAGCTCCCAAGTCTTAGTACTAACCAAAAACAGTTTTTCAGTCAATCTCGCCGGCGATGGAAGTGAGCATGTTCTTTCCGACCTCCTCCTGCGACTGTCCCTGACCGAGCAGGAACATGAGTTTGGTGATGGTGGCCTCCGTGGTCATGTCGCCGGCGCTTATCACGCCAGCTTTGTTGAGCCGGTTGCCCGTATCGTAAGTGCTCATCTCAACCATGCCGTCGATGCATTGCGTCACATTGATCACCACCACACCCCGGCGCACTGCGGAAGCAATCTCATCGAGGAACCATGATTCGGTCATGGCATTGCCAGCGCCGAAAGTCTCAAGCACCACACCTCGGAGGCTTGGGATGGCAAGCACGGAATGGACCATCATCTGCGAGATGCCAGGGAAGAGCTTGAGCATCACCACGTCGGTGCAGAAACTGTAGCGCGGACGCAACGGAGTGTTATGTTCGCGCGGATAGTTGATGTGATGATGGGCGTAGGTGATGTGCACGCCGATTTCGGCAAGCGCAGGATAGTTGGGCGAACGGAAAGCATTGAACTCCTCGGCGCTGAGCTTCTTCGAACGGTTGCCGCGCAGGAGTTTCGACTGGAAATAGACGCACACCTCAGGCACCATCGGCTGTCCGATGCGGTCGTGATCGGCAGCCATCTCGATGGCGGTGATGAGGTTTTCCTTGCCATCGGTACGCAACACACCGATGGGCAGCTGAGAGCCGGTCAGGATGACAGGTTTCTGCAGATTGTCGAGCATGTAGCTGAGCGCAGAGGCTGTGTAGGCCATGGTGTCGGTGCCGTGGAGCACGACAAAGCCGTCGTACTTCTCATAGTTTTCGACTATGATGCGGGCAATCATTGCCCAATGATGCGGCGTCATGTTCGACGAGTCAATAGGCTGCTCGAACTGGATGGTCGAGACGGCAACCTTGATCTGCGAAAGCTCGGGCACATGGCTGACAAGATGCTCGAAGTTGAGCGGCTCGTGAACGCCCGTCTGGGGGTTGCGCACCATGCCGATGGTTCCACCGGTATAGATGAGCAGCACTCGCGGAAGGGTCGGAGCCTTACTTGGCGTCAGTGCGAACACGTTGTGTACGGGGCTGGTTTGCATTGCGTAGGTTAGTTTGGGTTACGACGGCCTGGGCAAGGCTGAGGAACGACTGTCCGACCATCGAATCATAGTTGAGCACGATAGGCGAACCCTGGTCGCCACTCTCGCAAATGCCTTGAACGACAGGAATCTGTGCGAGCAGAGGCACGTTCATCTCCTCGGCCAGTTGCTTGACGCCCTCACGCCCGAAGAGGTAGTAGCGGTTCTGAGGAAGTTCGGCCGGGGTGAACCATGCCATGTTCTCGACCAAGCCGAGCACAGGCACGTTGATCTTCTCGTTGAGGAACATGTCGATGCCCTTGCGAGCGTCGGCGAGCGCCACCTGCTGAGGCGTTGAGACAACCACGGCGCCTGTGAGCGAGAGGTTCTGGACGATGGTGAGGTGGATGTCGCTGGTGCCCGGTGGCATGTCGATGAGCAGGAAGTCGAGCTCGCCCCAGTTGGCGTCGCCGATAAACTGCTTGATGGCACTCGACGCCATGCTGCCGCGCCAGATGGTGGCATTGTTAGGATCGACAAAGAATCCGACGCTCAGGATCTTGACGCCATACTGTTCGGCAGGCACGAGGAGGTCGCGTCCGTCAATGTGCTCGGCGTATGGCTGGAAACCTTCGAGCTGGAACATCTTTGGCATGGAAGGGCCGAACACATCGGCATCGAGCAAGCCCACCTTATAGCCGAGCATGGCAAGTCCGACGGCGAGATTGGCCGACACGGTGCTCTTGCCCACGCCTCCCTTGCCCGAGGCAACGGCGATGACGTTCTTTACGCCTGGCAGGAACTTGTCGGGTTCAGGGCGCGGAGCCTGTCGGGCACTGGTGTGAATCTCGACCTCGACCGGTTCGCCCACCTGCTGGCATGCATACTTGATGTTAGCCTCGGCAGCCTTGACCACCGATTTCATGAACGGGTCGCTCTCCTTGTCGAACACGAGGGTGAAGCTTACTTTCTCGCCATCGATGCGGACATCGCCTGCGAGCATCTCACTCTCGATGACATTCTTCTTTGTGCCCGGGTAGATTACCTGTGTCAGGGCATCGGTTATGAGTTTTGGATATAGTGCCATATTTTATTATTTCTATTTTGAACACGGATTCAACGGATTGTATGGATTCTTACTCGTCCCAACTGAGCTATTCACTCCCCTCCCTTGCGGAGGGGCTGGGGGAGGGTCTGTCTATACGTGCATATTCAACGCACTTCTCTTATCGCGTCCGAACGAACGGTATGAGTCGAGTTCGATCTCAACCTCAGGTTCGATCCATTGGTCGCGAGATTCGGGACGGAAGGCGAGATACTTGATGTCGATGCCGCGTGCCAGCCACTGACTTTCGTAGTAGGTGCGTATGCCTCGGAGCGCCTCGACAATCTCGGCCGACGCAAAGTCATTATCTTTATATAGATCGCGCGTGGAAGTGAGCACCGGCAGAGCGTTGACACGTGCCATCTCCTCGGTGTAGGTGAAGAGGAAGTTCGAGTCGGTCTTGAGGTGAACGACGCCGGCAGGAGCAAGTATCTGAAGATAGCGCTGCATGAACAGAGAGCAGGTGAGACGCTTGTTGACTTTCTTCATCTGAGGGTCGGCAAACGTAATCCAGATCTCGCTCACCTCGCCAGGCGCAAAGAAATGCGTGATGAGCTCAATGCGGGTGCGGACAAAAGCCACGTTGCTGAGACCTTCGTCCAAGGCCTGCGTAGCACCCGTCCACATACGTGCGCCCTTGATGTCGAAACCTATGAAGTTCTTGTCGGGATAGCGCTGGGCAAGGCCAACGGTGTATTCGCCCTTGCCGCAACCCAGTTCGATGACTATCGGATTGTCGTTGTGGAAGTACTGGCTATGCCACTGACCACGGAGGGGAAACCCACCGTCCTGCAACTCTTCGAAACAATATTGGAAGACATTGGCGTAACCTGCCATGTCGTCGAATTTCATCAGTTTATTCTTCTTTCCCATGTAATGATTGTCATTTATCGTGCGACATTCTCATGCCTTGAAATGATTTTGATAACTTATGTTTACATGGTATTAGATTTAAGGTAACCCAAATGTTTACTTTAAGGTATCGTGTTATGGTTATGTATTTAAGGTGGTGCAAAGGTAAGCCATTTTTGCCTAATTGCCAAATTTTATTTAAAGAAATATTATGCGCAATCCATTGCAATAACTAATTTTTAACATTCGTTTACATTACAATGCTACAATATTGTCACAACCAATGCCAATTTGTCACGGGCACAAATGTTGGCATGAAATTTGTTGCATGACTGGGTGTGCGCACGGCAAAACACTGCCGCAGCACATCTGAACACAAAAATTATCGATAAACATATAAATAAAAGAAAGACATGAAAACAGGTTCAATCAATGTAACATCGGAAAACATCTTTCCGGTAATCAAGAAGTTCCTCTACAGCGACCACGAGATCTTCCTCCGCGAGCTGGTCAGCAATGCAGTTGACGCCACACAGAAGCTCAAGACTCTGGCACGCGCCGGCGAATATC
Organism: Candidatus Liminaster caballi; assembly: GCA_018065085.1. Classification (GTDB taxonomy): domain Bacteria; phylum Bacteroidota; class Bacteroidia; order Bacteroidales; family UBA3663; genus Liminaster; species Liminaster caballi. The sequence continues at coordinate 51,663 of JAGHUA010000003.1, read as the reverse complement.
AGGGCAGCACAGACGGCCTCAAGGTGAGCGTCAGCATCGACCCGGAGGCAGGCACACTGACCGTGAGCGACAACGGCATCGGCATGACAGCCGAGGAGATCGACAAATACATCAACCAGATTGCCTTCTCGGGCGCAACCGAGTTCCTTGAGAAGTACAAGAACGACGGCGCATCGATCATCGGTCACTTCGGCCTCGGTTTCTACTCGGCCTTCATGGTGGCAAAGAAGGTGGAGATCGTGTCAAAGTCATATAAGGACGCTCCTGCCACACGCTGGAGCTGCGAGGGCAACACCGAGTTCACAATGGATGATGCCGAGCGCACAGAGAACGGTACGGACATCATCCTCTGGCTCGACGACGAGAACAAGGCTAACTTCTCGCTCAAATCGACCATTGAGGGCCTGCTCAAGAAGTACTGCAAGTACCTGCCTGTGCCTGTGGTGTTCGGCAAGAAGACCGAGTGGAAGGACGGCAAGGAGGTTGACACCGACGAGGACAACCAGATCAACGAGGTAAGCCCTCTCTGGACACGCCAGCCATCCGACCTCAAGGACGAGGACTATCTGAACTTCTATCATGACCTCTACCCTATGGCTCCGGATCCGCTGTTCTGGATCCACCTCAACGTGGACTATCCGTTCAACCTCACCGGCGTGCTCTACTTCCCTAAGATCGAGAACAACGAGTTCCGTCGCGACCGCATCCAGCTCTACTGCAACCAGGTGTTTGTCACCGACCAGGTGGAGGGCGTCGTTCCTGAGTTCATGATGCTGCTCCACGGTGTCATCGACTCACCGGATATCCCATTGAACGTAAGCCGTTCGTACCTCCAGTCAGATCAGAACGTCAAGAAGATCTCGGGCTACATCACCAAGAAGGTGGCTGACCGCCTGCTGGAGATCTTCAACGAGGACCGCCAGAAGTATGAGGAGAAGTGGGACGACCTCAAGATCTTCATCCAGTATGGCATGCTGAGCGAAGATAAGTTCTATGACAAGGCCATCAACTTTGCATTGATCAAGAACACCGAGGGCAACTACTACACCGCCGAGGAATACCGCAAGCTCGTCGAGGGCAACCAGACAGACAAGGACGGTCAGCTCTGCTATCTCTACACCGACGACAAGGTGGCTCAGTACTCTTATATCGAGGCTGCACGCCAGAAGGGATATGACGTCATCGAGACAGGCGGACAGCTCGACACTCCATGGATGAACCAGCAGGAGCAGAAGCAGGAGAAATGCCACTTCAGCCGCATCGACGCCGACACATTGAACAACCTCATCAAGAAGGCCGACCAGAAGAAGGTGGAATTCAGCGAGGGCGAACGCCGTGCCAACAACACCCTGTTCCAGAGCCAGATTCCGGACACCTGCGGTGCTGACGGCAAGAAGGTGGAATGGACTGTCGATTTCCAGGCAATGGAGGAGAACGACAAGCCCGTCATGGTGTCACAGAACGAGTGGATGCGCCGCATGAAGGAGATGAACCACCTGCAGGGCGGCGGTATGAGCTTCTATGGCCAGATGCCTGACCAATACACGCTCATCGTCAATACCGAGGCTCCGACAGTCAAGAAGATCTTCGACGCTGCCAAGTCGGCCCTCAACGCCGAGCTCTCGCCTCTCGCCACTGAGATCAGCGACAAGGAGGCTCAGATCAAGCCGCTGGAGGAAGAGAAGTACAAGGCCAAGGCAGGCGAATTCCCACAGGACAAGGACTCGCTGCTCGACTCTCTGCGCAAGGACGTAGAGGGACTCAAGGCCAAGGAGAAGGAAGCCGTTGGCAAGTACGCCGTGACAGACGTGACCCTGCGCCAGCTCATTGACCTCGCCCTGCTCGAAGGCGGCATGCTTCGCGGCGAGGCTTTGGCCAAGTTCATCAAGCGTTCGCAGGAACTTCTCTAAGCAAACTGCATGAAATAACCACAGCTGGAGTTGCAACTTCGGTCGCAGCTCCAGCTTTTTTGTATCAAAAAGACAAAAAAAACGGCAAAGTTTTCTATATATTATTTAAAATGTATATCTTTGCGCGCAGATGTAATGCATCAGCAAAGAGGACAAAAGAACATATTAACAAAAATAACATCATAAGCACAATGAAAACCGTAGATCGTCTCGTAGCCGAGAAACTCCTCGCCATCAAGGCCGTAAAACTGCAGCCAAACAACCCATTCACATGGGCAAGCGGATGGAAGTCACCAATCTATTGCGACAACCGCAAGACTCTGGCATATCCAGAGGTGCGCACCATCATCAAGACCGGATTGGTCAGCGCCATCCAGCGTCTGTACGGCGGCAAGATTGATGCCATCGCAGGTGTTGCCACAGGCGCCATCGCCCAGGGCGCACTCGTAGCCGATGCTCTCGGCGTGCCATTCTGCTACGTACGCTCAGCTCCTAAGGACCACGGCATGGGCAATCTCATCGAGGGTCAGATCCAGGAAGGCTGGAACGTAGTGGTTGTTGAGGATCTTATCTCGACCGGTATGTCATCGCTCAAGGCCGTTGCCGCACTGCGCGACGCCAAGGTCAACGTGCTCGGCATGGTGGCTATCTTCACATACCAGTTCCCACAGGCTCAGAAGGCATTCGAGGAGGCTGGCGTGACTCTCCACACCCTCTCGAACTACACCGAGCTCACCGCCGAGGCAGCCGAACTCGACTACATCAAGGCCGAGGACATCGAGGTGCTGAAGGAATGGCGCAGCAACCCAAGCGAGTGGAAGCAGGACAAGTAAGCCGCCCGTCAGTCATACACAACCATTAGATCACATCACATAATGGCAAGATACGAAAGCAAAGTCAAGGAGGTCAATGCCCTCCAGCAGAATGTCTATAACCGCCTGAGCGACCTCAGCCAGCTGCAGGTGATGAAGGACAACATGCCGCCCGAACTCAAGGAGACCATCAAGGCCAAGCTGCAGGAGCAGGGTCAGGGCAAGATCGAGATCAGCAACGTCCACTTCGACCGCGACTCGGCACACCTGACCGTCAACGGTATGCCTGCTGCCGTCAAGATCATCGAGCGTGAAGAGCCAAAGTGCGTCAAGTACAGCGCCGACAACTCGCCCATCGACTTCACCATCTGGATCCAGATGCTCCCACAGGCTGCATATCAGACCAAAATCAAGGTCACGGTGGATGTGGATATCCCGTTCTTCCTCCGCCCGATGGTAGGCAATAAGCTCGAGAGCGTGGCAGAACAGATTGCTGAGGCTCTCACACGTATTCCATACTAACAATTATCATGACCGGAGTCAGGCGCCACACACATGGCTGCCTGGCTCCTCACATAACAGACAAAGCGATGAAACTTTGGGAAAAATCCGTACAGGTCGATAAGGATATTGAGAAATACACCATCGGACGCGACCGCGAAATGGACCTTTACCTGGCTCCGTTCGACGTGCTCGGCTCGATGGCACACATCACCATGCTCCAGTCAATCGGCCTTCTGACCAGCGAGGAGCTCAGCGTGCTGCTCGGCGAGATGAAACTCATCTACAAGGATGCCGTGGAAGGCAGGTTCGTCATTGAGGAGGGCATTGAGGATGTCCACTCGCAGGTCGAACTGCTGCTCACCCGCCGTCTGGGCGACATCGGCAAGAAGATACACAGCGGACGCAGCCGCAACGATCAGGTGCTGGTCGATCTGAAACTCTACATGCGTCACGAACTGCAGGAGGTCACCAAGTCGGTCAAGGCTCTGTTCGACATGCTCATTGCCCAAAGCGAGAAATACAAGGATGTGCTCATGCCGGGCTACACCCATCTGCAGGTGGCAATGCCTTCGTCATTCGGACTTTGGTTCGGCGCTTATGCCGAGTCGCTGGTCGATGACCTGATGGTGTTGCAGTCGGCATACAAGGTCACCAACCGCAATCCTTTGGGTTCGGCTGCGGGCTACGGCTCATCGTTCCCTCTCCGCCGACAGATGACCACCGATCTGCTGGGCTTTGACTCGATGGCATACAACGTGGTTTATGCCCAGATGGGACGAGGCAAGACCGAGCGCATCGTGAGTCAGGCTCTGGCAGGAGTGGCTGCAACCGTGGCAAAGCTGGCATTCGACGCCTGTATGTTCTCATCGCAGAACTTCGGTTTCATCAAGCTGCACGACGCCTTCACCACAGGTTCGAGCATCATGCCACACAAGAAGAACCCTGATGTCTTCGAGCTGACACGTGCCAAGTGCAACAAGATACAGGCTGTGCCACAGGAGATCATGATGATATGCAACAACCTGCCAAGCGGCTATTTCCGCGACCTGCAGATCATCAAGGAGGTGTTCCTGCCTACGTTCGACGAACTGAAGGACATCCTGCGCATGGTGACTCTGATGATGGAGCACATCACCGTCAACGACCACATCCTCGATGACTCACGCTATGACCTGATGTTCTCGGTCGAGGAGGTCAACCGTCTTGCCACCGAGGGTATGCCATTCCGCGATGCCTACAAGAAGGTAGGTCTCGACATCGAGGCTGGCAAGTTCACTCCGGTCAAGGAGGTTCATCACACGCACGAAGGTTCGGTAGGCAACCTCTGCAACGACCGCATCACGGCGCTGATGGACGAGGTGCTGCAAGGTTTCAATTTCAATAAGGTCGATGATGCTGTTGCCCGTCTGGTGGAATAAGCTGTCTGTGCTCGCAACGACTGTAAGAGGCATGGCGTGGTCCTTGCTCGCAGTATTGGCATTGATCATGATGCTCACGTCGTGCGACGACAGCACCATCGAGAGTCCCGTGCCTGCCGGCAGAGTCCATTACTCGTGCAACATCGGCACCATCAACCTCGCCATGGGTCAGGGCACGGGTCAGGCACACATCGACAGCCCCGGCGGTTACGTGCGCATCTATGACAAACAGAAGCTGATGGCCACCGATGAGGTCGGCACTGGCGGATTGCTGCTGTGTCATGATCTCAGTTCGTCGTCGGTCTATGCCTACGACCTTGCCTGTCCTTATTGCTACAGCCGTGGAGGCAGTCCTGCCGAGAAACTTCATCGCCTGACCGTCGATGGTTTCAATGCCCAATGCGACAAGTGCGGGTCGGTGTTCGGTCATGTGTTCTGGGGAATGCCAACCCCAACCAGCGGCCCTGCCAACAAGAAAAACTACCTCCTCCGCCAATACCACGCCCACTGCAACGGTGACATCCTCGTGGCAACACCATAGTATTGGACTTATTGGCCCTATTGGCCTTATTAGCCTAATTAGTCCTATTAGCCTAATTAGCCCTATTGGCCTAATTGGCCTAATTGGCAACAAAAGCCTCCCCAAACCCTTTCCCTCTATGAAAGCCCTCCTTCACATATTTGTCTTGTTGATTGGCGTAATGCTCTGTTTGGGCATCGCGTCTTGCTCTGACGATCTCGACACCTCGGCGGGAGCTCAGCCTACGCCGTCGCTCGACACTCTTCGTCTGGGCACGATCCTTGCAGGCAACAGCAGTCAGACCTATCAGCTGCATCTCTACAACCGCCACAGCCGTGAGATCAGACTCAGCAGCATTGCCTTGCGAAGTGACGGCGGAAGCGGTTTCCGCATGAATGTCGATGGAATGAGCGGCACTTCGTTCACCAACCCCGACCTTCTGCGCATTGCCGGTGGCGACTCGCTCTTTGTCTTTGTCGAGGCCACCTTCCCGCATACCAGTCAGGGCATTGTCCATCATGAGGACTTCATTGACATCACTTGCAATGGTCAGCAGCAGAGCGTGGTGCTTTGTGCCGACAGCAAGGATGTGCTGAAACTTGAGGGCGAGGTGCTCAATGCCGACGCCACGTGGCCGCATGGTCTTGAGGTGCAGGTGTTCGACAGTCTTGTGGTGCCGGAAGGCATCAGCCTCATTTTGGCCGACAGCGTAACGCTCTACCTTCATGACAAGGCCGACATCATAGTGCGCGGCACTCTCCAGTGTCTCGGCACGCAGTCATCGCCCGTCATCATCCGTGGCGACCGCACCGACAATATGTTCCCCAACCTTGCCTACGATGACCTGCCCTCGCAATGGGGCTCGCTCTTCATCACCGATCAGGCCAAGGACTGCCAGTTTGTCCACACCGACATCCATGGCATGAGTCAGGGCATCGTCATCGACTCGGCCAATGTGGTGTTCAACAGCTGCCGCATCCGCAATTCCGACGGCAACCTCATCACATGCCGCATGTCTTCGATGCAGCTTCTTAACTGCGAACTGGCAAATGCCGCCGGTTCCCTGCTCGCCCTCTATGGTGGCTGGCATGACATCATGCACTGTACATTGGCCAATTATAATTTCTCGAAGCAGGTGACCAGTGAGGCTGTTTACATGTGCAATATCGACACGGCTTCCGTGCGTCTCACGCCTCTCCATCGAGCCACCTTCACCAACTCCATCGTCTGGGGTTCGTGGTTCAATCCTGATGTGCGTCCCGATTATTTCCGCGTGGTCATCGACCAGGACCAAACGGGACAGCCTGTCTATGCCGACAGCATCTTCACCTACCGCTTCAACCACTGCCTGCTCCGCGCCGACGGCTATGACGATGATGATTTCATCTCGACACTCTGGAATGAAGACCCACTCTTCCTTCTGACCGATCGCCAGAACTACGCCTTCGACTTCCATCTCTCTGAAGGCTCTCCTGCCCTTCATTACGGCGCATCGCTCGACACCATGGACATCCACATTCCTCTCGACCTCGACGGCAACCCGCGCAAAACCGACAGTCCGTCGCTCGGATGCTATGAAATGGAATGACAGGTTGAAGACAATACGGAAAAGTAATCTATAAAAATAGAAAAATAATATGTTTAGCAAAGAAACCTACACCGAGCGTCGTGCCCGCCTCTCAGAGGCCATGGGCAGCGGCCTGCTGCTCTTTCTGGGCAACGGCATCGCAAGCATGAATTATCCTGACAATAACTATCCGTTCCGTCAGGACAGTACATTCCTCTACCTCTTCGGACTTGACTGCGAGGGACTGGCTGCAGTCATCGATGTCGATGCACAGCGCACCATCATCTTCGGTGACGAACTCACCATCGATGATATTATCTGGACAGGCAAGCAGCCCACATTGGCCGAACAGGCTCTGGAGGTGGGTGTGACCGAGACCCGTCCGTTGGCAGACCTTGCCAAGTATGTGGGCGAGGCTCAGGCAAAGCACCAGCCTATCCATTTCGTTCCGCCATATCGCGGTCACACCATCATGTGGATGCGCGAACTGCTCGGCACTGCCGCCCAGCCATCGCTCCAGCTCATCTACACCCTGGCAGACATGCGCAACCATAAGTCAGACGAAGAACTCGTCGAGATTGAGGAAGCCATCAACATCACTGTCGATATGCACGAGCTGGCAATGCGTATGGTACGTCCGCGCATGACCGAGAAGCAGATTGCAGCAGCCATCAATGAGGTGGCTCTGCGCGAAGGCAGCTATCTCTCGTTCCCAACCATCGCCACAAGCCACGGCGAGACTCTCCACAACCACGGATACATCCACGAACTGCACGATGGCGACCTGCTCCTGCTCGATGCCGGTGCAGAGAACGATATGCACTATGCCGGCGACTGCACCACCACCATGCCAGTGGGCGCCGACTACACACAGCGTCAGAAGGAAGTCTATCACATATTATATAATACGTACACGCGTGCAACAGAGATGATCCGTCCGGGCATCACCTACCGCGAGTGCCATGTGGCAGCATGGGCAAGCATTGCCGACGGTCTGAAAGGTCTTGGCCTCATGAAAGGCGATCCGATGGAGGCAGCCGAAGCTGGTGCCGTAGCCATGTTCATGCCTCACGGACTTGGTCACATGATGGGTCTTGACGTGCACGACATGGAGAACTATGGCGAAGTACATGTCGGTTATCCGCGCGGAGCCGAGAAAGACCCTCGCTTCGGATTCCGTTCATTGCGACTTGGCCGCGAACTCGAACCAGGCTTTGTCTTCACTGTCGAACCGGGCATCTACTTCATCCCAGACCTCATCGACCAGTGGCGCGCAGCAGGCAAGTTCAAGGAGTTCATCTGCTATGACCGTCTTGAAGCCTACAAGGACTTCGGCGGCATGCGCAACGAGGAAGACTGGCTCATCACTGCCGACGGTGCGCAGCGAATCGGTCGCCGCAAGCCAGGCAGTATTGAGGAGATCATCGGCATGAAATCCTAACTCTCTTAACCCTTTAACCTCTTAACCCACCCAATATGAACAACTCTCTCCCTATCGGACAAATCCTGACCCAGAGTTGGGAAATCTTCAAGAAGAATTGGCCAGCACTGATCGTTGTCGGTCTGTGCATGATGTTTCTTTCTTTTTTCTTCCAGTGCGCACGTCTTATTGAATTAGCACCAAAAGAAACACAGGCAGTACTGATAATCGCTTACTGTGCCGCTATAATCCCACTCATGTTCGCCTATTTATGGCTTGAGCTTGGAGCCATCAGAATGATGCTCAGCATGGCGCGAGGCACATTCACATCATTCACCTTCGACTATTGGAAACTCCCGCTCAGCACATATTTCAAGTCCTTAGGCGCAGGTATTATTGTGTCGTTCTTCGTCTTCCTCATTCTCATGGTTGTGCTTGTGCCGACTATCTTGATGCTCGTAGGCTTGAGCAAGTCTGCTGGCAACATAGGATTAGTCTTCGCTGTCATCATCGGCATTGCAATCTATGTTGCGTTCCTTGTCTTCGCATTGATCTATGGCACACGTATCGGATTCTATAACCAGCTGTTGCTCGACAATCCTGAACTGGGCTGCGTAGAGTCGATCAGCCAGTCATTCCGCATCACCAAGCCACAGATGTGGATGCTCGTCCTGCTCAACCTCATTGCCTCACTCATCGCTTCTGCGGGCTTTATGCTCTGCTGCGTGGGCATCATTGTCACACAGCCATTCGGCACACTCATTCCTGCCATTGCCTACACATACCTCACAGGTGAACGTGACAAGGCTTCGGAAGAAACAGTGACTGAGACTGTGACAGAGACAGTAACCGAGACCGCAGCAGCGACAACAAGCGAGTCAACAACCGAAAATCTCTAATTATGAGCCATATCATATCCCGACCCATCAATACATTCCACGCCTCCCCTTGTGGGAGGCTGGGATGGGCCGTTGGAGGAGCCGTCATCAGTCTTCTCCTCTCCTCTTGCTCTGGCATCGAAATCTCTTCGGTCGAAGTGACACCATATCTCAACGACAAGGCATCGGCCATCAGCTTCACGTTCGATGATGGCATGCTCTGCCATTACACAGACATTGCTCCCGAATTGGAGAATCGTGACATGCGCGGCACATTCTGGATCATCGGTGCCAATATGGACAGCGATGTGCCTGACTATCCGTGGATGACATGGACTCAGGTAAAGGAACTTGCCGACCGCGGACACGAGATAAGCAATCACGCATGGAACCATCCAGACCTCACTGCCATCCCACTCGACTCAGTGCGATGGGAAGTGGCATACAATGACTCGGTCATAGAGTCTGTCACCGGACGCAAGCCGCGCACGTTCTGCTATCCATACAACGCCATGAACGACGAGGTCATTGCCATCTGCGAGGAGGGACGTGTCGGGTCGCGCACCTATTGGGCGTCACACGGTCAGGCCTTCAGCCATCAGACTGCAGATTCGCTCACTCTCTGGCTGCACGACGTGATAAGCCACGGACGATGGGGCGTAACCATGACCCACGGCACGACATACGGTTGGGACATGTGGAACGAGCCGCAGGTACTCTATTCATTCTTCGACGAAGTGAAAGCTGCCAGCGACAGCGTATGGGTAGGCACGTTCGAAGAAGTAGCTGCCTACACCCGTGAGGCAGCAGATGCCGTCATCACCGACATCCACGCAGGCAGAGGTGAAGCATCGTTCACTCCAAGCCTCCGCACCCTCTCAGCCGATCTCTATGACCAGCCTCTCACATTCTGTGTCAACGGTTCATTCTCAGCCAACGGCCGGTACCAAGCCACTCAGGATGGCAAGCCTCTCGCCATCACTGCCTTCGACGGCTATCTCCTCATCAACGCCCTGCCTAACGGCACAAAGGTAACAATTAAGGCCAACTAAAGCCTATTAGGCTAATTGGGCTAATTAGGCCAATTGGGCCAATTAGACCAATAACCTCCCCCAATAATAAAAACTATGGCCAATCAGGCGATGCCTGGTTGGCCATAGTTTTATTCCCACACCTGGGATTCTTAAAGAATCATCTTCTTGCCATTGACGATATAGATGTGTCCTGGGATAATCTTATCAACGCGACGGCCCTGGAGGTCGTAGATGGTGCCATCGAGATCTGCATTATCAATCGCCTCGATAGAGTCATCAACATACCAGCGTTCGTTGATGCCGCATGTATCGTTGTCATAATCACGATACTCAGGAGCAGACGAAGCACCCTCATATACCGGCAACTGGAAGATTACCTCATCAGCCACCTCACCTGCGGCATTGACGCTACCAGCAGGAACACGCCACATCTCGTAGCATCATGCAAAGAGACGTGATGTTGGTTGAATTTTTGAGCAATGCCACAGTTTATATTGGGTTTGTATATTATAAATATATTTTGAACGCGCGCACGCATTGTGATTGGGCGCAAAGATAGCAATTCGACGCCACACCGCCAAAACAAATCGGGAATTTTAATGTTTTTTTGAAAAATGGCGCACAAAAACACATATTTTGTGTCGTATTCAACACAAATCTCATATTGTTCATGCCGAGCGAACAGCAAAAAAGGCTTGCAATGACTTGCAAGCCCTTCAGGCGGAGAGAACGAGATTTCCGCGTGGAAAGACACCACTGCCCTGGAGGTGCTGGGGGCACGATTTGATTGTTGTTATTTGGGGTCATTTGGCACGCTGCTGTCACACTGTGAAGAGTGACGGAGGGCCAGGATCTGCGTCATGAGGGCCGTCTGCTCACGTCCGTGGGCGATGAGCTCGTTTATCTGGTCATCCTTGCGATCGAGCTGATCGCTGATTATCTTGAGCCCCTGCGCGTCGTTCGCGTGGAGGCTCGAAAAGTTTCCGAGCTTATTTCCAGACAAATTGGAGTTTTGGAATGTCTGCGTGCCACTTTCTCGCAACATACTGCCCTCTCCACGGAGGAGCCAGTCCGCTGAAAGATTATCGAACGCGCGGACAATATTCTCTAATTTGTCAGAGCCGATAGACGACTTCACCATACGGATGTAGCCATTCGATAAATGGCTCTTTTGCTCGAACTGCTGGACGGTAAGGCCAGACGCTTCGATAAATTCGAGTATTCTGTCTTTTATTGCCATGTTTGTATATCAATTACGGAATAATTACGGATAAATCAGGCCAAATACGAAGGATTATCTAATAAAATTTGCAGTATCTTCTAATAGTCCCTATATTTGCACCGTGCTAACCCGTCAGCACGATGCGAATATAAACAATTTATTTTATCTAACAAAAGAAATGAGAAAAAAAACTAAACTCCCTGAGATCTGTGAGAAGATCAAGACGATGGATGACGTGCTCAAGGCCGTCAAGATGGAGCCGGGAGAGTTCTATGCCATCACCCACTTGCTGCCCTCTGATATGGTGGCAGCTTTCAAGATCCGACTGATTGCCGAAGCCCTGAACGAGGGATGGGTGCCAACCTTCGATCCAGGTGAGCGCCGCTACTACCCCTGGTGCTTTGTCTGCACTGAAGAGTTCGCCGCTGATCATCCTGAGCTACACGCGAAGCCACTGGGGCGTGTCGTGGGCCGCTCCAGCAACAATGCGAACGCGGGCGGCGGCCTCGTTTGTGCGAACGCGAATAATGCGTCATCGTACTCGAACACGTACGGCGGCGCGCGCCTTGCCTTCAAAACTGAGGCGCTGGCCGAATACGCGGGCGAGCAGTTCCTGGACATCTACGCCGACTTCTACTTCACCGACCCAGACGTGGCTCAGTGCTGGGGCAACGAGGAACAGCCGGACAGTGTAACCTCTAACCCCGAATGACATGGCCGACTATCATCTGTATGAGGTGACGAAGGACGAGACCTCTGGAGGCTACGACCGCGAGTGTCCGCACGGGCAATGGTACGAGAGCATCAACCACAACGTCCGCGTCATGTGCGGCGATGCCTACTGCCGGACGATCTGCCCGTTCCGTGGGCCTACCTTCACCGACGACACCAAAGAACCCGCCCGGGTAGCTGTCAAGTGCAAGCATCCCGAAGGCATGAAAGACCAGACACCGCGCTACGGCAACGGTATCACCACTCCCCACTATAGCAAGGGTCCCGCCCAGGACGTGACCGAGACCTTTGAGAAATAAGCCCTGAGGGGCCCATCAATATAACCAACGATTTAATTTATTAAACTTTTATGGCAAATGTGAACAAAGAGAGCCAGCGCTCTCGTGATCTGAAGATGATGGCCATCTTTGCGTGGCTCATCGTGAGTGTAATGATCTGTCTCTACGGCATGGACCTGGAAGAGACCAACAACAACGACCTGTGCCCTCTGCTGGCCGGGCTGGGAGGCATGAGCGCGCTCTTCGCATACATGCACCTCCAGCCATATATCGAAGAGGGAAAAGAAGATGAACGCCTATGAACACGAACGACTACTGCACCACCGGTGCCTATACTGCCATAAGGAGCGCCCGACGCGCGTACCGTCCGATGATATGGTGTATTGCTCGCTACTACATAAAAGAGTGCCGAAGATGGGCTGCTGCGGCGTTTTCAAGCCGGACAAAGCCACTGCCGACCTATTTAAGCTACTATATGCAGAAGAGCGAGAGCACAAGAAAAGCCTGAGAGAGAACCCCTATTGTCTAACCCCTAAAAAGTAAGAGCCTATGATGTAAGAGCCGAGGAACGGGGAGCCGGAGATTTAATAAATTGTAAATGACAAATCGAAAGCAACTTTGTAAGCAAATCATTGGGGACCGGCTCCCCCATTCCCTTCCTCGACTCATCACGGCCTCAGAGCAGGATCATGATCGAGTTCGTCATGCGGACAGCCGAAGGCGAGCACCTGAGGTGCACCACCAGAGACGAGGCCATCGCCACCGCCGAACGCCTCCACATCCGTCACATCGTCATCATGGTGTGCGGACGACCGACACGACTGCTCAAGAAGATGCCCCACCACTGGTCAAACAGCAAGGTCATCAGCGAATATAAATGCTATAAGATTTATCTATGATTTCAATCCGATTTAAGACACTCCAGGAAAGATTGCTATGGATCCAGCGGCTGCCAGATGGCTCAGAGATCATCGACCAGCTGGCCAACATGTGGCCGGAGGTGGCCAAAGACATCGCCGAGCAGATCTGCGTCAAGCCTGAGACTGTGCGCTACAACTGGCCGATTTATAAGGGAGGACCATCAGGGGAGAGAGAGCGAAAGGTGAACGAGTACCTGGGCAGCGTCGCGGACGTGGACTGGCATCTGCCCGTCCGTCCTGACTACCGCCCGCAAACGAGAGTAAAGAAATGCGAGAGATCGACACCCGAAGAGGCAACATAACGGATGAGCCCGAGCGAGAAGGCTGCGCCATGGCGTGCGTCTTCCTGTTCATCCTCATGATGTTCGTCCTCGCCCTGTTCGGAGTCTTGGCCGCAATAATTTACGATATACGCTCAGGCTGGCATCGCACGTAAGACCAGGCCGACCGCTCGACATCATGCTCACAATGTAACAATGACAACACGTAAAACGACACAACGATGAAGATATATATTTCCCTGCCAATGAGCGGACACAGCCCCGCCGACAGCCTGCTGCGCTCGCAGAACCTGGAGCAGCTGCTGCATAAGGAGTACCGCAACGAGACGATCGAGCTGACCGTGCGCCGTGGCGTCCGTCCGGGCGAGCGGCTTGAGGTGTTCAACCCCGTGGACTTCGGCCTGCATCACCCCGAGCTGAAATACGAGGAGTACATGGCGCGCGACATCGAGCAGCTGCTGCAATCCGATGCCATCCTGCTGGGCCGTGGCTGGCTGTTCTCGAAGGGCTGCCGCCTGGAATGGGCCGCTGCCCACGTCTATGGCATCCCCGTGCTCATCGAGGACGAGAACAAGGAGGACACCCTGCGCACGTTCGGCTACACCGACCTGATCATGGCCAGCCAGACCTTCAAGCGCGACATCCACGGACTCTACGAAGACGATTTATTACCCTTTTAACCCCGTCACACCACAATGATCAAGAAGGAGGACATCCTGAAGCAGTCAGACAACGGCCTCGACATCCTCGCCCGTATCTTCGGGCTGGATGCCGCCGCTATCAAGTTCTGCCAGGACAACGGTCACTCGAAGCCCTTCAAGAACCCCGACTACGACGACAAGAACGCCAGCTGCTACCTCTACAAGGGCAACAACGGCGAGTGGGGCTTCAAGGATCACGGCGCTGACCGTGGCACGTCGTGGTGGGCGACGTTCCTCAAGTACAAGGGACTGACCGACACCACCGACCGCTACTACGAGAACCTGAAGCAGCTCTGTGCCTTCATGAACTACACCATGCTCGACACCGCCACCACCTCGACGGCGAAGGTGCGCGAAGCCACACCCGACGAGCAGCCCGACACCTACCGCATGGAGGTGCGCGAGCACTTCACCCAGGCCGAGCTCCGCTTCCTCTTCGGTCCGCTGTCCCAGGTATATGGTGCCGAGGCATGTGAGCGCACGCTGGCCAGGCTGCACTGGTATGCGTGCAAGAGCATCAGCAACACCGGCAAGACCCTCGACAACGGCCACCGCTTCACCACCACCCACGAGTGCGACGAGCAGTACATGGTATTCTTCCGCGAGTGCAAGACAGCCGACGGCACCATGTTCAAGAAGATCTACCGCGCCCGTCCCGACCGATGGTGGAGCAAGCGCGAGCAGAAGTGGAAGGACGAGCCGAAATTCTGCTACTACCCGTCCGGCATCCGTGGCACCGACACGGGCTACATCAACGGATGGGACGAGCTGGAGGGCGCTCTGAAGGAGTACCGCCAGAACAAGGGCGAAGGCACGAGGATGACCTGCTGCCCGGCGTGGTCATCTGCTGCGGCGAGCGCGACAGCCTGTGCTGTGCCCTGCTGGGATGGAACCCCGTGTGGTTTAACTCCGAGACCCACGACGTGACCGTCAAGGAATACCTACAGCTCAAGACGAAGGCCGAGACCGTGTACTCCATCCCCGACATCGACAGCACGGGTATCGCCCGTGGCGTGAAGCTGGCCCTGCAATACCCAAAGATACGCACGGCGTGGCTCTACTGGGGCAACATGAGCAGCATCAACGACCGAGGCAAGGCGTGCAAGGATCTGCGCGATGCCATGGAGCTGCACCCTACGAAGAGCTGGTTCGAGAACCTGTTGGACAAAGCCCTGCCCGCTCAGTTCTGGACCGAGACGCTGGACGAGAAGAAGCGCATGAAGTACGACATGGACCCCGAGCAGCTGCACTACTTCCTGCGTCTGCACGGCTACTACCTGCTGGATGATCAGACCGTGGACCCGTCGAACGTGGTCAAGCAGAACGGCTACCTGGTGTCTCAGTCATCCACCAAGCTCATGCTCAACTTCATCAACCGCTGGGCACAGGACCCCGAGAACGCCTGCCCGAAGCCCGTGCGTAACAAGGTGCGCCGACTGAAAGACCCCGACGTGCAAGGCATCGACATCCGCGACTTCAACTTTGTGGACTGCACCAATAGCACGCAGCTGCTATTCTTCCGCAACTGCGTGGTGGAGGTCAGCAAGGACAACATCGTGGTGCGTGGCCGCGACAAGCAGCCCGACGGCCACTATGTGTGGAGTGATAAGATCATCGACCACAACTTCCACCTGCTGCCCCGTCCGCACGAGCTCAAGATCATCGAGGACGAGGAGGGACACAAGCGCGTGGACGTGACCATCAACTACGTCAAGGATGCCGAGGGCTTCGACCGTCCTATCAGCAACGTGCAAGGTGTCTATATCAACTCCAGCCGCCTGAGCTGGCGCAAGGAGATGGTCATGAGCTTCGAGGACGAGAACGGGGTGCTGGATGCTGCCGGACGTGAGGCCATGCGCGCCTACCGCCACGCCCACCACTTCGACCTACAGTCCGACCGCCTGAACGAGCAGGAGCGCCAGGAACAGGCCGACACCTACACGGCCAAGGTCTTCGGCACGGGCTACATGCTCTTCCGCAAGAAGGTGGCCAGCCGTTCGGTGGCGCTCATATTCCTCGACAACAAGATAGACGAGGAGGGCAAGTGTAACGGACGATCGGGAAAATCCTTCTGCTGCAACTTCATCAAGATGTGCGGCCGCAAGGTGGAGCCGTTCGATGGCCGTCAGGACAACCTCTTCGGCAATCAGTTCATGTGGCAGCGCGTCACACGCGACACCGACATCTGCTACTTCGACGACTGCGGCCAGAACTTCAAGCTCCAGAACATCTACTCACAGATCACCGGAGAAATGAAGATCGAGCGCAAGAACTCCGTCCCCCTGGTGCTCTCAGCCGCCGAGACTCCCAAGTTCATGCTAAGCTCCAACTACGTCATGCAGGACTTCAGCCCGTCCACCATGGAGCGACTGCTGCCTCAGATCCAGAGCGACTACTATCACGGTGCACGCCCCGAGGCCGGCGAGTCATCGTGGACCATTCACGACGATTTTGACAAAGAGCTTTTTGATGACGAGTACAGTGAGGCCGAGTGGAATGCCGACTTCAACTTCGCCGTCTATTGCATACAGGACTATCTACGGCTGTCTGAGGTGTTCGGCTCCAAGTTCACCCCACCGATGCGCAACATACTGAAGCGTGCCGACCTCGACGCGATGGGCAAGCCATTCCACGACTGGGCGAAGAAATTTTTCTTCGGCTGCGAGCGTATCGCCGCCCATGGGCTCACACCCGAGCAGGCTGCCATCCCGCCGCACCTCAATATGGAGGTGGTGCGCTCCGACGTACAGGAGCAGGTCAAGCTGGTGCGCGGCTGCGAGAACATGGCCAGCCAGACCTTCATGACCAAGCTCAGGCACTTCGCCAACTTCTACGACCTGGAGCTCAACCCACGCGACCGCTGCAACAAGAAATCGAGCGCCGACGCTCCGTTCAAGACGCTCCGCAACGCCCGTATGCCGGGCTACGATGGCCCCGTGGAGGTCATCATCCTACAGAGCGACCCCGTGGCTCTGAGCGACTATTTCCGCTCGAAGGGACGCACCACGGGCATCACCGAGGAGGAGGACAACACCCCGTCAGCCTCAGGAACCACCGCCACCCCGACCAAGGCCCCCGACCCGCTGGCCAAGGAGCCGGAACTGTTCGACAGTACCGCCACACAGGGATGGGTGCCGATGGATCAGCTCAAGTAACACCCACATTTTAATAAATAAATATCTAACTATGGCAAAGAAGAAAGAACTACACGAGGACATGCTGGACTTCCTCAAGACAAAGTCCAGCGACCCGAGCGAACTGTGCACCGCCGCTGGCCGCGTACTCTACGTGCTCATGAGTGCAGCCATCCAGATGAGCGACGGCGACCGTGACAACATCAAGATGGCCATCGGTATGCTCGAACAGATGAAGCAGAACATCGTCGAGGAGTTTGTCAATGACGACAATGACTACTTCGGACGCAGACGTGCAGCTATGGAGTCAGAGGCTTATGCCATCGAGACATCCAAGGCTGTGGACCTGACAGACTTCGCAATGGCAGACTTGCGCGACCGTCTGAAACAAGCCTATCATGCAGGGTATGTCAACGGAGCCAATCATCAGATGTATATCTACGAACATCTATTAAAAGGACAGCCATGAGATACGTGCACGACTACACCCTATGCTCGAACGTCATCAGCGAGCTCTATGACCTGGCTCAGCAGCTTCGCCAGGACTTCCACACCGCTGACGTGGCCACCCGTCTCGACGAGATCCGCGACCACCTCGACCAATACCGCAACGCCCGGAACCCCGTCAAGGACGAGACAGCCGGAGCCTACAACCTCAAGTACGACGCGGACAAGAACATCGAGTTCCTGGAGCAGACCATCAGCGCGCTCGACGCGATGCGCGGCCCCGTCAAGATCTGCATCACCTCCGACAATGACGTGGCGCTGACCATCGAGGACAACGACTGGGCCTCACTCCTCTGCGTCGATCTGGCCAATCAGTGCGACACCTATCTGGAGCAGGCGCGCGAGAACTATGACCGCGACATCGACTTCGAGAAGGCTCAAGCCGGTGACGACTAAAATCTGCCGCGCCTGGCCTGCGCACGAAAAGCGTTAGGACCCCATAAGGATGGATGCACGGGCCATTTGTCGGAATAAGGCACAGGCCGGACGCGGAACAATGCCGGTGGATCCCGGATGACTTTTTTCGGGGGGGGCAAAAAGAAAACCCCGCTTTTTAATAACATCAATATGAAAAGACTACAGAACAGGATCAGTGACTTCATCCAGGAGTGCATCGGCACGTTTCTGGGCTCCCTCTATGCCTTCACACTGTTGACCGTGGGCCTGCTGGCCGTTCTGTGGTACGAGATCGAACAACGTCTAACCCCTAAAAATAAAAAAATCATGTTAATCGAAAATTGTTTAGTCAAGACCCTCAGTGCTCCCGAGAACAAGGTGTCAGCCCGTGGCGATGCCTACACCAAGCAGGACATGCTCGTGGAGTTCCCCGAACAGCTCACCGACGCACAGGGCAACCCCACCGTCGTCACCTCTTCGCTCTACCTCACCGCGCTCAACGGCGTGTGCCAGCAGGTGCGTGACCAGGGTGTCATGGTAGGCTCCACCATCACCGTCCTCGTGACCTTCCGCGCCAGCTGCCCCCGTGGCTTCTGGAATAACAACCCACGGCTCGAAGGGCTGACTAAGGTGAAGTGATATGCAGTACGTCATCACAATCACCAAGCCCGACGGAAAGCAAGAGATCAAGGGCTACGACAAACTGGGCAATGTGTATAATAGGATGAAGGAGTGCGCCGTCTATGGCTGGGACTTCAAAGTCGAAGGAGGCGAAAGGCTCTGACATCCCCAAGAACCTGAGACTGGATCCGGCGAGCTTCGGCCCGTCGGATCGTCAGCGTCTTTTGTGCATCTGTAAAATCTGGCTATCTTCGCGGTAAAAACTACGACATCATGCAGACGAACACCATCCTGCTGGGCGACTGTCTGGACATCCTCAAGGACATCGAGGACGACAGCATCGACCTCGTGCTGACCGACCCGCCGTACAATATAGGCAAGGACATGACATGGGACCACTGGAAGACTCAGGACGAGTACCTGGAGTGGTGCCGTCTATGGCTGGCCGAGTGTGTGCGTGTTCTGAAGCCCAACGGGGTCATGTACGTCTTCCATGGAGAAATGGGACAGTTTAGCCGGATCATGACAATGGCGCAGGAGATGGGCATGACGCTGCGCTCCTTCTGCATCTGGGACAAAGGCGACACATTCTTCAAAAAGTCATGGATCAATGGAGAGGCCACTGGCCTGCGTTCCTGGTTTACCGTGACCGAATACTGTGCGCATTTCGTCAAGTTCCTCGACCCGACGAAGACGGACACCTCAATGATCAATGACAACCCAGAGAGCTACGCCGAGCTGAAGGCATGGTATCAGAGCGAGCTCGACCGCCTGCATCTGACCAAGCGGGACGTGCGTCAGAGGTACTGCAGTGTGACCGGACGCGGCGACGGTATGCTCCGGCACTACTTCAGCAACTCTCAGTTCGAGATACCGACACGGGAGGTCTGGGAGTCCGTATATCTGCCCATGGGCTTCGGCAAGACCTTCGCAGAGCTGAAGCACGACTTCGATCAGAAGCGCCAAGAGTACGAGCAGCTGCGTGAGGTGCACAACGCAGACATGTATCACTGCAACATCTGGAGGCGTAAGTCCATGCCAAGCCAGAGGAAGAGCCACTGCTGTCAGAAGCCCGAGGACATCATCTTCCGGCTCATCAATGTGAGCAGCAGACCAGGGGACACTGTTCTGGACCCTTTCATCGGATCAGGAACGACAGCCGCCGCTGCCATCGAGGCAGGGCGCAAGTATATAGGAATAGAGAAGGACCCAGTGAGCCATCAGCTGGCCATCGAGCGCATCAGGGCGCTACAGCGCGAGCCCTCTCTGTTCCGGCAATAGAGCAACGTGAAATTCTCCATATATTCCAGGGTAGTCTGACCGAGAGGCCAGGCTGCCCTTCTTTTTGTATTTTCTCATATCTCCAACTTAACATAACTTTGTGCCATCATCGTAGCCTTCCGTTATTTCGACCCCCGGTTGCACTCCCTTCAGCGGCCGCGCTCGCCCTTCCCCTCTCCCCTTTTTTCAAAATTATTTGCGAAATGGGTGTAACTCTGTAACATGAACGAAAACGGGGCGCAAAGCCTTTCTTTTTCAGTAACTTATCTTGTTACATCTATTTATAACAATAGGAAAAGGAGAATAACAAAAAGAAGAAAAGAGGGGGGCGCAGGGCGCTCCAGGGCCCTCAGAGGTGGCTCGGGGTGTTACTTTGTTACAGCGAAAAAAATCCAAAATTTTCGATTTTTGGCGCTTAAAAGGTTGATTTTCGTGCCGTTACAACTCCGTGACAAAGTTACAACCGAAAATGGCGTTTATTACACCGGAAAATTTGCACGGGGAGTGGCAAAACCGCGTCATGGCCCACTATTCGCGAGGTTTTATTGCACAAATTGCACCGATTTTGCACAACTTATCGAAAAAATGCCTATCTTTGCGCCCGATAAATACGCGAGCGCATAGCATGATCACAACCAGGATCTCCGTCAAGCCACATCTGGCCGAATACTTTACCCGCAAGTACTGGGACGAAGAGACCCAGTGCTGCCATCTGCGTGACCAGACCCCCGTGCGCTGGAAGATCCTCGCCGCGCTGCGCCGCCGTCCGGCTGACGTGCCCGTCGATCGCGGCAACTTCCTGCTGGTGGTGCCGTCGAGCAAGATCATCCACAAGGATCCGCGCACGCACAACTACATCCCCGAGTGCAAGGTGCGCGGCGGTCCACGCCATCCGGGCATCGAGCGCATGATGGAGGACGAGTTCTACACCGACTTCGCCGACTTCTGGGAGACCTACCGCCACAACGGCCTACAGTTCCAGGACTGCGTGGAGGACTTCATCGACGTGCACGAGCTCACCGTGGAACCTGCCACCGTGGCAAAGCACTACACCCGGTGGCGCGACCGCTGGCGACACTATAAAAAAACCCGTAAATATGAGCAACAGCGGGGTAATGTACGCCAAACGCTCACAAAACGCACAAAATAGGCGTTTTTTTTATTCATTTCTGCACGAAATTCGTGGCCGTTCTGTCCGCTATCTGCTCAGACCGTTCCGACAGTGTTCCGCCACAATTCCGCCTGTTAATTATCAACAACTTATCAACACTACGACATGACACACAACTATACGACCGTGCCGCACTGCCTCCGTCTGGTGGACGTGGAGCGTGTGGTGGTATTCTCAGAGCTGCATCAGGAGGCCGTGCTGCGCGTGGCTCCAGGCGCGGAGGTGGAGCTGACGGCCATGGTGCCGGGCACGCTGAAGCTGAGCGACCAGATGAAGGATGACGTGGCCGAGAAGCGCCACACCTTCGAGATCCGCAACGAGGGAGCCCAGACCCTGCGCCAGCTGGAACTGCTGGCCAAGTCGCGGCTCATGGCGCTATACGAAGACGAGAAGGGCGTGCAGCGCGTGTCGGGCGCGCCTCTGTACCCGCTCGCCCTGACCTACCAGCAGAAGGGTGGCACCCTACAGTGCACCCTCACGGGCCGCACTCCGTGGCTCGACCTGCCCGTGCGTGGGCAGAACTGACCGACATTTTCTCTTTCTCACTGTTAGATATTTAGCCGGAGGGGGCTGCGTCGTGAAGATGCAGCCCTCTCTTTTTGTATTTTCGTGGGTGCGCGAAAAGCGCCATCTTTGCCGTGCTTTTACATCAAAAACATCTTAATCACAACCCCACCATGGACAAAATCAACAAGATCCTGACCGAACGGTGGAGCATCATGCGCGCTGACTTCAACGCCATCCTGCTCACCGTGCTGCCTGCCCTCAAGGCTGGCAACATCGAGGCTGTGCAGAAGATGCTGGACAACAACCACGTCACCGCCTACGCCATGGCACCCGTGCAGGGTATGCCCAACGTCTGCGGCAAGTACGAGCTGGATGACATGAACCTGCCAGCCGACAGCGTGGCCGTGATCTCGCTCGAAGGGATGCTCTACAGCTGGGAGACCTTCCGTCTGGAAGAGCGCCTGCAGCAGTGCTACGACAACCCGCGCATCTGCGGCGTGGTGCTCTGGATCAACGGCCCGGGCGGCATGGTGACTCACGTGGATCTGGCCGCGCGTATGATAGAGGAGAGCCCCAAGCCCATCGCCACCTTCGTGGCCAACACGATGGCCAGCGCCCACCTCTGGCTCGGCACTGCTGCCCAGCGCATCTTCCTGGCCTCGCCTATGTGCTCAGTGGGCAGCTGCGGCGTAATGCTGACCTACTATGACGAGCAACCCTACTTCAAGCAGCTGGGCGTGGACGTGCGCGACATCTACCCGGACAGCGCCGACCTCAAGAACCAGGAGTACCGCGCCGTGCGCGAACGCAACGACGAGGGACCGCTGAAGCAGAACCTCACCAAGCTCCACGAGATCTTCGCCCGCGACCTCGCCCGTCACATCGGCGTGGCATACGACGCGGAGAAGGAGGTGTTCCGTGGAAAGCTCTACACCGGCGACGAAGCCATCCGCGAGCAGCTGGCCGACCAGTACGGCACACTGACGGATGCCGTCATGTGGTGCTACACCCAGGCAGTCGTGGCCAGAACCCGACAGTGATCAATCAGAAATTACGCATATCTCACCATATTATTCACCTTTTAAAACCTGAAGAAAATGAAGTTCAAATTTTCAGAACTCAAGTCCTTCGCCGCTGCCATGATGGCCATCCTGGGCATCACCGAGTGGAGCAAGGACGCAGAGGGCCATCAGACCCTCATCGACGAGCAGGTGGCCAAGCTGAAGGAGTCAGGCTTCTCTGACGACTTCATGGCCGACTTCAGCGCTGCCCTCAAGGCCAACTTCGAGGACGGTGCCGGTGCTCAGGCTCAGGAGGACGGCAACATGGCCAACGCGGTGCTCAAGGCACAGCTCTCGACCATGACCGCACGCCTGGCCAAGGCTACTGCCGAGAACAACGAGCTCAAGGCCGCTCAGGCTGCCGGAGCTCAGACCGCCGACGCTATCAAGGCCAAGGATGCGCTCATCGCCTCGCTTGAGGAGAAGATCCGCGTGCTGGGCAAGGTGGCAGAGCAGGATCCAGGTGCTGGCGCACAGTCTGCCGGTGCCACCGCTCCGGGCCTCGACTACCAGAACGAACAGCAGCTCTTCGGCCTCGAAGGCCAGCGCTTCGCCATGGACCGCGCCTACAACCGCCGCGCCCGTGCTGCCATGATGGCCATGCACGGCTACGAGGTGTCACTGCCTAAGGCCAGCAGCGTGGATTTCAAGACCCTCCGCGACGACCTGGGCGAATACTACAACGTCCGCTATCAGGACCGCCTCCAGTCGTTCCTCATGCAGCTGCCATCCATCCAGAGCATCATGCCACTGGAGGCAGGCTATCAGGACCTGGAGACCATCGTGAACCTCTTCCTGGGCGAGTTCTCACAGGCCGACAACTCTGACGAGAGCGACTTCCAGGATGTTGTCAAGGGCAAGTACGAGTTCGAGCCTGAGACCATCAAGATGTTCGACGTGATGTTCGCCCACACCTTCAAGAGCCTCAAGAAGCTCGAAAAGTCGTGGATCGGCTACCTGAACCGCGAGGCCTCGAACCCCATCAAGCTCTCCCTCATCGAGTACCTGCTTCAGGAGACTGTCAAGCAGCTGCACAACGAGCAGGAGCAGCGCCGCGTGAACGGCGTGCGCAAGGAGCCAGTCAAGGGCAAGCCAGGCCGCTCTATCAACGCTGCCGACGGCCTCTATGAGTACATCCGCAAGCGTGTGGACGGCTACCAGGACTACATCACCGGCAAGACCATCTACCAGATCAAGCCATTCCAGCTGGGCGAGATCACTCCCGAGAACATCGGCGACGTGATCAAGAAGGGCACCGAGCAGATCCCTGCCGTGATCCGCGACTCTGGCATGTGCGTGCTCATGCTGCCATCGCTCCTCGTGTCGTGGTACGCCGAGTGGCGTGCTGCCAACAAGGGCCTCATGACCGGCTACACCGGTGGCGAGAACGGCAAGCAGGGCCTCGACGCTGTGCTTGAGTACCCAGCAGTCAAGATCCAGGTGGTCCGCAACGCCGACGCTCACCGTCGTCTCATCTGGACCATGGACGGCAACTTCCGCCTCTTCTGCCAGAAGCAGGGCGAAATGCTCGACTTCAACCTGGAGCAGGAGGACTGGAAGCTCAAGGTGTGGAGCAACTGGAAGGAGGGCCTGGCTGCCATCATGGTGGGCCGCAAGCAGACCACCAAGGAGAACACCGACTACGGCCAGCAGATGATCTTCGTGAACGAGATCGACATGCCTGCCACCTTCTTCGTCGATGCCGAGCCTGACCAGAACCCATCGGCTCTCCAGCACACCAGCATCAAGACCGTGGCCAACACCACCGCACTCACCATCACCGACATCGCTGATGCCGAGGTGGGCAAGGTCATCACCCTCATGTGCGGCTCGACCGAGAAGGGCGTGACCATCGCCAAGAGCGGCGTGTTCTCGCTCCTCACCGCTGCATGGACCCCTGCCCAGGGCGACATGATCAAGCTGATGAAGCGCGCCGACGGCAAGTTCATCGAGATCATGCGCGCCAACAGCGCATCGGCTGCCCTCCAGTTCGAGGCCAACGCCACCGCGCCAAGCGTAGAGGGCGGCACCACCTTCGTAGTGGGCACCAACAGCCAGGCCACCGCGCTCACCACGCTGGCTGACGCTGTAGTGGGTACCGTCTATACCATCTACGGCAAGGGCTCGACCAACGCCACCACCATCGCCAACAGCGGCAACTTCGCGCTGACCGCTGCCATGACCCTGAGTGAGGGCAAGATGATCAAGCTCGTGGCCATCGAGGGCGGCAAGTTCGCCGAGATCTCACGTGCATGATACACGGGGCACGGTGCCACACCGCGTGCCGTGCCCCTATTCACTAACATCTAAAACAAGTAAACGAAATGGGAACTTATACTAAGGCATCCGTGAAGCGCCCAGGTGGCTCACCTGGTGCCGGTCTTCACCCACAGGATGAGCTCATCGTCATCGACTGCGAGGACATCGCCACCTTCCCCGAGCGTGACGCTGACGGCGTGAACGTGACCGAGGCCGTGGTCATGGGCTCAGGCAAGAAGGCCGTGGCCATCTACATGACCCCGGGCACCTACAGCATCGAGTCGAACAGTGACGGCGACCCCGATCAGGAAGGCTTCCAGCCTCAGATCCAGGGCTCGCATCCGGGCAACGAGGAGGAGATCCGCAAGTTCAAGGCCAACTGGCTGGGCAAGCGCTGCATCTGCATCCTCCGCTACTGCAACGGCAAGAAACCCGACATCTTCGGCACCCCTTGCAACCCTATGCGCCTCCAGGTGGCATACTCCGGCTCTGCTGACTCGAACATGAACCAGTTCACCTTCCAGCAGACCTCGAAGGGCGAGGACATCGGCATCTATCTGGGTGCCATGCCTGCCATCGAGGGCGAGAGCGCTGAGTGACCTGACCTACCAACGACAGGGAGTTAGTTATTTTCATAGAGTGAGGCCGCAGCGCGTAGTGATTATGGGCTGCGGCCGATTTTATTCTGATCCGTAACAATGAAGAAGACAATCATCGAATATCTGAAGGGCCCGCGACCGTACAGCGAGGGTGTACACCTGGTCCAGATCTACAGCCGTAACGTGCTGCTATTGCGCCAGGTACAGCGGCGAGCCGCTGACCCGTCGTTCGCTCCCACGGTCATCGAGGAGCTGCGCCGACTGTCCGGACTCACCACCGAGCAGTTCCTGGCACTGCCACGCCATGCCAAGCGCACGGCGAAGCCCGTCAGCAGCGATATCGCTCAGGCTCCCGTCACGACACAGGCACCGCTGCCCGTGGTGGAGGAGGTACAGCAGCGCACGATACGCTTCCGCGAGCGCTTCCCGTTCCTCAACCAGGAGGAGTGCCCCGACGTGCTCAAGGTGCTCGTGGCCGACATGTTCACCGCCTACGGGCGCTACGTCGAAGCCCACGCCCGTCTGCGCCAGCTGCCCGACACGACCGCCGACGTGGACACCACACGCGAGGTGGTGGAGCAGTTCCTGGCCGACCGCGAGTGTATGGCCGAGCTGGAACACTACCGCGACAACGGCCAGCTGCTGGGCCAGCATCCCAAGGTGCGCGTCTGGATGGAGCAGCAGCAGATCACCGGCATGACCGACGTAGAGCTGCTGAAGGAGCTCAAGAACGCCACCGCCAACGTCTCGAAGGCACGCGCCAAGATGGAAGACCCCGACCGCTGCAAGGCTGGCCGACAACTACACGAGAAATGGACCACACGCAAGGAGGCCCTACAGGCCGAGATAGACAGACGGTCAGCGACGAACTGACCACGGCTCAGCAGCAGCTGGACCGCCTGCTGTCATCACTCCGTCCGGGCTCCCATCCGTGCGACCGTAGCGAGACGGGCTATCAGCTCAAGCGGCTCACGGCACGGATCAGCGAGCTCAAGCAGGAACTAAAAACACTATAACACGATGGAACAAGCTCTTCAGAACACCCTACAACTCGACGACAATCAGAAGCAGGACGTGCGCCGACTGGCCGCACTGGGCTACCGCGACAGCCAGATGCCAGCGCTCCTGGGGCTCGACATCCGTCAGTCCGAGGAGTTCCTCTGCCTGGCCGGAAAGCCGGGCACGGAGGTGGCCGAGCTGATACGCGAGGGGCTGCTGACCACACAGGCAGCGCCCGAGGTGAAGCTGCACGAGCTGGCCGAGAGTGGCGACATCGACGCTATCAAGGAGCTGGTGACCATCCAGCGCCGCCATAAGTTTGACCGTATAATCGAAGCAATGGACGATGACGAAATCTGACGACACACAGCTCATGGCACCGGATCAGAACGTGGTGCGCGCCTCGACCATCGACTTCGACCGCGTGGATCCACAGGCCATCACCCAAATCCTGAGCACGGGCAGCATCAAGGCACTCACCCCCGAGGAGCGTGCCTACTACGACCTGATGCTCATGGTGCGCGGCTTCCGCATGAAGGCGCGAACCCCTACCGGCCACCCCATCACCAAGGCCGCCATCATCCGCTACCTCAAGGAGGGACACGGTGTGAGCGACTGGACGGCACGCCGCATCTACGAGGACGCGATCAACTTCTTCTACGGTGTCGATAACGTGACCAAGGAGGCATGGGCCAACCTCTACGCCGAGCGTATGGACAAGCTGGGCGACGTGGCGCTGAACATGGGCGACCTCAAGGCTGCCGGACGTATGTATGAGCGCGCGGCCAAAATGCGCGGCGTATATGACGGCGTGGCTCAGGGCACCGACGGCGAGGCAGCCCAGGAACTGGCCAAGCCTACAGTGCGCATCTACACCACCACGGCCACCGATCTGGGACTCCCAGAGCTCAACACCGAGGAACTGGAGGAGATCATCGACAGCATCCCCGAGGCTCCCGACCTGGTGCGCGAGCGGTGGCGTGAGGATGCCGGACTCAAGAAGATGAACTTCAAAAAGCGAATGATCCATGACAAGAAAGACTTCGGCGAAGATACTACAGCAGCAACAGGACAGTGACGTGGAGGCTAACTACTGCCACATCGTACAGGTGCTGACCGACTGGATCATGACCACGGTCATGGTCATCATCGGTGGCCGTGGTCTGGCCAAATCGACCGTGGTACAGGCCATCCGCTCGTATGAGTGCGTGTATGAAATGCCGGGCGGTGCCTTCGCCTTCGTGGGCAATACCTACGCCAACCTGACCGACAACGTAATGCCAGCTGTTCAGAAAGGCTGGCAGATGCTGGGATGGACCGAGGGCATCGACTACATCAAGGGCCGCCGACCGCCAGAGGCATGGCGCAGGCGCTGTTCGGTCATCGTGGATGACTACCGCAACGCCTACACCTTCCCCAACGGGTGCGTCATCTTCATGGGCTCGCTCGACAACCCGTCACTGCTGGCAGGCAAGTCTGTGATCCACCTCTTCCTCGACGAGGCAAAGTACGATAAGGAGCAGAAGGTGAACCGCGCCTTCCCTATACTGCGCGGCGATGCCGTGACCTACGGGCACAGTGTGCTGTTCCTGGGCATCACCATCACCACCGACATGCCGGACATCACCGAGGGCGAGTACGACTGGTTCTTCCGCTACGCTGCCCAGATGAACCCCGAGCGCATCGAGCAGATCGCCATGGTGGCAAGCCAGCGGAACGAGACGCTGATCAAGCTGGAGAGGGCACGCCGCAAGCCTACCCCGTCACCCGCTGCCATCGAGCGACTGGAGAAACGTGTGGCTCACTACGACTACGCGCTGCATAAGATGAGGAAGGGCGAGACCTTCTTCTTCAATGCCTCGTCACTGGTAAACATCCAGATCCTGACCGTCGATTATATCAAGCGACTGCTGAACGGCACGCTGGAAATGCACGAGGCCATGAAATCGGTCTTCGGTATGCGTCCGGGCCTGAAGCGTGACCTGCGCTTCTACTCCCTCTGGGGAGAGCAGCACAAATACTACGACGGCACGGAGGACGGACAGCCCGCCACCTCATGTGGCCAGCTCAGGCACCTGCACGCACGCCGACCGCTGGAGGGTGGCATGGACTTCGGCAACATGCTCAGCCTCGTGGTGGCTCAGATGGACGGGGCCGATCTGATACGCATCCACCGCAACTTCTACGAGCTGCCGCCGCACACCTGCCGCCAGCTGGCCGATCAGTTCCTCCTCTTCTTCTCGACGCACGAGTGCAAGGTGCTGCACCTCTACTACGACCGCGCGGGCAACAACTACTACAAGCAGCAGAAGGACCTGGCCAGCGAGATCAAGAACGCCATCGAGAAGGACGCGGACGGACACCGCACGGGCTGGTCCGTCGTGCTCGAGTCGCGCAAGCAGGGCATCCTCAGGCAGAACGCCGAGTACAACTTCATGCAGATGCTCATGGAGGGCCACCCCGCCCTACCCCGCCTGCTGGTGGATGCCGTGGACTGCAAGGAGATGGTGAGCAGCATCGAGCTGGCACGCGCTGAGATCACCTACGTGGGTGACGCTAAGGTGGTGCGCAAGGTCAAGAAGAGCGAGAAGCTGGAAGCCCGAAAGCTGCCCATGCTCTCGACCAACTTCTCCGACGCTTTCAAATACCTGCTTATGCGCAAGGACTGGATCCAGGCCATCCGTCGCAACGTGGCAGGCAGCGGAGCCTCTGAGGGAGCCGTCGATGCCTGGCTGGACGGGCGTGACACGTAGCCCCAAGGTTACAGGACGGGCTCATATTTCACCCCTTTCGAGGGGAGGCAACTGCCGAAACGCTTCTGAGCGGCTCGGTCTGCACAAACCGACACTTCGATGCTTTTTATACATCCGCGCGCGTATTTTAAACAATATCAGTCAATTACGCCCGAATAGACCAAAATACGACCCGAAAAGTCGAAATTTATGGCCGAAAACGTCCGATTTTCGACCGAAAACAGGCCGAAAAACGCCGAAATCTATATTTAAAATACAGGGCAATCTGTCCTTTCTGAGAGTAAAAAAATGATTTATCTTTGCAAAAAATTAAAGCCATGGACGAGAACCTGATCACAATCATCGTCACCGCCCTGACTTCGGGCTCACTCGTGGGCTCCATCGCGTCGCTGGCCACGCTGAAATTCACGCGCAAGAAGGCCGAGAACGACGCGACGAAGACCACGCAGGAGGTCTATCAGACCATCATCCGCGACATGCAGGAGTCACGCGAAGAGCTCAAGAAGGACAACAAGGAAATGGGCGAACGTGTCCGCACTCTGGAGACCAACCAGCGGTCCCAGCAGCAGCGCATCGACAAACTGAGCGGCGTGATCACGCGCATATCTCCGATGGCGTGCGCCCTCGCTCTGACGTGCACCAAGCACGTCGAATTTGAAACTGATCCGAAACCAACAGACCAAAATGAAAAGATATGAAACCCTTCTCACACCCCTCGCACTACTGGCCGTACTTTGCTGTCTTGCTTCTTGCAGCTCTCTGCGCCGTAGCCACCATCATCGAGCTGTCTCTGTCACTACCGCTGACACCGTGCAATGCTCGACAGTCGCAACCATGGACACCACGGCCCGCCAATGGGACAGCAGCGTGGTATCTGATGACAGTGCCACAGTGCGCATCACCTACAGCGCCGAAGGCCGTCCTATACTCGTTACCTTCAGCCGCCGCATCCGACAGACCGGCTCCGGATCAGAACAGCAACATGCCGCCCGCGTGGAGTCTGGTGTCACAGGATGTCATGCCGAGACGTTCAGCCAAGAGGATGACCAGGAGCGAACGACGGAAACAAAGACCAAGGGAGGAGCGGTCAAGATGGCTGGCTTCATCTTCCTGCTGTTCGCCGTCGCAATCTTCGGTGGCACGCCGTTCCTGGAGGCCGTTCGCGCAGCGTTCGGGGCTCTGTGCAAACTTACACGATCAATAGTTAGTGCAATATGGAAACGATGAACCTATACAAGGCCGTGGCCGAAATGAAGGCCACCGCAGGAACCGAGGGCGAGTTCCGCATCAAGTACCGAAAGTACAACCGCGACACCGGACAGGGTGGAGACCTGGTAATCGTGCAGCGTGCAAGGTGCCGACCGTCTCCGACCTCTGAGCGTGTGGAGCACGCCGACCACAAGCTGCATTTTATTGATCTGGACCAGACCAAACCCGAGCTCATGAACCGAACGTGCTGGCAGGTGCTCATCGTGGAGTACAACGGCAAGGCACTGACGCTCGACTGATTTATATGTTTCACGTGGAACTTTACACACTTTAGTGTGTAACAATATAGACTGATATGAAAATTTTACGCGCCGGTAACATCGGCATCATCGACCCAGAGAACGGACAGGGCTCGCTCTACTCGTTCACCATGGGCAAGGGCTGGCAGCCGAGCAGCTTCATGCTGTCAGGCCACGGACTGCCCGACCGCAAGCTGTTCGTGAACGGCACGGCCATCATCCCCTACGGCTTCCACAACGACTTCCCGCAACGTGTGGATGCCCTGCTGGGCAAGTTCTACGCGGGTGAAGGTATCATCAGCAAGGTGACGGGCCTACAGTGGGGTCAGGGTCCCGCCTTCTATCAGGAGGAGGTGGATGCAGTGGCCAACAAGTTCGTGCGCAAGTGGGTGGAGGATGACCTGCTGGGCGCTGACCTCCGCTCATGGACGGGCGTGCAGAACTGGAAGCAGTTCGTCCGTCAGTGTGCAGGCGACTACAACCACCTGGGCGGCTTCTTCGTCAAGATCTACCGCAACCGTGCACCCCGAGTGGGCGGCGCTGGCCGTCTGGCCAAGATGGAGTTCGTCAGCGCTCGCAAGGCGCGACTGCTCTACCCAGCCGACGGATCGGACCGCGTGCCGGGCGTGATGGTGGGCAACTTCCCGTTCAACAATACCAGGTACACCTACAACTACCCGCTGTTCGACCCGAACGACCCCTTCCGTCACCCCGTCAGCATGGCCTACTACAAGGACTTCACGTTCGGGCAGGACTACTACGCCGTGCCCAAGTTCATGGGCGCATGGGAGTGGCTGGAGCTGGCCGGTGGACTCGCCGAGATCCTTAAGAACTACAACGCCAACAGCAGCAGCATCAGCCTGCATATCGAGAGCCCTCAAAGCTACTGGGACAAAGCCGAGGAGCGCATCAAGGCGCGCTGCGTGAAGGAGGGCCGCGAGTATTCGCCCAAGATGCTCGAAGACTTCAAGCAGGCCGCCATGGAGAAGTTCGCCGCCAATATCACCGGCTCAGAGAACGCGGGCAAGTATCTGCATACCTCCAAGGAGTTCGACGCGGAGGCTGACTCTTTCGTGGGGTGGACTGTCACCCCCGTCGATAAGAAGCTCAAGGACTACGTGGACGCGCAGATCAAGATCGCCAACAAGGCAGATGCCGCTGCCACCTCCGGCTTCGGACTCGACCCCGTGCTGGCCAACCTGATCATGGAGAACAAGCTGAGCAGCGGTAGCGAGAAACTGTACAGCCTCAAGGTGCACATGGCCACCGAGACAGCCATCCCCGACATGGTGATCTGTCAGCCACTCCAGGAATACATCGCGGCCAACTTCCCAGGCTCTGCCACGCGCGTGGGCTTCTACCGCCCCGTGGTGGACGCTGAGCAGAATGTGTCACCAGCTGAGAGACTGAAGGCAAATGCGTAGTTTGTTCTCTACTCCGGCAAAGCCAGAACCCGAGGCCGTGGGTACTCCCCACGATGTAGGTGCTGCCACACCTACATCAACACCCGCCACTCAGTCTGACACGGCTCCCGAATGGGATGACGAGGACGAGGCAGCTGCCCAGGCCGTCCGCACGGAACAGCCGAACAAGATCCGAACGGCTGACCGACCCGAGAAGGGACAGGAACAGCAGCTGCATGTGCGCGCCACACGTACCAAGGGCAAGGCGTTCGCCCGTCGCGTAGGCTCCGAGCTCGCTCTGGAACAGGAGCTCGACTGGCACTGGGAGAAGGGCACGGCATATCACTGCATCACCTGGGGCGACGTGGACAGCCTGACGTTCCTCCGTGCAGGTGTCAAGCAGCAGCGCCTCGAACATGTGACGATAGCGACGTGGGTCATGGCATACACAGACGTGCTTGAGCTGGAACTATGGCTTCAGAAGGGATACGTCGGACACCTCGACGTGTATCTGGGCGAGTTCTTCCGCTCATCCTACCCCGTGATATACGACAAACTGCAACAGGTGGTGCGTGACCATGGCGGGCGCGTGGCTGTATTCCGTAATCACTCGAAGGTGATTGTCGGCTTCGGCGAGAACTTCGACTTTGTGGTGGAGAGCAGCGCCAACATGAACACCAACCCGCGCACCGAGAACTTCTGCGTGACGGTGGACTCTGAGCTGGCCGCCTTCTATAAAGACTATTATGACGGCATCAATGCCTTCAACCGTGACTTCCCCGAGTGGGAGCCATACAAACTAAAAAGACAACAAGATGAAACTATTCAACCGTGACGGCCAGGGAGCCGAGGAGATTGTGCAGGTGCTGGGCCTCATAGACCAGGATCTGGAGTGGAGCAAGTGGGAGCCCATCCTGCCGCTGGCCATCCGCGAGGTGGAGGCAATGGCAGGCGCTGACGTGGTGGCTGCCATCGACCAGTGCTATCAGAGCGGCGTGGCCGAGTCTGATCAGATGCACGAGGTGGTAAGACTGGCACAGCAGACGGTGGCCATGTTTGCATGGCTCAAGGTGATCCCGACGCTCGACGCGCAGCATGGCACAGCCGGACGCGCCAAGCATCTGGGCGAGAACGAGACCGGCATGACCGCCGTGCAGGAGTTCAAGGACGAGGAGAACATCCGCAACATGGCATACTCTGCCCTCGACGCGATGCTCTCAGCGCTCAACACTGCCAACCCCGAATGGTGGCAGAAATCACAGAAGAAGGCACTGCTCGACCGCCTGCTGATCCGCTCGCTGCAACAGTTCGATGAGTTCTACACCATCGGCTCGCACCGCCTCTTCCTCGTCCTGATCCCAATGATGAGCGAGGTGCAGGAGGTGGCCATCGTGCCGGTGATAGGACGGGCACGCATGAAGATGCTCCTCGAAGGCTCGACGGAGCTGCCCGACTACCTGCTGCCCATGGTGCAGCGCCCTCTGGCCCTGCTGACCATGAAGCGCGCCGTGGAGCGCCTGCCTATAGAGGTGCTGCCAGACGGCATCGTGCAGGTGCAGCAGCAGGGCATGGTGCGCGACCGTGCCAAGGCCGAGAACCAGGCACGACTCTCAGTGGCGCAGAACCTGGGACGCGACGCGGAGGAGTTCCTGAACCTCCTCTCGAACGAGATCCAACAGCTCAACGCGGAAGCATCAGGCGAGCCCGCTGCCGACTGCTACGTGCCCGAGCCATCGGCAACCAAGGCGGGCATGACGTTTTGACACCATGGTACAGATCAGCTTCAAGGGAAGACAGCGGACGGTGCCCTCGTGTGTGGATGAGCTCACGCCCGTGCAGTATGCCAAGCTGCTCAACGCATCCATGCTCTACGACCGTGGCATCATCAGCGAGGAGGATCTGCGCCGCGCCATCCTCTCCATGATGGCAGGCGTGACCGACTACACCATCTACCGCGAGCCGGTGCGGTCCGAAATGGAAGGACAGCTGCAGGTGACTGCCGACTTCCTCACCACCGACCAGAACGGAGCCACGCGCGTGGCGCTGGCATCGTGCCGTAACCTGCTGCCAGAGTACCATGGATGGAAGGGCCCGGGCGACATGTTCAACGGTATCAGCTTCGGCCAGTTCCTCGAAGCCCTCGACCACTACACCGCAGCCAACGATGCAGAGACAGGGCAGGAGGCCAACCGCGAATGGGAGGAGCTGACCCGCGCGCTCTATTCCTCACCCACCGAGACAGTGCGTCCGCCCGTGCCCCTCGTGGTGCACTGTGCAACGTATTTCTCGACCGTGTGGCATCAGATAGCCACGGAGCTGGTGACGATAGGAGGGAAGGAGATCGACTTCACGATCATCTTCAAGTCTTCAGGCGGGCGC
Source organism: Candidatus Liminaster caballi (assembly GCA_018065085.1). Lineage (GTDB taxonomy): Bacteria > Bacteroidota > Bacteroidia > Bacteroidales > UBA3663 > Liminaster > Liminaster caballi. The sequence goes on along the minus strand of JAGHUA010000003.1, from coordinate 16,888 downwards.
GCACAGTACGATGACCACACCGGATGGGCAGGCGTGGTGATGGAGGTGGCCAAGGATGGCCCGTTCGGTAAGAAGGCAGACGTGGACGGCTCGCCGTTCTGGGACGTGATGCTATACCTATACAAGTGTAAGTTCGAGTACCTACATCAGAAGAAGACGAAGCCCAAGAAATGAGAAGAGACCGCGAGCTTCACAGCGGGCAGTCTCAGAAGAGATGGCAAATGTGCCATCAATATAACCGCAGCAAAGATACGACAATAATCTGACACGGCCAATAGCCGGGGTCGTAAAAATGATTTTATCATGGTAAATTTACGGGATTTAATCGAGTATTTCACCAATTTGGCAGATCACGATGACACGGAAGGCAACCGCGTGGCCGGACGTATCGAGGGGCTGCATGGCTTCACCGTCGATACGGTGGATGCCGAAGCTGGCAAGAAATACCAGGGCCTGAAACGTGAGCAGCTGCCCGTGCTGGGCCTGCTGCTGCCATCGGCTCAGAGCAACAGCGAGAACGTGGACGCAGTGACCGAGCGCAACTTCCTCGTGCTCGTGCTCCTGGACAAATGCGACCCCCAGCGCAAGAAGGATGCCGTGCAGACCTGCATCGAGACGCAGCCCATCATCGAGGCCATCAAGCGCCAGATGATAGACGATAAGGCCGAAGGCTGCCACATGCTGGACCGCCTCGACATCGCCAGCTTCACGACGATGCCGGAGACGAGCGTCTATTCCTCGCTCGCAGGCTGGAGCCTGGGCATGAGCTTCGACACCGTGGGACTGTAACACCATAACACTGTAACACATGGAAGACTTCAGCAGCAAGACCAACGTGCAGCGCTTCATGGACTCCGTGCTGGAGTACGGCATCAAGAAGATCTTCGACAAACAGCTGGAGATAGCTGCCCAGCGGAGGATGTCAGCATCGCAGCGCCAGAGGAGCCAGGCACGGGCACGCGGCGAAGCGTCGCGCATAGAGACGGAACTGAGGAAGAGGGTGACGCAGATCTCGACCACCGCGACGGGTGGCGCTGAGCTCTGGGCACAGGTGCCGCTCGTGATGCGCTTCTGTGATATGAAGCGCAACGGAGACTGGAAGATCTACAACCAGCCGATCTGGGGCATCCTCTATCACGAGGTATTCAGCGACCTCTCGAACAAGTACCGCTCGTGGATCACCTTCCAGATGCGTCTCAGCCTGGGCCGTGCCTTCGATCCGAAGATGGCCGCCCGTGTGGCTGACCAGTCATACATCAACATATCAACAACTATCTGAACATGGCCAAGAAATTACAGCCGGATGTCATAGCGTGGAGCCTCAAGATCAACGGCACGCAGGCGCAGAAGGAAATGCGCAACCTTCAGGACTCATCGGCGAACCTCAAGAAGGAACAGGACCAGCTCCGCAAGAGCATGGCCACCCTCGTGGCTCAGGGACGCAAGGAGACGGAGGAGTACCGCCGCCTGGACGCTGCCCTCAAGGAGAACCGCAAGCAGACGGACCTCAATCGTCAGAAGATGGAGGCCCTGCAACAGCGCATGAAGACCAGCGACATGACCGCTGCCCAACTGGAGCAGCGCATGAAGACGCTGACCAAGGCGCTGAAGAATACCAGCCGATCACTGGAGCCGGACAAATACCGCGCACTGGAGGCTGAGCTTCGGAAGACCTCGGAGGCATACCGCGCCACGGCTCAGCAGACGGGCGTGCTCGGCAAGGCACTGGGCGGCCTCGTGAAGATGAAGGATGCCGTCATCGGCTTCTTCCTCGGCATGGCACTGGCCATCACCGGCACCCTGCTGGGCGCAATAGGCAAGCTGCCGCAGGTGATCGCGGACTTCGAGAAGGCCAACAGCAACCTCGCCGCCGTGCTCGGAACGACCAAGGCACACATCAAGGACCTCACCAACGAGGCCCTGAGACTGGGTGCTGCCACCCGATACTCGGCATCTGAGGTCACGGGCTTGCAGACAGAGCTGGCCAAGCTGGGCTTCGGAAAGGAGAGCATCAAGGCCATGACCCCGTCTGTGCTCACCTTCGCCACCGCCGTGGGCACGGATCTGAGCAGCGCCGCCTCGCTGGCAGGTGCCACGCTCCGCATCTTCGGCCTCGAAGCAGAGGACTGTGGCCGCGTGCTCTCGACCATGGCCGTGGGCTGTACCAAGTCCGCGCTCTCGTTCGACTATCTGAACAACGCAATGGCAACAGTGGGACCGGTGGCCAACGCCTTCGGCTTCACCATCGAGGAGACCACGGCCATGCTCGGTGCTCTGGCCAATGCTGGCTTCGAGGCCAACAGTGCAGCCACCGCCACCCGTAACATCCTGCTGAACCTCGCCGACGCGAACGGCAAGCTGGCCACCGAACTGGGCAGACCCGTGACGAACCTCGACGAACTTGTGCAGGGCCTCCGTGAGCTCAACGCGCGCGGCGTGGATCTGGCCAAGACACTCGAACTGACAGACAAGAGATCCGTGGCAGCCTTCAATTCGTTCCTACAGGGCACCGACTCGCTCATACAGGTGCGCGACGCTGTGACCAACTGTGAGGGAGCATTCGAGGCAATGGCAGCGGAGATGGCCGACAACGTGCAGGGGGCCATGGCCATCCTCTCATCGACGTGGGAGGGTGTCATCCTCCGCTTCTATGAGAGCCGTGGTGCCATGCGTGCAGCCGTGGAGGGACTGACGGAGGTGGTGGCATGGGTAGGCCGCGTCATAGACTGGGCCGACCGCCATGTGACTCTGGTCAAGGCGCTCATCACGGGCGTGGGCTCGTACCTGGTATTGCTCAAGGCTCAGGTGGCGTACACCAAGATGGCAGAGCTCTGGCAGAAGAGGTACAACGTGCAGCTGTCTCTCACCAGCGTGGGCCACAAGGCTCTGAGGACTGCCCAGCTGCTGGGCGCTGCCGCTCAGGCTCTGTTCACCGGCAACGTCAAGAAGGCCACCGCCGCCCTCCGTCTGATGAAGATCGAGATGCTGGCGAACCCGTGGACACTCGCAGCTGCTGCCGTGGCTGCCCTCGTGGCCGGACTCGTGACGCTGGCCGATAAGACGAAGAAACTGACAGAGACGCAGAAGGCTCTGAACGCCGTGGAGCACGACGTGACCGAAGCAACTGCCGCAGAGGAGGGCAACATCAAGCGCCTCGTGAAGGAGCTCGACAACGTGAACACATCAGAGGAGCGCCGTGTCTCTGCCCTCGAAGAGCTGAAGAAGGCAACGGGACAGGCGAACCTGGAACTGAACGAGCAGGGCCGTCTCACCTCGAAGTCGATCCAGCTCATCAACCGCCACATCGACGCGCTGAAACGCGAAGCCCGTGCAGAGGCATACAAGAAGAAGCTGGCCGAACTCTACGTGCAGCAGGAACAGCAGCAGCAGAACTATGACACGGCCAAGCAGAAGGAACACACCGCGAAGATGGCCCTCTCATACACGCAGTCACAGGCGAACAGACAGCTGGGAACCTCGGGAACGCGCAACCTTGCCGTGGGTGGCAGTGTGGAGCGTGCCAATGCTTCAGCGGCACAGTATCAGAGGGAACAGGCTGAGCAGGCGCTGAACAGTACGAACGCGGCCATCGCCGAACTGGAGGGAAAATACTCGGCTGTCACCATGGAGATCGAGAACATGGGAGCAGCAGCTGCCGACGCTGGCAACACCGTGACCACGGAGACACAGCAGGGCAACGAGGAGCTGGACTATCAGCTGGCCACTCTCAAGGAGCTACAGGATGAGCTCAAACGCCTCAAGAAGGCACGCGAGACGGCCATGGGCGACAACCTGGTGCGCGTGAACAGCAAGATCGCAAGCGTGGAAGCTGAGATCCGGACGCGCAAGGGAACAACCCCGACCGCCAAGCCGGAGAAGTCCGTCAAGGAGAAACCCGAAGAGGATGATCTGAAGAAGTACCAGGAATACCGCGACCGACGGCTCAAGATACAGCAGTCGTTCTACCAGACGCAGGCCGACCAGATGGAGAAGGCTGTCCTGGATCAGCGCATCACGCAGGAGCAGGCTGATGCCTACATGCTCGGACAGGACAAAGCCAACACGGAGGCACGCCTGGCCATCGCCCAGGAGTATCTGAAGAAGGTGATGGAAGACACCACCATGTCGGAGCAGAAACGCGCAGATGCCATCCGTGAGGCTGGCGACCAGGTGCGCGAGGCTCAGATGGAGAACTACCGTGCCATCGCTGCCGTCAGCCAGAAGGTGCAGGAGCTCGTGTCGAACCCCGTCAGCCTCGAAGACCTACAGCGTAACCTGGAATTGCAGAAGGAGCAGGTGCGGATTGCCTACGATGCCATGATACAGGTGGCAACGGAGGCAGGCATCGCCACTGATGAACTGCAACGACACCGCGACGCGGAGCTCAGTCAGCTGGACTATGACTACCAGCAGCACATCTACAGCATCACCTCGGAGTATTCTCAGTCATGGTCCGCTGCCTACGACAACGAGCTGGCCAAGCTCCAGAAGATGCACCGCGACGGACTGATGAGCGAGAAGGACTTCCAGAAGGCTCGCCTCCAGCTCCAGATGAAGAACGCGAAGAAATACTACGACTACTACAGCGGACTGTCCTCGACGATGTTCCAGGCTATAGCAGACGCAGAGATCGCAACATCGGATGCCAAGTACGACGTGCTGATCCAACAGGCTCAGAACAACGGCGAGGACACGGCCCAGCTCGAAGAGGACAAAGCCAACGCACAGCTGGAGATCCAGAAAAAATACGCGGACGTGAACTTCGCCATCAAGTGCTCGACCATCATCGCCGACACGGCCGTGGCCATCATGACCGCCTTCTCACAGCTCGGACCTATAGCCGGTGCGGTTGCTGCAGGACTCCTGACCGTGACGGGCATCGCTCAGCTGGCATCGGCCAAGGCCGAACGCGATAAGATCAAGAACATGTCACTGTCTCACTCGGCCGGTGGATCATCGAAGCCAGCGGCAACGGCGACGCGCAGCGTGGGCTTCTCGGACGGTGGACCTACTGGCGAGGGTGGCCGATACGAGGTGGCCGGTGTAGTGCATAAGGGCGAGTACGTCGTGGCACAGCCGGAACTGGAGAAGCCGGAGGTGGTGGATGCCGTGGGAATGATAGAGGCTATCAGACAGCAGCGCCTGCATGGTGGCGCAGCTCAGACCCAAGGCTTCGCCGAAGGTGGAGCGACTTCGCCCATGGCACAGTCTGATGGCTTCGCCTCGCTGTCCGCTACGGTGAAGGACCTCAAGCAGACGGTGGACGGCCTCAGGAACATCCGCGCCTACATCGTGTACCAGGATCTGGAACGCGCTGAACAGACAATAACCAACGCCCGCGACTACTTCTCGCGCGGCTAATACCCAATAATATGCTCAAGATACGGACAACATCGGGATATTTGGATGTCCCCAAGGGCTTCACGGTGCAGATAGATGAGCAGTCGCCCGTCATGAACGACAGAGGCTCGCAGACGGTGCCGGTGACGCTGCCATACACTCCGCGCAACGCGGCCATGCTGGGCTATGCCCACCGCCTCGACGTGGGCAACAGTCCCATGGCAGGGCGTGACGCTTGCCAGCTCTCGGACGGTGCATACCTACGCAGCGGCAAGATCAACCTGGTGAGCGCAAGCGCCCGCGACGGCTTCACCATCAACATCGGCTTCGACAACAGCGAGGCTTTCAGCGCATGGAAGGCGAAGAAGCTCCAGAAGCTGGGCAACCTCCCCGTGGTGTCATTCTCTTCTGCCGCTGCCCTTTGCTCTCACCTTCAGAGAGTGCTCAACGGTACTACGGCTGACTATGCCGTCTTCCAGGTAGTCGTGGCGAACGAGTGCAAGGAGGACAACAAGGTGAAGACGTACTACCCGCTGTATCTGAACCGCATCTTCTACAACTCAGGGACAGGCCGTCCTGGTCTCGACTCTGAAATGCCAATATCTAATCAATGGCAGCGTGAGTTCCTGATCTACTCGCAGGCACGCCGTGAGCGCCAGCTGATGAACGGGGAACCCACGGACATCAACCTGCCGGAGGGCTACGGTGTCACGCCGTTCCTCTATGTGTGGCGCGTGGTGGAGCTGATATTCGAGGAGTACGGCTTCACGCTGAAGAGCAACCCCTTCAAGGATGACCCACGGCTCAAGCGCCTCGTGGTGCTCAACAACGCGGCGGACTGCTGCTGCAAGGGCGTGCTGAAATACGCCGACCTGATGCCGACGTGCACGGTGGACGATTTCCTCTCTGCCCTCTGGGGCCGCTTCGGCGCGACGTACATCTGCAACAGTGACACGCGCACGGCTGAGATCCGTCTGGTGCGCGACATCATCGCGCAGGCTCCGGCCTTCGACATCACGGAGGACGTGGTGGCTCCTCCGCTGATCTCATACGAGACACCCAAGCAGCTGAAGCTGTCATCGTCCACCTCATTCACCGACGCGGCTCCCGTGTCTGATACCTACGAGGAGTTCATCAAGGACTTCGGCGACCCCTACTCGGTGGTGCGCTCTGGCTCGGGCTACGGTACCGGCGCTATTGACTACGAGCGCACGACGGGCCGCTTCTACAAGTTCGACAACGAGAACCAGCTGTGGCAGTTCGTGGGCTCGGGCGCTTTCTCGTGGGACATGCAGACGGACGGGTGCGACAGTGAGGATATCACGAGCCCCGACGAATACGTGCCCATGGACTACGCCCAGAACGGCGTGCTCTGCCCTCAGTACCTGGCCGGGTATGTGCATCGCACTACCTACATATCACAGAGCAGCGTGGAGGATCCTGAGGATGACAGCAAGGACAACGAGACCCCGCTGGCCTTCTGCTTCGCCTACATGATGCCGGACAACAGCTACCCGTTCGGATCTTCACTGCCATATACGTCAGCAGGCGAGCCGGTGACGTTCGGCCAAGAGGAGCATGGCCTGTCTATGCTCTACCAGTTCCCGGACGGTCTGTTCGCCAAGTTCTGGGCAGCATACGACGCGGTGCTCCGACACTCATACCGTAAGATCGAGTCGAAGGCACGGCTGGCACTCTCGAAGCTGTCCCGCGTGAACCTCCTCGACGTAGTGGGGATATCCGGGCAGCTGTGCATCTGGGACCAGTTCACGCACACGATGCCGTCAGCCGACGGCGCTCCGCTCGTGGAACTGACGCTCCGCACGCTCAGGCTCCTGCCACCCTACGACCTGAAGAAGGAGCAGCGCGTGGCCGTGATCAGCGGCGGCATGACTCTCGTCTGGGAGTTCGACGGCGACTGGAAACAGGAAATGTACGCCGCAATATCTTCCGCTATCACGGAATGGGAGATAAGCACAAGATGCTGTGTGCGCAGTACGAGCGAGCAGCTGGATCATGAGCCGGACTATGCGGATGCCTATGCCATCCGACCGCCTTCGAGCTATCACGACACGCTCCAGGTGCCGTTCACGGTGGACGTGATCATGTCATGCTACAACGAGTGGACGCACGACGAATGGAACGAGACGCTGCATGTGGATTTTTATGTTTCATTCCACGCTGAGACCTGATTGTTTTTGTCTTTTATCTTTTCAACTTTTAACCCTATTTTTGCCCCATGAAGCAAAACGTAAACCTCGCACCTCAGACCGGTCAGGCGGCTGAGCTGTATGCAGCCTGGCGACGTGACCATATAGGAACGCGCGCCGACTTCCGTGAGTTCCTGACAACGCCATCACCAGAGAGGGACAGCTGGCTCTCTGGACGCGACGCTTCGGTGTCGGTGGATGGTCCGGCTGTTTCTACAATCTACGGATGACTATGACGTGCAACATATCACAACCAGGAGCGGGCAGTCACTTCTTCTGCGGCAACCCCATCATGCTGAACGTGACGGACGGCTCCGTCGCTGAGTACAAGGTCATGGTGGGCAATGCCACGGCGTACACCGGCAACGGCAACGGCGACTTCTCGGTCAATATCTCGGACATCTTCAAGCCCCTGTTCACAGAGAGCAGCGACTGGGAGGTGGCAGGTGACTTAATCCACCAGCCAGTGCAGACGGATCACCGCATCCTGGCCACGGTGGTGGTGACGAACGATAAGGGCGTGCGATGGTCAAACAACATCACCGTCTGGAACGGTGGCGTGTCGAAGCGCGTGTGGCGCAAGTGTGCAAGGGAAGGGTGGAACATCTTCACCCGTCGCTTCATGGCCATGGATGGCAACTTCTTCATGACTGCCCGCTCTTCAGAGTACCGCATCAACATGCGGGAGAGTGAGCTGGGCCTGCTGTGGTGTATCTACCCGTGCGACGACAACTCGCTGCATATACGCGAGCGGATCAGCGGCCAGTCTCTGGTGCTGCCAGGTGTCACGAACATGTTCTACGCGATAGACATGGCAGCCGTGCGCGCCTATTTCTACGACGTGCTCGGCGTGCTCGGCTCGGTCTTCGAGGTGTGGACGGATGTGGGTGTGGACTCAGGTCTGCCCCAGGGAAATCTGGCGGCCATCGTGCAGATAGAGCGAGCAGCGCCCGCCAAGGAGCGCTACCTGGTATCGTTCCGCAACTCGTTCGGCTGCATGGAGTGCATCGAAATGGTGGGCGAGGCCAAGCGCTCGGAGGAGACAGTGGAGGATGACGAAGAGACGGGCAGCAGCTTCCTCAGATACGACCCCGTGACGGATTCCTACTACGACGCGCGGATCAGACAGCAGACGGTGCCCGTCTTCACCATCACGACGGGTGTCAAGCGACCGGCTGAGCGCGAGTTCCTGAAGGACATGCTGACCTCTGACAAGGTGTTCCTGTCTGTAGGTGGCGAGGACTTCGAGGTGATCCCATCGGTGGAGAATACGGAGTACCCCGTCGTATCGAAGGAGCCGACGACCTACACCGTCAAGTTCAAGGCAGTGGAAGGCGACGACCGCAACGGCATGACAACGGCGAACCTCAGGTTCACACGTCCGCGCCTGTTCAGCTATCAATTCAACAATAAGTTCAACTAATACATTTTATCCCATGACTACAGAACAGAACATTCTGGCACTTATCGCGCAGATCGAGGCGGCAGAGACTGAAGGCGAGGTCACCAACATCCTCGTGGCTCAGCTCTTCGAGTACGTCCGTCAGCGCATCAACGAGGTGAACACGTCAGCAGAGATCCAGCAGGAGGCAACCGCCCGTGAGAAGGAGGACGACCGCCTTCACAGCCTTCTCACCCAGCTGGGAGCAGAGCTTCAGCAGTACAAGGGACAGCAGGCTCAGGCTATGCTGTCAATGAATAACGGGCTACAGTCTCAGCTCACTGCTACCAATTCGGACGTGACGGCTCTCGCTTCGCGGCTCAACTCGCTCATCGGTGACTCTGCAAGCGAGGCCATCGACAACTTCAACGAGATCGTCAAGTTCCTCGATGGCATCGAGGACAGCGAGGACCTGGACAGCATCCTGTCTTCGCTCAGCAGCGAGATCTCGACGGTGGGCTTCAGAGCTTCTGACGCTCTGAGCAAGATCAACACATGGCTGTCAGAATGGGATGACTCCCTGCATGACGAAATGCGTCAGCACACCACTGACATCGAAGACCTCCGTCAAGAGAACAACGAACGCAAGTATGAGATCAGAGAGCTGTCTGAGGCAGATGACGCGATCATGGAATATCTCAACCAGGAGATCAAGACCCGTCAGTCGATCGTCTTCCGCATGGAGGGCGAGGCATGGAAGGACGTGGAGGATCTGGCCACCATGGTCAAGACTCTCATGTCCAAGGCAGCCGTGGAGAATTCCCCCTACGTGCACCTGGTGCATGACGGTCTCATCGTGACCTTCAAGGGAGTGACCGGATGGGAGTCGTATCAGTTCTCTGGCTCGACCATTCAGGAGTTAGGACGCACGGCCAACTGGACGGAGTACGGTGCAGCATCAGGAGAGGCTGGCATCTTCAACGTCACGAACGAGGTGCCCGTGGTGGGCTACTACGTGCTGTGTGACGCGCTCAACACTAAGCTGTCGGCACTTCATGCCACCTACAAGGCAGGCGTGGCTGCAGCCGGTCTGATCATTTCCTTCGAGCTCAGTGCAGGGGTGTGGAAGACCTACCAGTACGTGGGCAAGAGCGTGACGGAGACCAACTGGCTCAACACGGACAACTGGCAGGACTTCGGCTCTCTGCCTAACGGATCACAGGCGTATATCATCATGGAAGAGACGGTCGGCCCTCCTTCGGCTGGCAGCTTCTACACGCTGGAGTCTGCTGTCGTGGCGCTCCAGGCCTTCCAGCGCACCAGCGGCGTGACATACGCCAAGACGGGCCTCATTATTTCCTATTCGGTGGCTGAGAACAAGCGCGAGACGAAGATGTTCTGCGGCAACGTGGCAGACTTCGGAACCATCGGCCTCTGGCGTGACTTCGGCGGCAGCGACTCGCAGGTCAAGACGGAGGACGCGCCCAAGGAGGGCGGCAAGGAGGCATTGTCCACCGGCGGTGCTTTCGAGCACATCCCGACGGGCGTGAAGGTGGACACAGAGACTCAGGGCGTGGTGAAGCTCGCACTCGTGAACGAGGCAGGCGACCAAATCGGCGACGAGGCTCAGTTCCCCGTCGGTACCGGCACGGGCGGTGGCACTGGCACCGTGGTGTCGATGGCCTTCAAGGACTCGCCGCTCTACGCTTCGGCGGGTGGCTCAGTCGTGCTCGAGGCTTCCGTCCGCTCGGCTACCACATCGGGCAACGATGAGCTGCTGAACAACATCGAGCGCGTGGAGATCTACGACCGCGACACGGCCCAGCTGCTTGAGTCGCTGACCATGAACAAGGCATCCAGCCCGTCCATCGAGACCTACGACTTCACTTTCGACATGTCGGCCTACTTCCTGACCGCTCAGACGCGCCGCTTCCGCTTCGTGGCATACGATGACAGCGAGAACTCGGGCAGCCGCAACATCAACGTGACAGCCGTGGACGTGACCTGTACCTCGGTGCAGACGCTCTCATATACGCAGGCCACCAGCGTGCAGAAGGGCGGCTCGGCGAAGACCATCCCGCTCTACAAGTTCGCCAACAACGCCTCAGACAAGGGCATCGAGGCAACGACGGAGATCTACCTGGACGGAAGGTGGCAGGTGCTCGGCACGGCAATAGTGACCGATACCTACAGCCACAGCATCAGCATCAACCCGAAGGACTGCCTCCGCAAGACGCTCAGCCATGGCGCATACCCTATCCGCGTGCATGGTGTAGATGTGGCCTCAGGCGTGGTCGGCAACTACCTCTACACGACGATCATGTGCATCGAGGAGGGCAACAACACCCCCGTCGTGGCCGTGCAGTGGTACAGCGAGAAGGCCGACGCGGAAGCCAGACTCTACGAGACGGTGGAGATCAACTTCGCGGTCTATGACCCGAAGAGCAACAGCCCGCGCGCCACTGTCATGCTCAACGATGAGCAGGTGAGCCAGACAATCGCCTACCGCTCGCAGGTCTATACCTACAAGCACAAGGTGACGGGTGTCAAGTTCGATGGATCTGAGACGCTGAGCTTCTACGTGACATGTGCAGCTGTATCTTCACGCAAGGCTGTGTTCCGCGTCATCGGCTCACTCCTGGACATCGAGGAGGTGACCACCTCGCTGCGATTCGACATGGATTTCTCAAGCCGCTCGAACGCGGAGGCAGACCACACCATCAGCAACAACGGCGTGCGCCTCGACGTGTCCGGCTCCAACTACTCGACCAACGGCTTCGTGCGTGACTCGTTCGGAACGGAGGCTTACGGCACAGAGAACGACCCGGGCAACATGGCGCTCAGAGTAGCTGAAGACATGACCGGCACGCTCCGCTACTCTCCGTTCAATGACCAGTACATCGAGACGACCGGCATGGCCATCCAGATGACCGTCATGAAGAAGAACGTGGCAGACGATGCCACCCGTCTGATCAGCTGCATCCAGAACGGCGTGGGCTTCTACCTCGACGGCAAGAGCTTCGTCTTCACTACCGACAACGGTGCAACGGTGTCACACACCATCGTGGCAGACATCCAGGACAGCACGCCAACCAACATCGCCCTCGTGGTGGAGCCTTCGAGCATTTCGTCAATGGCGGGCAAGGGTATCGTGAAGCTGTTCTTCGACGGCGAGGAGATCGGTGCCTGCTACTATGACGCGGGCGACTTCCAGAACAACATGCACGCCACTCAGATCACGTTCAACGGACGCGAGGGCGACCTGTATCTCTATAACATCAAGGCATGGCAGACGTACTACGGCTTCGAGCAGGCGTTCAACAACTACCTGCTGAAGATGTTCAACACGGACGACATGATCGAGGAGTATCAGTTCAACAGCGTCATGGCTCCCCAGACGTGCGAGAACACGACGATGAACAGACCCCAGGCTTCGGCTCTCTACAACAACGGCCTGCCATACTTCGTACTGTGCAAGAACGCGGCAACGGATGACTCTGAGAGCGTGGTGAACGGCCAGACCTTCAAGCGCCACTACCCTGAGTATATCGAGCAGCTGAACGGAGACAAGAAGACGGCCACCATCCTCGACGTGTATGCCTACTTCCCGGATCGTCCGTGGCAGGACTTCGTGGCCCGTGGTGCAACTGTCACCAATCAGGGTACGACATCATCACAGCGTCCAATCAAGAACGTGAAGATGAAGCTCAAGACGGCCACCGTGACGCTCATCCACAAGCCGGAGGAGTTCAGCGGCGAGGAGCTGGCCAAGTACAACGCCTGCGCCGCCAACGCTGCCAAGAAGAAGGTGCAGGTGCTCGACAACTCACAGCCGACGAACATCATCACGGTCAAGGTGGACTACTCTGAGAGCGGTGGCGCTAACAACGGCGCGATGACCCAGCTCTTCAATGAGCTACAGCGTGCATTGGGCGATGACTACATGACACCGGCTCAGGTGGCCAACGATGCCAAGAAACCGGCGAACATCATCAACACGTCGATCTGTTCGACTCCCGTGGCCTTCTTCCGCACCGACCGCTTCAGTGAGGATGCGACGAGTCCGTCCTATGGCTACTTCCACGCCAAGGGCAACTGGAACGAGGACAAGGGCGATGCCAAGGTCTTCGGCTTTGAGGCCGTGTCCGGCTACAACTCGGGCTGTCTCAGCTATGGCGACTTCGTGGAGGTAGTGCTGACCAGGAAGGAGGACGGGGTGAACAAGTCGTCACTCCTCACTCTCCGCGCCTCTCAGTATGTGGCAGAGAAATACGCGACCATGGATGCCTCGAAGGTTTACATGTTCAGCGAGTTCTGCGGCCCGAACGTCCGCTTCTACCGCGACAACAAGCGCGGCTCCTTCCATGAGGTGCCAGCCGTCGATGACTTCGTGGAGACTGACAAGACACTCGCTCAGATGAACGCTGCCGTGCAGGACTTCGACCTGGGAAAGACGTACCGCTACGACGGCAACCCGTCAGCAACGTCTGACGATGGCCACGACTACCACTACTATCACTACGTGAGTGCAGGCTTCGACGATACCACCGGCCGCTTCTACTTCAATACGACCACGCGACAGTGGACCGCACAGGGCGACTGTCTCAACCCCGTGGAGTGCTTCGAGTTGCTGAAATATGACGCGCTCGACTGGTTCCAGGGCGTGAACGGCGTGGACGATATGCTGGGCAGCGGTGACACCCCGACCTGGCTGGCATACTTCGAGAGCCGATACCCGGACGATGATGATCTGAACGACCTCTACGAGAGCGGACAGAAACTGCCGTACAACCTCTACAAGTGGCTGCGCTTCTGTCAGGACTGCAATCACCACCTCACGGAGGCAGACGGCACCATCAACCTCGGAGGACAGTCTGTCCCTGGCACCAAGGCCAACCGCCTCGCCAAGTGGCAGCGTGAGCTTCACAAGGAGGCAAACGTCCACTCGACTCTGTGCTATGCGGCCGTGACCGATTACCTCGCCGCCGTGGATCAGCGAAGCAAGAACATGATGATCTCGTTCTACATGTATATGGACAACCTCATCCGTGCATCGTTCCAGCATCTGTACGACGGTGACACAATTCTCGGATCAGACAACGACTGCGGCCTGACCGTGCCCGTCCTGCTCGACCCGAACGATGACGAGGGTGGCGTATATCAGGGCCACGACAGCGTGATCTTCTCACAGATAGGCAACGCAGGACCGACGGGCGAATACTGGCTCGACGACTATGGATCAAAGACCATCAGCCTGGCCAAGGTAGTGGCAGACATGCGTGCAGTGGAGACGGGCGGCATCCGTCCGTTCAGCTACGATGGCCTGGTGAAATACTGGGTGACTGACCGCCTGAGCAAGTGGCCGAAGCTGGTGAGCTCGTTCGACGGCGAGCGCAAGTATGTGAGGACAGCGACCTCGACTGTCAACTACCTCTACGCGCTCCATGGACTGAGCATCCAGCGCCTGAAGGAGTTCATCCGCACCCGCTTCCTCTTCCGTGATGGCTTCTACCAGACGGGCGACCTCTTCAACAGCGTCATGTCAATGCGTGTCACCGGCACCAACATCAAGATCTACATCAAGGCAGCGAAGGCCGGATACTTCGGCGTGGGCGTGGACCGCGCGAACGTGGCCACCGACTCCGTATATCTCGAAGCTGGTGAGACTGCAACGCTCAGGACCTACACCACCAACAGCGGCTCGGGCACTCAGCTCTACATCTTCGGTGCTGATAAGCTGGAGGAGCTGGACATCCACGAGGCAACGCCATCGGCCTACTCGTGGGACATCGCTCAGCTCAAGCTGCTGCGCAAGTTCGTGATCGGTGGCGCGTCATACGTGCCGACCAACCACAACGAGGGCTATCTGACGACGCTCGACCTCGGAAACATGCCGTTCCTGGAGGAGCTGGACATCCGTCGCACTTACATCACGACGGTGAACGCCACCTACTGCCCGCGCCTGATCACGCTGCTGGGTAACGACTCACAGCTTCAGCGCGTGGTGCTGGCCGAAGCCTCGAAGATCACACGCCTGCAACTGCCATCGACCTACAAGAACCTACAGATGCGCTTCCTGCAAAACCTCACGCGCTCGGGCATTTCGTTCCAGAACGCGGCCAACATCGACACGCTCGTGGTGGAGGACTGCCCACAGATCAACGGCTGGGAGCTGCTGACAACGCTCGCGTCTGCATCCGGCTCGAAGCTCAAGACCGTGCGCGTCACAGGCGTGAACGCTACAGTGAACGCGGACATCATGACCAAGCTGGCAGGAATGAAGCTGGCAGGTCTCGACGCTACGATGACACAGCAATCGACACCGGCCATCATCGGCAAGTGCAGACTGCTGTCATACACTGAGGAGGAGCTGATCAACTCATGGCAGCGCTCATTCCCTGAGCTCGCTGTCAAGAACGCGCTCTACTCCGACTACGTGGAGAGTGATCTGGAGACAGACCCGGCCAACATCACCAACCTCGACAACGGCACGGGCTACGGAACGGGCAAGGACTACGAGCCGTCCGGCTACATCCTGGCACTCCGCAAGCGCTGCCTGCCAGTGCGCGGCAAATACAACGCCGCGAAGGGCACGATGGTGGTGGAGCCTATATCGACCAAGGACTACCGCTACATGCCGGACGACGTGGAGTCAAGCGACAACGGCGACGCTCTCGGTGTGGGCTATGACTTCTTCATCCGCGTGCCTCGTTTCTGGTATAAGGGCGTGAACGACTTCAAGAACCAGAAGAAGCACACCCTGCTGTCTTACGGCCACGACGAGCCTGAGGCAACGTGGACGGTCAAGAGAGGCGGCAAGCTCTCGACGCTGCTCTACCGCGACTACATGGGCTTGAACTGTAACGTCTGCCGTGTGGGTGCAGCAATGCCTGAGGATGCCATCAGCACGCTGGCATCGTGTGCAGTGTACCGTCTGGACGTGCTCGGATGCAAGCAGGCCCGATACATCGGACTGATCAACGCGACATACGGCGCGGTATTCACCGACGCGAACAACAAGGTGCTGAGCGTGCATGCCTTCAGCATCACGGGCACGACCGGCTCGCCCATCGACTTCAAGAACGAGAACGGCGACTACGTGTTCCGCGACATCCCGACAGGTGCCCGCTGGCTCTACTTCACCTGCATGAGGGGCTTCGACAACCTGGAAGCCTTCGCGGTGGACAGCACGGACATCGAGGCAATCGAGCCGGGGTGGGTGCTGCATGAGTCTGCCCTGGTGGGTATCTACTCGGTCAGCCTCGACGATCTCGGACAGGCGCGCTCAATCGCCGGACGTAAGACTCGAAGAGGTACGGGTACATCTACCACGTCATCAGAGTGGCGATACGACTCAGAGGGCAACCCGACAGCCGCACCTATCTCGGCAATGAACTACACCTACAAGGATCTGTTCAACCTCTGCCACATGCGTGGCCGTGGCTACGGCTCCATCCCATACGAGGAGTCGAAGACGATGGCCATCCTATCACGCTGTTACTATGGCAACCGCGACGATCAGCGCATCTACGGCTTCGGTAACAGTCCGGACTATACCTGCGGCGTGCGTGACAGCTTCGGAACGCTCGACACTGAGTACAACAAGGACACCGGCGTGAACAAGGTGTTCGGCCTGGAGGGCTTCATCGCCTGCGTCTATGAGATCATGGACAACCTGGGCGTGAACATCACCACGTTCAAGGAGTGGTGGAAGGCATACCAGAACCAGATCGGCCCGACCGATGGCAAGTGGCACATCTACGACCCGCACACCGATACGGAGCGAGTCGTGCAGGGTCTCACATCAGCATCCGGCAACAACATCGCCCGCCTGAAGCATGGCCGCTACTGTGACGTGGTGCCTTCATCTGTGACATCTGACACGTCTGCATATTCCACATGCTACGGTGCCGGTCACTGGCACACCAACAGCCCAGGTCGTGTCGTGGGCCGCTCC